>JAFWKK010000039.1 GCA_017514235.1 Kiritimatiellia bacterium | reverse complement strand
GGTAATCTGCACAGTCTTGATCGGTTGAGAACCAATCAAGGAACTCCTCAAAGTTCTTCGGATATGGATGTTCGGTAGTCGCTTTCATGCCTGAAATGGTATCACAATCTGCAAGGCCCGTCAATCAGCCACCCAGTTTATGATATTATTATCACATAACTAGGAAAAGTGTGTCGCCGCACACCGGCAACAAGGAGTCTTGAACATGAATAAAACAACCGGGGAACTGGAATGGCTGGCATTTGTCGCGAAAGCCGCCGCCGTTATGGCTTGCGTGACATCGGCGCTCTGCGCGAACGCCTACACGTATTTTTACTGGCGTGGTCCCACGGATAATCCGATTTGGGATACGACGACGGCAAACTGGTCATCTGGTTCTGCATTGACAACGTATCATAACAATAATAACGATACGATCGTGAAGTTTGATGGTGGTGGCGCATCGAACATCACTGTTGACGACGATGGCGTATCGGCTCTTGTCATTGAGTTTAACAGTGGCGCTTATACGTTAAATGGAGGTCCCATCACTACGTCAAATGTCGATCCCAAAGGTGGTAATTCCATAATCTGCAATGATGTGACAGGCGGTGCCCTGCGTCTGCAGGGAGGTACGCTAACGGTTGGCGATGGCGGCTACCTTGAAGGTTCTTACCAGCCATGGGCCGATTATACGCCCGAATCAAAGTTGATTGTTCTCACTAACAGCACGTTGAAGGCTGGATTCGACAAGACGAGGATATCCAGCTATACCTCTACGCTTTACTTCAACGGCGGCGCGTTGCTCCACACTTATGATACGTACCAGAACAAAGTCACGTTCGGCAAGAGCAAGATCGTTCTCGGCGCGGGCGGAATTCACGTCACGGAGCGTGTCGCCGGCGGTTGGACCTATCTGCCCGCTCCGATCGGCACGGATGTCAATCTGCCAACCGACGGCGGTCTCATCACGGATGACCACACGGGTTATATCTATATTCAGAACAACTCCTCTAACGCCTTTCGCGGCGGACTGCACATTGCGGGTACAGGCGGCGCCGTCGGCATCGATGGCGATTCGGCTCTTGGTGCGGTTCCGTCCTCGCCGACGGACAACATCTTCTTCGAGAGTCCGTCCAATACCGTTTCCTCCAAGTTTGTCGCCCATGGCGCCGTCACCATCAACTCAAACCGCAACATCCGGATCGGCAACGGTGTCACGGCTCAAATCGGCACTTACGCAAGCAACTCGCCGCTGACGATCAAGGGCGCGATTTCATGCGAGAATCACGAGCATGGTTTCCTGCATACCCGGCACCACGATAGCGCAGCCACGGTTACGCTCGATCCCGGCAGCGGTCGCACCAATCGCGTCAGCCGTCTCTCCGTCGGCGTTCCGACCGTCCTCGCCAGCGGCACGACGCTTCTCTACAGCACAAAGGGTCTTGGTGGGAGCAACGAAGAAAATTGGGGGATGAATACCGGTTCGCCGCTGAATAACGGGAGTACGCTTACGGTCAAAAGCGGCGCCGAGCTCAAGACCGTCGCCGGCGACCGCCTCATCACCCAGAGCGGAACGATGATTATCGATGGCGGGCTTGTCGATTTCGACGGTCATGAAATGCTCCACGCGAATGCCGCCGCCGCGACGACAACCGTCCGGAACGGCGGTCGTCTCCATCTCCAGAAGGTCCGCATCGGCGGCAATGGCGCGGGGAGCAACGCCTCGAAGTCCGTCTTCAACATCGAAACGGGCGGAGTGGTGCGTCTCAAGGCCAGCCTCTACATCCATGACAATCAGCCGACCTACAAGGCGACAGTCAACTTCAACGGTGGTGCCATCGAGTGGGCCAATCCGGAGGTTCCGGGCGCGGGGCATCAGTTTGACAACTGCTACTACGGCAACGACAACGAGGCGACGAGGACCAACGTCGCCTACAATGTGCTGAAGGGCGGCATGAACATCACGAACGACCTCCAGATGTGGTTCTATCCGCCTATCAGGAGCGGCGTGCCGGCCGGCGAGACCGATGGCGGCCTCACGAAGTGGGGATCCCATACCTTGGCAATCATGAGGCAGGGGCACACCTTCAACGGGCCGCTTACCGTCATGCAGGGCACCGTCTCGATTGGCATCAATGATCCGCTCCCTGCGACGCTCACGGCCCGCGTCGCTTCGAGGTTTGCCATGAACACGTTCCGCCAGACGTTTGCCCGCATCGAAGGCAGCGGTAAGTTCACGGAAGTCGTGACGTCCGGGACGAAGCTTCTCACCGTGACCTCGGCCATCGCCCCCGGCATGGGCGCAGATTCCCTAGGCACGCTGTCCATTCAGGGTGGCGCCATCAACATCGGGACTAACGAAAGCGAAACGGTTGCCCTGGAAATCGACGTGAATGCTGCTGGCGAGAGCGACTGCTTCAGTTATCCGGCGCAGCTCGACCTTTCGAAGATGACGCTTCATGTGAACGACACCGCGAAGTTGAACGAGGAGAAGAAGTACACGATCGCCATGCTGCCTCAGGGTTGCACGGGCGAGTTCAGGTCCACCAACCTTACTGGCGACTGGGTGGTGAGGTACTATCCTTCCTCGGGTGAACTGAAGGTCTTCTGCCAGAAGGGCACTTTGCTCAGCATCCGCTGAAACCGGGGAATCTGGCGGACATGTTCGCACGAAGGGGCCTGCCGAAGCGCTGCGCTGCGCTGGCGGCGTTTTGCGCCTGCGCGACGACGTGTGGCGCGGAGCGGTTTTCAGTCGTTGGACCGGAGGCGCCGAGGGCATGGGAGAAGACCGCCGTCGAGGAGCTGGCCCACTACCTTGACCTCTGCCTCGGACAAAACATGCTGACGGTCGAAGGGCGTGGCGACGCGGTCTTCCATGTCGGCGACACGGCGTTTGCGCGCGGCAGGGGACTGTCCCCGGATTCGTTCAAGGACGAGGAATGGCGCGTCAGGTCGTTCGGGCGGGACGTTGTCCTTGCGGGCGGCGGCACGCGCGGAACGCTGTATGCGGTCTATCGCTTTCTCGAAGACGAATGCGGCGTCAGGTGGTGGGGCGACGGCGACGAAGACGTGCCGTCCGCAAGGCCGCTTGCGTTCGGTGCGCTTGACCTGCGTGGCAGGCCGTTCTTCTCATGTCGCAACATCTACCGCAGCTATCCCAACGAAGGAAGGCCTGACCCGCGCACCGCCGTCCGCAACCGGCTGAACGACAACGGTGATTCGCGCATTCCGGCGGAGCTTGGCGGTGCGTTCACCTACGGGCCGCCCAGCCATGCGCACACGTGGGACATGTACCTGCCGTTCAGGGAGTATGGTGCGACGCATCCCGAGTGGTATGCGCTCGTCAACGGCAAGCGTGTCGGTGGACATAGCGACGGTCAGATGTGTCTGACGTGTCCTGGCCTTGCGGACGAGTTCGCGCGGCGGCTTGAGGCGTACATAGTCAAGGGTGCGGCGGATGCCGCCGCGAAGGGGCTGCCGGCGCCGCGCATCTACGACATCTCGATGAACGACAGCCGGAACTTCTGCACGTGCGAGGCATGCGCGGCGGCGACCGCGAAGTACGGGCACTCCGGACGGCAATTAAACTTCTTGAACGCTGTTGTCGCAAAGGCGGCGGCGAAGCATCCGGAGCTGCTCTTCTCTACGCTCGCATACTTCCATTCCGAGGCTCCGCCGTCGAACGGCGTTCATGCTGCCGACCGGGTGGCGGTGCGCCTTTGCAACACGCGGCAGAACATGGCGGCAGGCATCTTCGACAAGGACAACCGCACCATGCACGACCTTGTGCTGGGGTGGAAGAATTTCACGAAGAACCTGTTCGTGTGGGAGTATGGCGTCACGTACGGCAAGGGAGCGGGCTACCCGTTCCCGAACGAAGACTATATCCTCGAGAAGTTCCGTTTCTACGCCGACAATGGCGTGAAGGGCTTTCTGCTGGAGCACGAGCACCCTGGCTGCTCCGACATGTACGAGCTGAAGTTCCACCTGGAATGCAGGGCGATGGAGGATCCGTATCAGGACGGTGCGGCGCTGATCGACGACTTCATGACGCGTTACTACGGCGCGGCGGGCTGCAAGATACGCGATGCGAGAATGTTGCTGAACTGCCGCCGTCGCGAGAAGGGCGCGTTCGTCTCGTGGTTCCCGACGACTGGCGAGTTCAACTTCCTTTCCGACGAGGACCTTATGGAGATCGAACGGATGTTCGGCGCGGCATCGGCGTCCGTGAATGGCGACGCGAAGCGCAAGAAGCGTGTCGAACGGGCGTATGACAGCTTTAAACGGCTGACGGAGATCCGTCGCAGGTTCGGTGCGCGCCATCCGCCGGAGAAGGGCGTTTCGGACAAGCCGTTCTTTGATTTCCCGGCGAGTTCAAAACCTTTTGCGCTGTGTGACCCCGCGAACGTTGAATATGTGCATGACTCGGACCTCGGCGATCCTCTTGCGGGCGGCGAGACAGTCGTGCGCTTCAAGGCGGACGGCGACAAGCTCTATGGCCTTCCTTTCTGCCTAGGCGTCTACGACGGCGTAAATAGGCGCGTTGTCGCGGAAAAGAGGTGGGCTAAGCCGCTCGGCGAAGGGTATCGATGGTACAGTCTGGGCCGCGTGAAGCTGCCGGTCAACTTCTGCCTGTACGCGACGCGCAAATGGACTGCGCAGCTGACGGTCGGCCTGCCTGGAATGAACGGCAACGAGTTTGAGATCAAGGCGCTCGTCAAGTTCTCGGGCCCCATGTTCCTCGAGGGCTCTGCGGAGTCGAACGAGATACGCCTTGCCCGATTCGTCTACGTCGAGCCGCAGAGATTGGCTCCGCAAACGCCGGCTTCGGCATGCCGTTGACGGAAATGAGTATATTGAGTATAATACGCGGCGTTCTACAGGGAGGTGGATATCACGAAGAGCGTTCCGTTTTCAGTGAGCCAGAGCGACAGCCGGACTCTTGTCAGCCAGGTTGCAGACGGCCTTCGCCAGGGGGTTGTCGGCGGCATCTACAAGCCAGGGGACGTGGTGCCGTCGTATCGAGATTTGGCTTCTATGCTGGGTGTGAGCCAGATCGTGACGAAAGCCGCGCTTCGGCAGTTGGCGGACGAGGGATTTGTCGTGTCGCGTCCGCGAATCGGGTCTGTGGTGCGCGACCGCGCAGTGAAGCAGTGGCGCGGGCATGTTGTGTTCGCCAGCCCGGAAGGCGACGAGCAGTACGTGGGAACCGTTTTGGCAACAGCTTTGCGCAACAGGCTGTCAGAGGCCGGCTACATCTTCACCTAGGTCTGCATACCATGCACCCTGCCCGAAGAGCGCTTCGACTTCTCGCGTCTGGACGTTGCGCTGGCGCAGTCGGTCGATCTGATCGTGGCTGTGTACCCCCGTCCAAAGATGCTTGCGCGGCTGGCGCGGCAGAAGGTGCCCTACGCCGTGTTCAGCGAGAACAGGAAGTTCCCGCCATCCGCCGTCGGCGGCACTTGGCTCGACCTCAATCTCGCCATGCCGGACTTCGCGGCGGCGTGCAAGACGGCGGGCGTGAAGGAGGTCTTGCAGTTCTATTTCTGGCCGACGATGGGCGATGCCACGGAGGCGTTGCGCAAGGTCGGCATACGCGTTCGCAAGGTTTTTGTGAAGGTGGATTACTCCGTCGGCACGTTGATCGGCGCACGACAGGCCGGGATGGAGACGTTCGCCAAGCTGATCGCCAAGGGACGCCTGCCGAGCGGGTCGGTCTGCTTCATCAACGACGACTACCTGGCGAGCGGCGCGCTGATGGCGCTTGCGTATGCCGGCGTCCGTTCGCCGGAGGACGTGCGCATCGTTACGCTCGCGAACAAACGGCTCGGGCCAGTCTATCCCCGCGAGCTGACGCGCATGGAGTTCGACGCGCGGTACGCGGGCGAAGTGCTGTCAGATGCCATCCTTGAATATCTCAAGACAGGCGTCTATCCGTCAAACAGCGTTGTCGGCCCCGTCTGGGTCGAAGGCGAAACAATGAAAACCACTTGAACAACTTCTGAACAAGGAGGCAAAACAATGAAAAAACTGCTACTACTGACATGCACGGCGGTTGTGGCTATCTGCGCGAACGCATACACATACTTCTATTGGCGCGGTCCCACGGATAATCCGATATGGGATACGACGACGGCCAATTGGTCTGTTTCCGATTCAGGGGCGGCGTCGACCACGTATCATAACAACAACAACGATACGTTTGCGAAGTTCGACGGCCAAGGCGCGGCGGATGTAACTGTGGATGCCGGCGGCGTTTCCGCCCTTGTCGTTGAGGGCCGTGGTTCACATGCGTTCTACGGCGGTCCCATCTCCGCGACCTACACTGATCCGTATTCGGGTAATCTGACGATATGCAACACCGTGAACATAGGTTCTCTCCGCCTTATGACCGGGCAGGTTACGGTCGGCGCCGGTGGCACTTTGACGGTGAACGACTACCACCCCTGGACCTCGACGGCCGACGCGCTCGACTCGGCGACGGTGACGGTTCTTGCGGGCGGCACTCTGGTGGTGTCGAATTTCAATGCCTCTGTCAGAAGCAACTACTCCACGCTCTACGTAAACGGCGGCACGATAAAGTACCCCCAGACGAATTGGCGCAACCACAGCAATTTCTCGACATCCAAGATCAAGATGGGGCCTGGCGGAATGCACTTCGCACAGTCGTGGACTGGCCAGCAGATGTTTCTGCCCTATCCGATCGAAAACGACGGCGGGGATAGCGAGGGCCTTTGGCTGGAAGACCATTCGTCAGAACTTGTCCTGTACGGCAACAACACCTACAAGGGCGGCGTTCACATCACAACCGGCGGCAGCATCCGCGTCCAGGCGGACGGCAACCTCGGCTATCTGCCGGAGACGCCGACAAACTGGATATTCTTCGTGGGCGACGGGACGAAGAGGGAAAGCACCGTTTTGCAGTCGCACAACAACAGCAACCTCGTGACGTTGGACAGAAACCGCAATGTCCTCATCGGCGACTATGTGAAGGCGAGGATATCGACGTTTAACGCCAGTCAGAAATTTGTGATACACGGCACGTTCGACTGCGAGAACCGGCAGAACGGCATCTTGTACACAGGAGGATATGACAATAATGGTACTGTGATACTGGAGCCGCCGGCTGACAGCACGAACCATCTGGGGCGTCTGCTCGTCCATCAGCCGACCGTCATCGGCGGCGGCACGTTCATGCTTGAGAACAGCACGCAGCTGGCGTTCAGCAACACCACAGGCATGCACGACGAGGAGTGGGGCGTGAATGACGGCAGCGAGCTGAACATAGCCGGCAGCGGCCATCTTGTGGTGACGGGCGGTCTCGTCAAGGCGGGCAATGGCCGTCTGTCATGCACCAGCGCAAGAATGACCATTTCTGGAAGCGGAATCGTTGATGTGTCCGGGTCGGAGTTCTTGCATTCCTACAGCGGAGCGGCGACCACGACGATCCGTGACGGCGGCAGGTTTGTCACCAGCAGCCTGCGCATGGCGGGCGATACTTATAGCGTTTACACAAACGCCGATAATTCCGTGATCAACGTAGAGACAGGTGGAACGCTGAGGGTGAGCAATGCGCTGTATTGCAACAACTCCGGCAGAAAAGCGACGCTCTGCTTCAACGGCGGTGCGCTTGAATGGGCAAATACCAATAGAATTGCGATCATCGAGGGATCGTACAGGTCCCAGACATGTGAAGGCCTTACGTGGAAGGTCATGGAAGGCGGGATGATAGTAACGAACGCAAATGCCATTACGTTTATGATCTATGTCCCGATCCTGTCGGGCGCCGGGCAGGACGGCGGCGTGACTTTATATGGCGCCGGCAGCACGTTGTCTCTTGTCGGCGCATGCACGTTCAATGGCCCGCTGACGGTGATGCAGGGCAACTACCGGCCCAGCTCGGACAACAACCTCAATCCGAACATCGCGGTACGAGTCAATGCAGGTGCGAATTTCTACATGAATGCCCGCAGCCAAACCTTCGCTCGTCTTGAGGGCAGCGGCAGTTTCGGCGAGATGTCAGCCACTGCCGTCCTCACCGTGACCGAGGCCATTGCACCCGGCATGGGCGCGGATTCGCTCGGCACTCTCTCCTTTTCGGACTACGGCGCTGCCATCGCGGACGACGTCGCACTGGAGATCGACGTGGACGAGAACGGCAACAGCGACTGCCTGAACTATCCGGCGCAGATCGACCTCTCGAAGATGACTCTCAAGGTCAACGACACTACGAAGTTGAACAAGGCGCAGAAATACACGATCGCTACGCTCGCCGGTGGCATCAAGGACGGTGCGCTGTTCAAGTCCACGAACCTGCCTGCAGGCTGGACGGTGCGCTACTATGCGTCCACGCACGAGTTGAAGATCGTCCCGCAGAAGGGGCTTGCCATAAGCATCAAGTAAGAGGCCTTTGATTATATGCCTTCCCCATGGCGTAGTTTGCGTTTCGTGATTTACGCCATGAGGGAAGTATAGTATAATTCATGCATATAGAATCAAACGGAGGAGGATGGATATGTTCACGCGAAAAGACTTTCTGACCGGAGGCGTCGCGATGGCGGCGGCAACGGGCGTTCGCGGCGCGTTGGGCGCGGTGAACAAGGCGCTGACGACGCCAGACGTCAAGTTCAAGGATCTGCAGACCGTCAAGCTTCTCAACGACGGCGGGCGCGTCTATGCGCTCTCCAGCCGCATCGACAGCATTTCGCTCTCGACCGTGTTCGTCTCGCCTGAGGGGAAGATACTTGTCGTCGACGGCGGGTATCTCCGTCTTGGAGGCGACGGCAAGTTCCTCGGGGATTTTCTGCGCAAACTCGGCGGGCATGTGGACTACTGGTTCATCACCCACGCCCACGGAGACCACTACGGCGCGCTCGTCACGATGGCGGAACGGCCTGACTTCTACGGCGTGACCATCGGCGAGCTGCTCTACAACTTCCCCGACCGCGAATGGATGCTCAAGCGCGAACCCGCATCCAGACCGTACCTGACCAACTTCTGCGACAACGTGCTGGGCAAGTGCCTGAAGGACGTGAAGCGCGGCGACTGCTCGGTGGGGCGCGTCGTCAATTTCGGCAGCTGGTCGTTTGAGATACTTAACGAGCCGTTCCTCTGCGACGGAAACGCCATAAACAACTCGTCCGTGATGATTTCCGTCAAGGCTGGCGGCAAGACGTGGCTTGAGACGGGCGACCTCGGCGTGGAGGGCGGGCAAGACGCCATGAAGAAGCTTGGCGCCCGACTCAGGCACGACATCGTGTTTCTCGCGCACCACGGGCAGTGCGGCGTGGACAAGGACTTCTACGCGGCGGTCAAGCCCGAGGCGGCCATCTGGCCGACCCCGAGCTGGCTCTGGGACAACAACAACGGCGGCGGAATAGGCTCTGGCCCGTATCGCACGAACTACACGAAGTGCTGGATGCAGGACCTCGGCGTAAAGAAGAACTATCTGCTTGTCAAAGACTATCTGTTCACGGCGTAGAGCCGATTGCAGGGAAGGGAGGGATTCATGGGCATTGACATGGTTTGCAGGCGAATGCGCCAAGGGGTGCCATCGCTTGTGGCAGCGATTATGCTGGTTTCGGTTTGCGGTGAAAGTGCAGCCACTGACATGACGGGCGCGTCGATTTCCAACGATACGATTCGCATCATGCTTTTAGGCGACTCCATCACGCACGGTTCGCATTCCTCCACCGGCAACGGATACCGTGCGCCGCTTTGGAACGCGCTGACCAACCTTGGCTATCGGGTTGATTTCGTCGGGACGCAGACCGACAGCTACGGCAGGTTCGATCCGGCGCTGGGGGATCTGGATCATGAAGGAATCAGCGGTATCACCATCGCCGGAACACTCAAGCGGATTGATGGCGTGTTCGACAAGTGTGGGCCGGTCGATTGCGTGTTAATGCTTCTTGGCACGAACGAATCGCTTATGGGAGAGCGCGTGTTCCGCAATGAGGCGACGAACAGTCTTGTAAGGTTGCTGGATCGCATCTATGCGCGCAGCCCGTCCGCTGAAGTCGTCGTTGCTACGCTTATGCCGCGCTGGACAGAGCCGAAAGTCGGCAACGTTGCCGCCAACTGGAAGTACGCTGCCATCACCAATGTGTTCAACCCTGCCGTTCCGGACATCGTCGCATGTCAGCGCGCCAAGGGGCAACATGCTCACATGCTTGACATGCATGCCGCCCTCAGATTCGATCAGCTTGCCGATGAAGTCCACCCGAACGACTCTGGATACGCCAGCATGGCCAAGTTCTGGCTTGGCGCCGTCACGAACATCTTCCCGCGACCTGCATTCACCATCGCTGAGCGCGGCAAGGAGGCCAAGTATTCAATCGTCGTGCCGGAAAAGGCTTCGCCGTCGCAGAAGTACGCGGCGGAGGAACTGCGCGACTTCACCGAAAAGGCGACGGGGGTGCGTCTGCCGATTGTGACGGACGCCAAGCCGATTCCGGCAAAGGCGATTGTGCTGGGAGGTGCGGACGCGACGGATTGCGTCCCTCCCGGTACGGACGGGTTCCACCTCAAGGCCGACGGCGAACGCCTGTACATCATCGGCTCGGCTGAGCGCGGAACGCTCTATGGCGTGTACGAGGTGCTGGAGCGGTTCGCGGGCTGCCGCTGGTACACGTCGTGGCACTCGGTCGTTCCGAAGCTCGACCGCATCGTGGTGCCTTCCAATCTGGACGATACGCAGGTTCCGGCGTTCGCGATGCGCGAGCCGTACTGGTACGACGTGACCCAGCATCAGGAGTTCGCGGCGCGGCTCAGGGTGAACAGCCGTTCGTGGAGGTCGTTCGACGAGAAGTACGGCGGCAACCCGTACCGCTTCGGCGGCGGACTCGGAAGCTGCCACACGTTCGATTCGCTTCTGTCCTCGGACAAGTATTTCGATTCACACCCCGAGTACTTCAGCATGATCGACGGAAAGCGCGTCCGCGGCAAGTCGCAGACGCAGCTGTGCCTGACGAATCCCGACGTATTGCGCATAGTCACGTCGAACGTGCTGGAGCGCATCCGCAGGGATCCTGGCGCGAAGTTCTACGGCGTGAGCCAGGAGGACAACAACCATTATTGCCAGTGTCCGAACTGTAAGGCGATTGACGACGAGGAGGGGTCGCCGTCGGGAACGAACGTGCGTTTCGTGAACGCCGTCGCCGAGGCTGTCGAGAAGGAGTTCCCCAATGTCATCATCGAGACGCTTGCCTACGGGTACACGCAGAAGGCGCCGAAGAAGACGAAGCTCCGGCACAACGTCGTGCCGTGCCTCTGCTCGACAGGCGACTTCGCGTGGTCCTTCGAGGAAAGCCAGTACAAGGCGAATGTGGAGTTCCGCAAGACCATCGAGGATTGGGGACGCCAGACGGACTTCCTGTTCGTCTGGGACTACACGACGGACTTCGCGAACTACCCGCTGCCGTGGGCGAACGTCTATTCGCTCCAGGGCAACTTGCGGTTCTTCCGCCGCAACAACGTCAAGGCGATCTTCGCGCTTGGCGCGTGGCAGGGGCGGCATGCCGACTTCGGGGAGCTGAAGGCGTGGCTGCTCGCCAAATGGATGTGGAACCCCGACCTGCCGATGAAGCCGCTCCTGGACGACTTCTTCACGGGGTACTACGGCAAGGCCGCGCCGCTCGTGCGCGCCTACTTCGAGAAGCTGCACAAGCTCCAGCGGGAGTATTCGAAGTCGCCCGACCATCCGCTCAAGATGTTCGACAGCGTGGACAACCCGGCGCTTTCGGACGAGTTCCTGTCCAAGGCCGCCGCCGTCTGGCGCAAGGCCGAAGCCGCCGTGGCGGACGATCCCGCCATTTCGTACAATGTGCGCATGGGCGCGTTCTCCGTTGATTACGCGCGCATGGAGCGGGGCTGCAAGCTGCTGAACCTTTCGCGCAACGCGAAGGGCGTTTTGCCGCCGGACGAGGCGCAGGCGCTCGCCCGCTCGCTCGTGGCGCGGCTGGACGAGGCGAAGGACATACGGCTTGCGGAGACGCCGCGCCAGGACATCAAGCAGTGCTGGCGTGACGTCGCGCAGATGGGCGTGCAGCCGTACCGCGCCGACAGCGGCGAGCTGGAGGAGCGCTTCCTCGGCATCATCAACCCCGGCACGTGGGGCGAGTTCGTGGACGACCCGAAGGCCAGCGACGGCAAGGCGCTCAAGCTCTTAAACACGCATTTCACATGGTGCGTGCAGTTCCCGATCTCGCGCGTCGCGTTCGAGCCGGGCGCGAAGTACAGGCTGCGGCTCAGGGTGCGCGTCGATAGCCGCCGCGACGGTATGGCGTTCAGTTCCGGCATCTACTGCACAAGCGACAGGTCATCGGCGGGAGGCGCAAAATTCAAGACAAGCCAGACATCCAACGAATACGCCTGGTACGACATTGTGACGTGGACGCCGCGCAACGGGGAGATACTCTGGATCGCGCCCGGCACGTTCGGCGACGACGGCAAGTCGTCAATCAATGCCGTGTACATCGACAAGGTGGAGTTCACAAGACAGACTGCCCGCGCCGCATACGTCGCGGAGCCGGACGCGGCGCATTCCGCGCAAACGCGCCGTCACACCGGAATACCGTCCGTAGCCGTGGCCCGGAACGGAAGGCTGTGGGCGACATTCTACGGAAGCCCGACGGGCGGCGAAGACTCCAACAACTACTGCACGCTTGCGACGAGCGCGGACGGCGGGCGCACATGGAAGGACGTGCTTGTGGCCGACCCCGACGGCTTGGGCCCGAAACGCGCGTTCGATCCAGAAATATGGACTGCGCCCGATGGGCGGCTCTTCTGGACGTGGGCCGAGCGGGTCGCGCCGCTTCAGGCGGTGGACGGCGACCCCGGCGCGGGCTGCAACGCCGATCCCAAGAACGACAAGCTCATGTGCGTGGAGCTTCAGGGCGACGCGCCGCCCAAGCCGCCATACCCGCAGCCGCGTCAGATCGCGCGCGGCGTGATGATGTGCAAGCCGATCATCCGGCGCGACGGCGCGTGGCTCTTCCCCGTGGCGCACTGGAGCGCCGCGCCCTCCGCATGCTTCTACGAATCGAGGGATGAAGGGAAGTCCTTCGCTTTCATCGGCGGCGTGACGTTGCCGGCCGGCATCCGCGCCTACGACGAACATGCCGTGGCGGAGCTTGGCAACGGCGACATCCTTACTTTCATCCGCACGGCCCGCGGGACGAACTGCATGGAGAGCGTTTCGCATGACGGCGGACGCACGTGGGACGCGCCACGCAAGGCGCGTTTCGAGCATACGAGCAGCAGGTTTTTCCTAAGGCGGCTCAAGAGCGGCAACCTGCTTCTCGTCAAGCACGGGAAGATCGGCGAGGACTGCGGGCGGCGGAACCTCACCGCGTATCTTTCTGACGACGACGGCGCAACGTGGAAAGGCGGGCTTCTCCTCGACGAGCGCAACCACGCCTCGTATCCCGACGGCGACCAGGCGGCGGACGGATTGATACATGTCGTCTATGACCACGACCGCACCGGTGCGCAGGAGATTTTGCTTGCCTCGTTCACCGAAGCCGACGTGCTTGCCGGAAGGAACGCAAGCGGAAGGGTGCGCCTTCGCGGAGTCGTGTCGAAGTGGACAAAGTAAACCTTTGAAAAGAAGGGAATAAACCATGCAAATTGCAATTCTTCTGCTGGCCTCCGCGCTACTGTCTGCCACTGCGCAGCCTCCCATTGAGTCGTTTGCCGAAGCGAAGCCGGTATGGATAGATGGCGAGGAGCGGGCGACGAACTCCTTTTGCGCGATACGTTGCCATTTCGACGGCGGTTCCGGCACTGCGTCCCTGCGGGTGACTGCCGCCTACGACTACAGGGTGCGGCTCAACGGTCGCTTTGCCGGTTTTGGCCCAGTTCGCGCACCGGAGGGCGTGTTTCGCATCGACGAATGGAAACTGGATGCGCGGAAGGGCGACAATGTGGTCGAAATAGAGTCGGCGGGATATAACTGCAACAGCTACTATTTCGTCAATCAGCCGGCGTTCGTCCAGGCAGAGGTGCTGGCTGACGGAAAAGTCGTTGCCGCGACAGGAGCCGGCGGCGGCTTTGAGGCTTTTGACGCAGGGCGCATCCGCAAGGTGCCGCGCTTCGCCATGCAACGCACGTTCATTGATGCCTGGCGTGTCGGCGAAGGGGCGAAGCCTGTCCCTGCCCGTCTGGCGGCCCAGCCGATGAAAAGATATGAGCCGAGGCCGGTTCCCTATCCTGATTTCGCCGTGAACAGGTCGTTCCGTCCAATCCGAAAGGAAAGGCTCTCTAAAGATCCGTCACGCGATATCATGTGCAAGGAACTCATTGAGCCGAGTCCAGATCCGATGCATACCCGCTTTCCAGTAGCTGAACTAAAGACGAATCCATACTACGAGTTGCAGAGTTTTGCAAGGACGCCAATCGGCGACGACGCCAGAACGCTTGGATCAGGCGAATCCGTCACGTTCGAGGGCGATCGAAACGCAGCTGGGTTCATAGGTCTAAAAGTGCGGACGACCGGGCCGTGCCGCATCGTCCTTTCATGGGACGAGATTCTTGGGAAGGATGGCGAATTGAACTTTTCGCGCCTTGGCTGCGCGGCGGTTGCTGAGTGGCGCATAGCCAAGGCAGGGGAATACGAGCTTGAGACGTTCGAGCCATATGCGGCCAAGTACATAGATGTCGCCGTGCTGGACGGCAAGGCCGCAGTCGATTCGGTATGGGTGCGGACATACGTGTCGCCTCTAGCGGATCGCGCCTCGTTCCGTGCGTCCGATCCTGCGCTTGAGCGCATCTTCCTTGCGGCACGTGAGTCGTACAGGGCGAATGCTGTGGACGGCTTCACCGACTGCCCGACGCGGGAACGCGCATACTGGACAGGCGACACGTTTTTCACAGGACGCGCCTCCGCCTGGCTGAGCGGAGACGGATCCGTGGAGAGGACGTTCCTCGCGAACTTTCTGCTGGCGGACGGGTTCGACTGGTCTCGATACAACTCAAAGGGCGTCAGCATGGATGGCGCTATCCCGGCCCTTTATCCTGGCGGGATATTCTGGGATAACTTCATTCCCAACTACATGATGTGGACGGTCATGCAGCTGGAGGAGCACGTCGCCCGCTATGGCGACAGGGATTTTGCGGACGGATGCAAGCGCGTGGTTCTCGGCATCGTGCGCTTCCTCCAGAAGTTCAGGAACTGCGACGGCCTTCTCGAAAAGCTTCCCGGCTGGGTGTTCGTGGAATGGTCGAAGGCAAACGAGCTTGTTCAGGACGTGAACTATCCGTCAAACATGATGTATGCGCGGATGCTGGAAACCTGCGCAAAGTTATATCAGATGCCGGAACTGGCGGCGGAGGCGCAGAAGGTTCGGGCGGAAGTTGTTCGCCAGAGCTGGAACGGCGAATGGTTCTGCGACAACGCGCTCAGGCAGCCAGATGGATCGCTGAAGCTTTCTGGCGAATGCACCGAGACTTGCCAGTATTGCGCGTTCTTCTTCGGTACGGTCACGCCTGAAAGCCATTCGTCACTGTGGAAGCGCATGCTGGATGATTTTGGGCCTGACCGTGTCGCAAAAGGGGTCCACAAGCGAATATGGCCGGCGAACTTCATATTCGGCACTTGCGAGCGGCTTGAACTTCTCTCCCGCGCCGGACGTTCGAGGCAGATTCTCGAAGAGACGCGGGATTGGTTCCTGACGATGGCGGACCGCACCGGAACGTTGTGGGAGCATCTTGACACGAAGGGGAATTGCAGCTGTTGCCATGGCTTCGCCTCGATTGCAAGCGAATATCTTTTCCGCGATGTTCTGGGCGTCCGTGAGATTGACAGAAAGGCAAAGGTCATCCGCGTCAGCCCCTCGGCGGATCTTCCGCTTGAATGGTGCGAAGGGACGCTGCCGTTGTCGCGTGACGAAGTTGCGGTTGTGAAGTGGCGCAAAGGCGGTGGAGACCTGAAGGTTGACGTGAAGTTGCCGACTGGGTGGACAAGGAAATAAGCAAGGGAAATGAAAAAAATTACATGCCTTTGCGTTGCAGCGCTCGCCGTAGCCGTTGCGGGCGCAACGACGTTTGTTTCTCCACAGGAGAAGTCACCTGCCGACGGCGCAGCCGCCGTGTTCGAGAAGCGTTTCGCGAATGATGGAGTCGTCCGACGCGCGACATGGGACGTCACGGCACAGGGCGTGTTCGAGGCGTTTGCCAACGGGCGGCGCGTGGGCAACGACTTCCTGAAGCCAGGCATAACGGAGTGCGGCAAGTGCCGTCATGTCTATTCCTATGACGTGACGGACATGCTAGACCTCCGTGCCGGGGCGACGAATGTCCTCTCGGCCACGGTTACCCCTGGCTGGTGGTGCGACCAGATGATGCGTCCGCCTGCCGAAAAGCCCGAATGGCAGAAAGGCTTCAGGCAGGAGTGGCAGCTCGGAAAGGAGATTGCGTTTTACGGCGAGCTGCGCCTTGAGTTTGACGACGGCTCGGCGCAGGCGGTCGGCACGGACGAGAGCTGGCTAGCGGCTTACGCGGGTCCAGTCGTCTCGGCTGGGATATACGAGGGCGAGACGTACGATGCTCGGCGCAAGGTGGACGGGCTGAAGCCTGTCCGCCGCAATTCGGAGTTTGCGGGTGAGTTTAGGCCGGCGGCGGCGAAAGTGACGCTTCGGGAAGACCTCGTGCTAAAGCCGTGCGAACTGCAGATCGTGTGCGGTGCAGACGGCGCGTCGGCGGATGCGTTCGGCGTCGCCAGGGTTGTCAGCAGTTGCAAGGATGGGGAGGAAATCCGCCTTGGTCCTGGCGAGATGCTTGTCATTGACTTCGGGCAGAATTGCTCCGCGGTGCCGTCGTTCGACGTGACGGGCGAGTCCGGGACGGAGCTTGAGATCCGCACGTCGGAAATGCTGAACGAATCGCATGGAGAAAAGGCGCGCGGCAACGACGGCCCGGCGGGCACCCCCTACCTAGCCTCGCTGCGCGACGCCTATGCCGGAATCCGCTACACGCTCAGGGACGGGCCGCAGTCGTACATGCCGCGCTACGCGTATTTCGGTTACCGCTACCTTGGCGTAAAGGCGACAAGACCGGTTGTGTTCTCGCGCTGGCGCTCGACTCCCGTTTCGTCAGTCACGAGGGAGATGGAGACAGGGAGCATCGTCACAGGCAATGCCAAGGTCAACAGGCTTATCGAGAACATACGCTGGGGGATGCTGTCAAACTACCTTTCGTCGCCGACGGACTGTCCGCAGCGCGACGAACGCCTCGGCTGGACGGCGGACACGCAGGTGTTCATGGACAGCGCGGCCTATCTCGCCGACACTCGGGAGTTCCTTGGCAAGTTCCTCGCCGACCTGCGCGACGCGCAGCGCGCCAACGGCTGTTACATGTGCTTCGTGCCGAACGTGCGTCACACCATCGATCCGTGGGCGAGTGCGGGATGGACCGACGCCGGGGTGATCATTCCCTATCGCCTGTGGAAGTGGTACGGCGGGCGCAGGTTCATCGACGAGTCGTGGGAGTCTATGGTCCGCTACATGAACTTCCTCGAAAGCGACGCGGAGCCGTATCGCATCAACCACGGCGACTGGCTTGCGTTCGAGCACCACGAAAAGCCTGCCGACGACCTCTCCGGCGACGCGATGGACAAGCGTCAGGTCAAGGCGCTCAACGCGTACTTCCGCGTGTGGGTGGCGATGCTCATGCGCGAGATGGCGGCGGCTACGGGACGAGGCGGGGCGGAGCGTCATTATGCGGAGGAGGAGGCGAAGTTGCGCCGGGCGTTCGCTGCTAAGTACGTCGGGCCGGACGGGACGATCAAGGACGAGTACAAGGGGCAGTGCAACGACCTCTACATGCTGAAGCTCGGTCTTTGCGGCGGCGCGGCGGCGGTAGAGGCGACGAAACGTGACCTGATCGCCAACATAAAGGCGCACGGCGACCGGCTACAGACCGGCTTTCTCGGCACGGCGATACTGCTGCCGACGCTGACGTTCGATGCAGGCGCGCCGGAGCTTGCGTATTCGCTGCTGCTGCAGGACGCGTTTCCTAGCTGGCTCTATTCGGTCGATCAGGGCGCGACTACCGTCTGGGAACGCTGGAACGGCTACACTAAGGACAAGGGGTACGGGCCTGTCGGGATGAACAGCTTCAACCACTACGCCTACGGTTGCGTGCTGGAGTGGCTGTTCTCGGCGGCTGCGGGGATTCGTCCCGATCCGGAACAGGGCGGCTGGCGGCGATTCAGGCTTAAGCCGTACCCCGACCGCAGGCTCGGGTCGTGTTCGGCTACGTACCGCAGCGACTACGGCGTGATACGGAGCGCATGGCGGTATGACGGAGAGGGGCGGCTTGTCTGGCGGTTCTCCGTGCCGCCGGGAAGCACGGCTCTCGTCACCGGACTTGACGGCGAGTCTCGCGAATATGCCGCCGGCGATTACGAGCTGTCGGGGGCTCCTGACCGTTGGCAGGAGCTGAACGCCGCCGCACGTGAGCAAGCCAAGACGCCGGTGCGGGCAGGCGTGCCGGGAGTGCGTCCGTTTTGGAACGGACATTCTAAGGCGTTCATGCATCCGCCGGCGTTTGACTTCAAGGAGATCGGCGGCGTGAAGGAATATCGGTATCGCATCGGACGCAATCGGGAGCAATCGGCGGAGGTCGAGTGGCTGAAGGATTGGACTGCCGTCAAGCCTTGGATTCCCGTTCCCGCCGACATCTGGGATTCACTTGCGCCCGGCTATTATACTTTGAAGGTCGAAGGCTCTGGCGAGCGCTCGTTCTACCGCGCCGCCGTGTTCCGCGGTCCGTATCCTTCGGGCGCGTGCGACTATCGCGATGCGGCGAGGAAGGTATATGCGGCGGTGTTCAAAATGCCGCAGGTGCTGGGCTGGCGCACGTCCGACGATCCGCCGAAAGGCTACGACCTCTACTGCTATCCGGCCAAGATACTCAGTTCGATGATTCGTGCGCTCTGCCGCCACGCCAAGGCGGAGCCTAAGGACTCGGCGGATGCCCTTGCCATCGCCCGTAAGATGGCCGACTGGCTCATTGCCCACAGCCAGCCTGCCGGGACGCCGCTCGCGCATTTCCCGCCCACGTACTGGGGCGACCGCCGCGACGTGGCGGTGAAGTACGCGGGGCAGCACATGCTGCACTATCCCGCTCATGCCGCGCACGCCTACCTTGACCTGGCGGAAGCGACGCGCGACGGGAAATACCGCGACGCCGCGCTTGACATTGTCCGAAGCTACATGAGGCTTCAGGGCGAGGACGGTACGTGGCCGCTCAAGGTGAGCGAGAAGGACGGCTCGCCCGTCCGCGCCAACCGCCTTGTGCCGTCGCGCTACGTGCTTGGAGCGTTCGACCGCGCGTTCGCCGCCACGGGCGACGCGGCTTTCGCCGCTGCGCGCGACCGCGCGTTCGGATACGTGCTGAAGGGGCCTGCAACGAACTGGAACTGGGACGGACAGTTCGAGGACATGGATCCCATGCCGCCTTACCGGAACATGCAGAAGGGCGTCGCCGTAGATACGGCGATCAGTCTCTTTTCGCTCGGGCGCAACGCCGAGGCCTGCGAAATCGTAGACTGGTGCGAAGACCAGTTCGTCGTGTGGAGCGATCCGATCCACAACATGGACTGGAAGAACTGGAAGACCCCGACTGCGCTCGAGCAATACGACTACTATACGCCGATTGACGCTTCGATGGGCGACATGATCGGCGCATTTGCGGCGGCATACAAGGCGACGGGGAACGGGCTTTTCATGGAAAAGGCGAAGGCTCTCGCCGACAACGTCACGCGGCACCAGCGCGCCGACGGCACCATACCCACCTACTTCGACAGCCGGAACGGCAGCGACTGGGTGAACTGCATGGTCTATGTCGCTGACAGGCTGGAGTTCCTTGCGTCCGCGCTTCGCTGACGGTTCCTGTCCTGCAATGCCTGCATGAGAAAGAAAAGTATAATGCCAGCGCTTCAATCGATAGAAACGGTCTGGGGATGCTTCCAACATGGCCAATGCTGCAATTGCTGAATTTGTGCACGAACTGGCGGCAAGGATGCGTGTTGCATGTCTTGTCGCCGTGGCCTTGCCACCTGTCTGCCTGTCGGCGCCGGTTGCCGTGCCGCCCGCGCCGATGCCTGAGTATGCCGACACGGAGGTCTCCACCAACCTGGCGGTTTCCGTAGACGGCGTGCCTCCCCAAGACGTTGAGATGACATTCGCGCTGCACGGCGAGTGCGTGTCCAACTGCCTGCAGGTCGCATTCGGGCTCGACGCGGACGGCGACGGCATCCTCGGCGCGGACGAGTCCGAGGCCGTGTTCGGCTGGCGGAACGGGCGGTACTTCGCGGAGAACGTGCCCAGGGGAATCCGCATCGAGGAGCCGGCGGACGACGACGGCGCGACCTCCCGCGTGTTCACGGTGGGCTTCCGCGTTTCTACGGACCGCGGCATCCATCGCCTGACCGCGACGAACGAGACGGGCGCAGCCGTGTTCGCCAGCCTCCCCGCCACCGCGCAGGGCTGGCCCTGCCGCCACGGGTGGGACATGATGCGCGTCACCCGCAGGGGGCCGGGAGCCCCGGACGAGTGGTTCCGCTGCGACGTCCGTCCGCATTTCTTCGTCATAAGGCTGATGTAGGTCATGATTGCGAGACTCTGGACTGCGCTTCTTCTCTCCCTGGCGGGCGTCTCGACGGCTGCTTGGCTTGTCGCCCTCATGCACGAGAGGGGCGTCCGCCCCGCGCGGGACTTCGTGGCTTTCTTCAAAAGGCAGCCGAAGGCCGGCCGGGTTCTGCTTGCGGCGTTCTTCATTGCCATGTGGATATTCGCCAGCGAGAAGCCGGGAGATGGAGGCGGCGACGGCGGAGGAAGTGACGGCTGTACGAACAACATACAGATGGTGATTGGTCCCGGTGGCGGCCTCCAGTCGCTCGACTCGCCGGGTGCGGTCACTAACAACCAGCAACAGGGCTTAGAAGGCGGAATCCAGCCTTTGCAGGGTGGCATTGTCGGCGATCCTGCGCCCGTTCAGGACGAGTGGGCGGACTTCATTCCCATCACTTCCACGAACACCACGCGGACTCTGGACGGTGACGATTTTCGTCGCGGATTCGTGCTGACGGGGATCGGAACGGGCGAGACATTCGATTTTTCCGCGCCCGCCGGAGCGTCTGTCTGCACCGACTGGAAGGCGTTCGGCGCGGCGGAGGACTGGATCTACCTTGCGCATGGCGATTGGACGCTTCAGCTCGGAACCGACGAGGTTGACCGGCTCCGCGCGTTCTCCTTCGGCAAGGTCGACGTGCTGCCGCATGAGACCGGCGGGACAGTCGCCGTCGACAGGTGGTTCGCGCCTTTCGCGGCATCGCTCGGCGTCATGCCGGAGGCGAACTGGCACCTGACGGGGAACGGGGCGGCGTCGCAGTTCTGGCATTTCGCCACTCCGTCGAACACCCTTCAGATGACGTGGCAGAACGTCCTTTTCGGCCGTGACACCAACACTCCGGTCTGCGTCCAGATGGAGACATGGCCGTCAGGCTGGTTCGTCTACCGCTACGATCTTTCGCGACTTGGTGCCGAGGAGGTCTCCAACGTCCTTGTCGGCGCATCTCTCGGAAGCCTGTCCTGGGCGACCAACGCGCTTCCGACCAGCGTCACGTCCATCGCGTTCTACCAGCTTTCCGCCGAGGACGCGGCGAACGCCGACAGGGACGGCGACGGGCTTTCCCTGCTCGACGAGCTGTTCGCGTTCGGAACCGATCCGAGCCAATGGGACACCGACTGCGACAGCGTCTCTGACGGCGACGAGGTCGTGGCTGGCATGAATCCGCTCGTCCGGGATACCGACGGCGACGGTTTCCTCGACGGCACGGATGCCGATCCGCTGCAAGGCAACGGGTGGATGGACTCGGACGGCAACGGTCTGCCCGACGACTGGAAGGACGGCTGGTTTGGAACCAACGCCGCAGTCGCCGCGTCCGGCGACGCAAACACCAACGGGGTGTCGAACATCGCGTCCCTGCTGATGGGGTTAAACCCAGTCGCGCCGCCGCCGGACGGCTTCGCCTACGCATGCGGCGGCATCGCCGCAGAGGTGAACGCATGGGAGATATCGCCGGTCGCATTCGACTTCGCCCGGCCGGAGGGTCTTACGAACATCGTCTCGCGCACGTTCGCGGTCGGGCGCGAGAGCCCGTGGGAGCATTTGTTCGTCTCCTCTTGTCCTGACAGGGCCGGTGGCTGGGAGTCGGCTGACATTGCGATCCTCTACGGCCTCGACGGCGAACCTGCCACGAACGCCGTACCCCGCGTCTCCGGCGACTCATGGCGAATCCCGCTCGGCGACACGATGCCCCGGTCCGTGTCCGTCCGCATCTCGGCAACAGGCGATGCGCCATGCCTCTCCGCTCCGCTTTATCTCCTGCGCTGGACCCCCCGCGTAGAGTTCCTGCCGTCGGCGAACGTGACGGTGGTCGCCGCGGCGAACGGCTGCTTGTACGCGGCCGCGAAGCGCAATCCGGGTACCGGCGCATACGAGATTCCTTTCCGCGCCGACGCCGCGAAGATCCCGCACCGTGCGGGAATAGACGCTGACGTTGCGGCAGGCCTCGCGATGCCGCCCGTGGAATGCGTGTCGGTGTCCAACGGAACGCCGCGTGCGTTCACGGCGTCCGATCCGCTCATGGCCGATCTTCCCCGCGAAGGCACGAACATGCCGAAGCGACTGCTTTTCTACAGCATGGACTTCGACCGTCCGGGCGCGGTGTCCCCGGGTCCTCGAACCTCTCGGTTCGCGAGTCCGTACCCGCTTACGTCGTCGTCGCTGAGGAAGTCGTTCCATGCGGCGACCGGCGTGACCGCCGACGGAAGCGTCGCCCTGACGCTTTCGCCGGACGTTCCCGAGCTTGGCTTCATCGCGGAAGCCACAGGTCTGCGCGGAGTGCTGCGACTCCGCGGCACGGTGTCCGGCGGCGCCAAGACCGGTACGGTGACGCCGCCTGCAACCGTCACACCGACCGTATGCGGCAATCCTTGCACCAACGATGCGCACGAGGTCGAATGCGAATACCCCGAGAACCACGACGGCACGCCTGGCGATGACGACAACAACGGCGACGGCGACGGTGACGACGATGTCTGCGAATGCGGCGAGGGCGGCCCGTCGCTCGGCTCGTTCCGCATCCGCATCCCGTTCGGGGAGTCCGCCGTCGACGAGAACCTCGGCTACCTGTGGACGGTCGTCGAAGGACCGACCGCGATCACGCCGTCCGTGTTCGGCGTCCTTGCCGCACAGGGCGTGTCCGTCGCGACGAACGCAGACGGGACGCTCTCCATCCACAGCTTCGCCAACGGAGGCAAGACGCTTGCGGTGACGAACATCGCCCACGGCGTGGCGATACCCGTGTGGAACGCGAGCGGACGGTTCGAGTCGCAGTGGGAGGTGTGGAACGATGACGGCGACGCTTCGCGCATCCGCGTAAGGCGCATGACCGTCCTCGGCAACGCCACCGTGGACGAGACCTTCTCCACGTGGGCGGACGACGCCCCTCTCGTGTTCCAGGAGACGAGAGGCCCGGCGGCCGCATGGGAGATGTCCGACAACATCATGGGCGTGACAAGGACGCGGTACGAATGGCGGGACGAAAACGAGCCGGGCTTCGTGACCGAGGAGTATGACAAGACATGCCTCGGGGGCAGCATCGTCCGCGCAGAGCTGCGGACGTATGGCAAGGTCGGCGAGGGGGCTACCGCCCGCAGACGGCTTGTACGCACGTGCGGATACGACGAGAACGGACAGTACGATTCGTCCCGCACCTACTGGTGCGACACCGACCATCCCGACCGGCACGCCAGATTGAAGTCCATCCACTCCGACCGCCAGCCGTGGGCGTACTTCGACTACGACGCGTCCGGACGAGAGACCGTGCGGATCGAGCAGCTGGACGGTTCTGACTTCCCGGAGCTTTCCGAAGTGTCGCCCGTCGCCACGCTGCCGCAATGGTGCTCCGCCAGGGTGACAGTGACGGACTATGCGGCGCAGGACGGCGACGACGCGCACCGCAACGACTCGTTCGAGCCGCGAGAGACGTCGGTCTATGTGCGAAAGGGCGGCGGCGCTCCGGTCCTGGTTTCGCACGAGGCAAGGGTTTACACGCGGGAGGAGGACGCTGCCGGGAATCCGCTGCGTCGCATCGTGAAGACGGTCGGATTCGGCGGGCTGACGCGTTCGGAGACGACGGTCGAGTATCCGCAGGACAGTGCGGTGCCGTCGCATCTTCGCGGCCTGCGGACGCTTGTGTCGAACGCGGACGGCTCTGAGACGGCGACGGCATATGCGCTCTCTAACGGATGCCTCGTCGCCACGGCGCACACGACATTCAACGGAGTCGAGAGGCAGACCTACGCAAGGACGGTCACGGACGCGGCCTATCGGCTGCCGCTACGGGAGGAGACGAGGCTTTCCTCGAACGGCGCGCTCCTCGAATGGTCGGAACGAACGTACGACGACATCCGCCGGCTGCGCTCCGTATCGTACTCGGACGGCACTTCCGAGACGAACGCCTACTCCTGCTGCCGGCTTCTCTGGCGGCGCGACCGCGAGGGACGCAAGGTCCTCCGCTCCGCGCAGACCGGAACGGACTCGCTCTACTACGCTGACGAGGACGTGTGGCTCGCCGACGTTTCCACAAATGGTGCGTATCGCATCGTACAGCACTTTTTCGACGGCCTCGGCCGCGAGACGAACACCGTCACATACGCTGGCACCATGCCCGGCGAAGCCGCTTCTCCGTCCCATTCGTCCCAGTTGTCCCAGATGTCCCGGAAAGCCACAACATACATCGACGATTGTCTAGGAGGACATTCGGAGACCGTCGACGAGCGCGGCGCAGTCACGACGCGCTGGCGTTCGCCCAGTTCAAGCTACGAGTTGCATGGCGAATCCGTCCGCACCAACGACACGGAAGTCCTGACCACGATCACCGCCGCCTACCGCAACGGCGGGACGACGGTGAGGCGCGAATGGATGAAAAAGACGGGGCAATCGCCATACGGGTGGACGGAGGAGCACAACTTTACGGACTACGCTTCGGACGGCAGACGCATCGAATACTCGGCCACCTCTTCCTGCGACTGCGGCATCGTCACGAACTCCGTCTCGACCTACGATCAGATCGGTCGCCTTGTCTCTACCGCAGTGCGCGGCGCGAACGGCTCGACGATTGTAACGGTCAACACATACGATGGTGCGACGGCGCGAATCCTCTCCGCCGCCACGACCGGTTCGCCGGCGGTTGCGTATGGCTACAACGGGCGCGGGGAACGCGCAAGTACCTCGCAGGACGGAACCACGACCTTGAACGACACGACATACGAGACGATCGGCCAACAAGTCTACCGCGTCGCCACCACCGTGAGGATGACGGGCGGCGTCACCAACTCCGTGCAGGTACGCAAGGTGCAGCTGACGGGGCTTTCGGACGCCCTGCGCAGCCGCATGGTGTCCGTCGCGGCATCGGGGCGCGAGACAGTCGCGGAGACGGCATTCGATGCGGTCACCGGCGTCCTGACTTCCGTTTCGCAGACAGGAGCCTCGACACCGGTCACGGCACGGTCTGTCCACGGCATCGCTCTCGGCCAGACGTCCATCGACGGGATGAGCGAGATGTCCTACGATGCGTTCGGGCGCAACGTCGCCGTGGCGGTGTCGGACGCATCCGGCGTGACGAACCGCGTTGACAGCCTGGAGTACGACCAGTCGGGGAACGTCGTGCGGCGCGTCACTGACTTCCGGGACGGGCGCGTAGCCGAAGCGACGGCAGAATACGACATGCTCGGTCGAGAGGTGCGGCGGACGGACGCTCTCGGAAACGAGACCGTGACCGCCTACGACCCGCTCGGACGCACGGTCTCCACGAGCGGCGACGCCTATCCGGTCTTGTCCGGCTTTGACTCCGCCGGACGCAAGACGCACGGCTTCACGACCCGCGACGGCGGCGCGACCTGGGACGAGACGCAATGGGAATTCGACCCTGCAAGCGGCGTGAACACGGCGAAGCAGTACGCGGACGGTTCGCGCATCGCATACGACTACACAGATAACGGCAAGAAGACTCGCACGACATGGGCGCGTGGAGCATGGAAGCAGAACGCCTACAATGCGAGGAACCTTGTCAGCGGCACGACCTACTCCGGAACGGTCACGCCGTCGGTCGCATACACATACGAGGATTCCGGTAAGACAGCATCGGCGACGCTTTTCGATGGCACGTCCTACGCGTACGGCTACGATGACCGGCTGCTGAACACGAGCGAGAGCGTGACGGTTGGCGACGAGGCGTTCACCCTCAACCGGACATTCGATGGCTTCAGACGCGAACTTGAGACATCGGTAACGATCACCAACGTCGTTCATGCGGCAAAGACTCGCATCTACGATTCCGAGAATCGCGTGTGCGGCTATGCGCTCACGAACGCAGTGGGGCGCGGCGTATCGGTGTGCCTCGCATATGATGGCTCGTATCTCACGAATACGACCTATGCGCTGCCGGGCGGTGTTTCATTCAGCGCAAAACTATCGCGTGAGGCGGGGCGCAGGAACCTTGTCACGCGACGCGATTATTTCTTCGGCGGGCAGTCGATCTACTGGTATTCGACGGAGTACGATCTCCTGAACCGCCCGACTAACGCCACGGACTTCGTTTCGCTTGTTCGGAAATGGCTGTACAACAGGCGTTCAGAGCTCGCGGCCGCAACGGTCGGGGCAGACAGCTACGGCTATGCCTATGACAGCATCGGCAACCGCATCTGGGCGGCTGCGAACACCGTGACGAACACTTACACGGCAAACAGTCTCAACCAGTATTCGTCCATAGGCTCAGGCACGAACTTCGTTTACGACGCCGACGGCAACATGACGGGCAATGGCACGTTCTCCTACGCCTACGATGCCGAGAATCGTCTTGTCTCGGTGACTTCGGCGGTGGAGACTAACGGCGCAATCCGCATGCTGAACGCCTACGACCACCGTAACAGGCGAATCCGCAAGACCGTCCAGCGGCTTAATTCCACCATCGCGCCGCCGTCGGTCGGGATCAACGAATGGGAAAAGCAGGAGACGCACACGTTCGTCTGGGACGGCAACAACATCGTCCTTGAAAAGGTCGAGTTCGCCAGCGGCACGACCCGCACGTTTGAGTATTTCTGGGGTGCGGACAAGTCCGGCTCCGAGCAGGGTGCTGGTGGGGTCGAGGGCTTGCTTGCCGTCTCGATGGACGGCGTGTTCTACATTCCATGCTACGACCACAATGGTAATATCGTCCTCTACGTCTCGGAGACGGGCAGCATCGCCGCACAGCACGTCTATGACCCGTATGGGAATGTCGTTGAAACATACGGTGACCTCGCAAACGCATTCCATTTCGGATTCTCGACGCAATACCACGACCGCGAGACCGGAATGGTCTGCTACAAACGCCGGTTCTATCGCCCCGACCTTGGTCGCTGGCTCAACCGCGATCCAATTGAAGAGACGGGAGGTGCGAATCTTTACGTGTTCTGCGCAAATAACCCTTGTTTGAATTATGATGTGGATGGGAACATGGCGTCCGGAATTAGACAAGGGCTTCTAGATAGGATAGACGATCTAAAAAATCGTTTAGAAAACATTATGTCTTCTGCAAAGGAATGCATTAAGGTGATAAATGCATGGCATCCGGGACATACACGTGATTCTGCTGCCAACGATAAGTATCGTCATTGTGTTGCTTCCTGTGAGATTGCCAATGCATGCGGTGATAATATCTCCGCAGCCCTTGGTATACTAAAAGAAGCGAGGGATGTCATGTTTAGCTTGCCTCAGAATATTGCAGTCGCTGTAAATGCGACTGGAACTGAAGCATGGCTGGATTCGATTTTTAATGGCGATCCATTTTCTGACAATCTTGCTGATTTGACGGCCGATGTTATGGGAATGGATCTTAAAAATGCGAAAGGAGGATGCGAATGTGCCTGCAAACAGTATTATTCGCCATGAAGTCGATAAGTCTCTTCGTAATGTCCTTGTTATGTTATATTTGTATGCTTTGGGGGTTGTCGGTCATCACGCCTGTCTCGTATGGAAATTCCTCTCATTGTGAAATGCTTTTAATTGGATGGGCTGTTATGCTTGTTTCGTGGTGGGTTGCGATAAAAATATGGAAGAAGCTGGATAACGTAATCTGCTGCCGTTTTTTTTCGCTTGTTTTAAGTGTTCTATTCGCATTGTTTTCCCTATCATTGTTTTTGGATGGTCTTTTTGTCATGCTATTTGACCATCATTCGTGCGAACTATTTTCAGGTGTTTGCATGGTATTGTTCTCAATGGTTACATTACGGTACACAGTGAAAGTCTGGCGGAATGGGCAATAAAATTAACCCAGAGGAGACGCAGCTGATGGTGTCGGTGCGCGATGTCGTCGGCAACGTCGTGTCCGAAGATGGCGCGACATATCCCGTGCGTTACACCTACGACTCGCAAAACCGCCGCACATCGCTCTCCACCACACGCGATGGCGTGACATGGGATACAACCACGTGGACATATGACTCGGCGACCGGCAACTGTCTATCCAAAACCTACGCCGACAACTCCACCGTAACCTACACCTACACGCCCGACAATCTTCCGCTGCGCACAACCTACGCAAGCGGGCGTTGGAAGGAGAACGTGTATGACGGACGGCGGCAGGTTGTCGGAACACTTTCCAGCGGCGGCGAGAATGATGCGACAATGCAGCGTGACGCATACGGACGCATCGTCTCGGAATCCAACAACGCTGCGTCGGCAATCTACGCTCTCGCCAATGTCGGTACGGCGACGAACGAGACGGTAAACGCTGGGACAATTTCCATCGCCATCACGCGCACACTTGATGTGCACGACAGATTGAATGGCCTCGCAATTCCGTCCATCGGATATTTGCTTGGCTATGCATACGCCGACGATGGCCGCATCGCCACGATTTCAAATGCCGATGCGGTTGTCACCTATGCCTACACCCCGGATCGTCGCGATGCCGGGTATGCGATTGCGTTTTCAGGCGGCGGCACTTTCGTTCGTTCCGTTACGCACGATCCGTACCGGCGCGAAATCGTCACAGGCATCGCGAATGCGATTGGCGGCATTTCACTCGGTCTTGCCTACGGCTACGATGCTCTGGCGCGTCCTGTCACGCGGAACGGCGACGCATTTGTGTACAACACTCGCGGAGAAGTTGAATCCGCCATGATTGATGGCAATGCCGAGACGCACGGATATGACTTCATTGGAAACTCTCTCCTTGCCACATTCAATAGTGTGACGAACACTTATACAGCGAACAACCTAAACCAATACGTTTCCATCCTCCGCGCCTCCGCGTCTCCGCGTGAGATTTCGCACGATGCTGACGGCAACATGACAAATGATGGAGTGTTCACGTACACATACGATTCGGCGTCTCGTCTAACATCAGTATCGTCGAACGATATCCTTCTTGTCACGAACCAGTACGACTGCAGGGGACGGCGTGTGCGCAAGATTACGCAGACCGCCACGCACACGTTCTTCTATGACGGTTGGAACCTGATCTACGAGCATGTTGCCAATACGGACGGCACGGTAGATACATTCCAATACTTCTGGGGGCGCGACCTCTCCGGTACTTTGCAAGGTGCTGGCGGCGTGGGGGGGCTGTTGTATGTAAAGCAGAACGGCACGATTTTCGTTCCTCACGCCGATGCTATGGGTAACATTCTTCGCTATACGGACACTGCGGGAAATGTCGTTGCGTCCTACACATACGATGCCTTTGGCAAAACAATTTCAGAGACAGGCTCGCTTGCGCATCTCTTCCGCCACCGTTTCTCGACAAAGTACTACGATGCGGAAACCGGACTTTACTACTACGGCTACCGCTTCTATTCGCCTTCGTTGAAGCGCTGGCTTAATCGGGATCCAATTGAGGAAGAAGGTGGGGTGAATTTATATGGATTTTGCGTGAATAATGCTGTTTGCCGATATGACAAGTATGGGCAAGCGCATTTTGAGGTGCGCCGATTGTCGGGTTTGCCTGCAATCTTGAATTATTCATGCTTTGCGCAAATAATAGGCGTAGTGCCAGCAATGATTCTTGATTTGGGTCTGGCAGACAAATTGAACATAGAGATCCTCCATGAGCATCTTTTCTATGATGATGGCGACAATATAGGATATCGAGATAACACGTTGTTTTCAGAGGATTCAAAAAAGGGATACAAAAGGCGTGACAAAGTCGAGTATGATGATTGCATAATGCATGAAGCTGAGAATTTAGTCTCTCCGCCTCCATACTCCCTTGTTGGCTTTGGTGCTCCGAAATACAATTGTCAGGATTATGCAGATGCGTTAAGGCGAAAATACAATGAGATAAAAGATGATCCAAAGATAAAATGCAAATGCCGGAGGAAAAAATGAGTGCAAAATGGAAATGCATTTTTGGAGGCTTGATTTTGGTATCGGCACTACTTTGTGCGGAGATAGAATGGCATCATGTGTTCAAAATCGTCGTCAGGATTCCGATTGTCGGTTGGCTGGTTGAGTACAATCTTCCGCCCAGTGATTTCTATGTGCCACTTGACAGAACACCTCTTCGAAAAGGTTTTTTCAGCCTTAAATTTGCATGCAAGTATAGGGGGCGGTACGAAATACAGATAGCCGGAATCCAGGCGGACTGGAACAAAGCCGTTTCATATTGGAACAGCAATGTAGGCATTAATGTTGTTGTCCGAAGTGAAGATGGACGGATGTTGTATAAGAAGGAAAAAGGAAATGCTCGAATTCTTCGCGGTGTGAACGGAAAAAACAACTACTGCTACGGTATTTTCAATGCTCCGGAAGATGTGCCGCTGGAAACCAAGTTGACCGCAGAGATAAGATGCTACGGTGAAGTCGAGGAATTGCTTCGCAATTTCCCAGATGCTGAGATTATAGTTGTAAAGGTATTTGACAAATGAAAGGTGCCCTATGAGCAAGAACAAAACGCTATCTGCCGCGAAGAGCGCGAAGAACGACGAGTTCTACACGCAGTACAACGACATCCAGAAAGAGGTGAACGCCTATTTGGAATACAACCCCGACACGTTCTGGGGCAAGACGGTTCTGCTTCCGTGCGACGATCCAGAATGGAGCAAGTTCACCCGTTTCTTCGCCGAGAACTTCGAGCGGCTTGGCTTGAAAAAACTCATCTCGACAAGCTATGCTGCCGCAAGCAAGAAGTACAAGACACCATACCAGCCGTCTCTATTTGAGACTGCATCGCCGCAATTCGACACCGCGAAAACGGAAGTACGCGGAAAGATATTTGTTCTTGACCACGACACGAACAAGAACGGGCGAATAGATTTGGATGATCTTGAATGGCAGTACCTCGATGGTGACGGCGACTTTAGAAGCGATGAGGTATGCCGATTGAGGGACAAGGCCGACGTCATTGTGACGAATCCGCCGTTCTCGCTTTTCCGCGAATTTCTCGGTTGGATTATTGGAGCCACAAAGGACGTAAAGGACTCAAAGCAGTTTCTTATCATCGGGAACATGAACGCTGTCTCGTACACCGAGGTGTTTCCGCATATTCAGAGAAATACAATTTGGCTTGGAGCGACAGGCTTCGCAACGGATATGGTATTTGCGGTGCCGAAGGGTACTCAGGTTTCGGCAGCCGACAAAGCTAAGGCCGAAAGGCTTGGATATGTTGGCGATTATACGAGACTTGGCAATTCGTGTTGGTTCACCAATAGGGAGCATGGCCGGCGGCATCAACCTTTACAGCTGATGACAATGGCGGACAATCTTCATTATTCTCGGCATAAGGGGCAGAGTGTGGGAAACCTCGACTATGTGACTGCATGGTACAAGAAAACGGTTGATTGTGTTTTAGCCACAAAGAACACAGAGAACACAAAGGTGGCCTTTGTCTCCACCAATTCAATCACGCAAGGCGACGGCGTGTCTGCGCTCTGGAAGCCGCTTTTTGCTCAGGGACTTACAATCGACTTCGCGCACCGCACCTTCCGTTGGGACAACGAATCTTTCGAGAAAGCCCATGTGCATTGTGTCATCGTTGGGTTTCATGTTGGGCAATCTTCCGCAGGTGATAAGACGAAGACCATCTTCGACAACGGCACGGCAATTCCCGCCGCACATATCAACGGCTACCTGATGGACGCGCCGGACGCATGGATAGAAAGCCGCACCAAACCGCTCTGCGATGTGCCGCCGCTCGTCTTCGGCTCAATGCCGAACGATGGCGGATTCCTTAGCGACTGGAGCGATGAAGAGCGTAACAATGTTGTCGCCCGCTATCCCGATGCCGTTGCGATGTTCCGCCCACTGCTCGGTTCACAGGAATTCATAAACGGGAAATCGCGCTGGTGTCTTTGGCTGAAGGGTGTTTCCCCTGCGCTGATTCGCTCTGTTCCGCCGGTGATGGAATCGGTGGAGAAGGTGCGCGAGATGCGCCTTGCCAGCAAGCGCAGTGTCACGAGAAAACTTGCCACCACACCAACACTTTTCGGGGAAATTCGCCAGCCGGAAAGAGGCAACTATCTTCTTATGCCCAAAGTGTCTTCCGAAAGGCGTGAGTATGTTCCAATGGGATTCTTTTCACTAGAAACCATTTGCAGCGACCTTGTATTTCTTGTGCCCTCCGCCACGCTCTATCATTTCGGCGTACTCACATCATCGGTTCACATGGCGTGGATGCGGGCGGTGGCGGGGCGGCTGAAAAGCGACTACCGCTATTCTGCCGCGATAGTCTATAACAACTTCCCGTGGCCTGACCTCCGCGACTCCGCGCCTCTGTGTGAGAAAATATCCCAAACTGCTCAAGCCATCCTCGATGCCCGCGCCCGCTATCCCGACGCATCGCTTGCAGACCTATACGACCCGCTGACGATGCCGCCCGACCTTCGCGCCGCGCATACGGCAAACGACCGCGCCGTTCTCGCCGCCTACGGTCTTGCGCCCGACACGCCCGAGCCGCAAATCGTCGCCCACCTCTTCAAACTCTACGCTGAAATGACAAGCAAAACTCCTACAGGGAAGCGACCTCCTGCGTAAACTATATCATTTCTTTCGCACATTTTTCAACCGAAAGTCTGCCTTCATCTGCACATTTTTCAACTGAAAGTCCGCCTGCGCCTACACATTTTCCAACCGAAATCAAGCCTCGCCGCGCACATTTTTTTGATCCTTTTGCGCAGAAGCCGATTCTCTCACGGTGGAAGGTTCAATCCTTGCCCCCGGAATTGCCCCCTTGTCACATTGGGAAGAAGAGACGGCAAGAGTCAACGACGGATCAATAAAACACAAAATGCATTTCACCTTTGATTTTATTGGGCGAAATACACTTTTGCGATGGTGGAGAAGAGGAGATTCGAACTCCCGACCCCCACGTTGCGAACGTGATGCTCTACCAACTGAGCTACTTCCCCATCGCTTGCTGTAAAATAAAGTATATCATAAAGCGGACGTGTTCCGCAAGGGGGTCGTGAAGAAATCCGTAATGCGCCGGGTCGCGCCGGGATCTTCGCCGTGCGGGTGATGCCCGAACGCTGCGCGCTTCCGCACGGCAATCGTCCCTCCGGCGGCCTTAAAGCGTTCCGCGAACGGCTCGCAGTTGTACGCCGGCTTGACGGTCTGGTCATGGTCGCCGTAGAGCAGAAGGACGGGGATTCCCGCCTTGGCGATCGCGCCTGCCATGTTCACCGGCATTCGCGGGTCGGCAAGCCAGTCGCCGTCTTTCGGCAGCATGCCGGCCCAGGGTCCGATCTGCGCCGCCGCGCCGGACGGTGCGCCGTCCGAAACGCCGAATCCGCCGCCAAGCGTCAGGAGCGGAGCGTCAAGGTATATCCTCGACACACAGTCAGGAAACGCCGCGGCATAGCGCACCGAGAAGAATCCGCCCCAACTCATGCCGACGAGGTTCGCCTTCGCCGCGAAGCCAAGTTCGTCGACGAGGTACTTCTGGAACGCCTGGCTCACGCGAAGACCCTCTTCGTCCATCCTGTGACTGAACGTGTCGATCGTGACGTGCCGCCAGCCTTTCCCGAGCATGTCAGGCACGCCGGTCCTCTCGACGTATGCATCGGCCCACTGCATGGTCCATGTCCACGGATGGCCGGCAGCCCATTCGCCGTTCGGCACCACAATCCACGCCTGATGGCCCTTGAAATCGAAGATGACCCGCGAATAGCCGTGCCACATGTCTTGCCTGATGACCTTGTGCTTGGCTGCGATCAGGTTCAGGAGCGAAGTCGGCGTGTTGTATCCCTTGTGGTTCAAGAACTCCCAGATGCGGTCAAGGTAGGTGTAGCTGCCGGTGCCGGGTGCGGACTTGGCCTGGAAGCAGTGGTCTCGCTTTGCTAACGTGTGCACTTCGCCCTGGATGCCCATCCGTCGCAGCTGCTCCCACGCCTTGACCGACGCCATGGACGAGTATCCGTCCGCATCGCCGTGGATGAAGAGAACGGGACACGTGTCGAGGTCGAACGAGAACTCAGGCACTAGCCTGTCGCCGTCGCTGTTCCCGCCGGCCGTGTTCTTGCAATCGACGCCGTCCGTGAGCGAATATGCCGGATATATGGCTACGGCCCACTGCACGTTGCAAGGCGTCTTGTCGATGGCGTCGATCGGCAGGTAGGACTTGTGCCGCGACGACGTGGCCCCCATCAGCGCGAGGTGCCCGCCGGCCGAGCCGCCCATTATGCCGATGCGGTCGGGGTCGAGCCCCTTTGCCGCCGCCTTTGAGCGGACGATGCGGACGGTGCGCTGCAGGTCCTGCCAGGCGGACGTGTGCTTTGCGAGGCCTCCTGCCGGACGAGGCTCGCGGTACTTGAGCGTGACGACCGTCATTCCCTTCGCGTTCAGGTAGCGTCTCGCAGGCGTCACTTCCATGCCTTCCGGCTTGTTCCAGTGGTATCCGCCGCCGGAGAAGATGATCTGGATCGCCCGCGTCTTCAGCTCTTTCGGAAAATGCCATTCGATGAAAGGCGTGCACTGGTTGGTGTAGCCGGGCGGCATCTTGCCGGCCGGCCAGAGGTCCTCATTCTCCAACGTGCCGCGGCTTTCGTCGCTCGCGAAGCGGTGCGACAGCGCCTCGTCAGTTCCAAGCCGCCCGTCGTAGTTCATCTGGCGGATGAACTCCTCGGCGCGATGGAACCAGTGGTCCCAGCCTGCGGCGTCGTCGCCCTTGTTCATGTCGCCGTGGAAGCCGTGCCAGCGGTCGGCGAAAAGATGCACCTCGGCGGGTATCTTCATTCGGCGGAGCTGGCGGTAAATCTGCGTGGAGCCGAAGGGCGAGTACTCGTCTATGCCGCCTTGGAAGAAGCACATCGGACATGTCTTTTCGTCAAACTTCAGCTCCGGCACGAGCGTCACGTCCGGCGCGTCGCCGTCTCGCGAGTTCGGCGTGCCTTCGCCGTCTGTGAGCACGTACGCCGGGGCCTGCGGAATCGCGAAGAGCAGGCTGCACGGCAGGCTGTCGATATCGTCAACTGGCGCGTATGCTGGCGTAAGCGAACTCGTCGCCACGAGCAGCAGCGCCTTGGATCCGGCGGAGATTCCTGTCGCGCCGATCTTGTCCGGATTGAACCCGCGCTTCGCCGCCTCCGAACGCACCACGCGCACTGCGCGCTGCACGTCTTCCCACGCCGACTGGTGGATCGGCAGGCCGTTCGGACGCGGTGTGCGGTACGTGACGTCTGCGACAGTGACGCCCGCCTTGACGAACCTGTCGATGGCCGGCTGGAGCCGTTCGGCGTCGCAGCAGGTGTAGAACCCGCCGCCGGAGATGGTAATGACGCAGAGGTCGGTCTTGCATTCCGGGTTGGGCGCATACCAGTCGATGTATGGGCGGCGGAAGTTATCGGCCTTGAAGTCGGGGCTGTTCTTTTCGCCGGTTTTTGCAGCGACCTGGTGCGGCTGTACGTCTGGCATCTTCCCGTCCGGCCAGATGTACTCGCGCTCGTATGGTTTCGCCGACGGCGTGAGCGGCCCGAACGAAGCCTGGGATGCCGCGGCAAGCGCCACGACCGACATGATGAAACACGTTCTTCTCATTGTCATTTTTCCTTCTATCGTTTGTCATCCGGGGCCTTCATCTGATGTTTCCCGGGCGGAAAGGTGCGCGTGACGTCTGCGAAGGTCGCCTCCGTCGGCGCGGGCGAACTGAACTCCAGCACGTCCTGCGAAATCTTCAGGGTCACTGGTCCGGCGCACGTGGGCACTGTGGCGGACACCTCTTTGAGGCCGCCCGTCTGCGGACGGATGGCGATCTTCCTGAAGCCCGGTTCGAGCGGCGTTACGCCCAGCAGGAAGCGGGAGATCGCATTGAGAGGCGTCGCGCCCCACGCATGGTTCCAGTCCAGGTTGGGCTTCACACGGCTGTTCCACGCCTCCATTGTGATGGTTGCGCCCTGCTTCATCATGCCGATCCAGCTCCGGTCGTTCTCCGCCGTCAGAAGGCGCAGGGCCGACTTGTCGCGTCCCGTGCGGTAGAGAGCCTCGAGAAGATACTGCGAGAAATACACGCTGCAGGCCATGCCTCGGGACTCCACCCAATCGGCGACCTTGCTGATGCGGGCTTCCGGCACAAGGCCGAACGCAAGCGCTATGGCGTTCGCATGGAGCGAAGAGTGGCGCGCTCCTTCGCCGTCCAGGTAAAGCCCGCGCTCGGCGTCGAAGAATACGCGCTGGAAGGCCGCATACGTATCGTTGGCCTGGGCCTTGAACGCCTCGGCATCGGCGTTCTTTCCCAGGGCCGACGCGATCTCCGCCATCGCCACGAGAGCTTGGTAGTGGAAAGCGTTGACGACGGCGTTCACGTCACGGAACTCGAAGTTGTCGCGTTCGGACTTCGGCCAGTCCACTATGTCAGCCAGTCCGAGCCTGTTGGTCAGGTGCGGGTGTGGAAGGCGTTCGCCGCCGCTGACCAGGAGCCCGTCGTCCCGGCGGTGCGACATGAGGAGCTTGTCGCGCCTGAGCATGTCGTAATTGCGTTCCAGCGAGCGCGTGTCGCCAGTCCACAGCCAGTCCGCCCGGGCGCTCAGTATGGAAATCAGGCGGAACTCCGTCGGCCACGTCGGGTGCGTGTAGAGATATTCGATCGATCGGCGCGGATAGGCGTAGTCGGATGATACCGCATACCAGTTGAGCTGCGACACGTAGGAGTCGGCCTCGTAAGGTATCCGCTCGCGGTCGCCGTCGACGAACTGCCCGGCGAACGAAGTCGCGAACATGGAATGCTTGCAGAAGTCCCAGACTGCGGTCAGGCGGGCGTCATCACATGAGAACGACGACTCGGCGCGGTCCGCCGGATACGTGACGACATGGCGTCGGATGGTTTCCTTCGTCACCGGGAACGCGCAGTCGTATATCTCCACGGCCCTGAACGGCATGACGGTGCCGAACTCCTTTGGCAGGGCGATTGCCGCGCCTTCCTTTGCGGCAAAGAGGTTGCGAAGGTCCGGCGGAACTGGCAGGCGCTGGACCCCGGACTTTTCCGTGTGCCACCTGACGCCGGCGCAACGGACGCAAGGCGGAGGCATACGGTTCAGCGTCCCGTCGCCTTGCAGGTGCTCGCCCATGGCGAGGAAGTAGTCGAGCCCGGCTGCGGGAGCGTCGATCTCTAGCCACCCGAACGCGTCCTTCCCGAAGTCGGCGCAGATGCGTCCTGCGGCGTTCGTGAACACCCGCTCCGGGAACTGGATTTCGGCGACGGTATGCTTCGGCTCGTCCGGGCATGCGGCGGACGCCACTAGAGCGGCGCACGCGAGCATGGACGAGAGCATGGTGGCATTCATCATGCGAGACATTATACCAAAAACAGGCGGAGCATGGTGTTTCAGAACTAAAGCCGGGTTGTGCCATTGCCAGCGTTAGCGGCGTTTTGGTATAATGTTGGAGTTGGGGGGCGTCGTGCCCGGGATACCACTATTAAGGACTGAGGCAGTGAGTGTAGAAACTGTTTGCGGAAGAGCCGCTTGCGCTGGCAAGACGCCGGGCATGTTGCTGAAACGGATGTTCTTGGCCGTTGCGACGGCCTTGGCTATGGCGGCACAAGCCGCGGAAGTAACCGGCGACATGGCTCTTGCGGCCGCCAGGGCATGGGCTGCGCGGAACGGTTCGCTCTCCGGGGAAGCAGGGGCGCCCGTTTCCGTCAAGGAGCGCCGCGACGGCGACGGAAAGCTCCTCTGGTACGAGGTCGCCATGAGCGGCGGAGGCTGCGTCGTGGCGTCGGCCGACACGGAAATCGAGCCCATCGTGGCCGTGATCGACAGGTACGACGGCGAAATCCCGCAAGACCATCCGCTTGAGGCGTTGCTCCTTTCCGACATGCGCGGCCGTCTTGAAATGCTTTCGGACGACGAGGCGCAAGACGAACGCATGAAGACCGGCGCAAGCTCCGCTTCGGCGTCCGGAGGCGGAACGGCTGTAGTGTCCGCCTCGACGGCGCGAAGCCGCGCCAGGCAAAAGTGGGCGAAGCTGTCCGGCGAGCCGTCGGCAGACAAGAGACGACTTGGCAGCCTGTCGGCGGTTTCCGCCGATCCGACGACGCCCACTACGGTAGTCCGATACCTGTCGGAATGGTCTTCCAGGCGACTGACATACTGGAACCAGTTCAGCGACTACACGCCGAAGAACTATCCTGCCGGGTGCGTGGCGACGGCTGGCGCGGCGCTTCTTCAGTTCTTCAACGTCACCGCCGCGCCCAAGGTTACGAACACCTGCAAGGTGGACGGCGCAAGCGTAACCCTGACGACGAAGGGAGTGGACTACGACTGGTCGATTCTTCCGGAGTCGGACGCTTCCTATTACTCGTTTACGGCCGAGCAGAAGGAACTTGTCAACAGAGCCGTCTATGACATGGGCGTTTGCCTGGAGATGTCGTACGGAAGCGACGGTTCCTCGTCCTATACATCCGACCTGGCAAACATACTGCGGACGAAATTTGGCTTCGCCGACGCCCGGTATGTCTCTATAGGCTCGGCCAGCCAGTACGAAAAGCTGATCTATGCGCAAGTCCGTTGCGGCGCGCCGGTGGTGATGTCGGTCAGGGGGTCGCGTGGCGGACATGCCGTCATTGCGGTTGGCTACGGCGAAGACGAGTATTCGACGGCCTATACCCGCGTCTTCATGGGCTGGGGCGGCTCCACCGACGCATGGTACGCCTTGCCGAACGTTGACGAGTTCTCGTCGTTGGAAGCGGTCGTGACGATGATCGGGGCGACGTCCGACACGCTGGCGATGCGGGGTCGCGTGACGACGGCGTCGGGCAAGGCGGCGGCATATGCGGACGTGAACGCCGGCGGCAAGACCGTGGAAACGGACGAGAACGGCTACTGGGGCGTGCGCGTTACGCCGGTCGCGGGAACGCTGACCTGCTCCTGCCTCGGGGACGTGAAATCGGTTACGGTGGGGGCCAATGCCGCAAATGTCGGCTCGTACGCGGCGTCAACCCTGGTGGACGCATTGCCTCCCCCGGTCGACTTCACCGTCTCCGATTCCGATGCCGTGGTGGCCTACACCTCTCCCTCCGCAGCCTTGCGGGCCGCGCTGCGCGAAGGAAAGATACTGATGGTGATTGTCGGGTACGACGGATGTAGCTACTGCGAAGCGCTGAAGTCGCAGATCAAGGGGATGGGGAGCGCGTTCTCGTCCGACTTCGTTCTCTTCTACGCCAACACGATGGTCAACTCATACGGCTTGGACGACGAGACGTACACCGGGTCGCCGTACTGGGGAACGTTCGATCCGCGGGTCTGGAAGCTGAAGGACCGCTGGGCGGCAGACAACGGGCGGTTCACTATCAGCCACGGCTACAGCTCTTCCGGAACTGAATACAACCTGAGTATTGCGAAAACCCAGTGGTCCAGGCTCAACGCGGCGCCTGCGTCGCTTGCCGTCGTCGCGCCAGGCCAGGTGACGATTCCTACCACGATGGCGGCAAGGCTCTCGTTCCCCGACGGGACGGAAACGGACGTGAGCGACGGCCTTTCATGGAGCGTCGTCTCGGGAACGGCGGCGACAATAACAGGAGACAACATCCTGTCGCCGGTCGAGGGCGCGTCAGGCGACGTCACCGTGCGGTGCGAGGGATATTTCTGGAATGTGCCCTACACGGCGACCAAGACGGTGCGCATCATCGACGGCGTAGTCGCCACGAGGCTTGTGATAGACGGGCCGAGGACGGTTGACCTGTACAATGTAGACGGCGCGCAGTTTTCCGGGAACGCCGTTCTCTCGGACGGATCGCAGGTTGAGGTGCCGGTCAGCTGGGAAGTCGTAGAAGAAGGGTCTACGAACTGCACCATGTCGGCGTCCGGATATCTTTCCTTCAGGAGAAACGCATACAGCGGAGAGTCTTCGGTAATGCTGAAGGCCCGTTACGGGACGCAATCGGCAGTTGCGGACATCACGGTTTGGGGCTCGAGCGTCAAGGTCAGCAAGTACACGCTTTCCGACATGTGCATATGGCCGGGGAAGACGGTGACGCTGACGATCGATCGGGTTCAGTGGTGGCGGCATGGCGGCTGGGAAGAGCCGACCGAAGACTTTGCGGGTGTCGGTACTTACTGGTATGGCTATATCGGGAACGCCTATATAAGAGGGTCCACTGGCACGTCTCGAACGATTTCCATTGCCGTCCCCGACGGCGTGGGCGAAGAGTCCGATTACCGCTGCGACATCTATCTCGAGACGTACGGCAATGTTTCAGGGGTTGAGCTTGCCGGCCGCAGTTGGGTTTATCCGAATCTTCAGTATGTCAGCTCCGAGCCATCGCAGATGGTAGCAGTCGCCTTTGACGGGAATGGCGGAGATCCGGCCATGCAGACGGCGAAGTACGCCGTCGGGCGTCCGTATGGCGCTTTCCCCAACGTGTCAATGGTGGGGTACTACTGCAACTGGTACACGGCCGCCGAGTACGGAACGGCGATGTACACTTCGTCCGAATGCAACGCCTCGTTGACGCGGCTTTATGCTCATTGGTCTCCGAAATACTGTTATGCCGTATACAACGCCAACGGCGGTACGGGGTCGATGTCTGCCTCGTGGTTCTACTACGACAGGTCTGCGAACCTGCGCGCTAACACGTTCACGAAGAGCAACGCGATGTTCGCCGGCTGGGCGAAGTCGCCTGGAGGGCCGGTCGTCTATCAGGACGGTGCGGAGATACGCTACCATGCCGACGAGAACGTATCGATGACCCTCTACGCCGTATGGGTCGAGAACGGCTACAAGGTCGTGTTTGACGCGAACGGCGGCGCGGGCGAGATGACGCCGCAAATGTGCAGTGTTGGAACGTGCCACTCGCTGAATCTGACGACTTTCACCCGTCGCGGCGCGACGTTCGCCGGCTGGTCGCGCACGCCGGGCGGCAAGGTGGAGTTCACAGACGGCGGCGAGGTCTGCAACCTCGCCACGACTTGCGGAGCGACCGTGACGCTCTACGCCGTGTGGAACCTCCCTTCCGTGGCGACGGTGGAGTTGGCTGGCCCGGACGTGATCGACCTCTACGACGTCGAGTCGGCGCAGTTCACTGCGACGTGCAGGCTCGCGAACGGCACTATTGTGGACGTCGCGCCCAAGTGGACGATCGCCGAGACCGTCGTCACGAATGCCGTCATTTCGTCCGAAGGCCTCGTTACGTTCCCCAACCCGGAGAAGTACAATAAGGCGTCCAGACTTAGGGTCACTGCGGAGTGTAACGGCGCTTTCGCGTCGAAGGAGGTCGATGTGTGGGGCTGGAGCGTCACGCTTGCGTCCTGGACTTCGCCGCAGCGCGTCCTGTGGCCGGGGCAGACGCTGAAGGTCGTTCCGACCGCGGTGACCTGGTGGAGGCACGGCGTTACGGAGGAGCCGACTTCCGATTTCAGCGGCGTGAACTTCCGTTACAGCTACGGCTATGCGGGCGACACGTACCTTAGTTCCGACAACGTGACTTCGGGCGCGGACGGCATTGCGGTGCAGATACCGTCAACAGCCTCCGGCTCGGAAGGCTCCTGCTATGTCTATATCGATGTCGAGGCGACTCGTCTCGGACACTCCATCGTCAGGGGTTCTTCCTATGTCTTCAAGTGGTTGCCTTCGGCTCCGGTGCAGATGGTCGACGTGACGTTCGTTGCGGACGGGGCCGAGCCGGCCGTGCAGGCGGCGAAGTACGCCGTGGGATACACTTACGGCTATCTTCCGTTGGTGGCGCGCAAGGGGTACAACTGCGATTGGTACACGGCCGCAGAGGGAGGCACGCGGGTGACGACCTCCTCGGACTGCCTCGCCTCGGTAACGCGGCTCTATGCGCGCTGGAGTCCTAAATACTGCTACGTCTCATATGATGCCAATGGCGGCAGCGGTTCTATGTCCGGGGCGTATTTCTATTACGGCAGGCCTGCGAACCTGCGTGCGAATACATTCACGAAAGCAGGCGCAATGTTCGTTGGCTGGTCGACGTCGCCCGAGGGATCGGTCGAATATCAGGACGGAGGGGAGTTCCTAAACCTTCTCGACGGCAACGTTTCGCTTGTACTTTACGCCGCATGGGTTGAGAACGGCTATAAGATCGTTTTCGACGCGAACGGAGGCACGGGCGAGGCGACGCCGCAGATAGGTCGTGTAGGGACGTGTTCTTCTCTGAACCCGGCGACTTTCACCCGTCGCGGCGCAACGTTCGCCGGCTGGTCGCGCACGCCGGACGGCAAGGTGGAATTCACCGACAGCGGCGAGGTCTGCAACCTAGCCACGTCCTGCGGCGAGACCGTTACGCTCTACGCCGTGTGGAACCTTCCCGCAGTGGCGACGATTGAGTTGGCTGGGCCGGACGTGATCGACCTCTATGACGTCGAGTCAGTTCAGTTCACGGCAACGTGCCGTCTCGCGGACGGCAGTGTGGTGGATGTCGCGCCGAAGTGGACGATTGCTGAGACCGCAGTCACTAACGCCGTCATGTCGTCCGAGGGCCTCGTCACGTTCCCCAACCCGGAGAAATACAGCAAGGCGTCCAGGCTGAAGGTCACGGCGGAGTGCAACGGCGTTTCCGTGTCGAAGGAAGTCGACGTGTGGGGGTGGAGCGTCTCGCTGTCGTCCTGGACTTCGCCGCAGCGCGTCGTATGGCCGGGGCAGACGCTGAAGGTCGTCCCGCAGGCCGTGACATGGTGGCGGCACGGCGTTACCGAAGAGCCGACAACGGATCTAAATGACGTGGACTTCAGCATCAGCTACGGTTATATAAACAACAGTACATACATTGATTCCGCCAACGCAACTTCCGGCGCAGACGGTCTTGCGCTGCCTATTCCATCAAGCGTCTCCGAGCCAGAGGGCTACTGTTACGCTTACGTCAAAACAACGACAACTCGATTCGGTCGTACTGTCGCAAAGACCGCTTGGCCTAACTTCAAATACTTGCCCTCGGCTCCGGTGCAAACAGTCGGCGTGACGTTTGTCGCGGACGGTGGCGAGCCGGCCGTGCAGGAGGCGAAGTACGCCGTGGGCTACACCTACGGCTATCTCCCGGAGGCGACGCGTACAGGGTACTATCGCTGCCGCTGGTACACGGCGGCGGCGGACGGATCCGAGGTGACGACTTCGTCGAAATGCCTTTCTTCGGTAACGCGGCTCTATGCGCGGTGGGATCCGATACCTTACTCAATCACATACGACGCCAACGGCGGCAGCGGCTCGATGGACAGTCAGTGCAACAAGTGGTTCTACTACGACACGCTTGGGACCTTGAGCGCAAACAAGTTCACGAAGGCCGGTGCGATGTTCGCTGGCTGGGCGACGACGCCGGACGGCCCCGTCGTCTATCAGGACTGCGCGAAAATCCTCAACCTCTCCAGCGTCTATGCCGAGATAACCCTTTATGCCGTCTGGAATACGAACTGCTACACCGTTGCATTCAATGCCAACGGCGGGTCTGGGAGCATGTCGGATCTAATGGCAGCCATAGGATCGTGCATCAAGCTGCCCGCCTGTTCCTTCACTCGGACGGGCCATGCGTTCGCCGGCTGGGCGGAGACTCGCGATGGTGGCGTCAAGTACTCCAACGGCGCGCAGGCGTGCGACCTCACTTCTTCGCCCGGTGCCACCGTTACGCTCTATGCGGTATGGTCGGCGAACAAGTACGCCGTGACCTTGAGCATGCAGAGCGGAAGCGGCGGCACGGCAAGCGTGACCGCCACCTACGGTAGCGCAATGCCGCCTATAACCGTGCCGACGCGTTCTGGCTATACGTTCGGCGGTTATTACACGTCCACCGGCGGTAGCGGAACGCAGTACTACACGGCGTTGGGGGAGAGCGCGAGGACGTGGGACAGGACGAGCGCCACGACGCTCTATGCGAAGTGGACGGCGAACGCACCTGTGACATACACGGTTACGTACAAGCCCGGCGCCTACGGCACGGGATCGCAGCAGACGGCTACGAAGACGAAGGATGTCGCACTGACGCTGAGAGGTGCGACCTTCACGCGCTCCGGGTACACGCAGACCGGCTGGGCGATGAGCGACGGCGGGGCGAAGGCGTACGACCTCGGCGCGCCCTACACGGCGAACGCCGCCATCACTCTCTACCCGTTCTGGACGAAGAACTCTTCGCCGCCGCCGGTGCCGCCGACGCCTGTGACATACACGGTTACGTACAAGCCCGGCGCCTACGGTACGGGGCAAGAGCAGACCGCGACAAAGGTCGATGGCGTCGCGCTTGCGCTGGCCGACGCGCTCTTCACGCGCGAAGGCTTCACGCAGACGGGCTGGGCCATGAGCGACGGCGGGGCGAAGACGTACGACCTCGGCGCGTCCTATACGGCGAACGCCTCCATAACTCTCTACCCGTTCTGGACGGAGAACGAGCCGCTGGAGCCAGAGACCTACACCGTGACGTACAGCCCCGGCGCCTACGGCACGGGGCAAGAGCAGACGGAGACTAAGGTCGAGGACGTCGCGCTTGCGCTGGCCGACGCGCTCTTCACGCGCTCCGGCTTCACGCAGACGGGCTGGGCCATGAGCGACGGCGGGGCGAAGACGTACGACCTCGGCGCATCCTACGAGGCGAACGCCGACATCACGCTCTACCCGTTCTGGACGGAGAACGAGGCACCTGTGCCTCCTCCCCTGGCGACATATACCGTGACATACAGGCCGGGCGCGAACGGCACCGGGTCGCAGCAGACGGAGATAAAGGCCGAGGACGTCGCGCTTGAGTTGGCCGGCGCGCTCTTCACGCGCGAGGGCTACACGCAGACGGGCTGGGCGACGAGCGACGGCGGAGCGAAGACATACGGCCTTGGCGCATCCTACGAGGCGAACGCCGACATCACGCTCTACCCGTTCTGGACGGAGAACGAGGCGCCTGTGCCTCCTCCGCCGGCGACATATACTGTGACGTACAGGCCGGGCGCCTACGGCACCGGGTCGTTGCAAACTGCGACTAAGACCGAGGGTGTTGCGCTTGAGCTGGCTGGCGCGCTCTTCACGCGCGAGGGCTACACGCAGACGGGCTGGGCGACGAGCGACGGCGGAGCGAAGACGTACGGTCTTTGCGCATCTTACGAGGCGAACGCCGATGTCACGCTCTACCCGTTTTGGACGGAGAACGAGACGCCTGTGCCTCCTCCGCCTGCGACCTATACGGTGACGTACAGGCCGGGCGCCTACGGTGCCGGGTCGTTGCAGACTGCGACTAAGACCGAGGGTGTTGCGTTGAAGCTGAAGGGCGCGCTCTTCACGCGCGAGGGCTATGTGCAGGCGGGCTGGGCGATCAAGGATGGCGGTTCGAAGACGTACGGTCTCGGCGCGTCCTACACCGCCAACGCCGACATAACGCTCTATCCGTTCTGGACGAAGGACGAGCCTCCGGCACCGGCGACCTATGTCGTTACGTACAGTCCCGGAGTCTTCGGCATGGAGTCGGAGCAGACGGCGACGAAGACAGAGGGCATTGCGCTGACGCTGTCTGGCGCGATCTTCACGCGTCTTGGTTATGTGCAGACAGGCTGGGCGACTAAGGATGGAGGCAGCAAGGCATACGTTCTCGGGGCGTCCTACACGGCAAATGCCGCAATCACGCTCTATCCTTACTGGAAGGCGGTCTACACGGTGACGTACAAGCCCGGTGCCTATGGCACGGGATCGGAGCAGACGGCGGCGAAGACAAAGGACGTGACGCTTTCGCTTGCCGGCGCGATCTTCACGCGCAAGGGTTACACGCAGACCGGCTGGGCGACGAGCGACGGCGGAGCGAAGGCATACGACCTCGGTGCGTCCTATGTCGTCAACGCCGCGCTTACGCTCTACCCGTTCTGGACGCAGGACGCGTCGCCGGTGCCTCCGTCGCCGGTAGCGACGATCTGCTCCGTCAAGTTCAACGCCAACGGCGGCAGTGTGTCGCCTGCATCGCGCAATGTGACGAAGGGCGATGCCGTCGGCACGCTGCCCAAGGCTACGCGCAAGGGCTACACGCTCAAGGGCTGGTACACCAAGAAGAGCGGCGGATCGAAGATAAAGGCCACTACCAAGATGACGAAGAACGTAACGTACTATGCCCGGTGGACGGCGAACAAGTACAAGATCAAGTTCAACAAGAACGGCGGCAAAGGCACGATGAAGACGCTCTCCGCCACCTATGGCAAGAACGTCAGGCTCACGGCCAATGCCTTCAAGCGGTCGAAGTACAAGTTCACGGGCTGGGCGAAGAAGAAGGGCGGCAAGGTCGCGTACAAGAACAAGGCGAAGGTGAAGAACCTTACGTCGAAGAACGGCAAGACGGTTACGCTTTACGCCGTGTGGAAGAAGTCGAAGTGACCTATGACTTAAGGGAATGAGGTGTAAAGATGATTAAAATGAGAAGAGTGTTGGTCGCCATGTCATTGGCCGCTTCTATGGCGGCGAATGCGGCGTTTTATTGTAATGTAAGGGTCCCTTCCGGCAATGTAGGGGTATCGCGAAAGGCGATAGTGACGTATTCCAACAGCGGCACTTCCTCCATTGCCGCACCGTATGTGCGTCTTGAGGCTGGTGACGATGCGTATGTACGCTTTTCCGAGTCAGACGTCTGGGCCAAGTCTGTCGAGTTCCTGGCGACGTCCGGCCAGTTGCCGGCAAGTTCGCTGCGTGCGGGAGAGACGGTCGAAGTTCCGGTATTCGTTAGAACTGATCTGTCAGACGCGCAATTGACGCTTTCCTACATGCAGTCGAGCACGGCAGCATTCCCTTGGGGATCGATTGGCTCTTCGCTGAAACCGTCCTACGTGACGGACAGTGCCTGGACGTTTGCCATCGCAACGCTTAAATCGCGTTTGGGCACGACGTGGAACACCTATCTGTCCTGCCTTCGTTATGATGCGGACTATCTGGCTGAAAATGGTCGCCCTGTCCGGCAGCTGGATCATCTCTTGCAGGTTGAGATCAACCGGGCGCTTGGCGTCGATGCCGTCCTCCCCGTCCTTGCCAGCGCGACGGACGCGGCGCGGTCGGCGCGTGGCATGGGACTTTCTTTTACTCGTTCGTATTCGTCGGCAATGTATGGACGCTTCGCGAGCGGCATTCTCGGCTATGGATGGACAGACAACCTTTCCACATACGTAGAATTGACCGACGCCCAGACGCTTGTGTTCCGTGTCCCTGGCGGCGGCTCGTACTCTTTCACCAAGGCGACGGGTTCATGGCAGCCCGAAGACTCCCGCGACAAGACAGTTCTCACGGAATCCTCGTCCGCCTATACGCTGACTTATCAGAGCGGCACTGTGCAGACGTTCGCGAAGTCCAACATGCGCACATCCTCCATTGCAGACAACTGCGGTAATTCTCTGACATTCACGTGGAATGGAACGAAACTTCAGAAGATTTCTCATACGGACGGGCAGTCCTTGACATTTGCTTATTCGAGCGGCTTGCTCGCTTCTGTGACTGACGACTGCGGACGCAAGACGACCTACGCCTATTCCAATTCTCTTCTGACGGAAGTGACGACTCCCGACGGCCTCGTCACTTCATACGAATACCGGTCTGCTGACGGCACGGCGGCAGCCCGTGCGCTGTCGCGGATCATCTATCCCGACGGCACAAAGCGCGAATTTGCCTATGACACTTCCAGCGGACTGGTTACGGTGATCACAGCAAACGGCGGCAAGGAAAAGACGTCAATTTCCCGTAACGAAGGCATTGTTACGCTGACGGGGCCTGACGGCGCGGCGACGACCGTAAAGACCGGAGTCTCCGGCGAGGTGCTGGAGACGGCAGACGCGTTGGGGGGCGTTGTGGAGAAAGGCTACACGGAAGACGGGCTCCTAAAGTCGGTCGTTTCGCCGTCCGGCCTGACGGGCACGATCACCCACGATGCGCTCGGACGCGTGAGCAAGTCCGTTTCCGCCGCCGGGTCAGAGACGACATTTGCCTACGAAGAGACCTTCGGCAATCTCAAGAGGGTGACGGACGCGAATAGTCGCGCCATTACTTACGGCTACGATACGAAGGGGCACGGCACGTCCGTGACGTTTGCGGACGGTTCCGCTTCGAAGCTCGAATACAACAGCCGCGGTGACGTGGTGAAGTCCACGAACCGTCGCGGGCAATCCGTCGCCTACTCCTACGACGGCAAGGGCAGGCTGGTGAAAAAGACATGGTCGAGCGGGCGCACGTTCACCTACGATTACGATGCGCACGGAAACGTGACGAAGGCGGCTGACAGCGAGACCGGCACCGTGACAATGCAATACGACTCCGCCGACCGGCTGACGCGGATTGAATATCCCACGGGACGCGGCTTTACGTTCGCCTACGATTCCTGCGGACGCCTGGCAACGCGGACTTCGCTTGATGGCGCAGTTGAGCGCTTTGCCTATGATGCGGCTGGGCGGCTTGCGTCCGTCAAGGACGGCAACGGCAAAGCCTATCTGCAAAATACCTACAATGCGACGACGGGGCGGCTCTCTAAGCAGGTGAACGGCAACGGCACGAGCGTTTCATACCTTTACGACAAGCTCGGGCACGTCGCGTCCATCGAGCATTGCGACGCCAACGGAAAGATAGCCGAATCGTTCCAGTACTGCTACGACGCCGACGGGCGCTGCCTTCGCGCAAGCTCGCTCCTGGGAGAGGAACGTTATGCGTATGACAAGGATGGTCAGCTGACTGCGGTCGAGTATCCCAACGGAACTGGCGAATCGTTCTCTTACGATGCGGTTGGCAACCGCACGTCGGCGAACGGAGCGACATACACGGTCAACAATCTCAACCAGTATACGCGCGTCGCCGCGAATGGCGTGGCGGCCACGCTTTCATACGACCTCGACGGCAACCTGACGAAGTTGACTGACGCGAACGGCGCGACGACATACTACTACTATGACACGCTCAATCGCCTTGTTGCCGTGACGAATGCGGCGGCTGGCGTCCGATGGAGCTGCGCTTACGACGTGTTCGGCAACCGCGTGTCGGTTACTGACAACGGTGTCACGACCGAGCGCACCTACCTGCAAGGCTCGCTGCCGTCCGTCGCGGCGGAATACGTGAACGGCGAGCTGACCGAGCGCCACATCGTCGTTGGAGCGGTTCGGCTCGCATCACTCTCAACTCACAACTCTCAACGCTCAACTTCTTTCTATCACGCCGACCTGATCGGCTCCACGCGGCTTGTCACTGACGGCAACGGCGCGATTGTCGATCGCCGTGCATATACCGCTTTCGGAGGAACACGTATCGGCAATGAGACGGATTCCACTGCGGGTTATGTGGGCACTCTCGGCGTCGAAACCGACCCGACCGGCCTCCTCTTTATGCGCAACCGTTACTATTTCCCCGCGCTTGGACGGTTTATCCAAATGGATCCGATTGGGTTGAGTGGTGAGGACGTGAATTTGTATAGGTATTGTGATAATAATCCGATTGTTGGCATTGATCCTAATGGTGAATTTGTAGTTACTCTTGCTGGAGCTATAGCATTCATGGCAAAAGCTGCACTTGCATATGGATATACAAAAATTATTTTTCATAGTTGGGAGCAATATTTTGATTTGAAAATTAATGGAGATTTTAATAAGCAACAGTGGATGGAGGACGCAGCAACGCTTATTATCGGTGGAAGTCTTGGCAAAGGAGTGTCTGAACCCATGAAGAAAGCAGGGGGAAAATTAATCCCAATATCTGTTAAGATGGCCAATAACTGGGGCGCCACAACTGTCGCGAAGAAATATATGCCTTACTTGGCAAACGATGCGGTTTCGTCTTTAATGGCAAAGGTTGTTGTTGGCGTGACACCCATGGAGACGCAAATAAAAGTACAAGTTTCGACATCTGGCGGTTCTGGCGGCACCTACCAAGACAAGATAGATGACTTCGGGTTGTCTGACGGTTCTTCCAAGGAAGTAACTATTAGCGGAAGTTTTACGATCTCGTTCGAGTGGGTGTTCACGATAAATCCAGAACTTGATTATCCTAATATTGTTGCGAAACCTTATTTTGGAGTTGATGGAGCTATGCAATTAGTATCAGGTACAATTTATGAGAATGGGGTGCTTAGGCTCAGTGATGGTGCAACTGTAACAGGCGAGGGCATTCATACACTGCAATGGAAATTCGAATCGCTCACTTCTTTGCCGATTAGTTGCAGTGTTAGAAACATAAAGATTGTACGGTCTGCCAAGAACGGTGCGGCATCTGCAAAGTCTGCCGCTACACTCGTCCCGCAAGCCTCGCCTCAAAAGATGGGCATCCTATCGGCAAAAGCGGTATCTTCGAAGTCCGCCGCCACACTCGTTCAAGAAGCACCGATTCCAAAGGCGGGCTCCCTATCAACAAAGGCGGCATTAGAAACGCCTCTCACCTCTGCGAGTAATGATACGACATTACCGCGTCTCTACTGCTACGAGCGATATGTCGTGGTGCGTGGCATTGCATACAACTTTGCGCTGTCGGCTGACGACAATGCGACGATTTCCGTTTCCGGTCTGCCGCCGGGGTTCTCGCTTAAGGATGGCATGATTTCCGGTTGTGCGGCTGATGTCGGCACGACGACAGTCGCCATTACGGCGAAAAGTTCCTCCGGCACGACGACAAAGCGCGTTTCCCTTGTCGCGATTGATGCTCCGGCCTGTTTTTCTCAATGGATGCCATCGGTAGATCTGGGATACTGCCTGCCGCAGGGATGGTCGCATCCGCTTGTCGTAACGGCCGAATCGGACGGAACGACGTGCCAAAAGTCGTTTTTGCAGGGCGACAAGATTTACCTTAACTATGCTTTTGCGAACATGGGCGATGGTTCGGCCGTGAGCAACTTCGTGAACCGATTCACGTTGAGCAACGGCAGTTACTTTGAAAGTTCCTGGCAGGGGAGTGTGTTGTCTAAATATGGGTGGGGTTGGCTTGATACTGGCGTTGCGCCGGTGTTCCTGCAGAACTTAAAGCCAGGGACGTACACGCTGAAATGCGAACTCGATGTTTACGGGCAGTTGGCGGAGGCGGATGAGATCAACAACGTTCTGGAGACGACGTTCACTGTGAAGGCCTCGTCGCGGCCAAACCTGAAGATCGTATCGGCGTCGTTCTCCAGGTCCGAAATAGCAAAGTCCGAATCGATGACTGTCCACTGGAGGATCGAGAACAAGGGCAAGCAGCCTGCAAAGAAGTCGACGGCACAGCTGCGCATATACGACACCAAGACCGACAAGCTCAAGAAGACAATCTCGTTTGACTGTCCGCCTCTGGCTGTTGGCGGCGGGGTGGATTTCGCCAAGACGTTGTCAGGAAAGACTTTCGGCGTCGGAAAGTTCAAGATTGACATCGTGGCAGACGGCAAGGAGGCCCTGAAGGAAACCGACAAGTCCGACAACTTGAAATGGGGAACGGTCACCGTGACGAATGACAGGGCGACTAAGTCCTCGTCGAATGTCGACTGGCAGTTCTGCAAACGTAAGTCTTCCGAGCCGGATTCGTTCTACCTTTCCACTTCCTCGTCGCTCAAGAAAAAGGCGACCACGTTCAAGAAAGGTCAGAAGATATACATGCGCTGCTGCTGGTGGAATGCCAAGAAGACGACGGTCTCCGGCAAGATGCGCGTCAGTGTCTATATCAACGGGCGCGATGGAGGACACGTCGAGAGATACTCATGGGCAAAGGGCTACTATTGGTACTTCTCCAACACTAAGCCTTCTTTCCTCCAAAACCTGCCGGCTGGCAAGTACACGCTTACGGCTGTGCTCGACAGCGGGAACTCCTGGAAGGAGAAGAACGAAAAGAACAACATACGGACGATCTCGTTCACCGTGGTCGGGAAGCCTAATGTGTATACGGCGGCCTCCTACACGTGCGCGGTAGGCGAATCCGTAAACTGGCCGATAACTACGGAGGGCAAGCTGACGGTGGGCAAGCTTCCGGCGGGCCTGAAGTACAAGGGCGGTGCAATCACCGGCAAGGCGACCAAGAAGGGCACGTACACCGTAAAGCTTGTGTCAAAAAACATCAAGGGCACGGTGACAAAGAAAATAAAGATCACTGTGACGGCCCGAAAGTCCGCAGCTTTGGCGTCCTGCGCCAGTGCGGCGTCGATGGAGTCTACCTCGGATGTCGCGGTGGTGCCGGAGTGGGCCGTGGGAACTTTCTACAGCGGCGACGGGGAGTCGCTGACGGCGATTACCGTTTCTGCTGCTGGCGAGGTGAGTGGAAAGATATTCTTCGCCGAGGAAACGTGGACGATAGAGGGCACGGTGGAAGGCCTTCGCATTGAGGCGGTGATGACGGACGCTGATGGCGGCAGCACGGCAATCGGCCTTGTCATCACGGAGTTGGAGGACGGGCGCTGCCGCATCGAGTCCGACGACGGCTCGATATGGGCGGAGCAGATGTTGTAGCCTGATTGCGGCGCTAGGGGGACGTTTGGTATAATTCTGCCATGCAAAGTGAATACGAGCTGGCGGGAATCGAGACCATCGCGCGCGGCGTCGCGCTGTCGGACGGGAGGCTTCTTCTCTGCCGCGCAAAGGGCAGCGCGACGTCTTACCTGCCCGGCGGACACATCGAGTTCGGAGAGACTGGACGCGAAGCCCTTGTTCGCGAAGTTCGCGAGGAGCTTGGCGTCGCGGCAAAGGCAGGGCGCTTCCTCGGCGTCGTGGAGAACTCCTTCATGCAGCACGGCCGCCCCCACGCCGAGATAAACCTGGTGTACGAGCTCTCCTTCGACGAGCCGCTCGGCGAACCGAGGAGCGTCGAGGACTGGATCACGTTCGAGTGGTGCGAGCTGTCGCGCTTGGGCGAGGCGGGGCTTCTGCCGGAGGCTTTCCGGCGCCTTGGCTCGGAGCCGGACGCCCGCTTCGAGCCGTGACGCCGCATTTTGGTATAATACAGGCGTGCTGACGATAGACATAATCAGCGTGCAGCCGAAGATGTTCGCCGGCTTCTTGGCGGAGTCCATCGTGGCGCGCGCCGTCCGCAAGGGCGCGTGCTGCCTGAACGTCGTCGACCTGCGCGACTTCGGCGAGGGCCGCTGGCGAAAGGTCGACGACCGCCCCTACGGCGGAGGGCCGGGAATGCTGATGAAGTGCGGCCCGTGGTTCGCCGCAGTGGAGTCGGTGACGTCGCCGTACGAGACGCCGCCGCCGCGCATCGTGATGACGTCGCCGTCCGGGCGAAAGTTCACGCAGCGCGACGCGGAGTCGCTGGCGGCGGAGAGCCACGTCGTCTTCATGTGCGGACACTACGAGGGCTTCGACGCTCGGGTCGAGTCCCTGGCGACGGACATGTTTTCCGTTGGCGACTTCGTGATGACCGGCGGCGAACTTGCCGCCGCTGCTATGGCCGACGCCGTAGTGCGTCTCCTGCCTGGCGCGCTGGGCGGCGGCCCGGCGGCGGTGTCGTCCGAAAGCTTCGGCACGGACGGTCTCCTGGAGGCGCCGCAGTACACGCACCCGCCGGAGTTCCGCGGAATGTGCGTCCCGGAAGTGCTGCTGTCGGGCGACCACCGCCGCATCGAGGCGTGGCGCAAGGCGGAATCTCGCCGCGTCACGGCATCGTTGCGTCCTGACCTGCTGGAAGGAGGGCGCGTCTGATGTCGCTTGCGTCCTCGCTGCTTGTCGCCGTGGCGATCGTGGCGCACGAGCCTGGCTACACGACGTCGCTCGCGAACCACCTGAAGCGGTGGCTTGCCGGCGAGTCGGTTCCCGCGCAGGTGGTGACGCCCGCGCAGATGCCTGCCGCGCTTGCTAAGGAACGCCTCGCGTTCCTCGTCGGCTTCGCTTCGCCTACGAAGGGTGAGATGGCGATCCTTCGCGCCTTTCGCTCCCGCGGCGGCAGGCTCGTCGTCTTCCACTCGTCCTCGCCAGACCTTGCCGCGTTGATGGGCGTAAGGCCGGTCGGCTACCGCGCCGCGGCGTACCCGGGCGAGTTCAGCCGCATGGTCTTCTCCGCGAAGTTCCCCGAGGGGCTGCCCGCATCGGTGCGGCAGACGTCGTCGGTGCTGCACCGCGCGCGCGCGATAGAGGGCCGCTCCCGCGTCATCGCCACGTGGGCGGACCGCACGGGACGGCAGACCGGCGAGCCGGCATGGCTCGCCTCCGGAGCCGGGTTCTGGATGACTCACGTACTCCAGGCCGACGGCGACGAGGACCTGAAGGCGCAGCTTTTGGGGGCGATCGTCGGGTCGGTCGCGCCGTCGCTGTGGAATTACGGCGTGCACCGCCGCCGCGAGGATGCAAAACGTCAGGCGCTGCGCGCCCTCGCCGCAAAGCAGGTCCCGGCGCGCGGCGAGCTTCACGCCACATGGGACCAGTCGGGCTGCGGACTCTACCCTGGCGACTGGCCGCGCACGTTCCGCGTCCTGAAGGCGGCGCGCATCACCGACCTGTTCGTCAACGTAGGCGGCGCGGGCTTCGCCAACTACCCGAGCGCGGTTCTGCCGCGCTCCAAGACGCTCGAACAGGAGGGCGACCAGCTCGCCGCGTGCCTCGCGGCGTCCGCAGGGACTGGCGTTAGGGTTCACGCCTGGCTGATGTGCTTCAGCACTTCCCGCGCCACGCCCGACAGGCTCGAGGTGTTCCGCCGCCGCGGCTGGCGGCTCAAGACGCCGTCGGGGAAGCTGACCGACTACCTCGACCCCTCGCTTCCTGCCGTCAGGGAGTACGTGCTTTCTGCCGTAGGCGAATTGGCGGCGCGGTACCGCGTGGCAGGCGTCCATCTCGACTTCGTGCGATTCGGTGACGGCACGGCGAAGCCGAAGGACGCCGCTGCGCACGTCTCTGCGTTCGTGGCGGCGGCGCGGCGGCGCGTGCCTCGCCCGAAGTGGCTGACGACTGCCGTCTACGGCAAGTACCCGGCGTGCGTAACGTCCGTCGGACAGGACTGGGTGGGCTGGCTTGACACCGGCATCGTGGACTACGTGGTGCCTATGGACTATACCGAGGACCCCTCGCGGTTCGAGGAGTTCCTGCGCCAGCATGCGTCCGTGAGGTCGCACGCGCGGCGGACGATTGCTGGAATCGGCGTCACCGCCAACGAGTCGCGGCTTGACGCGCGCCAGGTGATCTCTCAGATATGCCTTGTGCGCAAGTACGGCCTCGCCGGCGAGGCGCTCTTCGACCTCGACGTTACGCTCGAGAAGTCGATTCTCCCATACCTCGCGCTCGGCATCTGGTGAACTTTTGGTATACTATCGGCACCTATGGAAGAGATTGACTTCAGCTCCGACTCCTTCGAAGACATCATCGGGCGCGACCAGCGTTACGACGCGCGCGCCTACGCGCTGCTGATGGACTGCATCAACTACCTCGGCAGGGAGGGGAGGCACATGTCGGGCGAGGAGATAACGGACGAGTTCCGTGAGCGCGCCCTCGACCAGTACGGCCCGCTGACTTACGACGTGCTGACGGAGTGGGGTCTCAAGTCCACCGAGGACATCGGCGAGATGATGATCAACCTTACGGAGAGCCGCAGGGTGCGGCGCGGCGAGGAAGACTCCCTGGAGAGCTTCTCGGGCGGCTACGACTTCAAGGAAGCGTTCCTCGGGCCCTACCAGACATGAGCGGCTGCGGCGAGTCGCGCTTTGGCGTCGGGCGCGTCACGCGCTTCTACCTTCCGCTGCTGCTGCAGGCGTTCTCGCAGTCGCTTACCTATCCGCTTGTGGCGGGTATCGTGACGCACGGGCCGGGCGGCGTGGACGCGCTTACGGCGTTCAGCCAGGGCCAGGTGGTGATGTTCATGATAGGTGCCCTCGGCGGCGGTCTGCTGACGACAGGCCTCGTTTTCGCCCGCACCTGGTACGGCTACCTCTCGTTCCGGCGGCTGAACGCGCTGATGATGGCCGCCCTGCTGTCCGTCCAGTGCGCGATGGCGCTGCCGCCTTTCTCCGACTGGCTGTTCCGCGGCTTCTTCGCGCTCCCGCCCGCCCTGGCCGAAACGGCTCGCTTCACGCTCCTCTACGGTGCGGTGATGAACGGCACGTTCTTCCTCCGCAACGTGCCGATGGTCGTGCTCTTCTCGTGCTACGACAGCGCGAAGGCCAACAACGCCACGTTCCTGCGCATGGGCGCGACTCTCGCCTGCGCCGTGGCCTTCCCCCGCATCGGTTGGACCGGCGCGTCCTGGGGCCTCGTCGCGCTCACGCTCGGCGTCATCGTGGAGTACGTGGCGACATGGGCGTGGGCGCGTCCCTACGTGGCGCAGCTGCGTGCGTCCCACTCTCCGATTCCGGGGCGCGACCGCCCCGCGGCTGGCGAGGTGCTGTCGCTCACGCTGGAGCAGTTCCGCTTCACGCTGCCGTTGTCCCTTGGAGGCTTCCTGCTCATGCTCTCGCCGCTCATCGTCGCCGCGTTCGTCGGACGCGCCGACAGCCCTGGCGACATGCTGGCCCTGCACTACGTCACGCTCGGCGTCGCAAACCCCGTTGCCTACGCCGCGCTGCGCATGCAGACAGTGGCGATACAGTTCCCGCCGGAACACCCAGGCGACCGCCGCCTGCTAGTCTACGCAATAGCGGTCGGTGCGCTGCTCGGCCTCCTGCCGCTTCTCTTCGCCACGCCGTCAGTCGGCAACTGGTACTTCGGCACTTACCAGAACGTGCCGCCGCGGATGCTCGGCACGGCGCGTCTCGCGGTCGGCATATACTCGCTCATCTGCATGATACAGGCGGTGCGGGGACGCATCGAAGGCCTTGCGGCCGTCGCACGCCGTCCCTCCGCCGTGATGGCCGGGCAGGTCGCCTACACGCTGGCGCTTTTCGTGACGCTTGCCGCATTGCTGCCGCTCGGCGTGCCCGGCTGGGCGATGGCGGTGGCGGCCATTTTCGTCGCTCCGGTTGCGACGACAGTCGCAGTATATTCGGCGCTTGCGGTCGGCGCACGAAAGAAGGTAGGGGAGGCTAGGCCAGGATGAACGAACGGTGCCTGAGGTTCGAGGAACGCGTCCACCGCGCACTGTGGGGATACGAGAGATGGGAGATTTCGGCGCACGCGAGCGATCCGAGCGTGGTGGCGGACGGCCCGTGCGCCGGGCGCCGACTGGACGGACTCTTTTCGAACTTCCCTCTCCTCTTCAAAGAGATTAACGCGGTGACGCGCCTCTCCGTGCAGGTGCACCCGAACGCATCGGCCTGCCGGCTGACTGGCGGCGAGCCGAAGTCGGAGATGTGGTGCGCCCTTTCCGAAGGCCCGGTCTATGCGGGGCTTCGTTCCGGAACTGATGCTGCAGAGGTCGAGGCCGCCATTGGCGAGGGTCGCGTAGGCGAACTGCTGGTCCGCCACGATCTGCGGCCTGGCGACGTGATCTTCATTCCGGCCGGGATGGTCCACGCCATCGGCGACGGCGCCCGCGTCTACGAGGTGCAGCAGAGTTCCGACACGACCTTCCGCCTCTACGACTGGGGCCGGACCGGTCCCGACGGACGTCCGCGCGAACTGCACGTCGGGCAGGGGCTCCTTGCGCTTGACCCGAAGCTGCCGCCGCCAGAGCCGTGCCGGTCGCTCGACATGCCGTTTTTCTCGTTCAGCCAGAAGCGTCTCTCTGGGGAAATGCCGATCAAGTGCGCTGACGGGGAGTTTCTTGCGGTCAGGTCGGCTGACGGCACGTTCAGCCTTGACGGCGAACCGTTTGCGGCGGGCGAATGCTTCCTGCTGCCGCCTGAGTCCGATGGCGTCCTGCGGGCGGACGGCGCCTGGCTCCTCTTGACGCGCTTTGCTGCTGCAAGGGATTAGGTTGCCGCGCGGCCCGCGCACCCCCACTTGCCAGGCGGGGGCCGTTTTTGGTAAAATATATGCTCCAATCTGCGACTGTCTAAGGAGGTTGCTCCCTGTTGCGGGCGCCATCGGGTGATGGCGAAGCCTGTCTTCATAGTGCCAGCCTCCCGGTTCGCGGAAGGCAAAAGAAAGAGCAAAGACAGACAATGAAGATCGACAAGTCCGCCATCGCAAACGAGTACAGGCGCCACGACCGCGACACGGGTTCCTCTGAAGTGCAGATCGCGGTTCTCACGAAGGAGATCGAGGCGCTGACCGAGCACCTCAAGGCGAACAAGAAGGACCACAGCTCCCGCTACGGCCTTCTGCGCAAGGTCCAGAACCGCCGCAACCTCCTGAACTACCTGAAGCGCGAGAACGAGCAGAGCTACCGCGAGCTCATCAAGAAGCTCGGCCTGCGCCGCTAAGGCGGGCAACGGGCTTGCGAAATCCTGCCCGAGGAATTGACAAACGGAAAACAAGGAAAAAGAGAAAACACAATGCAAGGTGCAAAGCAGTTCAAGGTCAACATCGCGGGGACGGACCTCGTGATCGAGACCGGGCTCCTGGCGCAGCAGGCCGCCGGAGCAGTCACCGTCAGCTACGGTGACACCACGGTCTTCACGGCCGTGACAAACACGGATACGCCGCGCGAAGGGATCGACTTCTTCCCGCTCCAGTGCGAGTACCGCGAGAAGTTCTACGCGGCCGGAAAGTTCCCCGGCGGCTTCTTCAAGCGCGAGGCGCGTCCGACGAGCAAGGAGATCCTTACGGCGCGCATGTGCGACCGCCCGATCCGTCCGCTGTTCCCAGACGGCTACTACAACGACGTGCAGGTAAACTCGACGCTGATCCAGTCCGACGGCACGCGCGAGGGCGACTTCCTGGCGGTTAACGCCGCGTCGGCCGCGCTGCACATCAGCGAGATCCCGTTCATGGGCCCGATCGGTTGCGTGCGCATCGGCCGCGTCGACGGGCAGTGGGTCATAAACCCGACGCACGAGCAGAAGGCCAAGAGCGACATCGACCTTCTCTACGCCGGCCTTCGCGGCAAGTTCCTCATGATGGAAGGCTCCGCGAGCGAGATCAGCGACGAGGACTTCATCGCCGCGCTCAAGCGCGCCCATGAGGAAGTCGAGAAGATCATCGACCTCCAGATCGAGATGCGCCGTGCGCTCGGCAAGCCCGACAAGGACATCAAGGACGTGCCGCAGCCTGCGGACAAGATGGACTTCATGCGCCAGGAGGGCGGCGAGGCCCTTGCGTCCGCGTTGCTCATCAAGGGCAAGCTGGAGCGCCAGGGCAAGGTTTCCGCGATCAAGGAGGACCTGCTCAAGAAGGTCAGCGAGAAGTGGCCCGAGGTCGACGCGGTCGGCTTCGTGCACCTCTTCGACGCGCTCGAGATCGAGACCGTAAGGAAGAACGTGCTCGAGAAGGGGCTCCGCATCGACGGCCGCGCCCAGCACGAGATACGTCCGCTCTCCGCGCAGGTCGGGATTCTTCCGCGCGTGCACGGCTCGGCGATCTTCTCTCGCGGCGAGACGCAGTCGCTGGCGACGGTGACGCTCGGCACGAAGAAGGACGCGCAGGACCTCGACTCCGTTACCGGTGGCGACACCTCGAAGCGGTTCATGCTGCACTACAACTTCCCGCCCTACTGCACGGGCGAGGTCGGCCGCCTCGGCTCCACCGGGCGCCGCGAGATCGGCCACGGTGCGCTCGCCGAGCGCTCGATCGCGGAGGTTCTCCCCGACGATTTCCCGTACTCGATTCGCGTCGTGAGCGAGATCATGGGCTCGAACGGCTCCTCGTCCATGGCGTCGATCTGCAACGGCTGCCTTGCGCTCATGGACGCCGGCGTGCCGCTGAAGGCGACTGTCGCTGGCATCTCGATCGGCCTGTTCACGAACGAGGACCAGAGCCAGAAGGTGCTGGTGACCGACATTCTCGGCGCCGAGGACCACTGCGGCGACATGGACTTCAAGGTCGGCGGCACCCGCAAGGGCATCACCGGCTTCCAGGTCGACCTGAAGCTCAGGGGCCTCACTTGGGACCTCGTCGAGGGCGCAGTCAAGGCGGCCCACGACGCGCGTCTCAAGATCATCGACTTCATGGAGTCGGTCATACCGGCGCCGCGCGCAGAACTGAACAAGTACGCGCCCCGGATCGAGGAGATGCAGATTCCGGTCGACAAGATCGGCGCGCTCATCGGCCCCGGCGGCTCGAACATCCGCGCCATCGTGGAGACGACGGGAGCGCAGATCGACATCGACGACGACGGCAAGGTCGCGATCTTCGCGACGTCGAAGGAGTCGATGGAGGCCGCGAAGAAGGCCGTCGGCGAGGTGGCGGCGGAAGCCGAGCCCGGCAAGATATACGAGGGCAAGGTGACCGGCATCAAGGACTTCGGCGCGTTCGTCGAGATACTTCCAGGGCTGGACGGGCTCTGCCACATCAGCGAGTTCTCCGACAAGTTCCTTAAGTCGATGGACGGCGTGTGCAAGGTCGGCGACATCATCAAGGTGAAGTGCCTCGACGTGGACGAGCGCGGCCGCATCAAGCTGAGCCGCAAGGCCGCGATGGCCGAGCTCGACGCGCAGGCCAAGGCATAAGGAGGGTCTCACGATGGACGCCAAGCTGCTAAAGGCCGCGCACGAGAAGATTCCGTCCGTGCCTGTCCTGGTGAACCTCATCAGCAAGCGCGAGCGCGAGCTCATCAACGGCGCTAAGCCGCTCATAAAGCCCGCGTCGCTCGACGTCGACAAGTGCGACATCGCGCTTCAAGAGGTTGCGGAGGGCAAGCTGATCGCCGAGATCGACTTCGACGCGATCGCCAAGGCCGAGGACGCCAAGACCAAGTGGAACAAGAAGCACGCGAACATCAATTCGCTTTATGCGGACTGAGAAGTTCAATCCGGTCTTCGCGGAAAACCGCCGGGCCAGACACGACTATGCCGTACTCGAGACGATCGAGTGCGGCATAGCCCTTTCGGGGACCGAGGTGAAGTCGGTGCGGCGCGGCGGAGTGTCGCTGGCCGGCTCATACGCGGCGGTCCTCGGCGGCGAGCTCTGGCTCGTCGGGGCCGACATCGCGGCGTACGAGTTCGGCAACAGGTTCAACCACGCCCCCAAGCGCAACCGCAAGCTGCTCGTGCACGCAAAGGAGATCGGCGAGCTGAAGATGAAGAGCGAGGCCAAGGGCCTCACGCTCGTGCCGCTCAAGCTGTTCCTGCGCCGCGGAAAGGTAAAGCTCGACCTGGGCGTATGCCGCGGCAAGGCGCTGCACGACAAGCGCGACGCGCTCAAGCAGAAGGCCGTCCGCCGCGACCTGGAGCGCGAAGCCTGACGCTTGCAATGGCGGCGAGGGAAATATGATATAATAACAGTTTAAGGAGAACAGGAGTGATCATGGCAGAAGTTACCGACGAGATGAGGCGGCACAGCGCGGCGCACATGATGGCGCGCGCGGTAATGAACGTTTTTCCCGACGTGCAGGTGGACATCGGGCCTGCGACTGACGACGGGTTCTACTACGACTTCGACCTTCCGCACAGGCTTTCGCCCGAGGATTTTCCGAAGATCGAGGCGGAGATCGCCCGTCTCATCGCGCTCGACGAGCCGTTCGTGCGCAAGGAGGTGTCCGCCGACGAGGCGAAGGTCCTGCTTGCCGGACAGAAGTACAAGCTGGAGCGGCTTCAGGACGTGATTGCGGACGGCGTCGCGATATCTACCTACGCGGTCGGAGACTACGTGGAGATGTGCCGCGGGCCGCACGTTGAGCATTCAGCCCAGATCGGCGTCGTGAAGCTCACCCGCGTCGCCGGCAGCTACTACCGCGGCGACGAGAAGAACAAGATGCTCCAGCGCATCTACGGCATTGTCGCTAAAGACCAGGCCGAGCTCGATGCGATCGTCGCCCGCGAAGAAGAGGCTAAGAAGCGCGACCACCGCGTCCTCGGCAAGCAGCTGGAGCTCTTCACGATAACGGAGTCCGTCGGTCCGGGCCTCGCGCACTGGCTGCCTAAGGGCGCGCGCGTGCGCGTCGCAATCGAGGAGTACTGGCGCAGGAAGCACTATGAGGCCGGCTACGAGATCGTCTACACGCCGCATGTCGGCAAGTCGAACCTCTGGGAGACGTCGGGGCACCTTTCGTTCTACAAGGACGGCATGTTCCCGGTGATGAAAGTGCAGGAGGGCAGCGGCGAGGACGCATACGTCCAGGACTACTACGTGAAGCCCATGAACTGTCCGTTCCACATACAGGTCTACCAGTTCAAGAAGCGCAGCTACCGCGACCTGCCGATGCGCCTCGCGGAGCTGGGCACGGTCTACCGCTACGAGAAGGACGGCGTGCGCCACGGCCTCTTCCGCGTGCGCGGCTTCACGCAGGACGACGCTCACATCTTCTGCACTCCCGAGCAGATCGTGCAGGAGATAAGGGACACCGTCGAGTTTGCGAAGGGAATGCTCGGCAAGTTCGGCTTCCATGACATTCAGGCGTACCTCTCCACCAAGCCCGAGAAGGCGGTGGGCGACCCGGCCCGCTGGGAGCAGGCGACGCAGTCGCTCAGGGACGCGCTCGACCAGGAGGGCATGAGCTACGAGGTGGACGAGGGCGGCGGCGCGTTCTACGGTCCGAAGATCGACATGAAGATCAAGGACGCGCTCGGCCGGCCCTGGCAGCTCGGTACGGTGCAGTTCGACTTCAACCTGCCGGAGCGATTCGACCTTACCTACGTTGGCGCGGACGGCAAGGACCACCGCCCGTACATGGTGCACCGGGCGCTGCTCGGCTCCATCGAGCGGTTCTTCGGCATTCTCATAGAGCATTACGCGGGAGCGTTTCCGCTGTGGCTCGCGCCGGAGCAGGTGCGCGTGCTGCCGGTCAGCGACAAGGCGCTCGACTACGCGAAGAAGGTTCAGGCCGGCCTTCGCGCGGCCGGGTTCCGCGTCGACGTGGATTCCTCGGCCGAGAAGCTCGGCGCGAAGATACGCGAGGCGACGCTCATGAAGGTCCCGTACCAGGTTGTGGTCGGGCCGCGCGACGAGGCGAACGGCACGGTGTCCGTCCGCAGCCGCGCCGCCGGCGACCTCGGCGCCATGACGCTCGACGCTCTCCTGGAGCGCCTCCGTGCGGAGGAATGATCTCCAGGCTTCTCGTCGTGGCGGGCGCGGGCAGCTATCCGCGGCTCGTGATCGAGGGGGCGAAGCGCGCAGGCGTCGCCCGCGTGGACGTGCTGTCGGTTCGCGGCTCCACCGAGGCGGCGACGGTGCGCGCGGCGGACGGCGGGCATCGTGTCGCGCTCGGCGCGCTCGACGAGGCCGTTAGGTGGGCCGGCACGCAGGGCTACGACGGGCTTGTGATGGCAGGGCAGATAAACCCGCTCTCGCTGTTCCGCTGCCGGTTCAGCGACGAGGTGAAGGCCTGGCTGCGCGAGCTGCCGACGAAGAACGCGCATACGATATTCCGCAAGCTCATCGAGAAGTTCGAGGCGTACGGTTCTAAGGTCCTGCCGGCGTCGTTGTATATGGACGGACACCTGCCGGGAATCGGTCCGCTTGCCGGACGCGAACTTACGGAAGCTGAAGCTTCGGACGTGCGGCGCGGCATGGAAGTCGCCCGTGACGTAGGAGCGCACGACGTCGGGCAGACGGTCGTTGTGAAGTCGGGCATGGTGCTCGCCGTGGAGGCGTTCGAGGGCACGAACGCGGCGATACGCCGCGGCGGCCGACTCGGCGGCAAGGGCTCCGTAGTCTTCAAGGCCGCGCGCGAAGGGCACGACATGCGCTTCGACATTCCGGTCATCGGGCTGAAGACCCTCAAGGTCATGAAAAGTGCCGGCGCGACCGCGCTCGCATTTCAGGCGGGACGCCTCATACTGCTCGACCGTGAGGCGGTCGTCGGCTTCGCAAACCGCCATGGCATCGCCGTCGTCGGCGTGGACTCTGGCCTTCCGCCGGCACCGCTGAGGCCGTGACGCCATGAAGATTTTGCTTCTAGCCGGCGAGGAGTCCGGAATGATGTACCGCGAGAGGATCGCGGCGAAGGTCGGCGGGCTGTGCCCCGGCGCCGAGATCCGCGGCTATGGCGACTACGGATTCAACACCGGCGACCTCGCCGTGATGGGAATCCTCGCCGTGCTGCGGCGGATATTCTTCTTCATGCGCGTTAGGCGGACGATGGAGCGGGCTATCGACGAGTGGCGGCCAGACGTCGTGTGCACCGTGGATTATCCGGGAATGAATCTCAGGCTTGCCGCATACGCCAAGGCGAGGGGCATACGCACCGTACACGTGGTGTGCCCGCAGGTCTGGGCGTGGAAGCGCGGACGCATCCCGAAGATCGAGGCGGCGCTCGACAGGCTCTGCTGCTTCTTCCCGTTCGAACCTGCGCTGTTCCGTCCGGGCTTCGCCGAGTTCGTAGGCCACCCGCTTGCGCTGGAAATGGCCAAGGAAGGGGTGGAGCGATGCGGCGAGGAGACGGTGCGTGGCGAGCCAGGCGGAAAGCTTCTGGCGGTCCTGCCGGGCAGCAGGATCGGCGAGATACGCCACCACATGCCGACGCTCCTGGCGGCTGTCTCGCTCCTGTCCGGGGAAGTCGCCGGACTGAGGATCGTCATTCCGGCGGCGAACGAAAGGGCACGCGCGGCGATTGTCGCGCAGATCGAGCGGTTCCGCAAAAATGGCCATGGCGACGGGCGGGCTGCAGTTGCGGAGGCCGTCTCGGTCCGCGACGGCGGAGCGAGGGAGCTTCTGCGCACGGCGGATGCCGCGGTTGTCGCCAGCGGCACCGCGACGCTGGAGGCGGCTCTTGCGGGCTGTCCGACGGTGCTGGTATACAAGGTGGATCCCGTCTTTGCCTTCATAGCGCGGCGCGTCATCACTGGAGTGCGCCACATCGGGCTTGCGAACATCATAGCGGAGAAGTCCGGCGCACCGTGCCCGATGCCGGAACTCCTGCAGGAAGATTTCACCGCAGAGGCCGTCGCGGAGCGCCTCAAGGCATGGCTGACCGACAAGGCCGCGAACGCGGCGGCGCGCGCGGCGCTTGCGGACGCCACCGGGCTGTTGCGTGCGGAGGGGGATCCTGTTTCGACGATCGCACGTACGCTGTGCAAGGAGGAGAGACGATGCTGAGGATCAACGGCGAGGAGAAAAACGCTGCAGGCCAGACGCTTGCGGACTATCTGGCATCCGCCGGCTACAACGCCGCGCGCGTCGTGGTTGAGATTAACGAGGCCATCGTTCCTAGAGACCGCTACGCCGAAACGGTTCTGCGCGACGGTGACGTAGTTGAGGTCGTTTGCTTCATGGGAGGCGGCTGAGATGACGCCGGACCGCGAGACCCTGCATGCCGCGCTAGTCGAGCGCCACGGCGCGGCGCGCCAGGCGAAGTTCGATGCCGCGCGCGTTGCAGTGTGCGGGCTGGGAGGGCTTGGCTCCAACGTCGCCATCGCGCTTGCGCGGGCCGGCGTTGGGCACTTGCATCTCATCGACTTCGATCGGGTGGAGCCGTCGAACCTCAACCGCCAGCAGTATGCGGCGGAGCAGGTCGGGCTTGCAAAGGCCGAGGCGCTGAAGGCGAACATCGCCGCGGTTAACCCGTACTGCGAGGTTGTGGCTGAGGCGGTGCGGATCACCGAGGAGAACGCCGCCGCCCTGTTGTCAGGCGATGACATAATTTGCGAAGCGTTCGATCGCGCGGAGGAGAAGGCCATGCTCGTCTCGTCCGCGCTGGCGGCGCATCCGGACAAGCCTGTTGTCGCGGCGTCCGGCATGGCCGGGCTGGAGTCCGCGAACCTCATATCGACCGTGCGCGTCTCGAAGCGGCTCTACGTCTGCGGCGACCGCACGGCGGATGTGGCGGACGGACTTGGGCTCTACGGCGCGCGCGTTCTTGCGTGCGCCGCTCATCAGGCGACGATGATACTGCGTCTCATAGACGGATCGGAAGAACCATGACGGAAGATAACGATACATTCACGCTCGGCGGGCGCACGTTCACGTCGCGCTTCATTCTTGGCTCCGGCAAGTATTCGCTGAGTCTAGTCCGGGCCGCGGTAGAGCATGCGGGAGCCCAGATTGTGACGCTCTCGGTGCGCCGCGCCAACACGAACGAGCGCGAGAACATACTCGACTGCATTCCCAAGGGGGTGACGCTGCTGCCGAACACATCCGGCGCGCGCGACGCGAAGGAGGCTGTGCGCATTGCGCGGCTCGCCCGCGAGCTTGGCTGCGGCGACTTCGTGAAGATAGAGATCATGCGCGACGCTAAATACCTGCTGCCTGACAACCAGGAGACGGTCCGGGCGACGGAGCTGCTGGCCGCCGAAGGCTTCACTGTGCTGCCGTACATGTACCCAGACCTGAACGTGGCTCGTGACCTGGTCAAGGCCGGAGCCGCCGCCGTGATGCCGCTCGGGGCGCCGATAGGGTCGAACAAGGGCCTTGCCACGGCGGATTTCATACAGATCCTCATCGACGAGATCGAGCTACCGATCATCGTGGATGCCGGCATAGGCGCGCCGAGCCAGGCCTGCCGCGCGATGGAGATGGGTGCCGCGGCCATCATGGCCAATACCGCGCTCGCCACTTCCGGCGACGTGCCGCGCATGGCCCGTGCCTTCCGCCTTGCCATAGAGTCGGGGCGCGAGGCGTACCGCGCCGGGTTGGGACGCGTCCTTGCGAGAGGCGGCTCGGCCTCCGATCCGCTTACCGGGTTCCTGCGCTGACGGGAGTGGTTCCATGGGTGAATCGGACACAAGGCGAAGCGACCTGATCTTCGACGCGGCGGGGCTTTCTCCGACGGCACTCGAGCGCAAGCACCGCCTTGAGCGCGATCCGTCGTGCCGGACAGATCCGATGGCTTACCTGCCTGGGATGGAGGAGATAGATTCCGACATAAAGGACCGCGTGCGTGCGGCGATGGCGTCGTATGACCCTCGCCGGTACACGGCTTCGGACGTGCGCCGCGTCCTCGACGGCAGCCGCTGCTCGGAGGAGGATTTCCGCGTTCTGCTTTCCCCGGCCGCCGAACCGTTCCTTGAACGCATGGCGGAGCGAGCCCGCGCCGAGACGGTGAAGCACTTCGGCAACACGGTTTACGTGTTCACGCCGCTTTACATCGCGAACCACTGCGAGAACTACTGCGTTTACTGCGGCTACAACTGCTACAACCCGATACGCCGCATGAAGCTAGACAGGGGCCAGATCGAGCGCGAGATGGAGGTTATCGCGAAGTCCGGCATGGAGGAGGTGCTGATCCTTACCGGAGAGAGCAGGTCCGTGAGCGGCGTAGAGTACATCGGCGACGCCTGCGAGCTGGCCAGGCGGTACTTCCGGCTGGTTGGGCTGGAGGTCTACCCCATGAACACCGACGAGTACCGCTATCTGCACGAGCGTGGCGCGGACTATGTGACCGTGTTTCAGGAGACGTATGACGTAGAGCAGTACGAAAGGCTGCATCTCATGGGACGCAAGCGCGTATGGCCGTACCGCTTTGACGCGCAGGAGCGTGCGCTGAGGGGCGGAATGCGCGGCGTCGCGTTCTCCGCGCTGCTTGGACTATCTGACTTCCGCAAGGACGCGCTTGCCACGGCCTTGCACGCTTGCTGGCTGCAGAAGAAGTATCCAGAGGCGGAAATCAGCCTCTCGTGTCCGCGCTTAAGGCCGATAACGAACCATCCTGACGTCCGGCCCGGCGAGATCGGCGAGAGGGAGCTTTGCCAGGTGCTGTGCGCGTACCGCCTGTTCCTGCCGTTTGCCGGCATAACCGTCTCTTCGCGGGAAAGCGCATCCTTTCGCAACGGCATCGTGAAGATCGCGGCGACGAAGGTTTCCGCCGGCGTGTCCACAGGCATAGGCGACCATGCCGCGAAATACGGGCAGGGGGCCTGTTCTGGCGAGGAGGGCGACGAGCAGTTCGAGATCAGCGACGCCCGCAGCCTGGAGCGCATGCGCGCCGACCTTGCCGACGGCGGCCTGCAGCCCGTCCTGAACGACTACGTCTACGTCTGATCCCGCAGGCCTGCGGCAGGAGGGGCACGCGTTGCTTGGCAGCGGGGGAGTTGACGGGAAGCCGGCGAATGCGGTATAATACACTTTCAAACGAAAGGAAGAAACAATGTCCATTTTGATTGGATTTCTGTATGTCGTCGAAGTGCTCGTCTGTCTGCTGCTCGTGCTTGTCGTGATGCTGCAGAAGCCGAAAGAAGGCGGCTTGGGCGGTGCCATAGGCGGTGGCATGCTCGAGGCGTCCCTGGGTGCCGACGCCGGTAACGTCCTGATCAAGACGACGGCCGTGCTTGGTGCGATCTTTCTGCTTAACACGCTTGTCCTTGCGAGGCTTACTTCGACGGTGCATTCGCATTCGTTGATGGCTCAGGAGTCCGAGCCTGTTGCGACGGAGTCGGCTCCGCCGGCTCTACCGATGGCTCCTGAGCTTCCCGCCGCGCCAGCTCCTGCCCCTGCGGCTCCCGCTCCTGCGGCACCGGCACCTGCTCCGGCACCTGCCGCGCCTGCTCCGGCGCCGGCAGCCCCCGCGCCAGCTCCTGCCCCTGCGGCTCCGGCGCCAGCTCCTGCCCCTGCAGCTCCGGCAAAGTGAGGTGAACGATGAAGGTCCTTGTCACCGGTGGCTCGGGCTTTCTCGGCATAAATCTTATACGCTTCCTTCGCGAGAAGGGCGTTGATGAGATTCGTGTCCTTGACATAGCGCCGTTCGACTATCCCGAAAAGAGCGAAAGCTGGCTCAAGTTCACGCTGGGCGACGTGCGCGACATCCAGGCTGTCGAGAAGGTCACCGAGGGTTGCGACATCGTCGTCCATTGCGCTGCGGCGCTGCCGCTCTATAGCGAGGAAGACATACGCACGACTGAGGTGGACGGCTGCCGCAACGTGCTTGCCGCGGCCCGCAAGTTCGGCCTCGACCGCATGATCCAGATTTCCTCCACGGCGGTGTACGGCGTTCCGAAGAAGCACCCGATATACGAGACGGACCCGATGGTAGGCGTAGGGCCCTACGGGCATGCGAAGATCGCGGCCGAGGACATTTGCCGCGAGGCGATTAAGGACGGCTACTGCGTCTCGATCATACGTCCGAAGAGTTTCATCGGCCCGGAGCGGCTCGGCGTATTCGCGCTCTTCTACGACTGGGCTTACACCGGCCACGGCTTTCCGATGATCGGCAGCGGCGAGAACCGCTACCAGCTGATGGACGTGGACGACCTCGACCATGCGATCTGGAACGCGATGACGTATCCGAAGGACGTCGTCGCGACCGAGTTCAACATCGGCGCGAAGGAATTCACGACGATGAAGGAAGACTATCAGGCCGTGCTCGACCGCGCAGGGCACGGCAAGAAGATCCGGGGCATGCCGGTGAAGCCGCTCGTGTTCATTCTTCGCATACTCGAGAAACTTCACCTTTCGCCTCTCTATCCATGGGTCTACGAGACGGCCTCTACGGATTCGTTCGTGTCGATCGAGAAGGCCGAGAAGCTCCTGGGCTACCGCCCGCAGTATTCCAACAAGCAGGCGCTCGTGAGGAACTACGACTGGTACGTGGCGCATCTTTCCGAGTTTGCGGGCAAGAGCGGCGTTTCGCACCGCGTGCCGTGGAAGCAGGGCCTTTTGTCACTCGCAAAGCTGTTCTTCTGACAGGACGGAAAGGGAAGGGGAATATGAAGATTCTAGTTACCGGGGGCGCAGGCTACATCGGCAGCCATACGGTCGTCGAGCTCCTGAACGCCGGGCATGACGTCACTGTCGTGGACAACCTCTGCAACAGTTCGCGCAAGGCCCTGTCGAGGGTGCGCAAGATCACCGGCAGGGCGCCGGCGTTCTACAAGGCCGACATACGCGACGAAAGGCGTCTGAACGCGATTCTCGGCGCGGAAGGGCGCTTCGACGCGGCGATTCACTTTGCCGCGCTCAAGGCCGTCGGCGAGTCAACTAAGATTCCGCTAAAATACTACGCCAACAACCTCGGCGGAACGTTCACGCTTCTCAAGTGCCTCGGCGAGCACGGCTGCAAGAACATAGTGTTCTCGTCGTCGGCGACGGTCTATGGCGAACCGAAGGCGGTGCCGATCCGCGAGGACTTCCCGACGCCCGGCTGCACCAACCCCTACGGCTGGACGAAGCTCATGATGGAGCAGGTGTTCCGCGACGTGCAGAAGGCTGATCCCGAGTGGAACGTGATACTGCTCAGGTACTTCAATCCGATCGGCGCCCACGAGTCCGGGCTTATCGGCGAAGACCCGGCGGGAATCCCGAACAACCTGCTGCCGTACGTCGCGCAGGTCGCGGTAGGGCGGCTGCCCGAGCTGAACGTGTTCGGCAACGACTATCCGACGCCGGACGGCACGGGCGTCAGGGACTACATCCACGTCGTCGATCTTGCGCTCGGCCACCTGAAGGCAATCGAGAAGCTGGAGCGCGAGCCGAAGCTCGGGCTGAAGATCTACAACCTTGGCACGGGGCACGGATATTCGGTTCTGCAGATCGTCAAGGCGTTCGAGCAGGCGTCGAAGCGTCCCGTTCCGTACAAGATTTGCCCGAGGCGCCCCGGCGACATCGCGGAGTGCTGGGCCGATCCGTCTCTCGCTCTGCGCGAGCTCGGCTGGAAGGCGGAGCGCGGCATCGGGGAGATGTGCCGCGACGCCTGGAACTGGCAGAGCCGCAACCCCTACGGCTACCGTCCGGCTCCTGCGAAAGGCCGGTCGTGAAGAAGGTGCGGGAACTCGGTTGCCTTGCGAGGCACCGTGCGTTTCTCGGCAAGCCGCCCAAGAAAGGCGGAACGAATCCTTTCCCGTGCAATCCGGCGGAGGTGTTCGCAAGGCAGACGGAGGGGCTTGCGGTGCGCCTGCGAGCAATCCGTTGCCGCAACGTCGTCATAGGCCTTTCGGGCGGCCTTGACTCCGCCCTTGCGCTACTCGTGTGCGTCGCGGCGTTCGAACGCTTGCGGCTCGACAGGCGCGGCATACATGTGATCACGATGCCCGGCTTCGGCACGACGCGCCGCACGAAGGGCAACGCCGAGCTGCTGGCGGAAGGGCTTTGCGTAGGGATCGAGACGATTTCCATTGTGCCTGCTTGCCGCCGCCATTTCCGCGACATCGGCCATGACGGGAAGACGCCCGACGTCACTTTCGAGAACGCGCAGGCGCGCATGCGCACGCTTATCCTTATGGACAAGGCGAACATGGTTGACGGCATCGTCATCGGTACCGGCGACATGAGCGAGATAGCGCTCGGCTGGTGCACGTTCAACGGCGACCACATGTCGATGTTCGGCGTCAACAGCGGCGTCCCGAAGACAATAGTCCGCAAGGTCTGCGCCTGGTGGGCGGAACGGGCGCTGAAGTCGGGCGACGAGGACAGAAAGGTTGCGGCGGCGGCGCTAAGGGACATCATCGCCACGCCGGTCAGCCCCGAGCTTAAGAAGGGCCAGGTTACGGAAGTCACTATCGGCCCCTACGAGCTGCACGACTTCTTCCTCTGGAACTTCATCATGAACGAGATGGGCTCGAAGGACCTCCGTGCGGCTGCCCTGCGGCATTTCGCAGGAGCATACGACGCTGCGACCGTCGACAGGACGCTCCGCACGTTCATGCGCCGGTTCTTCACCCAGGCGTTCAAGCGGAACTGTGCGCCGGACGGAGTTCGCGTCTTCCCGTTCGACCTTTCGCCGCACGGCTGGTGGATACCTTCCGACCTCGGCGAGGTCAAGGTCTGACAGGCGGTTGACTTTCCTGCCGCGGATTTGGTAGAATATCACAAACTTGACGGATCATTGGCGAGATAGCTCAGTTGGTAGAGCGCAGGACTCATAAGCCTAAGGTCAAGGGTTCGATCCCCTTTCTCGCCACCACTTTCCCGCAGTCTTGTGAAGCTGAAGACGATAGAGCCGCACGGGCTGTGCGCCGGAGTGAACGCGGCAATTGCCAAGGCGATGACGCTCCGTGACGTCTGGTGCCTGCATGCGCTTGTCCACAACGAAACGGTCGTAAACGGGCTGAAGGACCGGGGGTTTCGGTTCGTGGAGCGTATCGAGGACGTGCCTGACGGCGAAACGGTTGTGTTCTCCGCGCACGGCGTGCCGCCGTCCGTGCGGGAATATGCGGCATCGCACGGCATGAGGGTCGTGGACGCAACATGTCCGTTCGTCGCCAGGGCGCATGGCGCGGCGCGCGCCTTTGCGGAGTGGGGCCTGCCGGTAGTCGTGCTTGGCGACCCTGATCATGTTGAGACGATGGGAATCGCAGGCGAGATAGCTGCGGCGTCTCCAGGCGGCGTTGTTCCGCCGCTGCCTCCGCCTGGCGGCAGGATAGGCGTCGTCAGCCAGACGAGCATGAACGCCGACGACGTGGAACGGCAGGTGGGCGAGCTGCGCAAGACCTACGAGGTAGAGTTCGCGTCCGGCGTCTGCCGCGCAACCAAGGACCGGCAGGATGCCGTGAGGCGCTTCTGCGCGTCCGGCGGCGGGGAACGGCTTGCCGTGCTGGTGCTTGGTTCGCGCACGTCGGCCAACGCGCGCCGCCTTGCCGAAGTCGCGACGAAGTGTGGCGTCAGCGCCTTTATGGCCGGGACAGCCGGCGAACTCGAATCGATCGACTTCTCGGGGATTGACACGCTCGGCGTTACGAGCGGTGCCTCCACTCCTGAAAGTCTCTTTGCAGAGACGTTGGATCGGTTGCGGAGCATGGCGTGACGCCGGCGTACAACCGCGTCGACTCAGCGAACCGCCACCAAATTGCCGTCGGCATCCCTGCTTCGTTGTTTCTTGTATTCGTCAATGTCATGCAGTTTCTGCATTTCGTTCATATGTCGGTGTTTGGAGAGTTAGGTAATAGTGATTGAGTCTATGTTTGCTTTTCACCAACTACAAACGGATACTGCTGGCATCTTGAGGCGTGAGTGCTGTGGACATCAAGTCGATTGCCTTAAGGTTGAAGGCGAGGTTCTCGGGAGTGTCAAGGGCTCGCCAGGAAGTCATAAGGAACCCTTTGAGATGGATTGGCGGAATATCCCTCCGGCAAAGCTTCACGAGCTTGCCGATGACATCGTCAGCGCCGATCTTAAGTTCCTCGCGCATGTAGCCAGCCCAGTTCGTTCCACATGGAATCTGGTCGAACCCTGCTTTGGCGAGATCATAAAAGTTTTTGAGGCGTTTGCGGCAGACTGTATTGTTCTTCGCCAAGTCAAAGCCTCCGTTCGACTCGTCGTAGAACCAGTTGCTCATGATGACACTTTTTGGACAGCGCTGTAGGAAGTCGGTATGGTCCCATGAGTAGTCGCTCCATGCCCAAGGTCGCATTCCGTTCCTTTCACACGTTCGCACGAGATGGAGGAAGTCGTGTTCCCATAGTTCCTTGGTCCGCGCGACGATGCTGCGGTGATAGCCGTCATTCGCCAGGTTCCAGACGTTTTCCTCGTCACAGCCGATGTGAAAGAACCTCGGGCGGCCGAATATCTCGGCAACGTCTCGGATCACCTCCTCGCAGAAGCGGTAATAGGCGGGCGAAGAGACCATGTGATGGTAATGCTTCATCCAGCCGTTGTGATGCGTGGAGAAGTTTAGCTTCGGAATGGATTCGATGCCAACCTTGCGAAGGCGCGTGACTTCCGCGCGCATCTTGTCCGCAGTCCAACTGCCCTTGATTGCCAGCTCAGGGTGGCTCGGGAAGACAAGCCCTTCGCCGAGATCTATCACAAGCATGTTAAGCCCGCGTTCGGCCATGCGGTCGGTGGCTTTCCTCCAGAACTCGTCACGAGTGCGCAGGACGGTGTCGGGCGTGCCAATATCGCCGTGGCGTAGAACAGACTGATCCATGTCCTCGGGCAGGTAGTCGCACCACATGTTGAAACCAAGATGCAAGAGCATCGCCTTGATGTTGTGCGAATCGTTCGCGGCGCCCAGCGATCGTGGCATGGCGGACGAGAGACCGGTGAACAAGGTGGTTTTGATGAAGTTTTTTCGTGTCATGGCGTGATTATACAAGATATTCTGCGTATGGTCAACTAATGCTTGATCCTGTATTAATTCTGTGCCGAAAAGAATAGTGATTTTGCGTTATAATGTTAATCATGAATGTCAGCAGACTCTTTGTTCCGGCAGTTGGTTCGGTGGGAGCAATGCGTGCGGATTGGCTTGTTGTTTTGTCAACAGGCGGCCGCTTCGCCTACGCTTGCTTCTGCTTCTGTGTATCCAAGAAAGCTCCAGCTGCCTGTTCGATGTCAAGACTGTGATTTCAACGAAACGTACAAATGAAAGGAAGAAGTGATGAATCAAAACAGAAGAGACTTTCTGAAGGGCACGGCCTGGATGGGGGTCGCGGCTGCTGCTGCCGGTTGCATCAGTGAGAAAAACACGCTCGGCTTTGGCGACGGCGGGTCCATGCATGGATTCCACGTTGCTCCTATGAAACTGATACGTGTCGGAGTGATCGGTGTTGGAGCTCGCGGCATTGGGGCTGTCCAGCGCATTTCGCAAATCCCAGGATGCCGGGTGACGGCTATTTCAGACATCAATGCGGCGATGCTTGACCGGGCGCAGAAGTGGCTGAAAGAAAACGGCAAGCCGGCAGCAAGGGAATGGAGTCGCAATGGCGATGAAGACGCATGGAAGGGACTTTGTGATTCTGACATCGTCGACGTTGTCTATTCGGTGACGCCGCGGTCGCTACACTGCCCTATCAATGTCTATGCGATGGCGCACGGTAAGCATGTTCTCCAGGAGGTTCCCGGAGCGTTCAGCCTTGATGAGTGCTGGGAGACTGTCGAAGCCGCGGAGAAGTATCGTCGTCATTGCATGATGCTCGAGAACTGTACCTACGGTGAGGCGGAGATGCTGGCGTTCAACCTCATCCACAAGGGCAAGCTTGGCGAAATCATCCAGGCCGAGGTGGAGTACACGCATGACCAGCGCGTTTTGCAGTACAATCCGAAAGACGGGCGTTTCTGGCGTTTGAAACGGCATATGGAGCAACATGGAAACTACTATCCGACGCACGGTCTTGTTCCGGCTGGCCGTTGCCTGGACATCAATCGTGGCGACCGCTTAGACCAGATCGTCTCAATGGAGACGAAGTCGGCGTCTTTCGAGGCGTATGCGCGCGCGACATTCTCCAGGAACGACAGTGTTGTCGGCATCGATGGCAAGCGCTTCAACCGCTACGAGCAGAAGATGACTAAGGGCGACATAAACATGTCGATGATCCACACAGCCAACGGCAGGGTCATTACCTTGAAGCATAATGTCTGCACGCCGATGCCGTACAACCGCGGCAACACATATCTCGGCACGCATGGTGTATTCACGGGCATATCTCTCGACTTTTGGAAGCCGGCCGATGCCTACCAAATGGGAAGCCCATGCCGTTTTGCCTGGGAGTCGAAGCCCGGCGAGTACCTGCATGTCTATTTTGACTTTGAAAAGGCGAAACGGCTGAGCGAGGAGTACAAACATCCGTTCTGGAAGGTGGCTGGCGAAATGGCGAAGAAGGTCGGTGGACATGGCGGCATGGATTTCGTCATGGACCTCCGGTGGGCTTATTGCCTGCAGAACGGACTTCCGCTCGATACGGATGTCTATGACCTGGCGACTTATTCGTCTATCGTAGAACTCTCTGAGCGATCGGTCAATGCCGGGTCGAAGACGTTGGACTTCCCGGACTATACTCGTGGCGGCTGGAAGACGGCGAAGGCCTTCACCGTCGACGAGATCGACATCAACAAGTTTGATTTCGGCAAGGGCGTCATTCATGCGAAGGACGCTCAAACGACCTGATTGGCGGGCTGGGCAGGAGACGTGAGGCGTCGGCGTCAACCGGCGCCCCTCGTCATTGGCTTGACCGCCAGGCGCGCATCGTCATGCCGAAGCGTTTGTGGAAGAGCTGCATAGGATAGGTTGGAGACCTGAAGCAGCAGTTCTCGCATATCTCCCGAATCGACAGCCGTGTGGTCTTCAGGAGCGTGCAGATGCGCTTAAGCTTCTGGTCTTGGATTGCCTCAAGAACGCTACGTCCGTCAATCTGTCGGAAACGCTTGTCGAGGAGCCGTCGTGAGACGCCGAGTTTTGTTGCGATGTCATCGACATGCATGAGCGGATCATCTATCGTGCGTATGGCTTCGAGTGCTCTGAGGACGAGTTTACCGGCCGGACTGGCTGGTTCCATTGATTTGCGCCTGACGACGCATTTGACGCGATAACGGTGTGACATGGGTGTCGGCCGACGTTCGATCATTGTCTGCAGGGCCTTTGCCGCAAGGAATCCGGCTTCTTCGAAGTCGGGTTGGATGCTGGACAGCGTCGGAATCGAATGCAAACAGATGCAGGATTCGTTGTCAACTCCAAGCACGGAGAGGTCAGCCGGAATGGAAATGCCGACATGTTTCGCGGCGTCCAGGACTTTGATGGCGATGACGTCGTTGGCTGCAAAGACAGCGGCAGGCTTAGGTAGTTGGAGCAACTGGTCTTCGAAAGGCAACAGTGCATTGAGGCAGAGCGATTTGATTCCCCTTGCGGACAATGCCTTTCGAAAGGCTTTTCCTCTGTTGCGGACCCAGTTGAAGCTGTTGGCCGTTGGCGCATAAGCGACTGACGCGTATTCGCTTGTTGCGGAGAGGGTTTCTGCAGCGGCTTGTCCGATGCTGGTGGCGTCTGAAGAGATCAACACCCAAGAATTGCGTCGGCCCGGGTGCCAGTTTCGATGCCAGTCGAACGTGACGGTCGGGCAGTCGATGCCGCGATAGGCGTCATAGAACTTGTCGGGCCCGCTTCCGTCAAGGATGATGCCGTCATATCTGGTCTTCTTGTCGATAGTTGGGTCAGCCCATGTGGAAGTCATCCTGTTGAAGAAAATGTTCCAAGTGATATTGCGGGAACTTAGAAACCGCATGATGCCGTTGTGCTTGCCGATACCGTCCTGATAGGCCATGGGCAGGACGATAAGTATGTTTGGAACGAACTTTTTCATAAGCGTATTATACCATAGTAATGCATGCCGAAATGAGTATTTTTTTCGTGCTGGAAAGAGGATCGCCCATATGGTATAATCTGCATGCGATTCAAGAATGAGCATTCTGAGTCGCAGACAAATTGCAATTCAAATTGAAATGGAGGCAAGCAGTGATACGATGGTTTGGTGTCTTCTTGTGCTGTCTGGCGATGCCCGCAATACGGGTTGTTGCAGATACGGCAATTCCGGAGGGATCGCATTCGGCCGCTTCATCTGGTATCGGGTTGGAGACGGACACGTACGGTACCCCGTCTGCGCTACAACCGCTTGAGGCCCGGTATCGGACGTTTGACTTCGGAGTGCAAAGCACTCGGTTCGTGTCTACGAAACCGCGAGGCATGTTTATCATCTTTCATTAACGCTAACTTCTTTAACTCCAACTCCACGATTGGCAATCAGAAAGGAAAATGTCAATGAACTTTAACAGGTCAGCGTCTATTGTTTGCGGATTGACCGCTCTGGCGCTTCGTGCGGCCGTTCCCGAAGTGTCGGATGTCACGATGGCCCAAGACGTAGCCACGAGGACCGTGACAATCACCTACAGGTTGGCGAATGCTCCGGCCGTAGTGACGGTAGACATCCAGACTAATGCTACCGGCAGCACCTGGGCCTCGATCGGCGGCGAAAACATCAGTTGCTTTGATCCCGGAAGCGAGGTCTGGAAAAAGGTGTCCGGTGACGCCGAGGCTGTTCACACCATTACCTGGCATCCTGATCACTCATGGCCGGACCACAAGGTGCCGGCCGGCGAGGCGCGCGCTGTCGTGACGGCCTGGTCGCTTGACAATCCTCCGGACTACATGGTGGTTAATGTCGGCAATGACGCTGTTGCGGATTCGGCGCAGTACTACCCTGCCGAGAACTATCTTCCCGGTGGGTTGTTGACGAACCCCGATTACCGCCAGTCGCTGCTCGTGCTACGCAAGATTTCGGCGAAAAACGTCACCTTCACGATGGGTAGTGTCAACGAGGCCACCCCGTGGAACGATGCGCGGGAAACGACGCATCAGGCGACGATCACTAACAACTACTACATCGGCGTCTTTCCGGTTACCCAGTTGCAGTGGCAGTACGTGACGGGCTACAATTTCTCTAAATTTAAGACGGGCGGCGCAATGCGTCCTGCGGAATGGATCGGACGAAGCGAAATAAGGTCTGTCGATGGCAGCACACGGCCGACGGCAGAATACCTTGAATCCAACCCGGACTATGACTGGCCGAACGCGCCTTACCCGAACTCTTTCCTTGGCAAGCTGAGGACGAAGACTGGATTCTCGTTTGATCTTCCGACGGAGGCGCAGTGGGAATACGCCTGTCGGGCTGGACGTGGGGAGGGATATTGGAACGACGGTTCGCTTATCGCCACAGTCGCCGGCGTAGACAACAACCTGCCGGGCCGCTACGCCTACAACGGTGGTTTTGTCGACGGCGGTTCTGGCATGGTTGAGCCGAGTTACATTGTCGGTCCAACGAACGGCACGGCCCAAGTCGGCTCGTATGCGCCAAATGCCTGGGGCCTCTATGACATGCACGGTAATGTCTGGGAGTTTTGCCTTGACTTTTATGAAACGGACATCACTGGCCTGGACGGCAGGCTCAATGTCAATCCTAACGATTCGAGAAAGACCTACAACGGCGGCACTTCCACGCTCGGAACCGTCAGGGGCGGCAGCTGGTCTCCGCGCTACTCGAAATGGGACGTATCGCTGCCGTATTCAGCGCTTTCCGCGAGGTCTGCTTCCCGTACAGGCAAAGACCTGTGGACGCGTTACGACTACGCCGGTTTCCGTCTAGTCCTGACGGATGGCCTCAAATAATAGCACTATAATGCGTAAACGTCATCTGAAAGGTGTCATGGCAGTGATTGCTGCCATTACACTTTGCGCTTTCGCCGAGGAGCCGTGGGCTTGCCAGGACAAGGTGGCCCAAGTTGAGTCTGGCGAGATAGCGGACGCTCAGGTTTCTTGGTGGGGTTATGACGTTAATGATTCTACGCGTTTCATCCGAGCTGCGCTCGCGTCTGGAGCAAAGACTGTGGTGCTGGATAACAGAGGTGGTCCCTACTACACATTGCCGCTGTCAATCCGTTCCAACTTGAAACTGGTTGTTCCAGAAGGCGTGGAACTTGTCGCGAAGCGGGGTGCCTACAAAAATACTGACGATGCGCTCTTGACGCTTGATTGTGTGACGAACGTCATCATCACTGGCGGAGGTACCCTGAGGATGTGGCTGGATGACTACACGAATCGCTATGACTACACCTGTGGCGAATGGCGGCATGCCATGGTCTTGCGCGGCTGCCATAATGTTCAGATTGAAAATCTGAAGGTCTTCAAGGCAGGCGGAGATGGCATTTGCCTCGGCACGAGTGCGCACGCCCGTTCCAACACGGATATCGTAATCCGGAATGTGACGCTTACGCGCAGCAACCGGCAGGGCATCAGCGTCATAACGGCGGACCGCCTGCTTGTTGAGCGGTGTGTCATGGAGGACACGTGTGGCACGTTGCCGATGTCAGGCATCGACTTCGAGCCAAATTTTCCGGATCAGATGCTTCATGACATCGTAATGCGTGACTGCATCTCGCGGCGCAACCTCGGCTCAGGGTTCGACTTTTCCGTCGGCAACCTGAACGGCCGCTCTAAGACCATATCGATTACGCTTGAGAATTGTCGCAGCGAACAGAATCACAGGCCGCTTAAGATCCACCATTCTGATAACATCGTGCATGGGTTCCACGGAGCGCTGACATTTCGTAACTGTGTCTTTGACGACTTGGACCAGACGCGTGCACCGTTCAGCTGGTTGGGCGGGCGCGACACGTTGTCAGCGACATTCGAGAACTGTCGCGCTGCCGATCCGGCGGACAGCGGGAAGGTGACGTCCCTTGGTCTTGGATGCGGGTGGAAGGCGACGGGTCGGCCGGTAAACATCAACGGAACGCCAGTACGGCGCAAGCGGCTGATGCCGTCCGATCTCGGCCGCGCGAAAATCTTCGATGCCTGTCCGGGGCAAACGGTCAAGCTGCCTACGATGAATGCCCGCGCCGGACAGCTTTATCTCATTTATGCTGCAAGGCCTGGCAAGGTGCACCTGGCGGGCAAGGCCGTGCGAATCAACACGTTTGCATTTAACGGCGTCAAGTTTTCCCTGAAGGACCTAAAGGGGCGTTCGCTCGCCGAATTGCCGGAGATTACGGAACTGGACAAGGCAACCGCCATTGACTTTGAGGCATTGGCGGCAGGCTTCTACCGCCTGGAGCTAGATGCTGGCGGACAGGCTTTCGGCTTTACGGAAACGGATGCGCCGATCGCTTTGGTGATCCCGCGGGAGAACCAACCGCCGCTTTCCTGGAATGGCGGTCCTGGCGAGGCGTACTTGCGTGTACCGGCATCGTGTGAACGCTTTCTGGTGTTCGCCTCGGGCGGTTGCGGTAGTGCCTTTGTGCGTGCTAAGGTCTACGATCCAGACGGCAAGCTCTGCTGGGATCAGGACGATATCGGCTGCTCGCGGTGGTTCCATTCCCCAGGACAGCCAAAGCCTGGCCTCTGGAAGATTACGGCAGAGAAGGCCACGACCTACGACATGTATAACTACAGCTTTGACGTTTTCGGCCTACATCCGTTTCTTTTCCTTACGCCGGAAAAGACCTGGGAGGTGCCTGATGACCTAGACCTCGGATTGAAGCTTAACGGTAAAGAAGGGTGGGCCGGGATTCCAGCCCACCCCGCTGTCCTAAATCCGCCGCTTGAGCGGGATCCTGGAACGGTCATCAGGCTTGATGGGAAGTGGCATTTCGTCTCTTTTGATGGGAAAAGTTCGTCTTCGTTTCGCAAACCGGAAGGTGACGCGTTCTATGCGCAGGAGGACTGGAAGTCTAGTCGCCGTTTCATGACGAGTGCCTACCGTGAAATTGACGTGCCTGGAGTTTGGGAGTCGCAAGGGGTCGGTAAGCCAGGTCTTTCAGAACCTTGGATTATGCGCGACAACTCGGCGTTGCAGCTTCGAAACAAGATGATGGGCGTGGGCTGGTACCGGCGTGATGTAACAATTCCGAAAGATTGGGAAGGCAAACGCGTGTGGTTAAAGCTTGGTGGCATTCGCGGCGAAGCTCATGTGTGGGTCAATGCAGAGCCGGTCGCGATCATGAATGAGTATGTTGCCGACTGGAAGTTCGACATCACGAAACTCGTTGAACCGGGAGAGACGTCCCGCGTTGTCATGGCGATCGACAACCGCGCGTCGACGGTCTCCGGTTGTCTCCTAAGCCGACATCGCTGGGGAGGCATTTGCCGGGCTCCGGAACTTGAAACGACGCCGCAGGTTTTCATAGACGATGCATGGGTGAGAGGCGATTTCGACGGCCAAAAGGCCGAGGTAAAGGTCAAGGTTGAAGGTCAAGATCTGAATGCTGGTCTTGTTCTACGGGCGACGGTCGAGGATGAGTCGATTGAACGTACGCTCTCTTCATCGACCTCAACCTTCGATCTCAACCTGCCTCTTCGTCATTTCCGGCCGTGGTCTCCCGAACATCCGAACCTATACACAGCGAAAGTCGAGCTTGTCAGGAATGGCCAGATCGTTCAGACATGGCGTGAACGCTTTGGAGTGCGGAAGATAGAGGTTCGCGGCGGCGATTTCTATCTGAACGGCAAGCCGTTCTACATGCGTGGCTATGGAGCATGCGCCACTCAGCCAATCACCGGCGCGCCGATCGGCGACAGGGCGGTTCTGCGGCAGCAGTTGGAGAAAGCCCGTGCTGCGGGCTTCAACCAGGTGCGCTTTCATTCGCACTGCGAGGTCTCGGAGTATTTTGACGTTTGCGACGAGCTCGGCATCGTCATTGAGGCGGAGTTGCCCTACTATGGGGACTTTGCCACTGAATATGGTGTGTATGATCCGGAGTCGATGGTTCTTGAACTTTATCGGTTCCGCCGTCGCCATCCGTCCTTTCTCGTCTATGGCATGGGCAATGAAGGGACGCATGGCAAGTGGCTGGACCGCAAGCTCTATCGGACTGTCAAGGAGCTTGATCCCGACCGGCTGGCTATTTCACAAAGTGGCAACTTTGAGGGGAATGGTCCGGAAGTGGCTGACTACAAGCCGATTCATCAGCGTGCGTGGGAGGCTGGAGACGCCGATGCGTCGCGTCCATATACCATTCACGAGTACCTCAATCTTTGTGTCAAGTCGGATTCGCGCGACGAGTCTGGGTATAAGGGGGCATGGCTCCCGCCGGTCACGCGAGAGGCACGTGCGAAATGGTTGAGCAAGGCTGGGTTGGGTCTAGCATGGGGCGATCGGCTACAGACGGCTCAGTTCGCCCTTCAGGGATATTGGCAACGGATGGGCATTGAGCGTGCGCGACTTGATTCCGGTTGCGACGGATTTTCGTTCTGGACGATTGTCGATGCCGTTGTTTGGAATGCCGGAGCGGAAACTTATTCCGCACAGGGTCTTTTTAATCCACTATGGCAGCCGCATCACGGCGGCTTGACGACGGAGACGGTTGCGCAGTTCAATTCCGCCTCCTGTGTCTTGTTGGCATCGGCTGAATCAAACCGAGTTTTCCGAGTTGGCGAGGCTGTGGAACTGTCATTTTGTTTTTCGCATTATGGCGATGCGGCGTTGTCGCAAGGGATTCTGGAATGGGCTTTCGTCGTTGGCGACAGAACATTGGTCGCGGGGCGGCGGGAGCTTGGTCGACAGGATCTAGGCGCATGTCGCGCCGTTGCATCGGAACGGGTAACAGTCCCAGAAGTCTTTGTTGCCTGCAAGGCCGTGCTAAAGGTACGGATTGTTGATGGCGGTGCAGAGATCTGCAACAATGCCTGGGACTTCTGGTTTTTCCCGAAGTCGGCGAATAAGGCGGTTGTCCTGGCGAAGGCTGCTTCGATGGGAGTGACGGTTGCGGCGGAAGGGTCGGAGCCAGCACTGTCGGCGATTCGCGAGAATCGGCCGGCCGTCATTGTTGGAAAGGTCGATGGAGTCCCCAATATTTTCTTGGGCTGGTGGTGGATGGGCAAGCAGATGGGGACAGCCATTGCATCACACCCGGCGCTCGCAGGTTTTCCGCACGAGGGGGTTCTGTCGCCGCTTTTGTTCCGGATTATCGGAGACGGCAGACCGTTGCCGGCAGAAGATCTTTGCGAGAAGGATCTTATTATCGTCAGTGAAGGAGGTTCGGGTTGCTATTGTCACCTAGCCGAGAGAATCCTGCCGGACGGACGGAGGACGTACTTTGTCTGGGGGCTTGACGTATTGTCTGATTTGCCAGAGTCGGCGGCGTTATTGGGTTCTCTGGTTGACGGTACTGTGTTGAAGAGACAAGGGGATGGGAAGCTGTAGATGAAGAGTTTTATTGCTGTTTTGTCGGTTTATGTAATAACGGGGACGGTTGATGCCGTTGATCTTTCGGGACAATGGCACGTGACCGCCAAGGGGATTGACGCTAACATTTTCTTGCCGGGAACGCTTGGTGCAGCAAAACTCGGGACGAAGTGGACGGAGCATGATTTCCAGACGACGATGGACTTGCCGCAGTCTGAGGCATTGACACAGGAGTATCAGTTTGTCGGACCTGCTGATTATGTTCGGACGGTCGAGCTCTCTGAAGCGGATTGTGCCAATGACCTCGAGCTTCTGCTTGAACGTGTGATGTGGAAGAGCGAAGCCTGGCTGGATGGTGTTTCGCTTGGCGTGCGCGATTCCCTGTCGACGCCACACGTCCGAGCGGTCCCTCGTTCCTTGCTAAGACCTGGGAAGCACGAACTTCACCTTAGGGTGGACAACTCCTGCTTTTATAACTTCTCCAGACAGTCCCATGCCTACGGGCCGAACATGCAGGCCGTTTGGAATGGCGTTCTGGGCAAAATCGAACTGCGACGAGCGCATGTACTGCGTGCCGCTCGGGTCTTTGCGAGGTGCCCGGCGGAGAGCCGTTTCGAAATCGAGACGTTGGCCGAGGTGATTAATATCACTGTTGATGACCTAAAGATCACGGGGTGGGAATGTCACGACGGACGGATCGTCGTCGGACTAGCGGAAGAGCCGGTTTACTGGAATGAGTTTCATCCTCGACTTTATACGGTCCGCCTAAGAGCTAAGGAAGGCTTTGAACATGCCGTTCGCTTCGGCTTCAAGACCTACGGGACACGGGGCCTGGCAATTACGCTGAACGGAAACGATATCTTTACGCGTGGCAATGTCGAGAACGCCAATTTTGCACGGGATGGAGTGCCGTGGACAGACGTTGAAAGTTGGCGCAAGATGTTCGCCATCCTGAAGAACGAGGATGGCGTGAACACAATTCGTTTCCATTCGTGGACTCCGCCTGGAGCAGCTTTTGTCGCTGCGGACGAGATGGGGCTTTTTCTGCAGCCCGAGGCCTGTATTTGGACAGACAACTGGATGAGCGACGGAGACGAGGTTGGCAATGGTAAGCCGGTTGATGCGTTTGTGAAGCGCGAGATTCGTGACATTGTCGACACTTACGGTAATTCTCCTTCCTTCCTGTCGTTGTCTGTTGGCAATGAACTCGGCAACTCGAATTTCGTGGAGATGGAGAAGTGGCTTGTTGACCTGAGAAAATACGATCCGCGTCCGCTGTACTACTGCTCGTCCGCACGGACGGTGACTGCGACTGACGATATCTCGCTTTCGCACGTTGTCCCGGGAATGGGCATGGCTCGCGAGAAACTCTATCCGAAGACAGACTGGGATTACGAGTGGATATATTCAAAAGCCCGTGTGCCGACGATCGCCCACGAAATCGGCCAATGGCCAGTCTATCCGGTTTGGGAGAATCTACTCAAGCCGTTTGACGGCGCGATGCGTCCGTGGAACCTGTCGCGTCACTACGACACAGCGGTTGCCCGAAACGCACTTCGTTTCAACGATAAGTACCATGAAGCCTCGGCGAAGTTGAATCGTATCCTTTATAAGGAAGAGGTGGAGAGTTTTTTGCGCACACCGTCTTGCGGAGGTCTTCAGTTGCTAAATATCCAGGACTATACGGGACAGGCCGAGGCACTGGTCGGCTGGCGTGGTCCATTCTATGACTTGAAACGTGGCTTCCGCGATCTTCCGGCGTTCAGCACGGTTTGGGGGCCGGTCTGTCATCTTGCGCGGTTTGAGAAGTTTGTTTGGACGGTTGGCGAGACATTCAAGGCAAAGTTGCAGATTCGTAACTTGACGGACACGGCGCTGAAAGCTGGCACTGCTTATCCTTATGTGCTGAACGGGAAACGGTGTGAGGTTCGGCTGCCAGTCGACATTGCACCGGGACATCTGGGCGATGCTGGTGAAATCGCGCTTCCGCTGGTTGCGGACATGATTGGGGTCAAGCAGGAGTTCAGATTCGGGACGAACCGCTGGAATTTCTGGGTATATCCTAAGGAGGATAAGTGCGCAATGCCGACGGGCGTAGTGCTGACGGCCGATCCGGAAGTTATGAAGAGGGCTGTCAGCGCAGGCGGCACGGTACTGTATACGGGCCCGAGTTGCAAGTCTGGGAAGGGCAAGTTTAAGCCCGTCTACTGGAGTGCGCGCTGGTTCCCGGTCCAGAACAAGGCGCTGGCCGCACTGGGCACCTGGTTCGACGTCCGTCATCCCGCATTGGGCGGCTTCACCACCGAGGATTTCACCGACTGGCAGTGGTATGAACTCGCGCAAGGCGGACTCATCCACGAACTGGTTGACATGCCGGAGAACTTCCTGCCGATCGGGCTTTCAGTCAACGACTTTCACTTCTCTATTTTTTCCGCTACGCTATTCGAGGTCAAGGTCGGCGACGGCCGTTTGCTGGTGTGCGGATATGACCTCGAGAAGGGTGATCCGGCTACGAAGCGGTTGCGCGCCTCTCTGGCGGATTATCTCGCGAAGCCGATCGCTGACAGGACAGTTGCTATGGACGTGCGTTGGTTGGCCAAGGAGTTTGACGTTATGCCGAAGAAGGAAAACCTTTCGGGAGCGGTCTATGATGATGCGACATGTTGGACCGGCAAGGCCTTCACGACAACGCTTAAGGGCTTTGCGCCGGTGTCCGGATCCGTGCGCATTGACTTCCATCAGCCGGGCAATAATCTCACATCAGGGCGAGGGCTGTTGGAGGGGCGTGTCTTCGAAGTGCCTTTTACGGTAGGACGCGGCCAGAAGACATCCGTTACGCTGCCGATTATCCGCGAGGACATGTTGGACGGTAAGCTCGAGCTTTCCGTGAATGTGATGACCGGGGAGGCCCTGTCGATTGATCGTATTCGCGTTGTGCCACGAGAAGATGACTGAAGGATGGGTGGTGGCGATGAAGACGCTGGATATGGCGGTAAAGTCGGTTTGTCCGGCGGTTCTATTTGCTTGCGGGCAGGTTTATGCGGGAGAAACGTTGCGGTTTCTTGATCTGCAAGAGAAAATCGATGCTGCGGCGGTTGCCGGCAGCGGCGAGGTTCGGGTTGAGCCGGGCGACTACGAGGCGAAACCATTCATACTCAGAAGCGGTGTTACGCTGAACCTCATGGATGGTGTGACGGTCTATGCCAGTACGAATGTGGCTGACTATTCGTCCTCTCGTGGCGCACGGTGCTTCATCTACGCCGAAGGAGCCGTAAATGTGTCGATTGTCGGCAGTGGGATTATTAATGGACGAGGCTGGGCCTTTCGCGAAAGCGTTCCTCTTGCCGGCGAGAGCCAGCCGCAAGACCTCCCGGTATTGATCCGATTGTCTCGTTGCCGCGACGTGCTTCTTGAGGACTTCACCTACCGAGACTGCGGGGCCTGGGGATGCCATCTCCGAAACTGCGATGGGGTCACTGTGCGTCGCGTAAAGTGCGTTAGCCACGTTAACAACACAAACGACGGCATCGACGTGGAGTCGTCGAACGTGCTGATTGAAGACTGCGACATCGACTCCGATGACGATGCGATAGTCTTCAAGACGGAGAGTGACCTGTTCTTCCAAGTGACGAACGTCGTCGTGCGGAACTGTAGACTTGCCAGTTGCTGCAACGCCCTGAAGTTTGGCACTGGAAGTTACTGCGGCTTCCGGGACATCACTGTTGAGGACTGCGTCTTCTCCCGTGCGAAATACAACTATCGGTTCGAGTGGTTCAAGCAGGCACCAGGCGTAACGAACAAGATCTGTGGTATCGCGGGCATAGCGTTGGAGGTCGTTGACGGAGGATACATGGAGAACATCATCGTTCGCAATGTCGACGTCGAGGGATATCAGACGCCGATCTTTATTCGCGAAGAGAGGCGACACGAGCCGCAGCCTGGCAAGGAGACCTATTTGCGCAATGTCTTGATCGAAAACGTGCGGGGAATCGCCGACAGCCGAATCGCTTGCTCGATCACCGGTACGCCAGGGCGACGTCCGTCGGACATCACGTTGCGTAACATCGACCTGACGTTCCCCGGTGGCGGAACCGAGGAAGACGTGACGCGTCCCGTTCCGGAGCTTGAGACGGCTTATCCGGATTCCTGCATGTTCGACTTCATGCCGCTGCCTGCCTACGGTTTTTATGTGCGACATGCTGACAACGTCGCTTTCGAGAACGTCAGGATGCGGACACGGGTTCCCGATGTTCGCAAACCGATCGTGATCGATGACTGCCGCGGTTTCCGCGCGAGCGAGACCGTCAGGTCCGTTGCGTCGACTCCTAGTACGCGATTTCGAGATCTCTCGAAGAGCGCATATGACTGGTGGAAGAAGCTCCATGCCGAGCACCTTGCGTTGATTGAAAAAAACTCGTCAAAGACCTTTGATCTTGTCTTTATTGGCGATTCTATTATGCAATTCTGGCATTCCCCTGGCGAGGCTCTGAGCAGGGGCGACGCAGAATATGCCGAATTGGAAAGCGAGTTCTCCATCTTGAACCTAGGTGTAGCCGGCGATCGTACGCAGAACCTTATCTGGCGTCTTGAGAACGGCGAGTTGGACGGTTATGCTGCCAAAGTTGTCATGTTGACCATTGGCACGAACAACCGCATGAATGCGGGCGAGACAGTCGACCAGACTGCCGCAGCGATCAAGCGCATCCTGACGCTTGTCCAAACGCGGCAGCCGCAGGCGAAGGTGTTGTTGTTGCCGATCTTCCCATGCGGCACTGATGCCGCAGATCCCGGAAGGTTGGCGAATGGAAAAGTCAACGAAATTATCCGCACGTTTTCGGGTGTGGTCTGGGTCGATTTTACTGATCGGTTCCTGGAGCCAGACGGGCGGACCAAGCAGGGAGTTTTCTTGAAAGATCTCTTGCATCTGGACGCCCTAGGGTACCGGATATGGCGCGAGGCTGTAACACCGTTGTTCCGCAAGTATGTCGGCAAGGGCAAGGTTTCGTTTATGCTGTCACCGGAGGAATGGTCGGTCCGCCGTAGGGGAATTCATGATTTTATTACCGATAAGGACATGCTGATTTGCTGGGGGTGGACGCGGAACCGTCCTGAGTTTCATGTTGTTGATCGCCGGGCGACATTGAGACGGTCGAAATGAATTAGGAAGAAAGAAAAATGGAACGAATGATCAAGGTAGTGTCGTGTGTATTGTCGTTGATGGTCTCATGGGCGTGCATTGGCGCACTGGCGGACGATAACAATGGCAGGAAGTTGAATGTTCTTTGCGTCTGTGCTCACCCAGATGATGCTGAATTGCTTTGCGGAGGTACGCTTCTCAAGTATCACAAGCAGGGGCATAACATATTCATTGTCCTGACGACGAGCGGAAATACCGGTTCGAACACGATAAGAAATGTCAAAGAGATTGGACGCATACGTGAGGCGGAAATGTTGGCTTCGGCAAAGATTTATGATGCAAAGGTGCGTTTCTTGAGGGCAGATGATGAACGTCTCTTTGATACGAACGAAATGCGCACGAAGGTTCTGGATGCTATGCGCTGGGCCGATCCAGATGTTATATTCACTCATGCGCCGACTGATGAGAGCCCGGATCATTGGACGACGGCAAAGATAGTGTGTGCTATGGTCATTTCCTTGCCAGGAATCAACCAGCAGTCCGTCGAACGCCCTTGCACGAAGAGGGTGTCCGTGTTCACCTGCGGGGCTGGGCTAGAGATCGGTTTTGTCCCAGATGTGTATGTTGATATCTCCGACGAATTGGAATCTGTTTGCGAGGCAATCAACTTGCATGCGAGCCAAAAAATTTATATGATGAATTTCAAGGGTTCGGAAGACATCTCACTTAATAAACGGAAGATCGCCGCATTTCGCGGCATGCAATACGGATGCCAGTATGCGGAGGGCTTTTGCGCTTGGCGGGTGGCTGGGTATTTGCCGGATTTTAAGATTCTGCCTTAAAAGACCAGCTGGGGTACAATGTTTCCGAGTTTTGTCGAAGTCGTGCGTGCATCTGGGTTTTATTTTCTCTAATTTGGCTGTGAGCATGTCGTGACCCGCGAGGGCGGCGTTTTTTGGTATAATCTTCACATATGGCAAGAACGACAGTCGCTGCGCTGCTGGTGCTGGCCGCATATGCGGCGGCAGCGGCTTTCGGCGAGATACAGTACCGGGTGGCCCGGGTGCGGGACGTGACGCCGGCATACAACCGCGTCGACTCAGCGAACCGCTACCAGCCTCCGTCGCTCGAGCACTGGATGGGAACCGACAACCTTGGCCGTGACGTCGCGCTTCGCCTGGTGCAGGGCGCGCGGATAGCGTTCCATGTCGGAATCATGACGAGCCTCATCGCGATTCCCCTAGGCGTGCTGCTCGGGCTTGTCGGCGGCTATTTCGGCGGCTGGCCCGATGCCGTCGTGAACTGGCTCTGCGCAACCGTCGCCTCGATGCCGGGGCTGCTGTTCATCCTGGCCGTGTCGCTTGTGGTCGGGCGGGGGCTCCCGGGAATCTACCTCGGCATAGGCCTTACGACCTGGGTGGGAACTTGCCGCACGATACGCGCGGAGGTAATAAAGCACAGGGACCGCGCGTACGTGCAGGCGGCGAAGACGCTCGGCTATTCCGCCCCGAGGATCATGTTCCGCCACATACTGCCCAACGTCGCGCACATCATACTTATCCAGTTCTCGATACGCTTTCCGTCTGCGGTTGCGACGGAGGTCTTCATTTCCTTCCTCGGCATCGGCGTGCAGGGGGAGCCTTCGTGGGGCATAATGATAAACAACGCCCGCCTGCGCCTTTGGCAGGGCGTCTGGTGGGAAATGGCGTTCACCACCGCCGCGATATTCCTTCTTGTCCTGGTCTTCAACCATCTCGCCGACGTCCTCCGTGACAGGCTTGACCCCGCGCTTAGAAACGAAAGGTAAGGCATGATTCCTATAGAGATGACCCGTCCCCTGATCGTGTTCGACATCGAGTCTACGGGGGTGTCCCCGCGGCGCGACCGCATCATAGAGCTTGCGGCGGTGAAGGTGTCGCCCGGCGGGCAGGAGGACTGGCGGTGCTGGCTACTGAACCCGACCGTACCCATCCCGCCAGAGACGACGGAGGTGCACGGCATCGCCGACGAGGACGTGAAGAACTGCCCGACGTTCGCCGAGCGTGCGCGGGAGATTTTCGACTTCTTCGCCGGCTGCGATCTCGGCGGCTTCAACTCCGACCGGTTCGACATACCGTGCCTGGAGGAGGAGTTTGCCCGAGTCGGGCTGAACTTCGCCTCCGGCAGCCGTCGCCGCATAGACGTGCAGCGCATCTACCACCGCAAGGAGCCTCGCGACCTGACCGCCGCCGTCCGCTTCTACTGCGGACGCTCCCACGACGGCGCGCACGGCGCCGAGGCGGACGCCAGGGCCACGCTTGACGTGCTTAAGGCTCAGCTGGAGCGCTACGACGACTTGCCGAAGCGCATTGACGAACTGGACGAGTACCTCGTGCCGCATGACCCGCTCAACGCCGACCGCAACGGGTGCTTCCGCTGGCGAGACGGCGAGTGGACGATCAACTTCGGCAAGAAGCGCGGTACGCCGCTCCGCCAGGTGCTGCTCGGCGAGCCGAACTTCCTGCGCTGGATGACTAAGGGCGACTTCGAGGCCGATGCGCGCATGATCGCGGCAGACGCTCTGGAAGGGCGGCTGCCTCCGCCGCCGGCAGGAGCCTCATGACGCTTGTCGCGGAAATGGCCTCCGCGGCCATAGTGGCCGCGACGACATGGTATCCGGCGCCTGGCTGGACGGAGCACCCCGACCCTGTCGCCAGCCAGCGTGCGCGGAGAGGCGGCGTCGTGCGCTTCAGCGGCGGCCAGCCGCCGAAGAGCTACAACGCATACGTCGACAACAACTTGTATACGCGCATGACCTTCGACCTCATGTACGAGAACTTGCTCTCCATCGACGCCGCCACGCTCGACTTCGAGCCAGCCCTCGCCAGGCGCTGGGCGGTGTCTGACGACGGGCACGAGTTCACGTTCGTCCTCGACTACCGCGCGAAGTGGTCCGACGGCGTGCCCGTAACGGCGGCCGACGTGAAGTGGACGTTCGACGCGGTCGTTGACCCGACTAGCGACACCGGCCCGTGGAAGACGACGCTCGGCGTATTCGAGAGCCCGGAGGTCGTGGACGGGCGGACGGTGCGCTTCCGCAAGAAGGGCGATTCGCCGAAGGACTGGCGCGACCTCGCCAGCTGCGGCCTGTTCTGGATACTGCCGCGCCATGCCTTTGCGGGAAAGGCGTTCAACACGGTCTCGCTCGTCGGAATGCCGGTGTCGTCCGCATACTCGCTTCACCGCGTCGACGAGCAGATCTCGTGCGAGTTCCGCGTCAGCGATACCTGGTGGCGGCGGGAATTCCCGTCGGTGCGGGGCATGTGCAACTTCGACCGGATCGTGCTGCGGTACTATGCGGACGGCGAGAACGCCTTCGAGGCGTTCAAGAAACGCATGATAGACGTGTACCCCGTCTATTCGGCACGCATAATGAACGCCGAGACGAAGGGCGAGAGGTTCGCGCGCAACTGGATACTGAAGCGGCGTGTGCGCAACCACGATCCGATAGGTTTCCAGGGCTTCGCCATGAACATGCGCCGGCCTCCGTTCGACAAGCTGAAGGTTCGGCAGGCGATGGCGAAGCTCATCGACCGCGAGACCATGAACCAGACGCTCATGAACGGAGAATACTTCCTTCTCCGCAGCTACTACACCGACCTTTACGACGCCGCGCACCCGTGCGCCAACAGGCAATGGGCCTACGACCCGGAAGGAGCCAGGCGGCTTCTCGCCGAGGCGGGCCTGGCGAACGGCTTCAGGTTCTCCTTCCTTTCGCGCTCGGCCGGAGAGGACAAGTTCCTCGCGCTGTTCTCCTCCGCGCTTGCGAGGTGCGGCGTCGAGATGGATATCGTCAGGAAGGATTTCGCAGGCTGGATGCGCGACATGGACTCGTTCAGCTTCGACATGACATGGGCGTCATGGGGCGCGTCCGTGATCCGCACGCCGGAGACGACGTGGCATTCGCGCGAGGGCCGCCGGCCGGGAGGCAACAACATAACCGGTCTTGCCATTCCGGAGGTGGACGAGCTGATCGAGCGCGAAAAGACGATGATGTCCGCCGCAGACCGCGAGGACGCCTACCGGCGTATCGACCGCCTCGTGACCGACGCTGTGCCCTACGTCCTTCTCTGGCATACCGACGAGCACCGCCTGCTCTACTGGAACAAGTTCGGGACGCCGGAGACCGTGCTTGGGCGTCTAGGCGGGGAGGAGGGCGTGCTCAGCTACTGGTGGCACGACGACGACCGCGCGAGGGAACTCGACGCGGCGATCGGGCAGGGCACGTGCCTTCCTGACGTCCCGCTTCGCGTCGACTACGACGCGGCGGCGAGATAGCCGGGCTCTGCGTCAATTTCCCCGTGCACGCTTTCCCGCCTTCACGGCGGCGCGGAGGAGTTCGGATATCTTGCCCTGGGACGAGGCGCTCTTCAGGTCGATGACAAGCGCCACCTCGCGCGAACCGGCTTTATAGAAGACTGCTCGCATTCCCTTGGTGTCGATGTTGCCGATGTCCGCGGCGGCGCAGGCCACGCGCAGACCGGCCAGGCTGACGAACTCCCTCGCCTCTGGCGGCAGCGGACCGAAGCGGTCGCGCATCTCGTCCTCGAGCGCCCGCACGACACGCATGTCCTGCGCCTCCGCGAAACGCTTCATGAGGCTGATGCGCTGGGCGTCCTCCTCGATGTAGCCGTAGGGAAGGCGCGGACTGGTGAAGTCGAGGTTGAGCCTGACGTCCACGATCGTCTTCACCTTCTCGCCCTTGAGCCTGGCGATGGTGCGCTTCAGCAGCTGGCAGTAAAGCCCGAACCCCACGGCAGCGATATGCCCCGACTGCTGGGAGCCGAGCAGGTTGCCGGCGCCGCGCAGCTCGAGGTCGCGGACGGCGAGGTTGAAGCCCGCGCCGAGTCCGCCGTGGCGTTTCAGGGCGGCAAGTCGCTCGCGGGCGTCGGCGTCGACCGATCCGGAAGGCGGCAGCAGGAAGTACGCGTAGCCTTGCCGCGACGAACGCCCGACGCGTCCGCGCAGCTGGTATAGGTCGGCCATGCCGAACGTGTCCGCCTGGTCTACGAGAATCGTGTTCGCCCTCGGGATGTCGATGCCTGACTCTATGATGGTTGTGGAGAGCAGCACGTCGAAGCGGCCCTGCTCGAAGTCGCGCATCTTCTTTGCCAGCGTTCGCGCGTCCATCTGTCCGTGGGCGACGGTAATGCGGGCCTTCGGGCAAAGGGCGCGCAGGCGTCGCTCGGCCTTCGCGATCGACATGACTCGGTTGTGGAGGAAGTAGACCTGTCCGCCCCGGCGGATTTCCGACTCGATGGCGCTTCGCACCGTCTCGTCGGAGTCCCGGACGATCCGCGTGTCGACGGCGACGCGCTCGCTCGGCGGCGAACGCAGCAGCGACAGGTCGCGCGCGCCGGTCATGGACAGGTAGAGCGTGCGCGGAATCGGGGTCGCCGAGAGCGTCAGCACGTCGGCCGTCGCGCGCAGACGCTTGAGGAACTCCTTGTGCCGCACGCCGAAGCGCTGCTCCTCGTCGATTATCACGAGGCCGAGGTCGTGGAAGCATATGCGGTCGGAGAGTATCGCGTGCGTTCCGATGACGATGTCGCAGACGCCTGTCGCCAGACGGCTGAAGGTTCCTCGGTGCGTCTCGCCGGACTGGAACCGCGAGACGGACTCTATGCGCACTGGGGTTCCGTCGAACCGGGAGGTGAATGTCTCGAAGTGCTGTTCGGCGAGCACGGTGGTCGGTGCAAGCACGGCGACCTGCTTGCCGTTCATCGCGGCGATGAAGGCCGCGCGCATCGCTACTTCCGTCTTGCCGTAGCCGGCGTCGCCGCAGATCAGACGGTCCATCGGTTTGGCGGCGGCCATGTCCCGCTTTACGGCGTCGATCGCCGCCGCCTGGTCCGGAGTTTCCTCGTATGGGAAGGCGGCTTCGAATGCGTCCATGCCGTCGCAGGCGACGTCGTAGGCGAAGCCCGGCACGGTCTCGCGCTTCGCCTGCGTCTCCAGAAGCGCGGCGGCGAGGTCCGCGACGGCACGCTGCGCGTTCAGCTTGTCCTTCTCCCAGCGCCGTCCGTCCAGCCTGTGCAGGTGGACCTCTTCGCCGCGCACTCCGACGTAGCGGGAGAGCAGGTGCGCGTGGGCGGCCGGGACGTGGAGCTTGCCGCCGTCGGCGTATTCGATTGTGAAAACCTCGCTGCGCACGCCGTCCACGAATATCTCGGACGAGCCGATGTAGCGCCCGACGCCGTAGTCCACGTGCACGACGTATTCGCCTGGCTCCAGGTCGTCGAAGTCCGAGAGCCGTGCGCCGGTCGACGGGGCGGAACGGCCTTTCAACGAGCGGGTCCTTCGGCGAGTGAAGACGCGGTCGGCCTTCGTCACGACGACAAGGCTGCCGATCTCGAATCCGCCGGAAAGGCCGTCGATGGTGAAGACGCTTGCGCCGCGCTGACGGGCGGCGTCGAGGTGCCGTTCGAGCCGCCTGCGGGCGTCGTCGAATAGCTCCGGATGATGAGCTTCGTCGGCGCCGAGTTCCGCGAACCCTGGCAGCGGCGATGTCTGGAATGCGAGGGACGGAACTCCGCGCGGCGCCGGGTCGCCTGTGAAGATCCTGGTTGTGAAGGCTTGAGCGGACGCGAAGGGCGTAGGGTCGTAGGAGTTGTGTTCAAGGGCGAGGAGAACGCTGTCAGGAGGCAGCAGGTCTGGGAGCGTCGCCTTGTCCTGCGAGTCTTGCGCGTCGTTCCGTTCGGCGGCCGGCAGAAGTTCGCAACTGTCGATACGGCTTATCGACAGTTGGGTTGAGGCGTTGAACGTGCGGAGGCTCTCCAGTTCGTCGCCGAAAAACTCCGCGCGAACCGGGAACTCGTCGCCTGGACTCCATACGTCGAGAATTCCGCCACGGACTGAGTAGTCGCCTTCCTGTTCGACGAGTGGAGTGCGCGTATAGCCGAATTCCGCAAGTTTGTTGCAGATTTCGCCGAACCGGCCGGGGACTGTCCCCACATTTGCGGGGCCTGTCCCCGTGTCTGCGGGGACTGTCCCCAACGTTATGCTAGGCACGGACCGTGCGGACAGGGGCGTTGAGATGGCGGGGAAGGCGGCGACTACCACGCAAGGGTATGGGGACAGTCCCCATGCCTTCAGCGCGGCAATGGTCTTGAGACGTGCGCCGAGCGCCGTGCGGTCGCCGTCGAGAGGCGGCGGGAAGTCGAGAATCCGCGTTTCAGGCGGTGCGATGAGGCGCAAGTCGTCGGCGAGCCTGTCGGCGTCGGGCAGACCGGGCGTTACGGCCAGCACGAGTCCGTTTCTGGTTAGTGTCAGGGCAAGAAATGCGTCCGCCGCGCCGGTCAGCGACGGAGTGCAAAAAGAACGCTCTCCGCCGGGGTTCGCCCCGGGGAGTGTGAAATACGAGGCGAATAGCTCTCGCGCATCCTTCATCGGACAGTGCGCATTATACCATGTATGCAGTTGCCAAGGGTAGTGGGAATTTTTGCCGGGCGCCAAGCGCAAGGAACTTGCCCGTAAGCTGCTTGGGGTTATGATATAATACTTTACATTAAAGGAAAATAACATGTGGAGGAGGAAACGTCCGTGAAGAATCGCATGATGTTGCTTTGGGTTGCGGCGGCGCTGGCCGCTTTTGCCGAGCCGTACTGCGGAGTCGAGGAACTGCCTGACCTCATAAAATGCCTTCCTGCGCCGCCGGAGCCTGGCAGCGCGGACTTCACGCGAGACGTCGCACGCTACGAATGGGGCAAGGAGCAGCGCAAGGATCCCGGGCGCGCCGCACTTGCCAGACATGATGCCGTATGGTCGTTCGCCACCGTGGCGGATGCATTTTCCAAGCCGTTCGGGATGGAGATATCCCCCACGAACACGCCCAAAATCTGGAAAGTCATCGAGGACAGCCTTTCGACATCAGATCAAATGCGAGTTGCGCCAAAGGCGTTTTTCCACAGGCGCCGACCCTTTGCATATTTCAACGAGGAGCCACTCTGCCCAAAGGAGGACGGCATCTGGCGTGACGAGGGCAGCTATCCCTCCGGCCACACGCTAAGAAGCATGGTCGCTGCGCTGGTGCTTGCGGAGATAAGCCCGGCGAAGGCCAACGAAATCTTCGTCCGCGCCATGCAATATGGCGAAAACCGCGTAATCGCCGGGGCGCATTGGCAGAGTGACGTGGACATGACGCGCCTTGCCGCCGCAATAGCCTATTCGCGCCTGCAAACCATACCCGCCTTCCGCTCCCAGATGGAGCAGGCCAAGAGCGAATTTACCGCGATGCGCGCCGCGTCTTGCCGGTAAGAATGGAGTTTTGACTGGTCGGACCGACGAGATTTGAACTCGTGACCTTTTGCACCCCAAGCAAACGCGCTACCAGGCTGCGCTACGGTCCGACACCGAATGCGCCAGACACATTTGGTAGCGGGGGCTGGATTTGAACCAACGACCTTCAGGTTATGAGCCTGACGAGCTACCAGGCTGCTCCACCCCGCAATCTGGCGCTTCCGGAACTGGCGGGGCTGGCGGGAGTCGAACCCACAACCCTCAGATTCGTAGTCTGATGCTCTATCCAGTTGAGCTACAGCCCCAAGAACCGAAAACAGGCAATAGTATACACTTTTTCAGTGCGGAAATCAAGGGGGTGCGGGCCGGATTGACTTTCGGCTGAGGGATTTGATAGACTTTTTCGCACAGCCATGAAGAACCGACTGCCGTTTCCGATACTGTACGAAGACCGGGATGTCGTTGTAATCGACAAGCCGGCAGGCCTTCTTGCAACGCATACGCGGGCGAAGGAGGAGAACACGGCGGAGGCGTGGCTGAACGACTACGTGCGCAAGGGGCAGCGCAAGAGCCGCCTGCACGTCTGGCTGGTTCACCGCCTTGACCGCGAGACGAGCGGAGTGATGATGTTCGCCAAGACGGAGGAGGTGGCGGAGTGGTTCCGTGCCGACTGGAACCGGCTCACCGAGAAGACGTACCTGGCGCTCGTCGAGGGCGAGCTTGCGGACGCGGAAGGCGTGTTCGAGTCGTATCTGCGTGATGACGCGAAGACTATGAAGGTGCGCAGCGTGAGGGATCCGCGGCTCGGAAAGCTCGCCCGCACAGAATGGCGAAGGCTCGCCGTCGGGAACGGGGAGACGCTTGTGGAGGTGTCGCTGAAGTCCGGGCGCAAGAACCAGATAAGGGTACATTTCAGCGAGGCGGGGCATCCGGTGGTGGGCGACGTTAAGTACGGCGCGCGCCGTGCCCCGTGCCTGTGCCTCCAATCCGTGCGCCTGCGCTTCCGCCATCCGCACACCGGGCGGTGGGTGGAGGTTTCGGCGCCGCAGCGGGTCGTTCATCCGATATTATCGGCTGGACAGGTAGGATGACACAGCCGCTGACGGCGGGGCGTGACGCTCGGCTTTGGCTGCCGTTCCGCCGGGATCCCATTGTGCCGCGCAGCGCGCCATGATCTGCTGAGCGCCTGGTAGGCCGAGGTGTCGTGCTCTATCAGCATCGGAATGCCGAAGCATATCGTTGACATGGATCCCATGATAGCCGCGCGGAGCCCCGCTGCCTCCGCCTGCGAAAGCATCAGGTGCGCTCGGCATTCGCTTCCGTCGGACGAGGTGCGGTAGAGGTCGAGCGAATACCCAGGGTGCGGGTCGATGATGTGGCGCATTGCGATCTTTGTCGATGCGCGCGCCGTGCGGTGGTAGAGCCCGTGCCCATCGCAGAGCGACTCGCATTCCCCTCCAAACACCTGGAGGATCGCGCAGATGTCGTTGAAGTCGAGCTTGACGGAGATCGCGTTTTCCCAGTCGAACCGGGCGAACTGCGCTACTCCGCCGGACTGCCCGCCAACGGCGCACTGGCTGGCGAGCTTTAGCATCAGGCAGCCTGCCGAGGCGTCGTGCGCCGGGTGAAGATCGATCTTAGCTGCGCCGCCGGTGCCTTTGCCGTTCGGATGATAGATTGCAAGCTGCGGCCGGTACTGCCCCGCCTGGCGACCTGTCGCCGATGCCGCGGCCTGCCCGCATGCGTTGTCATTTCCTTGTTCGTTCATTTTGTCGTTCCTTTCTGCCTTCGTCGTCGAAGACGCGGGTAGTATGACATACAGCTGCGATCTTCTGGTCACGGACATGCCTCCGTCGTGCCATTTTTTCGAGGCACGGCGACCGCCGCATTGAAGACGGCAGGGAAGACGAACGCTCTGCCCTGTGTCGCGCCGGCGGTTGAAGCGTGGCGCAGGGTTTGGTATCATACACAAATCATGAAGAAGATCAAGGTTGGCCTTTTCTGGCGGATTCTGATTGCCATCGCGGTAGGCGTGGCGCTCGGCTTCGCGGCCATGCATACGGGCGCGGTCGGCGAAGTCGGCGTACGCGTTCTTAAGACTTTCAACGTCCTGTTCGCGCAGGTGCTGAAGTTCATCGTGCCGCTTCTCATACTCGGACTGGTGACCCCGGCTATAGCGAACGCCGGCAGGGGCGCGGGCAAGCTGCTGCTCTTCGTGATGGTATTCTCGTACCTGTCGACGTGCGCCGCGTCGCTGTTCGCCTACTTCGCAGCCGGACGGCTCCTGCCGCTCTACGTCGCCAAGGGAGCGGTGGCTGCGGCAGGGGAGGCGGCCAAGGTGCTGCCGTACATAGACGTCAAGATTCCGCCGGTGTGCGACGTCCTGACGGCGCTTGCGCTTTCGTTCATGGTCGGCATCGGCATCGTTGTCACGGGGGCGGTGCGCGTAAAGGCCGCCACAGACGAGTTCGCGCGGATCGTCACGCTGACGATCCAGCGGGTAATTATCCCCGGCCTGCCGGTTTACATCATGACGATGATTTGCGAGATGACGGCGTCCGGCAAGATCGGCGCGATGGCCGTGACGATGGCGGAAGTTATCGGCACGGGCTGGGCGCTGACGATTGTATTTCTCATGGCGCTCTACGCAGTTGCGGGGTCCGTCGCCGGGAAGAATCCGTTTAGGTGCCTGTGGAACATGGCGCCGGCGTACTTGACGGGGCTTTCAATCGCATCGTCGTCAGCTGTGATACCGGTTACGCTCGAATGCTGCGAGAAGAACGGGATATCAGAAGACATCCGCGACTTCGTCGTGCCGCTGTGCGCGAACGTCCACATGGTCGGCAGCGCGATCAAGATGATAACCTCGACGCTGGCGGTCGTGCTCATATTCGACCTCGACGTCACGTTTGCGCAGGTCGCGCACTTTACGTTCCTGTTTGCGATCGCGGCGGTTGCCGCGCCCGGCGTGATGTGCGGGGTGCTGATGGCGTCCGTAGGCTTCCTTGACACGGTCCTTGGACTCTCTCCGGAGCACATATCGGTCATGATGGCGTTCTACATGGCGCTCGACGGGTACGGTCCTGCGGCCAACGTGACTGGGGACGGAGCCATCGCGCTTGTCGCGGACAGGTTCTTCGGGCGCCGGGGAGGCGCGACATGAGGCTTCGGCTGAACGGGCTCGACGTGGACTGCATTATCGGCGAGCGTCCCGACGAGCGGGAGCGTCCGCAGCGTCTGCGCGTTGACGTGGAGCTGGCCGTCGACGGCCGTGCGGCTGAGACTGACGACCTTGGCGACGCCGTCGACTACGCGGCGCTTGCGGAGGCGATACGGACGGCGTTGGAGGAGGCGAAGTGCCGGCTGATAGAGCGCGCCGCGAAGGTCGTGCGCGACGTCTGCCTGGCCGATCCGCGCATATCGGCTGCAAGCGTGTCCGTAACGAAGACGGGCGCGGTTCCGTGCCTCGCCTCGGCGACTGCCGTGCTGGACGACTGACCGTCGCAAGGAGCCTCGGGCAATGAAGTTTCACATTCACACGTATGGCTGCCAGATGAACGTGCGCGACTCTGAGGCGGTGGAAGCGCTCATGCTGGCCGCCGGGCACGAGCGCGCCGCCGGAGAGGCCGACGCCGATGTGGTCATCGTCAACAGCTGCACGGTGCGCCAGAAGGCGGAGGAGAAGGCTGTCGGCAAGGCCGGCAACCTGATTGCCGCGAAGAAGGTTACGGGCCTTATGGGCTGTGCCGTCAAGCGGTTGGGCGCGGACGTTTTCAAGCTGCTTCCCAAGCTCGATTTCGCCGTTGGCCCGCGCCGTTTCGGGCTGATTCCGCATCTTATCGACCGCGTCGTAAACGGCGGCGAGCACGGGCTGCTGGAGGTCGGCGACGACGAGGTGCCGACAGGCATGGACGCGCATTCCGGGTTGTCGCGAGCGGGTGCGCCGTTCCAGAGCTACGTTACCGTGCTGCTCGGCTGCGACAACCGCTGCAGCTACTGCATCGTGCCGGACGTGCGCGGCCACGAGTTCTCCCGTCCGGCGCGCGAGGTGATAGCAGAGGTGCGAAGCCTCGCCGAGCATGGCATTACCGAGGTGTGCCTCCTCGGGCAGAGCGTGCTGCGCTACGGCGTGCGCAACAGGGCATGGGACGCCGGAGAGCCGAATCCCGGCGGGTTTGCGGAGGCTTTCCCACGCCTGCTCCGTTCGCTTGACGCGATTCCGGGACTGCGACGGATACGCTTCACCTCTGCGCATCCGTCCGGTTGCACCGATGAGCTGGTGCGCACGTACCTGGAGTGCCCGAAGGTCTGCCGCCACCTGCACCTACCTGTTCAGTCCGGGAGCGACAGGATACTTGCGGACATGGGACGGCGCTACACGCGCGAACAGTATCTCGCGGCGGTGCGGCGGCTGCGAGAGCTGGATCCCGAGTTTTCGCTGACGACGGACGTGATCGTGGGCTATCCGGGCGAGACGGAGGAGGACTTCGAGGCTACGCGGTCGCTTATGGAAGAGGCAGGCTTTGACAACGCTTTCGTTTTCAAGTATTCGCCGCGGCCCGGCACGCGGGCGGCGCGGCTCCCGGACGACGTCCCGTTGGCGGAGAAGGAGCGGCGAGACCAGGTTCTGCTGGCGGACCAGGAGTTGCGCGGGCAGCGGCGCAACGAGAGGCTGGTTGGCACGGTGCGCGAAGTGCTTTGCGAAGGTCCGTCGAAGCGCAACCGAGCGCGGCTGTCAGGACGCGACGGCGGCAACCGCATTGTGGTCTGGGAGGCTGCAGGGAGCCCGCCGCCGGTCGGCACGCCTGTTTTGGTCCGCGTGACGGAGGCGCACCCGCAGATACTTGTCGGCGAGGCTATTTGAGGCCGAGTACTTCTTGCATCGTGTAGATGCCGGGGGCCCGTCCCTTTGCCCAGAGAAGCGCCTTGAGGGCTCCGGCGGCGAAGGCGGCGCGGTCCTGCGCCTTGTGCGTAAGCTCGACGCGCTCCAGCTCGCCGGCGAACATTACGGTGTGGTCGCCGACGACCGAGCCGCCGCGCAGGGCGTGGATTGCGATTTCGCCGACCGGGCGCTCGCCGATGTCGCCGCGCCTTCCGTAGAGGAATTCACCGCTTGCGCCGCGTCCGGCGGCAGCGGACTTTGCCAGCATGAGGGCGGTTCCGGACGGGGCGTCCTTCTTGTGGCGGTGGTGCATTTCCGTTATCTCGACGTCGTACTCGGGGCCAAGCACGGAGGCGGCGCGTCGCACCAGCGCGAGCAGCAGGTTGACCCCCAGCGAGTAGTTGCCGCTCTGGACGACCGGTATTTTCGCGGCGGCGTCGTCGACGGACTTCTGCTCGTCTGGCGTGAGGCCTGTGGTTCCGATCACGTAAGGAAGACCCTGCGCGGCGGCCGTGGTGATTGCCGGCGGCACGGCGGCGTGGTAAGAGAAGTCTATGACTCCCTCGGTCTCCGTCGACCAGGTGCGGTCGTAGCCGTCGGCGATGTCCACCTTCGAGACGACCTCCAGTCCCTCGCCCGGCGCGAGTTCGCACAGCTTTTTCCCCATGCGCCCTGCGGCGCCCAGAATGGCAATTTTCATGTCAGTTTCCTTTGCGCCCTATTATACCACAAATAAGCCGTACGCATGGCGGAGATATTTGATATAATACACTGACATTTTCATCGACGCCAATTCGTTGGAGAAGGAAGAGGAGGACTTCGCATGAAGAAGGTTATGATTACTGGAATCGGCATGCTGTGCGCGAGCGGCAACGGCAAGGCCGCCGCATGGCCGGCCATCAAGGCCGGCAAGCCCGGCATTGGCAGGATTACGCAGTTTGACGCATCGAAGTGCACGAGCCAGGTCGCCGCCGAGGTGAAGGACTTTCAGGCTTACGCGATCGAGTCCGGCCTGCTGGACAGGAAGGCCGTACGCCACATGGCGCGCTTCGCGCAGTTCGCCGTCGCCGTTGCGAAGGAGGCGTGGGCCGACGCCGGGTATACGGACGAGAACCGCCCCGACATGAACCGCGTCGCTACGATCTTCGGCGTCGGCATCGGCGGCATGGAAGTGACGGGCGAGAACTACAAGACGCTTTTCGACCGCGGCCCCGACAGGCTTTCGCCGCTCGCGGTGCCTGAACTGATACCCAACGAGGCGGCCGGCAACGTGTCGATCGCCATCGGCGCGAAGGGTCCCTGCCAGGTCGTCACTACCGCCTGCGCCAGCTCGACCGACGCAATCGGATACTCCATGGACCTCATACGCGCCGGGCGTGCCGACGTGGTGATCGCCGGCGGCTCGGAGGGCTGCATCATCGAGTTCACCGTCGGCGGGTTCATGAAGATGAAGGCCCTTTCGACGCATTTCAACGACACGCCCGAGAAGGCGTGCCGTCCGTTCAACGCCGACCGTGACGGCTTCGTGATGGGCGAGGGCGCGGCCTGCCTCATCCTCGAGTCCGAGGAGCATGCGAAGGCGCGCGGCGCGAAGGTCTACGCCGAGCTGGCCGGGTACGGGGCCACCGCCGACGCCTACCACATAACGGCTCCCGACCCGTCCGGCGACGGCGCGGTGCGGGCGATAGAGATCGCGCTTGCGGATGCAGGGGTCACGGACAGGTCAGAGGTCGACTACATCAACGCGCACGGCACCTCCACGCATCTCAACGACCAGATGGAGACCAAGGCGTTCAAGAGGGTCTTTGGCGAAGAGGGCGCGAAGAAGATCAGCATATCGTCCACCAAGTCGATGCACGGCCACGTGCTGGGCGGCGCCGGCGCCCTGGAGGCGGCGATAACCGCGCTTTCCATCAAGGAGGGATTCGTGCCGCCGACGATCAACTACGAGAAGCCTGATCTCGACGTAAACGTCGCTGCGGGCGAGACTCCGCTCGACCTCGACTACACGCCGAACGTCGGCCGCCCGCGCGACATCAGGGTAGCGGTGTCGACCTCGCTCGGCTTCGGCGGACACAACGGCGTGCTGGTGCTGAAGAAGGCATAGAAGGTTCGGAGTCCGACATGGAAATTCCGAAATTCAGTCACGAATGCGGCAACCCCGGCGTGGAGTTACTGCCGCACAGGCCGCCGTTCCTGTTCGTGGACAGGCTCATCACCGCCGATGAAACGGGGTGCGTGGGCGAGTTCACCTACAGGCCGGAGGATTTCGAATACCTGACGCCGGCGTCAGGCGGGACGGCGGCGGTTCCGGGAATGATCCTCATAGAGACGATGTCGCAGGTAGCCGGCGCCGGCATGGTGTCGCAGGGGTTCGTCGGCGGCAAGGACAAGGAGGCGGTGTTTGCGTTCGCGGCGGTGGACAGGGCGCGCTTCCGCCGTCCGGTGCGGCTCGGCGACACGCTTGTTACGGTTGTCCGCAACGAGAAGGTCCGCAGGCCGCTCGGCGTCTTTTCGCTGAAGGGATATGTCAACGGCGAACTCGTGGCGGAGGCGCTCGTCAAGTGCATGCTCAGCGAGCGCGCCAAGGCTAGGGAGGCTTGAAGTGATTCGCATAGTCAAGGCCGGTGACCGCAGGCTTGAGGCGTTCAACGCCAGGCCTGCGTTCCCGGAGGCGGCGGAGAAGGCTGCTGCTGCGGTGCTGGCCGACGTTAAGGCGCGCGGCGACGCGGCGGTAAGGAAGTACGCGGCTGAGTTCGACGGGTTTCGCGGGCGCGACTTGCGCTGCCCTCTGGACGACGCGGCAGTCGCAGGCGTGCCCGCTGCGGTGGCGCGCGCGATACGCGACGCGCACAGGCGCGTCATGAGGTTCTCCCGCGAGTCGCTGCGCAAGCCGTGGAGCATGAGGACCCCGTGCGGCGGAACGGCCGGCGAGTTCTTCTCGCCGATGGACCGCGTCGGCGTGTACGTGCCGGGCGGCACGGCGCCCCTCGCCTCGACGTCGGTGATGACGGTTACGCTGGCGAAGGCCGCCGGAGTGAAGGAAATCGTCGCCTGCACCCCAGCGGGCAAGGACGGGCGGGTGAATCCTGCGCTCCTCTATGCGCTCCGGCTCGCCGGCGCAACCGAAGTCTACCGCGTCGGCGGCATTCAGGCGATAGGCATGATGGCTTTCGGCACGAAGAGTTGCCGCAAGGTGCAGAAGATCGCCGGCCCCGGCAACGCCTACGTGACTGCGGCGAAGCGCCAGGTGTACGGCTACGTCGCCATCGATCAGGTGGCGGGCCCGAGCGAGATCGCTGTTCTTGCGGACGGCTCGGTGGACGTCCGCTGGATCGCCGCGGACCTTCTCTCGCAGGCGGAGCACGGCTCAGGTTGGGAGAAGTCGCTCTGCGTCTGCACGTCGGCGAAGTTCGCTGAGGCGGTGCGCCGCGAAGTGCTGGATCAGACCAAGACGCTCTCCCGCCGCGCGCTCGTGGAGCGTGTGATCGACCGCGACGGCATACTGATCGTTGTGGCTAAGGACGTTGCCGAAGGGCTTGAGGTCGTGAACCGCTTCGCGCCAGAGCATTTCGAGATAATGACCAAGGACGCGCTCAAGGTGATGAGGGGCGTCCGTGCGGCAGGCGCGGTGTTCGCAGGGGCCTGGACGCCCGAATCGGCCGGCGACTTCGTGGCCGGACCAAGCCACGTGCTGCCGACGGGCGGCGCGGCAAACATGTTCAGCGGCCTTACGCCGGACGACTTCCGCCGCCGCCACAGCTTCGTGGCGTTCACCCGCGCGGACCTGGCCGAGACGCGGCGAACCATCGAGGCGTTCGCCGCCGTCGAAGGGCTCGACGGCCACGGCCGCGCGGCGTCCATCCGGTTCGCATGACGTTCGTTCAGAGGCATGCCTACGGGTTTGGCTGCGGGCTAGCCGCCGCGTTCTGGCCGCTCTTCCGCCGTCGTCGCCGGATATCTGTGGACAATCTCCTGCGCGGCGGCGTAGCTTCCGACGAGACGGAGGCGCGGCGGATCGCGAAACGTGCCTTCTGCCATTTCCTCGGCCACATGTGCGAGGCGCTGTGCGTGCCGGGTGTCGTGACGAAGGAGAACTGGCGCGACCATCTCGACTGCTCCGAGGCCGACAGGACGGCGGTCAAGGCGCTTCTCGACGACACTGACAGGCCCGTGCTGCTCGTCTCCGGCCACCACGGCTGCTGGGAAGCCGCGACGAACATAATCTCATTCGCGAGACCGATGATCGCTGTCGCGCGGGTGATGGACAGCAAGCTGCTGCAGAACTGGATAAGGAAACACCACTTCCGCGGACCGGTCACGATCGTAAACAAGAACGACGGCTTTACAAAGGGCGTGTTGGAACAGTGGCAGCGCGAGAATGCGGCCATGACGATTCTGATGGACCAGTACTCGTACGGCGGGGCGAAGACGCAGTTCTTCGGGCGCCCGACGCGCACCGTCACTTCGGCGGCGCGCCTTGCCATCCGCTACGGCTGCCCCGTCGTCGTCGGCTCATTCGTGCGCATCGCGCCCTACCGCTACCGCCTTGTCGGCGACGCGCCGCTCGTGTTCGGGAAGGACGCCGACCGCGATGCGGCGGCGCAGGCGCTTAACGACCGCCTTGAGGCGGCGATCCGCCGCTACCCCGAGCAGTACCTGTGGATGCACCGCAAGTGGCGCGACGACTGAGGGACGGCTGAAGTTAGGAGGAACGGGCAATATGAACAAAGACATTGTTTGCATAGGTGCCGGATACATCGGCGGACCAACGATGGCCGTCATCGCGAAGATGAATCCCGGCCGCAGGGTGGTTGTCGTCGACATAAACGCTTCCCGCATCGCGGCATGGAATTCCGAAGACTTCGAGCTGCCGATATACGAGCCCGGGCTAGTGGACGTCGTCAGGGAGGTTCGGGGCAAGAACCTGTTTTTCTCCACAGACATCAGGTCCGCAGTCAGGGAGTGCGACATCGTATTCGTAGGCGTGAACACTCCTACGAAGATGTTCGGCCGAGGGGCTGGCAGGGCGAGCGACCTGCAGTACTGGGAGGCGACCGCCCGCGAGATCAAGGAATATGCCGGCGGCGACAAGATCGTCGTGGAGAAGTCCACGCTTCCGGTGCGCACGGCAGCGGCGATGGAAGCCATTCTGAACGATCATGCCAAGCATCGTTTTACAGTGCTGTCCAACCCGGAGTTCCTTGCGGAGGGGACGGCTGTCAAGGACCTTCTGTCGCCTGACCGCGTGCTGATAGGCGGTCCGCAGGACGAGACGGGCGTGGCGGCGATTGCGGAAGTCGTGGACATCTACGCCGCATGGGTTCCGCGCGAGAAGATATTGACGACGAACGTGTGGTCTGCCGAGCTTACGAAGCTCGCCGCCAACGCTTTCCTGGCGCAGAGGGTGAGCTCGATCAACGCTATCGCCGGACTTTGCGAGGCGACCGGAGCCGACGTCGACGAGGTGGCGCGGGTAATGGGCGCAGATCATCGCATCGGGGCAAAGTTCCTCAAGGCGGGGCCTGGCTTTGGCGGGAGCTGCTTCAAGAAGGACGTGCTGAACCTGGTCTATCTCTGTGAGACTTTCGGCCTTCACACGGCGGCGGAATACTGGACGCAGGTGATCCGCATGAACGAGCATCAGCAGGAGAGAATCGTGTCGCGCCTTTTTAAGGCGATGTTCAACACCCTTGCCAACAAGAAGGTGGCGATGTTTGGCTTTGCCTTCAAGGCAGACACGGGCGACACGCGTGAGACTCCGGCCGGCACCGTAGCCCGGCTCCTCAACGACGAACACGTAAGGCTCGTGATAACGGATCCGAAGGCGATTCCCAACGCCAGGCGTGACCTTGCAGACATCGCCGGAGACGGCGCGGGAATCGTATTCGAGGAAGACCCGTACGTGGCGGCAGAAGGGGCCGACGCCGTTCTCCTCATGACGGACTGGAGCCTTTACCCTGAGCTTGACTGGCGCCGCATATTCGATTCGATGCGCAAGCCAGCGCTGGTGTTTGATACGCGAAACTGCCTTGACGGAGAAGAGCTGCGCAGAATAGGCTTCAAGGTTCTGAACATAGGCAAGGACATATGCGGAGTTGTAGATAGGAGTTCCTAAGGAGCGTACGACGGCAAGTGTGTTTGGTGCGGGTCAAAGTCGACCAGCGCCGGATGCCACCACAGCCCGACCGGGAAGCATAGTGATCCAGGACGTCGCGACCCTGGAATATCCCCAGATTTCAGGTGTCAGAGCGAATCATGCCCATGGAAACATTGGCCGATTCGCTTATTGGGTGCATTCGGCAAGTGAAATGGCCGCTTCATCAACTCCGAGGGTTGAAAAAGTGGCTGCACTAACGTTCCGCCTTGTGCTTCGCGTGATCCAACCGAAGTTTCGCAGGCAATCATGGCGAGTCCGAAACTGGGGGGCGCAGCCCCCAGACCCCCAAAAAACAACGCCGTGCCGGCAGACTGTCGGCTGGAGGGCGCGAAGCCGAGGCGAAACGGTAGTGTAGCCTACTGCTTTTTCAGCCGTCGGAGTTCCTTTATGAGGCACAGGTGGCTCAAATGGTTCGGCAGGCGTTGCAAGAAGATGAAAATTGGGGAACCTCCAACCAGAAACGCAGTGGAAAGGCCCGGCCTGTTTTTGGTATAATTTCCCACCACTATGAGCAAGACAGCGACATGTGAAGGAGGGGTCACGCTTAGGCGCGGATCGGGGGCGGCTGTCTTTGCTGGAAAGACGTGGGAGAAATGGCAGACGTTTCAGGCATAAGGAAGTTTAGCGACGCGGCTGACTACGTGAAGAACTTCGTGGTGCAGCCGGAGATCGACAGGTACCTTCCGGGCGGGCGGCACTTCATCGACGAGGCGGAGATACGCCGCCTCATCGCGGCGACGGACGGTGTCGCGGCAGACCCGGTGCGCGTAAGGGAGATACTTGCGAAAAGCGAATCGACTTGCGAGACGCTGCTTCCGGAGGAGACTGCCGTCCTCATGCAGGTCACAGACCCCGGGCTCTTCGAGGAGATGCGCGCGACCGCCGACCGCATCAAGCACAAGGTCTATGACAACCGCATCGTGGTGTTCGCGCCGCTCTACGTGTCGAACCTTTGCGTGAACGGCTGCCGCTACTGCGGCTTCCGCCAGGGCAACGCCGAACAGAAGCGCCGCGTGCTGACGATGGACGAGCTGAAGGAGGAGGTCGACGTTCTCGCCGGTCGCATCGGCCACAAGCGGCTCATCGCGGTCTACGGAGAGCACCCGTCGACGTCCACCGAGTACATCGCCGAGACGATCGAAACGTGCTACGCGAGACAGGTGAAGGCACCGCGCACCGGCGCGCCCGTCGGAATCCGCCGCGTGAACGTGAACGCCGCGCCGCTGCCGGTGGCGGACCTGAAGGTGCTGCGCTCGGTCGGCATAGGCACGTTCCAGGTGTTTCAGGAGACTTACAACAGGAAGCTCTACGAGGAGATGCACCCGGCGTGGAGCGTGAAGGGGAACTATGACTGGCGCACCACGTGCTTCCACCGCTGCATGGAGGCGGGGGTGGACGACGTGGGGCTCGGGTTCTCTACGGTCTCTGCGACTGGCGCTACGAGCTGCTGGCGACCGTGATGCACGCGCGCGACTTGGAGCGTTGGTTCAACATCGGCCCGCACACGCTCTCGTTCCCGCGCCTCGAGCCGGCTAGCGGCACGCGCGTGCCGGAGGAGTCGCCATGGCTCATCGACGACGCGACGTTCGCGCGGATCATCGTGATCGCAAGGCTTTCGATCCCCTACACCGGCATAATCGTGACGGCCCGCGAGTCGCCGGAGAGCCGCAACCGCGTGCTTGACCGCGGAATGACGCAGCTCGACTGCTCCAGCAACATCGCGATAAAGGGCTACAGCGACTTCGCCCACGAGTCTCACCAGGAGAAGGACCGCCAGCAGTTCATGCTTGGCGACATGCGCTCGCTGGACGACATGGTGCGCTATCTCGCCTCGCGCGGAACCATCACGTCATTTTGCACGGCTGGCTACCGCTGCGGGCGCACGGGCGGCTGCATCATGGACGCGCTGAAGACTGGCCGCGAGGGCAAGTTCTGCAAGATCAACGCGGTGCTCACGTTCCGCGAGTGGCTCGACGACTTTGCGAGCGACGAGACGCGCGCGATAGGCGACCGCCTCATCGAGAAGGAGCTGGCGGGCATAAAGGAATGGCTGCCCAAGTTCTATCCGACCGTGATGAAGCAGTACGAGGCAACATGTCGCGGCGAGCGCGACCTTTTCTTCTGAGGTGTGACATGTCCGACCGAGTCAACGTCCTTTGCCTGAAGTGGGGCCGTCGCTACGGCGCGGAATACGTTAACAGGCTCTATCGGGGCGTGCGGGCGAACCTTTCGCGCCCGTTCCGCTTCGTTTGCGTCACTGACGACCCCTCCGGGCTCGACGCCGGAGTTGAGACAGCGCCCTTTGACGACAAGCCCGTGAACATGGTCTTGAACCGCTACTATCCAACGTGGCCCAACCTGCTCTCGAAGCTGACCGTGTTCCGCACCGGCTTCGCCGGACTGGAGGGCCCGACGCTGTTTCTTGACATCGACCAGCTGATAACGGGCTCCCTTGACTGCTTCTTCGACTACAAGCCGGGAGAGTTCTGCATGATCCATAACTGGATCGAGCTGCGCAAGCGCATCTTCCGTCCGCGCCCGTTCGTCGGCAACTCGTCGTGCTTCCGCTTCGAGGCCGGCGGCAGGTTCGATTACGTATACCGCACGTTCCTCCGAGAGATGGAGCAGGCGATGGACATGGAGGTGTTTTCCACCGAACAGCGCTTCATGACGCACGCCGTCGGCGAGGCGAACGTGAACTGGTGGCCTGCCAACTTCGTCTGCTCGTTCAAGCGCAGCTGCACCTGGCCTTGGCCGCTCAACCATTTTCTGGCGCCGCGACGTCCGGCGGACATGCGCATACTCTGCTTCCACGGCGATCCGTCGCCGGAGCAGGCGATAGCCGGTTATCGGGGACGACACCTCAACACCTGGACGCGGCCTGCGCCGTGGGTCAGGGACCTGATGGAGCGCATCGGGTGAAACTGGGCCGCGTCGACGTCCGCCGTCTCTCCAATCTCCTGGCCGAACGGCTCAGGCTGGTGGCTGTGGACCTTACGCCCTTGCGCATAGAATGCGCCTGGCCGGTCTTCAAGGCGACCGCCATCGGCTGTGCGCCGATGTTCGTGAAGGTCACGGAGCCGGATGCGGCCGGACGGACGCTCTCCTTCCTCTCGTCTGCCGCGGAGCGTCCGTTCCTGCCGCGCCCGGTTCTGTCGGAGCCGATGGACTTCGACGGTCACGCCGTCCTTTGTCTGGAGTGGAAGGAGGCGGAGCGCATCAACGCCGAGGACATGACAGACGGCCAGCTCGGCAGCTTCCTGAAAGGATGCATTGCGCTAGCTGACGCCCTAGCCGCATATCGCGGCCCGGTCGCGCCGCTCGCCGAAGCGGATTCGCCGCGCGGCGAATACGGCGAGTTGAGTTGCTATGCCCTGCGCCACAGGCTGGCCGGACGGCTCCTTGGGCCTCTGCTGTCGATTCCCGAGGCGGAGCGGACTTACGGTAACCGGAAGCTTGTCACGATTCACGGCGACCTGCAGCCCAAGAATTACGGCTTTGACGGCGATCGGTTCGCGGCGGTTTTCGATACCGACGATCTTACCGAGGGTCTTGCGTGCGAGGACGCGGCCTATGCCTTCACAGAGCGTGTCCGACGGCTTGAGCTTTCGGAGGAGAAAAGGCGCAGGCTCACCGAGCTTTTCCGACGGATGGTTGAACTTTCGCCGTGGCCGGTAGACGAGTGGCGTATTGCGCTCAGCCACGTGCGCTTGCGTATAGCTGCGCGCCGTCTGGCGAACCACCCCGATTCCGCCTTCATAGCGTTTGACATCCGCCGCCGCGACGCCCCCCTGCGCCGTCTGGCAGAGGTGCTGCACTGACCCTTTTGCGATAGACGCACCGGGTATTCCGCACCATCCGTGGTTTTGCAGTCAATGCGGTGAGTAAGTTTCCGCGCAGAGAGAAAATACCCCCTTGACAAGTGTGACGAAAAAGTCCATAATGTCACACCGTCACATCATGAAAGGATTCAAGATGAAGAAATCAGTCTGTGGAATGGCGGCGGCTGTCGCTGCCATGTCGTCGTTTGTGGCCTCCGGAGCGGGCTTCGCCCTTTACGAAGGGTCTGCGAAGGGTGTTGCCTGGGGCGGTGCCGTAATGGGCCGTGCGGTTGATGGCGCGGCGAACTTCTACAACCCGGCGACGATATCGGACTTCACCAACACCGTGATTTCCGCCGGCACGGCCATCGAGGCGCCACGCGCCTCGGCCCGCGTGAATGGCAAGGGTGCGGGTCGCATGGATCCGGGCGGCTTCCTGCTGCCGCACGTGTATGCCGTACAGCCGCTTCCGTGGGATTTTTCCTTCGGTCTCGGCATCGCCCCCGAGTACGGACTTGGCACTCAGTATGATGACAACTGGGCGATGAACTGGAACACGACCGAGACTCTTGTGGAGGGAATCGTCCTCAACCCGAACCTGGCCTATCGCATCACGGAAGACTGGTCGGTGTCGGCGGGCTTCCGTATACTTTATTTCTCGTTCGAGCAGTACTCCAAGCCCATGGCGACCGCCGGCGCATACCGTCTGGGGCAGATGAGTACCAGCCTGGAGGGCGACAACGGCTGTGCCGACTGGGGCTGGCAGGTTTCCACCCGCTATCGCATTCTCGACAATCTCTCGCTCGGCGTCATGTACAGGTCGTATATCGACACCAAGGTGCGCGGACACTACTCGACTCACGTGAAGTCGATCGACACCGCCACGATCAACGCCGTCGCGCCGTATCTCAAGGCGACGCCTGACCAGATCGTCGGCATGGTGGCGGCAGGTGCGCTCAAGGCGAGGGGAGACGCCGGCGCCGACATACGCCTGCCGCAGTCTATCGCCGCCGGCTTGAACTGGGACGTCACCGATACCGTGCACCTGGGCTATGCGATGACCTGGACCGGCTGGTCGTCGATGGACAAGCTTACCTTCAACCTGGAAGGTGGCGACAAGACCACGATGCTTGACTGGGACGACGTGTTCCGCTTCAGCTTCGGCGGCGCATGGGACTTTGCCGAGAACTGGTCGGCGATGGCGTCGTATGTGTATGACATGGATCCGTGCAGCACGGCGCCGGACGCTGGCTCGACAATGCTGCCTGCCGGCGACCGCCACATCATCTCGGGCGGCCTTGCCTGGAGCTGGAACGACCTTGAGATCGCCGCATGCTACGGCCTGGTGCTGATGGTCGGCGAGGAGCAGGACTATACGGCCGACACCGGAAAGACCTACCGCTTCGCCACTCGCGACGGTCTTTCTCACCAGATAGGCCTGACGCTGAGCTATTCGTTCTGATCGTCTTGCGCGGTCCGCTCATGTCGGCGGTGCCCCGGTTTACGCCAATTTCACCCTTGCATCAAGACATGGGTATATGATATACTTTGCGCTGACTTCCATCTCGGGCGATTAGCTCAGTTGGTTAGAGCATTACCTTCACACGGTAGGGGTCACTGGTCCGAGTCCAGTATCGCCCACCAGATGGATTTGCAGCGGAGGCGCTTCGTTCGGCAGGGCAGGGCCGGGCGGGGCGCCCGTTCCGTAAAGCCACATGAGAGTTGACATAAAGAGCAAGGCCGAGATCGGCCGCATGCGCGAGGCATGCCGGATGAGCGCGGAGATTCGCGACATCTGCGCCGGGGCCGTTGCGCCCGGCATGACGACCGGCGAGATCGACGACCTCGTGGCCGCCTACTGCGAGAAGCACGGCGTGCGCGCCAGCTTCCACAACTACGAGGGCTTTCCCGGACACCTTTGCGTCTCTCTGAACGACGAGGTGATACACGGCATACCGTCGCGCCATCGCATAATCATGCCCGGAGACTTGGTGAAGACGGATGTCGGCATCTGCGTGCACGGCTTCAACGGCGACACGTCGCGGACGGTCATGCTGGGCGTAACCGATCCGGAGGTCGTGCGTCTCGTCGAGACGACCAAGGCGTGCCTTCGCGCCGGAATCGCGGCCTGCGGCCCCGGCGTCCATCTCGGTGACGTCGGCTATGCCATTCAGAAGGTCGCCGAGGACGCAGGTTTCGGCGTTGTTCGCGACTGGATAGGGCACGGCGTCGGGCGTACGGTGCACGAGGACCCTGAGGTGCCCAACTACGGCAAGCCTGGCACGAAGCTCGTGCTGAAGCCAGGCATGACTATTGCGATCGAGCCGATGATCTCCATGACGAAGCGCGGCGAGCAGACCGACGTGCTGGAGAACGGCTGGACCGTCGTCACCCGCGACCGCTGCCTGTCCGCGCATTTCGAGCATACCGTCGCCATCACCGACGACGGCTGCGAGGTTCTTACCGTGCCGGCGGACTATCCCTGAAACCTTTGGGCCCGAAGGCGCTTAGGTCGAATGGCGGCTGATTGCCCGGGGTGGATGGTCCGTCGGCGCGGATTGTCTAACTGCGCTTGAGGAAGTGGTGGACCCGGCGGGACTTGAACCCACGACCCGGAGATTATGAGTCACCTGCTCTGACCGACTGAGCTACGGGTCCGTCGTAATGACGTACATTCTACCATAACGCGCCCCTGTGGCGCAAGCCCCCCCGCTACAACGTTTTTTGATATAATACCCGTTGCCATGAAGAAGATTGCGTTGCTTGTTGTCTGTGGCGCCGTTGGCGTCGCATGTGCGCAGACCGTTCAGTCGACCGGGCTGGAGATCGGGTGGGCCGAGGCGGACATAACTCCGCCGACGACGAAAAGGATCCCGCTCTGCGGCCAGTACTACCAGCGGCTTGCCGACGAGGCAAACCCGTACCACAGCCGCATCAAGTTCGTCGCGCTTGCGATGCGCCGCGGCGGAGATTACGTGCTCATGGGGTCGATTGACAACGTGACTACCTGGCAGCCGTTTGTCGAACGCGTCCGCGCAAGGGTTAAGGAGCTGGCTCCGGAAATCGCAGTCGAGCACGTCTACATGGGCGCAATCCATACGCACAGTGCGCCGGCGATACGTCCGAGCGGCACGCCGAGGGCCGAGGAGATGGAACGCAAGCAGCCCGACGTGTGGGGGCCGAACGAGTACTCCGACTTCGCGCTCGACCTCGTGGCCGGGGCCTACGTAAGGGCGTGGAAGGGCCTGAAGCCGGGCGGCGTCTGCCGCGCCTTCGGCACCGCGCGCGTCGGTCACTGCCGTCTCGCGCGCTATGCGGACGGCTCCACCGAGATGTACGGCGACACGAGCCGTCCGGACTTCGTGGGAATGCTCGAGGGCGAGGATGACGGTGTGGGGATGCTCTTCACCGTGGATGCGTCGGGACGCAAGACGGGCCTTGTGCTCAACGTGGCGTGCCCGTCGCAGGTGATGGAGGCGAATTACCAGGTGTCGTCCGACTTCGCAGGCGCGACGCGCGAGAAGCTGAAAAAGCTTTACGGCGAAGACTTTGGGATGCTCTACCAGATCGGGGCGGCGGGCTGCCAGAGTCCGCGCGACCTCGTGCGGCGCGGGCGCACCGAGCCGGACGGCTGGCACGACGACATGGTGCAGTTGCTTTCCGACAGGCTCGTCGGATGCGTGACCTCTGCGAAGCCGGGGCCGATGTCGCGCGACGCGGTGCTGAAGCACGAGAACCGCACAGTGACCGTGCCGATGCGTCGCGTGACCGAGGCTGAAGTCGCTGCTGCGAAGAAGGAGCTGGACGCGCTGCAGGCGAAGTGGCCCGGCGATTCGGCGTGGAACGACTTCCTTGCGAAGGTCCACGAGAACGAGGCGAAGGGCGGTCCTGGCCCGTATGACTCGAAGCTGCACCCGTATGCGGTCATGGACGTCGACAAGGCTGTGCTGGCGCGGGCGGCGGAGCAGGACACGGTGAAGGAATACTCCTTCGAGATGCACGTCACGCGCATCGGCGACGTGGCGATGGTGACTTGCCCGTTCGAGCTGTACCTAGCCTACGGACAGGTCATCAAGGCGCGTAGCGCCGCGGTGCAGACGTTCATCGTCACAAAGTGCGGCAGCGGCGGCTACCTGCCGACAGCAGTTTCGGAGAACTCGGTCGGCTACAGCGGCGGCATAAACGTCGGCAAGGTCGGGCACGAGGGCGGCTACCGGTTCTGCGACGAGGCCGTCGGGAGCATCGCCCGGATGTTCGGTGCGGAAGGCTGTCGCCTGGCGGAGTGAATTTTGGTATAATATCCAAGTATGAACGAGGCAGATGGTGCGCAGACGGGCGTTCTTGAGGACGTCAAGATCGAAGAGGAGTTGTCGAGAGACTACATCGACTACTCCATGAGCGTCATCGTCGGGCGCGCGCTCCCGGACGTGCGCGACGGCCTGAAGCCCGTCCATCGCCGCTGCCTTTACGCGATGCACCGGCTGAACAACACGTGGAACTCGAAGCACGTGAAGTCGGCCCGCGTCGTCGGCGAGGTGATAGGCAAGTACCATCCGCACGGCGACACATCGGTCTACGACACGATCGTCCGCATGGCGCAGCCGTTCTCGCTGCGCGTTCCGCTGGTCGACGGCCACGGCAACTTCGGCTCGATCGACGGCGACGGCGCGGCCGCCATGCGCTACACCGAGGTCAGGATGCAGCGCATCGCGGAGGAACTTCTCGGCGACCTCGAGAAGGACACGGTCGACATGGTCCCGAACTACGACGAGACCCTGCAGGAGCCGACCGTCCTGCCGGCGAAGCTGCCGAACCTGCTGCTGAACGGATCGTCGGGCATCGCCGTCGGCATGACGACGAACATCCCGCCGCACAACCTCGGCGAGCTTTGCGACGGACTCGACTGGTACGTGCAGCACCGCGACGACTGCACGGTCGACGACCTGATGCGGTTCGTGAAGGGACCCGACTTCCCGACGGGGGCGCAGATATGCGGCCGCAACGGGATCGCCGCGATGTACAAGCTCGGGCGCGGGCAGCTCACGGTGCGCGGCCATGCTACGGTCGAGGAGCCGGACGGCGGAGGCCGCGGCCGCATCGTCATAACAGACATACCGTACGGCGTCAACAAGACCGAGATGATCCGCCACATGGCCGAGCTTGTGAAGGACAAGGTCATCGAGGGCATCAGCGACATACGCGACATCTCGGGCGGGCACACCAAGGACTCGAAGCGCGGCGGCGAGACGTCGGGCGACGACGAGGTACGCATCATCGTAGACCTCAAGCGCGACGCCGTCGGCGAAATCGTGCTCAACAACCTCTACCGCCACACCGCGCTGCAGTCAACGTTCGGCGCGGTGATGCTCGCCATCGTCGGCGGACGGCCGAAGGTGCTTAACCTGAAGGAGTTTTTCGAGTGCTACGTCGGCCACCGCTTCGAGGTGATCACGCGCCGCACGCGCTTCGACCTGAAGAAGGCCGAGGCCAGGAAGCACGTCATCGACGGCCTGCTGCTGGCGATAGACAACCTCGACGAGGTGGTGCGCATGATCCGCGCCTCAAAGAGCCGCGAAGAGGCGAAGGCCGCGCTGCAGGCGCGCTTCGGCTTCACGGACCCGCAGGTGAACGCAATCCTAGAGATGCGCCTCTACCAGCTCGTCGGCCTTGAGCGCGACAGGCTTGCGGACGAACTGGCGAAGCTCCTTGCGGCGATAGCGGAGTACAAGGCGATCCTCGCCGATCCGGAGAAGGTCTATGCCATCATTCGCGCCGACCTCGCCGACATCAAGGCGCGCTACTGCGCGAAGGAGGATTCGCGACGCCGCACCGAGATCGTGGCCGACGCCAACGAGGTCTCGGTGAAGGACCTCATACCCGACGAACCATGCGTCATCACGCTTTCGAACCGCGGCTACGTCAAGCGCGTGCCGCTCACCGAGTACCGAGAGCAGAAGCGCGGCGGCCATGGCGTCAGGGGCGCACAGGTGAAGGAAGAGGATTTCATTATTCTCGTCTTCGTGGCCGAGACTCACGACGAGCTGATGTTCTTCACCAACACGGGGCGGCTCTTCGTCAAGGGCGCCTACGAGATACCCGAGGCGCAGAAGACGAGCTTCGGGCGTCCGCTCATCAACCTGCTGAACCTTCAGCCCGGGGAGCAGGTCCTTCAGCTCCTGCCGATACGCTCGTTTGACGGCGACGTGGACGTGTTCTTCGCCACGCGGCACGGCACGGTGAAGAAGACGCTTCTCGGGGACTTCCAGAACGTGAACCGTTCCGGCATCAGGGCGATCAACATCGACGATGGCGACGAGCTCGTTGGAGTCAGGCTGGTGAAGCCGTCCGACGACGTGATCATGCTGACCAAGGGCGGGCGCGCGATGCGCTTTGCTGCGGCCGACGTGCGCCGCATGGGCCGCGCGGCGACGGGCGTGCGCGGCATCAGGCTCATAGGTGACGACCAGGTGGTTTCGCTTGATTCTGTGGACGATTCCAAGACGCTCTTCATCGCCACTGCGAACGGCTACGGCAAACGTTGCGCGTTCGCAGACTTCACCAGGCACGGCCGAGGCGGGCAGGGCATGATAGGCATAAAGGGTGCCGACCGCAACGGCGACGTGGTAGCCGCGCATGCGGTTTCCGACGACGAGCATGTGATTTCGATAACCAGCGACCAGCAGATGGTCCGCAGTGCCGTCTCGCAGTTCAGCGTGCAGGGCCGCATGGCGCAGGGCGTGAAGCTCGTGCGCCTCTCGGAAGGAGCGACGCTCGTGAGCGTCTCAGTGTGCGCGGGCTCCGACGACGATGACAGTTCTTCCAGCAACAAAGAAGGAGAAAACCAATGAAGAAGTCCATTACGGTCGCGGCGGCCGCCATGTCGGTCGCCTTCTGCCTTACGAGTAATGTCCGGGCCGACGAACGCGCCTGGGCATGGTCGCCGCTCGGCATCGGCATTGCAGCGCCGATCCAGCTGCCGTTCATGTCCACCGACATCTATGGCCTGCGGTTCGGCGGCATCTTCGGCTGCAACAACGACGTGTTCGGCCTTGATGCGGGTATCGTCGAGATGTCGCGCGGCTCTGTCGCCGGCATCCAGTCCTCGGCGTTCTCGTGGACGGACGGCAGCTTCTACGGCATTCAGGGTGGTGGGCTTGCCAATGTTTTGGACGGCAACTTCTACGGCATTCAGGATGGCTTGGTTAATGTCGTGTGGAGTGAGTTCTGGGGGCTGCAGGCTGGTGCAGTGAACTATGACGGCTCGTTCTACGGCGTTCAGTTCGGCGGCATCATCAACTGGAACGTCTCGGTCTCGGCAGGCTGGCAGACGGGCCTCGTGAACGCCGACCAGGAAGATTTCGTCGGGTTCTCGGCGGGTTTTGTGAACTATGCCAACAGGATGGTCGGCTTCCAGCTTGGTGCAGTCAACACCGCCTATGACGCCACGGGCCTTCAGCTCGGCGCATTCAACGCCGCGTCGCGCATGCATGGCGTGCAGATCGGGTTGATCAACCTGATTCCGGAGTCCGCCGCGTTGCCGGCTATGGTCATAGCCAACGCGTCGTTCTGACGTCTGCGGTCCGCTTCGCGGCTTTATTAAGTCAAGTTGCCGCGAAGCGGCTTTAATTGGTCGGCATTTAGGCCGCAGTCCCTTTTGCAGGCTGCGGAGCAGCCTGCTTAACCCTTATTGCCGCAGGTTCGCTTATTTTTTTGCAGGTCCCCTTGACTTAGAAAAACCCATTATTGTATAATACGCGCCGTCGTTGGAGAGATGGCAGAGCCTGGTTGAATGCACATGACTCGAAATCATGCATACCGCAAGGTATCGGGGGTTCGAATCCCTCTCTCTCCGCCAGGTGCTTTTCTGCGGGCGTAATTCAATGGCAGAATAGGAGCTTCCCAAGCTTCTTACGTGGGTTCGATTCCCATCGCCCGCTCCATTCCTGAAGATAGGGATTCGGTTGGTCTGACAGGTCGTGCTTAAGAGGCTTACAGTCAGGAATCTCGCCGTTGTCGAGAATGCCGAGGCGACTTTTGCCCCGGGACTCAACGTGCTTACGGGTGAGACTGGAGCAGGCAAGTCCGTACTTATGGATGCGCTGGGGCTGGTGCTCGGCGGTCGCGCGGACGCGTCCGTGGTTCGCGGCGGTGCGAAGGAAGCCGAAGTCGAGGCGGATTTCGGCGATGCCGTTCTGCGTCGCACCGTCACTGCCCAGGGCCGGTCGCGGGCGTGGATAGACGACGAGTCGGTTTCGGTGTCGGAGCTTCGCGACTTCGGCCGTGCGAGAGTTGACATGCTCGGCCCGACTGCAAGCCAGCGCCTTGTCGAGGAGGCTTTCCAGCGCGAGGCCCTTGACGGATTTGGCGACGTGTCGCTGTCAGCAGGCACCGGCAACGCGCGCGGTTATGCGGCGGCATGGTCCGAATGGACCGGGCTTCGCGCCGAGCTGGACGCACTGGAGTCCGGCGGCGGCGAAGACGAGCTGGACATGCTGCGCTATCAGGTGAGCGAGATAGAGGACGCGGGGCTGACCGAAGATGACGAGACTCTTGCCGAGCGCCATGCGGCGGCGGCGCACGCCGAGGAGCTTGTGGAGGACGCGAACGCCGTGACTGAGGCGCTTGGCGGCGACCAGTCAGCCGCCGCGATGCTGATCCAGCTGCAGCTGCGCCTTCGCTCGATGGCCCGTCATCTGCCTGCCGCTGCGGAATGGGCCGCTGAAGCCGAGGAACTGACTGGCCGCGTGCAGGAGCTTTCACGAGCGGTGGCAGATGCTGTCCTGGCGCTGGACGCCGGCGGCGAGGATCTTGAGGCGTTGGACAAGAGGCTTACGCTCGTGAACCGCCTCAAGCGCAAGTACGGCGCGACCGTTGCCGAGATACTTGAAAGCCTGGGCGCGAAGAAGTCGCGTCTGGACGCTCTTGAGCACCGAGAGGAGCGGATTGCGGAACTGCGCGATAACATTGCGTCCGCAGAGCGCGAACTGCGGACGGCGGGCGTTGGGCTTACGTCACTAAGACGTTCTGCCGCAGCAAGGCTGGCCAAGGCGGTGACAGCGAGCCTGCGCGACCTCGGTTTCCTGCAGGCGAAGTTCGGCATCTCGCTGGAGCCGTCCGAGCCGACGGCGCACGGCTGCGACCGCGTCGTATTCATGTTTGCGCCCAATCCCGGCGAGCCGGACCGTCCGCTCGCAGAGGTGGCCAGCTCCGGCGAGATCGCGCGCGTGATGCTGGCGCTGAAGGGCGTATTGGCGGCGCACGATTCCGCCGAGGTGCTCGTGTTCGACGAGATCGACGCGAACATCGGCGGCGAGGCCGGCAGGGCCGTCGGCGAGAAGCTGCGTGCCGTGGCGCAACGCCGCCAAGTCATAGCCATCACGCATCTGCCTCAGTCCGCCGTCTACGGCGACAGGCATCTGGTTGTTTCGAAGGCGGTGTCCGGCGGACGGACGCGCACGACGATTTCGGCAGTCGAGGGTGAGGAGCGCGTCAAGGAGGTCGCGCGCATGCTCGGCGGAGAAAAAATGACAAGCGTAGTGAGGAAACATGCGGAAGAACTGCTGTACCTATCCCGTTGAGACGACCGAAGGAGTCTTCGGCGAGTCGGAGGTTCTGGCGGACGCCCTGCGGGCGGTCGCCGGGTCCGACTCCCCGCGCGTGCTCATTGTGGCGGACATGAACGTCGTCCAGCGGACGGAAGGCCTTGGCGCCGAGATCGGGCGCTACGTGCAGAGCAACGGAATCAGGCTCGCCGGGAACCCGGTGGTCGTCGCTGCCGGCGAGAAGATCAAGGCGGACAACCTCAAGAGCGCCCTTCGAATCGTCTCGGCAATGCTTGAAGCGAAGCTAGGCAAGGACGACGTCGTCCTTGCGCTTGGCGGCGGCACGCTTCTCGACGTCGCAGGCTACGCGGCGGCACAGGTGCGCGGCGGCGTGAAGGTCGTGCGAGTGCCGACCACGCCGGCGGCGATGCTTGATGCCGCGTTCGCGGACTACGCGGCGGTGGACTCGGCGACCGTCAAGGACGCGTTGCGCGTTCCGTCCACGCCGGCGGCGGTCGTGATAGACCCGTCTTTCGCAGCGACGGTGCTGGACGGCGTATGGCGCGGCGGCATCGGCGAGGCCGTGCGACTCGCCGTAGCGTGCGATGCCTCGCTTATGAAGAAGCTCCGTGCTCTCGCTCCCGCCTACTGCGAGCGCGACCTTGAGGCCCTGAAGGAAATCGTGTCCGCAGCATGCTCCGTCCGGGCCAAGAAAGGCCCCACGAGTCTCGCCGAGTGGGCGGCGGTGCGCCTGGAGGCAATGAGCGGCTGGAAGCTTCCCCACGGCTACGCAGTGTGCATAGGCATCTGCATCGACTCCAGCTATTCCGTAGAGCGCGGGCTGTTGGATGCCGACGATCGCGACGGCATAGTCGATTTCCTTGACATGTGCGGGGCGCTGGACGGGCTCACCCATTCGCGCCACCTGCTGAACCAGGCGGACAATCTTCTCTGTGGCTTGGACGCCTGGCGGCTGGCGTCCGGATCCGACGCAATCACCGTGCCGGCCGGCATCGGCAAGTCCGCCATCGAGAAGGTTCCGGACCGCGACCTTTACAGGAAAGTTCTCCAGGACATGCTTTCATCGTCCGCAGAAGCCTAAAATTTGGTAAAATACCACCAATCATGAAAAAGCTACTTGCAGTTATTGCGGTATTCGGCTCTGTTGCGTTCGCTGCGGACGTGACGGAGGTTCGCGTCAAGGCATTGGACGGCTTCGGCGGCGACACGTCGTCGGTCGCGAGCCGATGCCAGACGAAGGCTGGCAAGCCTTATGATCCAGTTACGGTGACCCGTGACGTCAATTCTCTGAAGGACGCCGGCGAGTTCGAGGACATCACTGCGGACGCGCGTCGCGTGGCGTCTGGCGTGGAGGTGACGTTTTTCGTGAAGCGCAAGATGCGCTTCGCCGGTCCGCTGATCGTGCAGGGCAATGATGCGTTCAGCGAGTCCAAGGTCTCGCGCGAGGCCGAGCTGAAGGACGGCTACCTCTACGGCGAGTCCGACCTGGCGGCGGCGGCGGCGAAGGTGCGCCTTGCCTATCAGAAGAAGCACTACCCCGACGCCAAGGTCGTGTTCACGACGACGGTCGTGGGCGGTAATGACGTCAACGTGACGTTCGTGATCACCGAGGGCGTCAGGCAGAAGGTGGCCGAATATGCGTTCGAGGGCGCGACGCACGCGGTCGACGTCTCGGTGTGGTCGGAGCTCATGCCCGGCTCTCCGCTTGCGGACGGCGAATTCGACGTCGCCGAGCTTCACAAGGCGATCGACGACCTGCCGTGGTGGAATCCGGTCGGCTGGTTCACCGACAGCCCCGTGACCCGCGACCAGCTTGCGCAGTGCTGCGAAAAGCTGGCGACGGTCTACCGCGACCACGGCTATCTTGACGTCAAGGTCGAGGGGCCCGACAAGCGTCCGGTGTCCGAGGGTAAGGTGGCGGTCGTCTTCCGCGTCAGCGAGGGCACTCGCTACACGATCGGCGAGTCGAGCATCAAGGGACTCACCCGCTATCCCGAGTCGGTCGTGCGCGAGAAGAGCGAGCTGCCGGAGTCCGGCACGGTGGCCGGGCAGAAGACGCTCGCCGATGCCGCGCACCGCATAGAGGTCGCCGTGGGTTCTGGCGACTACGGCCTGGCCGACACGCATGTCGCGGTCAAGCGCATCCCCACCTCCGACGCCGCCGTCGTGAACATCGTATACCAGGTGACCGAGGGCGTTCCGGTTGTGCTGAACGAGGTGCGCATCAGGGGCAACGACTACACGAAGGACAAGGTGATCCGCCGCGAGATCGCGCTCGGCCCCGGCGACAGGATGCTGGCCGACCGTGCGGAGCGTTCGCAGAAGCGCCTTGAGAACCTGGACTACTTCTCGCGCGTGCGCTACTATCTCGAGCCGACCGACCGCGGCAAGGACGCGAACGGCGCCGAGTACCGCGACCTGGTCTACGAGGTTGAGGAGAAGAACACGGGCTCGTTCATGGTCGGCGTAGGCGCTTCAACGGTCGACTCCATCTACGTCTCGGCCGAGGTCAACCAGAACAACTTCGACCTCTTCGCTCCGACGAAGCTGTTCCGCGGCGCCGGACAGAAGGGACGCATCTACGTCGCCTGGGGCCCGCGCTACCAGTCCGCCGAGGTCGGAGTGGTCGAGCCGCACCTGTTCGGGCGTCTCCTCGAGCTTTCGGTCGACGCCTACCGCAGGCTCCGCTGGTATGACGAGTACGACCTCATACGCAGCGGTGCCATGGCGTCGCTCACATACCCGGTGAAGTTCTGGCCGACGTGGGAGCCGTTCGGGCGCCTCGGCCTCGGCCTTTCCGGCGAGTACATCGAGTTCGACGACGTCGACAAGGGCTATTACGAGGTCGGCAAGAGCTACTATCCCGCAAGGCTGCGTTACAGGCAGGTCTTCCGCGAGGAGGAGCGCGAGTATGGCGACGCGATGGAGCCGGTGATCCACCTGTTCTGGGCGAAGGACAGCCGCGACAATTTCCGCATTCCGACGCGCGGCCACCGCACGAAGCTCTTCCTCGACATCGCTCCGGCCGGAGACAACGAGTACTGGCGGCTTGGCTTCAACCACCGCAGCTACTTCAACGTATGGAAGCGCTTCGATCACGTCCTGATGGTCGGCGTGCGCGCCGAGACGATCGACGGGTTCTCCGGCGAAGTGCCGATCTACAACCGCATGTTCCTCGGCGGACCGAAGTCGATACGCGGCATACGATACCGCTACGTGTCGCCGACCGTCAGGGAGGTGAAGCGGTTTACGCATGCATACGGCGACTATGCTCCGTGGGGCGGACAGTCGCTCCTTTGCATGAACGTCGAGTACACGATACCGATCGTGAAGATGTTCCGTTTCGCCGTCTTCAGCGACGCGGGCTCGGTTGGCGAGGACGTATTCGACCTCGACTTCGACGATGTCTTCGCCTGGACGGGCGGCTTTGGCTTGCGTCTCGACATACCGATGTTCCCGATACGGCTCGATTTCGGCATGCCGTTCGTGGAGCCCGACCATGCCGAGAAGGAAGTGTTCTCCTTCTCGGTCGGCTATGACTTCTGACAGATGGTCGCCTGGCCGTTGTCAATGACAGTATGACAGGTAAGATAAGGATAATGTGAAAATGAGAAAATCTTGGCTTATGACGTTTGCCGCTTTGGCGATGGCGGCGGTCGCTTCCGCAGAGACGAAGCTTGGAACCGTCGACATGGTGCTCCTGGTGCGCAACCACCCGAACTATGATTCCAACAAGGAATTGCTGTCCTCCACCGACAAGGACTACCAGAAGAAGCTGGGAGTCATCAAGTCGGAGGGCGAGACGCTGCAGTCCGAGGGAAAGCAGCTCGCGGAGCAGCTGCGCAACCCAATGCTGGCCGACAAGGCTAAGACCGACCTTGAGAAGAAGCTGATGGACATTCAGCAGAAGTTGTTCGGCATCGAGCAACGCTACCGTTCGGAGGCGATGCGTTGCCGCCAGGACCTGCAGGATCTTGAGGGGCGCCTCCTGAAGACGACGACCGACGATCTCCGCCGCAGGATAGCGAAGTTCGCGGAAGAGAAGGGCTACGACATCGTAATCGACCAGTCTGCCGCGCCTTTTGCGAAGGGCTCCTACGACGTGACCGACGCCGTGTTGCTGGCGATGGGCGTGGAACCCAAGGACGCGAAGGGCCGCGATGAAGGCAAGTGAGCTGGCGCGCGTCCTTGGCGGAACGCTCGAGGGCGACGACGTCGACCTCTTCGCGTGCGGGGGCCTTGAGGAGGCCCGCCCCGGCGACCTGAGCTTCTGCAAGGATCCGCGTCACGCCACTCTTGTCGCGACGACGAAGGCGTCGGCGGTGCTGTTGCCGCCGGACTGGGACCGCGGCGCGCCATGCGCAGTCATACGAGTCGCCGATCCGGACCATGCGTGCATGGCCGCCGCGCGGCTATTTGCGCCGCCAGAGCCGGTGCGCGCTCCGGGCGTTCACCCGACGGCGCTCGTTGCCCCGTCCGCCCGGCTTGGCAAAGACGTCCATGTCGGCGCGTTCACCGTGATAGAGAAGGACGCGGAGATAGGCGACGGCGCGGTGATCGAGGCGCAGGTCTTCGTCGGCGAGGGTTGCCGCATCGGCGCCGGCACCCACATATATCCGCAAGTCACGTTGCGCGAGGGCACCATAGTCGGCCGCGACTGCATATTGCACTGCGGAGTGCGGCTTGGCGGCGACGGATACGGCTTCACCAACGGCCGTCGCGAGGACGGCTCGATCTTCATCGAGAAGATTCCGCAGCTGGGCATCGTGGAGATAGGCGACGGCGTCGAGATCGGCTCCAACACGACGATCGACCGGGCGCGCATCGGACGCACCTACATAGGCCCGATGACGAAGATCGACAACCTCGTGCAGATCGGCCACAACGTAAAGGTCAAGGGCTACTCCGGGCTGATCGCGCAGTCGGGCGTCGCCGGGTCTTCCGAGATCGGCGCTGGCTGCCTCATCTGGGCCCAGGCAGGAATCTCCGGCCACATCAAGATAGCCGACGGCGTCCAGGTCGGTCCGCAGGCAGGCGTTCCGCAGTCGCTCGACGGCTCGGCGAAGTACGTGATAGGCTCTCCGGCGATGTCGATGAAGGAACTTGCGTCGATTACGCTTGCGCCGAAGTCAATCGCGAAGCTCAAGGCAGAGGTCAAGGCGCTCAAGGCCGAGCTGGCGGTGCTCAAGGCCGGGCACGGGCGGGAGGCCGGATGAGGCTGCTCGTAGCCAACGGGCCGAACCTTAACCTTCTTGGAGTCCGCGAGCCGGAGCTCTACGGCCGCGCCACCTACGGCGACCTCGTTGAATTCGTGAACCGCGTCGCGGCGGAGTGCGGGGTCGAGGTCGAGGTGCGCCAGTCGAACCACGAAGGCGACCTTGTCGACTGGATACAGGAGTGCCCCGGCAAGTTCGACGCCCTCGTCCTGAACGCCGCTGCGTATACGCACACCTCGGTTGCGATCCTTGACGCCGTCAAGGCCGTGCGCGTGCGCACAGCCGAGGTCCATCTTACCGAGCCGAAGGCGCGCGAGGATTTCCGCCGCGTCTCCTACGTCGGCATGGTTGCGGAGCGGACGTTCTCCGGGCGCGGCTTCGAGTCGTACGCCGACGCCATACGCCATTTTGCCGAGGTTCCTTCATGAAGACTCCGCCCGACAAGACAATCGCCTTCACCCTCATCTCGCATCGGACAGCCAAGCCCAAGCTGCGCTGGATGGCGCGGGTGACGTTTCCGCCGGGCGCGGACGGGGATACGATGCTGCCTATCGAGATCTCCGACGGCGAGGACGAGCCGGTTCGCGCGGGGACGCTTGAGTTCGCAGGGCAAAGCCTGCAGGTGAAGGACGGCGCGGCGGAGATGCGCTACTCCGACTTCGTGGCCGGCGTCCATTCCGTTCCGCTGTGGCTTCACCGCCGCGGAATGCCGCCGGTGCCGGGAGGGCTTACGTTCATATGACGGACAAGGAATGGTGGACGCTCGTCAAGAACGGCGAAGATGACGGCTGGCGGCTCGTGTGGGAACGGGTCGTCGAGCCCGAGTCGAAGTCGATGCGCTCGGCGGAGCTGATGCGCCGCTATTCGCTGGACGTCGGCGATTTGATGGGCATGCTCTATGACGAGATGATCGGGCGCGGCAAGATCGACCTCTACCGGGGCGACGGCAGCTTCGAGGGCTGGCTCAGGAAGTACGTGCGCGGATACGTGCTCAACGCAGACCCGAATCCCCATGGCGAGATATCCATAGACGGCGCCAACGCCGGCTCCGATGACGGCGCTGCGAAGATCGAGATACCAGTCCCGGCCGGCAAGGGAATCGCCCGCAACGAGGTTTGGCAGATGACGCACTGGTGCTTCCGCCTGCTGTGGAACGAGGATCCGCTGCGCTGCTACATTCACCTGCTGAAGACCCGCTTCCACCTTTCAAGCGAGGAGATCAGGGATTTCCTGGACGTGTCGTCCGCCGCGAACGTCGACCAGATATTCTCTCGAAGCGTCAAGTTCATGCGCGAAGCCTGGCCGCGAATCGACAGGTCCGGAAGCGGAGACGCTGCGCAGGGGAAATGAAGCCGGTCGATGAAGCGGCGCAAGTTCTTTGTTTCTTACGGCGACGGGACTTTCAGGCCTGCGGCAAGGCGCATCGCCGCCGAGGCCGTCGCCACCGGAGAGTTTGACGGCGTGTTCTCGTATGGGCGGGACGACGTGTCCGAGCTCGTCCGAAAGTGTCCGGCGTTTTCCGTGCCGCGCGGCGCAGGACTGTGGTCGTGGAAGCCGGACGTCATTCTGAAGGCGCTCGGGGAGATTTCCGACGGGGACGTGCTTGTCTACTGCGACGCAGGTTGCTCTCTTTGCAGAGGCTCGGAGTGGAAGCGGATATGGCGCGAGATGGACGGCTGCGATCTGCTTGTGCAGCGGATATACCAGAAGATGGAGCGGTGGTCGAGGGCTGAGCTGGTGCAGGAATTCAACGACATCTCGTTCCGTGGCCTTCACCAGTTCATGGCTACGGTGATAGTCGCCGTCAAGTCCGACTTCACCGTGCGGTTCTTTTCGGAGTGGCGGCGGTACATGGCCGAAAGGATGGAGCTGTTTTCGGACGTCACGCCCGAGGAACGCCGGAAACAGCCTCCTTGCCTGATCGAAAGCCGTCACGACCAGAGCGTGTTCTCCGCGCTGGCGTACCGCTGCCTTGCCAGGCCGGAGACGCGCAGCCGCATTCTCGCGCGCTGGGAGCATGTGGAGAATCAGGACGCGTTCTTCTCCCAGGTCATAAGGGCGACGCGCTGGCCCGGCGAAAGCCCGTATCGTCCGTCCTTGCGCGACAGGCTCTCGTCATGTGTCCGCAGGTTCCTGAAAGACTTCATTTGGAAGCCGTTCATCGCCTGTCCGGTTCAGCGGGCGGCGGAACGGAGAAACGGCATCTTGTGAGCAGGCTGAAGATATTTGCCGTCTACTACGGGCGGAATCCGGTCCCGCTGTACAGGTCTGACTGCGTGGAACCGATTCAGGCCGGTTGCGCGGTGAGCGGTCCCAGGGAGGGAGCGCTGCGGGACGATGTCGGCGACAACATCTCGGCCAAGAACCGCGTCTGGGCGGAGCTGACTGCCCATTATTGGCTTTGGAAGAACCATCTTCCTGAGCATCGTGAACTGGACTATGTAGGCATGTGCCACTACCGACGCTTTCTCGATTTTGCCCGTGCGCCGCGGAATCTTCGTCTCAAGCACGTCTCCTTCGGTAGTTTCGCACAGGGTTTCGCCGAGAGATATTCGGAGGCGAACGTCATGCCGTGCATCGACGCAGGCGGGTTCGACGTCGTAGTTCCCGCGCCTTCGCGATTCGGCAGAAACGTTGGGAGCTGTTATGAGCAGTATGCCATGGGCGGGCATTCCATGAGAGACCTTGACGCCCTGATGAAGATCGTGCGTTCGGATTACGCGGACTACGCCCCGGACATGGAGGCGTGGCTGAACGGGCGCCACGCCTACCTGTGGCTTCAGTTCGTAATGCGCCGCGACTGGGCCATGGAGTATCTCGCGTGGCAGTTCGACATCTTGCAAAAGTTGGAGAGCGTTTCCGTCTGGCCGGACGATGCGACGTATTCGCTCGTGCGCTCGCCGGCGTTTCTGGCGGAACGCTTCTTCAACGTTTGGCTGGGGCACAAGTTGAGGACGGAAGGCGGCAAGCTTCTGGAGCGCCAGTGCCTGTTTCTCGTTCCTGACGCGGAGTTGCGCCTGGTGCCGCAGCTGAAGCGTTACGCCAATTTTGCCATAGACGCAGTCAGGCAGTTCGTGCCGTCCGGAAGCCGGCGCGGCGGTAGTGCGCCCGTTTCCTGACGGAGCGCGGCGTTCTTGTGGTATAATATGCGCCATGAGCTTTGCCAATCCATGGATGCTGGTCCTTTTCGTGCCGTTTGCGGTGGCGGCGTGGCGGCTGCTGCGTCGCGGACGCAAGGCGGGGATAAGGTTCTCGGCCCTCGGGCGGATTCCGGCGGGGGCGGCGGGCTGGCGCGCGCGCGTCGCGGCGATGACGCCGTACCTGCTCCTCGCCGGCCTTGCGCTGCTAGTCCTCGCAGCCGCACGTCCGCGCACGTCGCTCGCCCGCGAGAAGAAGTCGGTGGATGCGATCGCGATAGCCATGACCGTGGACGTCTCCGGCTCGATGGACGCGCTCGACTTGACGCCTCGCGGGGAGCGGTTCTCGCGCAACACGACGCGCCTTGCGGTAGTGAAGAAGCTTTTCGCCGAATTCGTGTCGAAGCGCCCGGACGACCTGATCGGGCTTGTCACGTTCGGCGGCTATGCCGCGACGCGCAGTCCGCTCACCGCCGACCACGAGGCGCTGCTCAACGTGCTGAAGGGCGTGGAGATTCCCTCCATCGCCCTTGACGCGCAGGGCCGCGCGATCGCCGCAGACGAGCAGATGACGGCGGTGGGCGACGGCCTCGCCACCGCGCTCGCCCGCCTCAAGGACGCCAAGCCTAAGTCCAAGATCGTGATACTGCTGTCGGACGGCGTGTCCAACACCGGCGCGGTGGAACCCGACGAGGCCGCCGCCGCCGCCGCGAAGATGGGGGTGAAGGTCTACGCGATTGGCGTCGGCACCCGTTCCAGGCGGACGCCCATCTTCGGGCGCGACTTCTTCGGCCGCGAGACGATACAGTACGTCGACATGACGTTTGACGAGAAGCAGCTGAAGTCCATCGCGAAGCGTACCGGCGGAACGTACTTCCCCGTGAACGACCGCGACTCGCTGGAGAAGGCCCTCGACGAAATCGATCAGCTGGAGACGACCAGGCTTGATGCGGACGTGTTCAACCGCTGGCGCGAGCACTTCGTGCCGTTTCTCCTCGCCGGCGCCGTGCTCATCCTTCTGGCAGTTTCCCTATCCATGTCCGCCGCGCGGCGGATGGCCTGAAAGGGGCCTGTGCGTCGGAATCGTGATGCGGCGGTGAACGTGAAACGGATCGCGGACGTGCTGTTGGTTCTTGCAGCGGCTCCTGTCTGGATGCCGCTTGCGGCGGCGGTGGCGCTTGCGGTGCGGGTTGCGCTGGGCAGGCCTGTCCTTTTTCATGACCTGCGTGCGGGGCTGGGCGGGCGTCAGTTCCGGCTCGTCAAGTTTCGGACGATGCGCGTCGGCCCAGGCACGGACGCCGAGCGTCTCACCCCGTTCGGACGTTTCCTGCGCGCCTCGTCGCTTGACGAGTTGCCGGAGCTGTGGAACGTCCTGAAGGGCGACATGTCGCTCGTAGGGCCTCGTCCGCTGCCGGTCCGCTACCTGCCGCGCTACACTGCGGAGCAGGGCCGTCGCCACGAGGTGCGTCCCGGAATCACCGGCTGGGCGCAGGTGAACGGGCGAAACGCGCTCGAATGGGAGGAGAAGTTCCGTCTTGACGTCGAATACGTAGACAACCGCTCGCCCTGGCTTGACCTGCGGATCCTGCTGATGACGGCATGGCAGCTCCTTCGTCCGCGCCACATCAGCCATGCCGGAGAGGCCACGATGAGCGAATTCGCCGGTTCGGCGGAACCGCGGCCTTGATTTCCGGCAGCTAATCGTGGTATAATCTGTGGCATGACTATCAAGAAGCCAATCAATGAATCGGATGCGGCGGATGCTTCTGCGGCCGGGGCGGCGGGCGTGCCCGAACGTTTCAGGCTCGACATAGATCCTAACGCCGGGCGCTCGTCCGGCGGCGTTGCGACTACGGTCGCGATGGTGGCGGGCCTTGCTGCGCTCGCGGTCGTCGGCGTACTGACGTTCGTCATCTATCAGCACTGGGAATTCCTCAAGGGCGCCTGAGATGGGCGCGCCGAGGGATGTGATGCGCCTCAAGTCCGCCAGGGCCGCAGTGCGCCTGGCGCTTGACGAGGACCTGGGCGATCCCTGGTGCGATGCGACGAGCGAAGCCCTTGTCGCCCCCGAGGCGGTAGCCGAGGGTGAGATATACGCGAAGGGCGAAGGTTGCATTGTCGCCGGTGCGACTGTCGCCGCGGCCGTCATGCGGGCGGTGGATCCGAAGGTCAAGGTCCGCATACTGAAGCCCGACGGATCCCGAGTGAAGCCGCTTGAACCGATCCTGACGTTCCGTGGCAAGGCTCGGTCGATCCTTGCGGCAGAGCGCACCGCCCTCAACTTCATGCAGAGAATGTGCGCGACGGCCACGCTGACGCGCCGGTTCGTCGATGCGACCGCCAGATACGGCACGCTCGTCCTTGACACGCGCAAGACGACGCCGGGGCTGCGCGTCTTCGAGAAGTACGCCGTCACGTGCGGCGGCGGCACCAACCACCGCTTCGGAATGTTCGACCGCATCCTCATGAAGGACAACCACCGGCGGCTCTGGCGCGGCGGCGATCCCGACGCGCTAGACCAGGCGGTCCTTGCCGCGCGGCGGGCGTTCCCTAAGCTAGCGGTCGAAGTGGAAGTGGAGAGCATCCGCGAGTGTGCGAGCGCACTTCGTGCGAAGCCGGAGTGGATAATGCTCGACAACATGAGTTGCGCGGACATGAGGAAATGCGTAAAGCTGTGCCGCGGCGTCTCGAAGACCGAGGCGTCCGGCGGAATCACGCTCGACCGCGCCCGCGCCGTCGCGGCGACCGGAGTGACGGCAATTTCCCTCGGGTGCCTTACGCATTCGGCGGGTTCCGTAGACCTTTCACTAGAATGGAGGACAACATGAAGATGAGAACGGTTGCGGCGATTGTCGCAGGAATCGCGGTGGCGGGATGCTGCTGCACGAAGACCGAACCGGCAAAGTCCGGGGCGGATAAGAAGTGCTGCCGTTATCCGGCGGCGGTGAACGAGGGGTTCGTGTCGCTGTTCAACGGCGTAGACCTCGAGGGCTGGGAGGGCGCGACGGCCATGTACGGCGTCGATCCTGCGGAGCCCGGCGTGCTGCAGTGCTTCCCCGACAGGAAGCTGCCGGCGGGCCAGCGCGGCGACCTTGTGACGGCGAAGGAATACGGCAACTTCATACTGCGGTTCGAGTTCATGATGCCGCAGGACGGCAACAACGGCCTCGGCATACGCATCGCCGACCCGTCGAAGGACGCCGCGTATTACGCCATGTGCGAGCTTCAGCTGCTTGACGACGGCGGCCCCAGCTACTATGACGCGGCGGCGAAGAAGGACAAGCTGAAGCCCTACCAGTACACGGGCTCGGTCTACGGCGTCGTGCCGAGCCTGCGCGACAATGCGGGCAAGCAGATCTGGGGCAAGGACCAGAACTTCACCGGAGGCGGCAGCTACGTCCGCAAGCCCGGCATGTGGAACTTCGAGGAGGTCAAGGTCATCGGCAGCGAGATCGAGGTGTACCTGAACGGCTACCTCATCACGAAGGCCGACCTGTCGAAGTTCAAGGGCGACGGCACCGACACGCCCGACGGGAGGGCGCACCCCGGCATCCACAACATGCGCGGGCGCATCGGCTGGCTGGGCCACGGCCATAACGTCAAGTGGAAGAACATTCGCATCAAGGAGCTGCCCGACAGCGCGAAGATGGGCGAGGTCTGCCCGTGCCAGAAGATGAAGGCTCCGTGCGGGTTCGAGACGTACTTCGACGGCTGCCCCGGTCAGATCAAGGCGATGTGGAAGGGCGTGACGACCGAGGAGAAGTTCGACAATCCGCTCGTGCGGCAGAAGGCGACGCCCGAGAAGCGCGCTGAGATGCAGGCGAAGGCCGACGCTCAGCGTGACGCGCACTGGTCGGTGCGCAACGGCAACCTCTTTTTCGACGGCTTCAACGGAGGCTATTCGCTTGCTACGAAGCGCGACTACGCCGACTTCGAGATGTGGGCCGACTGGCGCATAATGTCCGTCACCGGCGACTCAGGCCTCTACCTGCGCGGTTCGCCGCAGGTCCAGATATGGGACGCGCACAACCAGTGGCACATCGGCTCGGGCGGTCTCTACAACAACAGGTATGCCAAGACGGGCAACGTCTCAAAGGCCCTTAAGATTGCCGACAGGCAGGTCGGCGACTGGAACCGCTTCCATGTCATAATGAAGGGCGAGAAGGTCTCGGTCTGGCTGAACGGCGAGCTCGTGGTGGACAACGTAACGCTCGAGAACTACTGGGACCGCTCGCAGAAGATTTTCCCGTCCGAGCAGATCGAGCTGCAGTGCCACGGCGACCCTACGGAGTGGCGTAACATATTCATAAAGGAGCTGTGAAGCTCGTCGTCATAGACGTTGGCAACACTTCGACGGCCGTCGGGCTTTGGTCCGACGGCCGCGTCAGCCGTGTGGCGCACTGCGACGGTCCCGCAGAGGCCGCCTTCGCTGCGGCATCGCGCGCGGCGAGGGGCGCGCACGGCGTAGCCGGGCTGGCTTACGCGAGCGTCGTGCCTGGCAAGGACGCGGCCTTTCGCGCCTTCGCGCGAAAGGCCGGCCTGCGTCTCCGCGCCGTGTCGCACCGCGACCTTCCTGCCGTCGGGGTCCGCCTCGACTATCCGAAGCCGGAGACCATCGGCGCAGACCGCCTGGCCGATGCGGCCGGGGCCGTCTCCCGCTACGGATCGCCCGTGCTGATAATGGACTTCGGCACGGCCCTAACTGCGGCCGTCGTCACCGCTGACCGGGTCTGGCGCGGCGGCGTGATCGCGCCTGGCTTCCCGCTGATGCGCGACTATCTCTTCGAGCGCACGGCCCGTTTGCCGCGCATGTCGCTCGCCGGCGGACGTCTTCCGAGGATCGGACGCTCGACCGTGCAGGCCATGCGCATCGGTGCCCGCATCGGATACCGTGGCATGGTCAGGGAGATCGTCGCGGAGCTGAAACGCGGCTTCGACTGCGACTTTCGGCTCGTCGCGACAGGCGGCTTCGCAAGGTGGGTCCTCTCCGGACTCGACCTCCCGTTCGCAATAGACCCTACGCTGACCCTCTACGGAACAGGACTAATATGCTCCCAAGGATTCTGAAGGTTTTCGCCGTCTCCGTTGCGCTCCTCGCCCCGATCGCCGGGTGCGGACCGTTCTGGGTGGACCCCTACATAACAGTGCGCGAGAGCTCCCTGAACTGGGTGATCATACACTACTACAACATGAGCCGCACTCCGATACGCCGCATAGGCGTTGAGATATACGGCAACGGGCAGGTTATCGTGAAGAAGGGCACGAGCGAACTCGTGTCGAACGATTTCGCAAAGCGCTACAAGGAGGAGGATTGGTCGAAGATACGCACCCACCGCTTCACCATCGACCCGAAGGACGCTCATGACATCTTTCAGAACCTGGTGAACTTCGGCCTTCTCGACAGGGAGAAGACCGGCAAGTCGTCTAAACGCAAGTCGCAGGACCGCTTCATCGCGGTGTCGGCGAACATCTGCAACAACACGTATTCCGACAACGTCAACATCTTCGACGAGGACCCCGATCTCGCGGAGCAGCTGCTGGACGTCGTGCGCGAGCTCGACAACCCGGCCCGATGACGGAATGGCGGTTTCGCTAGAGTTCGAGATGGCGCTCGGCGATCCCGTGGCGGGCATAGACGAGGCTGGCAGGGGTCCGCTCGCAGGTGGCGTCTATGCGGGAGCGGTGTCGGTTCCGCTCTTGCGCGCTGTGGAACTTCTTTCTGGAGAATGGAGCTCTGTCAACGATTCCAAGAAGCTGAGCGAGAAGCGCCGCACCGCAATCGCCGAGGTAATCAAGGCAACGCCCGGTTGCACATGGGCCGTGGCAAGCGCGAGCCCTGAAGAGATCGACAAGCTCAACATATTGCACGCTACGCATCTCGCCATGCGCCGCGCCACAGATGCGGTGGCCGCCGCGCTCGGCACGGACGTGGAGCGGCTCCACTGTCTTGTGGACGGACTCCCCGTGACGACGTTGCCGCATGCGAAGAACCTGGTCAAGGGCGACGCCAAGTCGCTTCTAATAGCCGCGGCGTCAATCCTTGCGAAGACCGCAAGGGATGCCGATTGCCTGCGGCTCGAGCGGCTTTATCCGGGCTATGGTTTTGCCAGGCACAAGGGATATCCGACCAAGGAGCATCTGGCGGCACTCGCCCGATTGGGCCCATGCCCCGAGCACCGCCGCAGCTTCGGGCCGGTCATGCAGATGGAGTTGGACATATGAACTGCAAGGTAATGGGAATCGTAAACGTCACGCCCGACTCGTTCTCGGACGGCGGACGCTACTTCAGTCCCGAGGAGGCGATCCGCCGGGCACGGAACCTGATTGCTGACGGCGCGGACATCATCGACATCGGCGGGGAATCGACCCGTCCGGGCGCCGAACCGGTCGGCTGGGAGGAGGAATGGCACCGCGTGGAGCCAGTCCTTCGGGGACTGTCCCTATCATGCAAGGGGGGGACTGTCCCCATTTCCGTCGACACCTATCACCCGGAGACGGCGGCTCGCGCTGTTGAGGCTGGAGCCAAGATCGTCAACTGCGTCTATGCCGAGCCGATTTCCGAAATGCTGCGTATTTGCGCAAAAAGTGGTGCAGAGCTCGTTATTCCTGCACAGTCTCTGGGGACAGTCCCCGCCGAATTGGGGACTGTCCCCATTTATATCGACCCGATGATCGGCTTTGGAACGTCGCGGGAGGAGGATATTGCACTGCTGTGGTCGGTACCCGAGCTGGCGAAGCGGGGGCGGGTGCTGGTAGGCGCGAGTCGCAAGCGCATCGTGAAGAAGCTGACTGGCGAGAAGGTTACCGGCAAGAACCTTGGCGGGAACCTGGCCATAGCCATGTGGTGTGCGCGGCACGGCGCGTCAGTCGTGCGCGTACACGACGTCAAGGAGACGGTCCAGGCATTGCGCGTACTGGAGGCGCTGGGGGAGTGATGGACGAGTTCGCGGCCATTGACTTCGAGACGACAGGTTTTGAAGGCGGCGCGACCAACGAGCCGTGGCAACTCGGGATTGCCGTCGTGCGCGGTGGCGAGATAGTCGAGACTCGCGAGTTCTTCTTCGACGTCGAGGGTGCTCCCGCCCGTGCGCACGAGGCAGATGCGCTCGGCACCCTGCAGAGTTCGTTTGCGATATGGCAGCCGCATCTGGCAGGGCGTCGGTTGGTGGCGCACAACATCGCCACCGAGCGCACGATCCTTACACGTGTCGCGCCGCTGACGCCATGGGGACCGTGGACGGACACGCTGCGGCTCGCAAAGGCGCGCTACCCACGGCTTCCGAGCTATGCGCTCGGCGACCTATGCGCCATGTTCGGCATAGCCCCGGAGATCGAGGGTCGCACTTGGCACGACGGGCTTTACGATGCCGTCGCCTGCGCCCGCCTCGCGATGTTGCTCGGCTGACAGGCCGTCATGCCCAGGATCGGGTCTGCGACCTGCGGTACCTGGCTGGCGTAGTGCCGACGATGCGCCTGAACGTGCGGATGAAGTGCGAGTGGTCGAAGAACCCGACGTCCGCCGCGATGTCGCTGATGAGCATGTCTGTTGTGGTCAAGAGCGTCTTGGCGGCGTTGACGCGGACATTCGAGATGTAGTCTGTCGGCGACATCTGCGTCAGTGCGCGGAAGCGCCGACAGAACTGCGCCGGTGAATAATGCGCGATGCCGGCGAGCTGCCCTACGGTGACGTTTTCCGCGTAATGCTCGTTCAGGTAGACGACGGCCTTGCGCACAGGGTCGTACCAGTTGGCGGCCCGCATCCTTTGCTGAGCCCGCCAGTACACCGTGGCGGTGCCGATGCGCCGTCCGCCGTCGGAAATTACTGGCCTTACGGTGACACAGTTCAGGTTGGCCGAGCGGTCTGCCACGAAACCGTAGATGCGCTCGACGATCGGCACGCCAGTCTCCAGCACTTCGCGGTCGCGGTTGGCGTAGACTGCGGCTTGGTCGGGCGGATACAGCTCTTCTGATCTATAGCCCAGCATGTCGTCGACCGATTGCCAGCCGGAGATGTCGGCGTTGTAGCGGTTGGCGAACATGATGCGTCCTGCGGTGTCCTTGACGCAGAACGACACGTTCGGCATTGATTCCATTAGGTCCGCCAGAAGCTGCATGGATGTGCCGGCCTTCTTGAGAAAAGCCTGCCGCATGCGAAGGAACCTTTCCCGCGATACGACAGCCTTCGAATAGCGTGTCCTGTGTCTCATGCGCGGATTATACACTATTTGCACGTTCCTGTGCGGCAGTTCCGTGCGGATGCCGGAGAAACTGTTCGAGGACCTTGAGCGAATCATGCACATTTATGCGCGGATTGTGCAAGAAACCTTTTCAGGAATATGCGATAATAGCATCAGCCAAACTGGGAAGGATGCAAAGATGAATACGGCAAAAGGCATGGCTCGGAACTTCGTCAGCATGTGCATGGCATTATTGCTCGGCGGCGCGGCATACGCGACGGTCTATACCGATGCGTGGACGGAGGATGGCCAGCCCGCCTCATCCCACAACGGGTACATCACATATGCCTACCATTCAACAGGCGGAATCCAGACGATGACGGTAAATCCGCCAGCCGACGGCGACGAGTTTGTATTCACCGGAGGCAAGATAAAGTTCATGGACAACACCGCCGCCGCGTCCGTCACGGCGTCGAAGAAGTGCAAAGTCGTTTTCCAGAACGATACATGGATACGCAACTGCACGATGACGGCGCCTGCCGCCCCCGCCGTTGTGACAAACCATTTTTATCGGAACCTTGTCGGCGCCGACTACGTCACGGTTCTCGCGAACGCCAACCTCGACGACTACGAGCCGACGGGAATCTTCCAGGACTACAAGGACGAGAACGGTCTTGAAATTGATTCCACCAGCGGCCAGCGATGGCTCAACAGAGCGCAGACGCTATTTCCGCACATCCTTGTGCGAGAAACAGGGAGGCTCTCTTTCCAATACCAGACTGGAGCAGCTGACGTAAAAGCAGCGGAAGACAAGGACGGCTGCAAGGTTGCCAGGGTCATCAAGGTAGAAATGAGGCAGGTCGGCGCGGACATCAAGATGCGCACCGTCAGAGCCTATTCAGTGTACTCGAATGCTTCCGCTCCCGTCAATCATGGATTCGACGTTGACGTGCTCTGGGACACTGCGGAAGTGGCGGAGCAGTCGTTGTACACAGGCGGGGATACCATTGGCTATGGCGTCAACACTGTCGCACTCCAATATGTCGGCGACACATTCGTCATGCGGTTCGAGGGTGCCGGCACTCAGCACATCAACAGCGCAAGACCAGGAGCGCGTGCGCGGTTTGAGCTGGCCGATGTCACGAAACTGGAGCAGGCGTCATACACTGGGCCGACGGGCGGCACGATCGCCTTCTGCGACGGCTCCTACAACGATCTGAAATGGTATGTCAACTCCGGCAACAAATCTGCGACAGGTACCTTCGTGTACGAGACGACGAAACCGACAGCGTCTCCCGCTGTCACGAACACGATCTCCACATCCATCGAGTGGTGCGGGAGCACGCCATTTGTTGTCAAGGGCATTGACGGCTATCCGATGCTGCTGAACATAACGAACGCCAAGGCATACCCGACCAACAGCACCGTGACGGTGAAAGACGGTGGCATACTGAAGATGAGCAGCGCTCTGAATTTCAACGCTGGCGGCGTCAAGGGCGGCGCGTGCGACTTTGTCGTGGAGAAAGGCGGTCTTCTGCATCAGGCGGCGAACTGGACGTTTGGCAAGAACACCGATGTGACGCTGAACGGAGGAACACTGCTGATATCAAGCGGGGATTCCTCATCGCTTTCAACAGACCTCAAGAACCTGACGCTACGCAATGGGGCGCTCATCGACGTGACTGCCGACCGCGCAAGCAAGCCGATGCGCATAGGGCAGTTGGGGACGGGCTTTACGTGGAACGTCGGCGGCTATGCGCCTTCGACCAACAACGTGCTTGTGCAGTTCTGCAGCTACGGGGCGAACAAGGTTTCCACCAACACCTTCAACGTGGCGAAGACGGGCGACGGCAGTTTCGATGCCGACCTCGTGTTCACGAAGCCGATACAAATGCACGGCGGCACGGTCACGTACACCACGAACGTGCTGCGCAAGATCGGCTTTGGCACGGTGCGGCTCAACGGCGCATACACTGTGCCGGGTGCCGTGCTGATCGAGGGCGGCGCAATCAAGCTTGGCGCGTCTGATCTCTGGGGCGACAGCTCGAAAAAGACGCCCATCGTGCTGTGCGGTGGAACTCTCGCGGCGGCGGCGAACACGAGCAACGGTCTGGGCAGGGTTACGCTCGCCGCCGATTCGGGGCTGAAGCTTGAAAATGGAGCATGCTTCACTTGCTATGACCAGTCGTCCGTTGAGTGGGCCGAGGGGGCCACGCTGAACGTGACGATCCCAACGGATCGGTCAGGCGAGCTTCTTGGCGGCGTCCGCTTCGGCACTTCGGGCGGAGGACTCACCGAAAGCCAGGTCAAGCAAATACGTCTCAACGGCAGGCGTGTGACGTTGGACAGGTCGGGTTGGCTGACATACACTGGCATGGCGATTATTATCAGGTGACGCCGGCAGGCCTCGCCTCCTCCTCCCGGTGCGACTGGCTTGCTGGAATATCCCCAGTTTTTGACCCCTGAAACGGGTCGTATGCCTGATTCTATTGGGCGAGATGTGTTTTCTGAAGTGAAATAAGCGAAAAGTCGGTTCCACTTGCTGGGTGTGGTATAATGCCACGGGCAAACAAACCACCAAGGGGAACCGACATGGGAAATGATAGCATAATTGCGTTCAGAACGCGAGAACGGATGCCGCAAGATAGTGCCTCTCATGCTGCGGCTGTGGTCGTCCGTCCACCCCGAGTACGTCAGCGAGAACGACGAGGTGGAGCAGGTGATCGGGCAGATCGCCTCGACGACCAACGGTCGCGGCATATTCGTTTACGACAGGGGCGGCGACGGCGACGGCATGTTCGGGTTCTACATGAGGCACGGACTGGCCCGACGCCGACCTGCATCTCGTCGTCGTGAAGTGGCCCGGCGGCGAGAAGCCGATGATGCTGCTGACGACGCTGAACGCGGTGCGCACGAGAAAGGCGCTCTGGGAGGTCGTGCAAGGCTGCCTGACCCGCTGGAGGGTGGAGGACACGATACGGTTCGTCAAGCAGTCCTACAGGTTGGAGCACATGAGGCTTCTCGACTGCCAACGGCTGAAGAACATGGCCGCGCTCGTCGTCGCGGTCGCCTATTTCGCGGCCGCGTGGCTCGGCAAGAAGGTGAAGCTCGACGCGCTCGCCAGGCACGTCGCCAAGGTCTCGCGCAAGATGTTCGAGGTGCCGGAGTTCTTCTACTACGCGATAGCGGACGGCCTCAGGTGGCTCTTCGTCAGGCACGGCAGGTGGCGCGGCTGGAAATGCCCGCGCGAGGAATGCGGCGACCTGCAGATGGAGTTCGAGCTGCTTTCGGGGTAGACTTAACCGCTTCCGCAACAAGCATGGCCGCAAAACCTTCGGAATTCCGCAAAAACCGCGCGGGCCTTTCCGAGGGCTCGACAGCGTTTCCCAAAGGTGGGGATATTCCAG
>JAFWKK010000005.1 GCA_017514235.1 Kiritimatiellia bacterium | reverse complement strand
GCCGCCGATCGCGGCCGCGCCGCCGCCGCCGCCCTTGCCACCAGTGCCGCCCGAGCCGCTCGTGCCTTCGTCTTGGCTCTTGTTGTAGGAGCCATTGCCGCCGCTCGAGCCGTTGCAACCGTTGCCGGCGGCGCCACCTGTCGCGATCAGCGTGCCTTCGCCCATGAGGTAGAGCTTGGCGCCGGACGCGACGCTGATCGCAGCGCCCGCGCCTGTCTCGCCCGTCGCATCTCCGCCCTTCAGCGTCAACGTCACATCCTTCTTGATGTTGATGGCGACGACATTGTTGCCGAGCACCCTGAACTTGCTGGATCCTGCGACCGCCGAAAGGGTGAGGTTCTCGTTCACTTCATATATGGTATTGTTCTGGAGGTTGGCGTCCGTCGCAGCGGTCAGTGGTATGGGCGTCGTCGAGAATCTCGCCTGCGCCGCCGCCGTTACGGCGCAGAACGCCGCAACGACAACGGCGCGAGTTGAAAAGTTCTTTTTCAGCTTTTCAGAGAGTCCTCTTGCGAAGCGCATTGATTTGCCCTCCTTGTGGAATTTAATATGATTCTTAAAATTCATGATCGTTCAACCTTTCACCTTTTCAACCCGTTAGTCAGCTGGCGTTCCGAACGCCGTCGCGTTCACGGTGCGGACCTGGGTCGTCGACGAGCCATCGACCCTGCAGCCTTTCGGCAGAATCACCGAGAACGCGCCTTCGTCGTTTTCGTATGTGAGCACCATGTCACATGATGCGTTTGGGGTCATGTAACATCCCTGTGATGCCGGCACATACGGCCAGGCCGAGCGGGCGGGCGAAAGCCCCTTGACCGTCACCGTGCCCTTCCCGCCACCGACCGACTGCTGCGGGACGGGCGCGAGGTAGCAGACGGGCGGGAGCTGCGCGGAGCCGTTCGTCACGGTGACGGACGAGACGACCAGCTCGTCGATCGCCGCACTTTCCGCCATGATCCGGTTCTGCGCGTAGAAGATGTCAACCGCCTTGGTTCGCGCCGCGCGCGCGGCGCGAACGCCCGTGGTAAGCGTCTGGCGCGGCGTGATCTCGCCCGCGCCCGGAGGCGTGAGCCCAACCTCGATCGCGCCCTTCGCGGCGGCGACAGCATCGACGAGCGCCGTGTGCGTTGCGCCCTGCACCGCCGCGCCGTTGTCGTCCTTGAGCTCCGCGTAGAAGACGCCGTTGGAGTCCACCGACGTGACGACCGACCGGCCCCAAAGCACGGTTGCCGGGGCCGCGCTGTCGTAGATTTTGAATGTGAGCGTGAGGTTCTCGCCACCCTCTGCGAAACCGCCCGTGCGCGAAAGCTGCCCCCGGTAGGTGAGGATCTCCGGCACGGCCGCGAAGACGGCGGAAGCGAAAAGCAATAACGAAAAAGCGAAAAGCCCTTTCCTGCCAAATGATTTCATCATATTCTTGCTCCTTTTGGTTTGATGGTTGGTAGTGTTGCCCGTGTTGCCAATGTTGCCAGTTTCAATCATCAATTTCCAATTGGCAACATTGGTATTGGCAATTGGCAACATTTCCACATTGGCAACATTCATGGTTCAATCTCTCCGACTTCGGCGATGCGCTTCAGGTAGAATATGCCCATCGAGTAGATCGGCCCGCTGGAGAGGAGGCCGCCAACGGTCCAGGTCGCGAAGCCCGCCGTGGTCTCGTTCGGGTTGTGTTCGAAATCGATGTCCTCGGTCGCGATGTTCCGCTTGTGCCACGAGAGGTAGAGCGTGTTGGTGACGCTCCAGAGCTCCGGCTTCACGGGGTTGACGTAGTTTGCAAGGTCGTCGCCGCTCACGACGTCGCCGGAGTAGTCCGCCGTCTTGCCGTCGTGGTCCGGATGCCAGGCGTGGCGGAACGGATTGTCCCGAGCCTTCGCATCGACCGTCCAGGCGAACTGCAGTTGGTCGCCAAACGTCGTATAGGCCGAAGCATCGACAACCGGATTGGCGACGCTCATCATCACCGTCGAGAGACGCCTCGGATTCTCGCACACCTCCTTTGCGGACGAAAGCTCCTTAAACAGCCGCATTTTACCAGTCGCATCGACACCGGCTGCCACACGCTGGAGGAGCCGGGGCGTACCGTTCGCGGGAACGTGTACGAGGATGTTCATCTTGAGCGTCCCGGCCGCTGCCGTCGGCGTCTCGTTCGTGAGCGACGAAACGGTCTCCATCTGGATGAAGCCTGCCCAAAGTCCGGTCGGGAACGCCGCTTCGTCAGCCGACTTCTCCCCGACCGTCACCGGGATCCTCACGCGCATCTGCGTTTCCCCTTGGTCTTCTATCTGCATCACGGCGGCGTATGTTTCGCCCGCTTCCATGCCCATGCGGTCGATGGCGAACTTCTGAACGCTGGACGCGCCCGCAGCGAGCGCGACATCCCAGAACGCGCCCTCGATCACGTTCGTCCAAGATTCGTCGCCTTTCTCGTCCTTCACCTTGCGCTTCAGGAAGGGTTTGGAATCCGTCGAATAAAAGAACTTCTCGTTCACTATATCCGCCGAGGCGACAATTTTCACGCGAAATGTGTGGTTCGTCGTGCCGAAGTTCTTGAGCGTGACGCTCGCGAAGTCGCCGGAGTCGAACGCGACAGACGCCACGCCGGAGAATCCGATCACGCCCGGCCAGTCGCCGTCTTTCGTCGCCGTGATGGCGTACGCCTTGCCGCCATGCAGCTTCGAGGTGGAGCCGAAAGTCATCGGAAGGAACGTCGGCGCGGCCGAGTTGGTTCCGCCGATCTGGTAGGCGACGCCCGACGCGGTGCCGAATGGCCCCTCGCCGAAATACGCCTTTGCGGCCACGAGGGCGTCCGTGTCGGCGGAGATGCCCACGAGGTTCATGAAGCCGGTGCCGCCCGACGTGGCGCGCCACGTCTGCTGCGGCGCGGAGGGGACGCCGAGGAACGGCTTCGACCAGGCGTTAGTCGCATAGACAAGGTAAACGCGGCCGCCCACGAGCACTGACATCGTCGAGGCCGTCTCGTCGCCGGGAACCCACACATGGTAGGAAATCGGCTTCTGAACGATCTCCGTTCCGTCGTCTGCGAGCTGACGAGTGGAGGAGTAGGCGTCAGAATTGTACGACGCGACACGCGCAACGGGGGCGTCGGCGAAGAAGTCTTCGCACACCGCGTTCGTCGGCGTCGATTCGAGGTAGATCGCGTTCCACCCATTCGCGATCGTCATCGTCTCGCTAATGTGAGCGGCAGAAACCGAAATCGGCAACAACGCCAAAACTGCCCAAAAGTTAGTCTTATTCATGTTTCAACCTCCAACTCCAACTCTTGACTCCAACTTTACTTCGCCTCCAACTTGAAGAACTGGCTGGTCGCGCCTTCCGCTGGCACAACAAAGATGGTCGCCACGCCCACATCATCCTCGTCGGCGGACGGCATCACCTGCTCGTGCTCGGCGTCCGTCTCGGACTTCTTGACGGGCTGGGTCGCCCATGCGGGATTCGTGAGCGAGAGCGTCGTGGCGACGCCATAGACGTGGCCGCCGACATACTCGAAACTGATGGCATGGAGGGCGTTCTGCGGCGCGGCGTAGGCGGCGATCGCGAGCTTGTCCGTCTCGTCGAAGGGATTCGTCCCCGCGCGGTATTCCTCGTAGTTCGACATTTTGTCGCCGTCATAGTCGGCAAATGGATTGTAGTCGCCTTCATACCCATACGCCTCCATCCACGGGGCAATCGCGTCGAGGTATTCCTGGGCGATGCTGACCGTCGTGTCCGTGCCGTCCGTCGAAGTATAGCTCTTCGTGTTGACGAGCGCGAGGCAGATGTTCGACACGGCATTCGCGTCTCCCACGGGGATCGGATCGACCGCTAGGGAAAGCCCCGACTCCTGGATGAGGACGCAGTTGAGACTGTCGCCGACTGCCGCCGTGGAGTCCGTGGCCGTCGAGGAGAGCGGAATCTGCAGCAGGAAGTTGTAGCCGTCCTCCGACGGATTCGCCACCTTCGTGGAGGCGATGACCGTCCCGTTCGTCGAAACGGCCTGGATGGTCACGGCTGCGGACGAGGTTAGCACCTTGTTCTGCCAGTCCTTCAGCGTCCCCTTGATGAGGTGGGTCCCGACCGGGAAGTTCACGGACGTGGCGGCACTTGAGACATTCGATACCGCAAGCAACAGCAGAAGCAAAACCGCTGACTTGTTGATTTTACCCATTTTACTCTTTTTTCTTTTGCACATTGCACTTTCTCCTGATTCTAATAAACGGTTAAGGTTCATTCGCTCGGAATGAGGCGGCAGGCCTCGACGAGATCGGCGGGCAAGGTTCGGGTGACACTGCTGACAAGGTTACAGACATAGTCATCATTGGCTACACCTGCACGAAGTCAATCGAGCCGAATGACGGAGCTGCCCCCTCGGCTCTTTCGGTGGTGGTTTTGGCAGCGGGGCGAAAGTCGTCGAGCATCTTGCGCCAAACCTCGGCCATGTTGACAATCGACTCGATTGCATTGTCGAAGGCGGTGACGTCCAGCGCCAACATGCTGAGCCGCCGCATCAGCATGTACTTGCCAGTCTCTGCGCTTTTCACGAAGAACGCCACCGACTCCATGCCTGCTTCGAGCATCGCATCGGCGAACTCCGCTCTTCCTTCGACCGGCGGCTCGCCGATCTCTGCGGCGATCGCAATCTCGCCGCCGACGGCTACAACCGATACCACGATGTCGTCTATGTCAATGGAAATCCCGTCATCTTCCGAGACAAGGTCTGCGATGCCGTGCCGTTTCGCGAATGCTTCAACGAGTTCTTTGAATTCCACGTCTTTTATCCTTAGTTTGCATGTATTCTCATTTGCGGAAATATTCCCTCAGAACCTTCGGGCCAAGTTCGTCGATAAGTTCGTCCGTAAGCTCCCTGACGACTGGCAGCCCGTTCTCGCCGATGAGTTCGGGGACCTTCGTCCCCAGCTCGTGCGGGGCGTCGAAGTCCTGCATCACGCATTTCTTGCCCCGGAGCTCCGTCTTGACCGCAGCGGCGAGCTCTTTGTTCCAGCCCGCCTCCTTCGAGCACCACTTTTCACCCTCGAAGTCGATAAGGACGTTCATGAACTGGTTGATTGAATCTTCGGGAAGGTCCGGCGCCTTGCCGTCGGCGATGAGGTTCAGCACACGCGCGTCTTCGGCGGAAACGGCCTTGGCCTTGATGAGGTGCTTCTCCTCGAACTGCACGAAATGCAACCCCTGGTCCTCGATGCAGGCGCCGGGTTCCTTGAGGTGCTCGAAGAACTCATCCAGCTTGCCGGCCTCTTCCGAAGTGAAGTAGAGGTCGATGGACTTGGAGACGAGCAGGCGCAGCGTGTCAGTGATGTACTTGCGCAACGGCTTGATCTCCGGAGCGTCCGCAACACTGAACGCAACCTCTTTCCCTTTCTCGTTGAGGCGAGTGGCGCGTTCCAGATGGATGAAGCCGCCGCCGATGGCGGACGAGAGGACATTGACGTTGAAGTCGTAAGTGCTCGTCATCGGGACATACTTGCCCCGCTTCGGATCGTAGCACTCGAACTTGTTCATGCCAGGCTTGAGCTTGTCTCCCAACTCGAAAACCTCGAATTCGTATTCCTGATCGTTGCGAAGCGCAGACTTATCGGGCGCAGACTTGCTCTCACGATCCGTGTCGAGCTGATTGGCAAGGTAGTCAAGGCTCTTGCCGATGCGCGCATAAAACTCTTGCACATGCTTAGGAGCCTTGTCGATCTTGCCCTTGATGACGTCCAGTTTTTCAAATAATGGATTGTACATCTCCTTGCGAAGGCCGAACTGCGTCTTCACGGGGCTGGACTTGCCCGTACCAACAGACTTGCCGGCTTTCTCGGACTTGCCCATTTTCCCGGAGCTTACGGAAATTCCGCCAACCTCGCTGTCTGAATCCATGTCGGATCGAGACACCATGGCATCGGCCCGGCCGGTAAATATCGACCCCGGCTTGGTGTCCGCCCCGAGCGCCGCCAGCCCTGCTTTGTTGAGGATGGCCTTGATGCGGCGTGCCGTGAGCGGACGCCCGGAATTGACATAGCCCTCGGCGTCAAGCGTGAAGTCGCTGCGCTTGAATTCCGCGCCGAGCTTGCCTTCGAGATTGCGCAGGAACTCCCTGGTAAACCTAGCCTTGCCGTCATTGCCGGTCATCATCTGCATCTTGAATGCATTGCCAAGCGCTTTCAACAGCTCTGTGCGCATCTCGTTGTTCGCCGCCTTTTCGATTTTTGTGCGGCCAAGCGCACCAAGGCGGCCGTTGTATTCGCCAACATTCTTGATGGCGTTTTCGCCATCACGGTTTGCGATGCTGTCCGCAGTCCAGCTCTTCGCCGTGCGGAACATGTCAAGTGCAGCAAGATTGACGTTCGCCATGTATTTTTCTCCTTACAGCCGTTTTAGGGCTTCTGGGGGCTTCTGTCATGCATACACTTAAACCTCGAAAATGTTACGGCTCATTCGTCACTTTTTTATCTCAGGATGCTGCACGGCGATGGGCGTTCCGTTCTGCGATATGTAAAACATGTCAAGGACCACGGTCTTGTCGCCACGATTCTCGCCGTGATGGATGGTGCCTACCATCTCAACGACGGCTTCCCCGGCCTTGACGGTCTTATCCTCGCCATTCAGTCCGATGATCGTGAGCTCGCCCTGCTGCAGAATGCCGTAGTTCATGACCGGATGGTGATGCCACCCGAGCTTGCTGCCGCGAGGGAACACGTAGCGCCGAACGACAAGCTCCGGCTTGCCGGCGGGATAGTCCGGCAGCTGCGCACCGTCCCAGCTTTGCGACGTGCGCTCAAGTTCAATTATCTCTATCTCCTTCGCGTCGTCGTACTTTCCGAACGTGACGTCAGCGCGAGGCGACACGCATCCTCCGACCACAATGCCAAGTGCTGCCGCGCCAATCACCCCAAGTATTTTTGCTGCCATGTCTTTTGCCTTTTCTGCTCTCGTTCAAGGGCCCATTCCACCCAGGAAATTAGGGTATATTTTACCAAAACAGCCATACGATTTCAAATCGTCGCACCCACTACAAATGGTTGGACGATTGCAAGAGTAAACGCAAGTTGCGGAAGTGTTTATCTTTTCTAAGGATGAGTCATGCCCTTCAGTGATTGAGCATAGGGATTTCCCTTTCTTCCTCATCCCATGGGATGAGATCCGCGTTTACTTTTGCAATTTCGTTT
>JAFWKK010000038.1 GCA_017514235.1 Kiritimatiellia bacterium | reverse complement strand
GACCCGCTGGTAACTCCACGGTTCACACCTGAAGCGGGAAGGGGTGCAGACGGTTGCGCCCCTTCTTGTTTTCTGCCGCTGCAGGCACTTGACTTACATACCCGAAAGTATGTATAATAACCGTCATGACGATTCGTCTTGTCAGCATGTCCGTCGCCCTTGCCGCGGCGGTCGGATGTTCGGCGGTGCGCAACGCGCGCAACGCGCAGGAAGCCGTGACGGCGAAAGGCTCCGGAGCAGTGCCCTCGGAGGAACGCGTGGACTTTCGGGGACGCTCGCTCGAATGGCTCGTAGGCTTTGCGCTTACGAACCGTCCGTCCGTAGTGTCGAAGCGTCTTGCCGTCGAAGACGAGCGTCTCGCACTGAAGGCGGTCGCGGCCGATGCGCCGCTTATGAGCGACACGCCGTGGACGGCGCCGGTGCTTTCGCTTTCTGGCGGACATTCGGAGTCTAGCGGCGGCACGGCGCTGCGCAATCACCGTTTTTCCACTGACGGCAGCCCGTCCGCAACCCTGTCGCTCGATTTGTTGATCTGGGACTTCGGGCGCTATGACGCGCAGGCGCAGGCGCAGGCCGAGGAGGTGGTAGCGGCGGAGGTCTCGCTGATGGACGAGGGTTGCCGTGTGTTCGAGGAAGTTTCCAGGGCCTATTTCACGTTCCTTGAAAAGCGTGCTCTCCTTGAGGTGGCGGTCACCAACGAGGCACAGTATGCAAGCCATCTCGCGCGCGCTGAAGAGCGGCTGAACGCAGGCGAAGCCAATCGGCTGGACGTGTTGAGGGCCAGGCTCGATCTCGCCAACGCCCGTCAGGTCGCCGTTGCGGCGTCCAACCTGGTTGCGACGTCGGGAGCGGTGCTGATGAACGCGCTCGGAGTCGATGCGTCTCGCGGCACGTGCGAGGACGCGTTCGGCGAGACGACGCTCGGAATGGACGAGGTGTATCGGGGTTTTGCCAGTTCTTCCGAAGGGGTTGAAGAGCTGTTCTGCTTCGCACGCACCAACGCGCCGTCGATGCAGGCGGCGCGGGCCCGTCTTCGCGCGGCCTCGCATGCGGTTGACTATGCGGTCGCCGACCTGGGGCCGACAATCTCCGTGTCGACGTCGCTCAGCTGGACGGATCCGCTGTGGTTCTGGAAGTGGGGGGTGTCCGCGGCGCAGTCGCTTTTCCAGGGCTTCCGCAAAACGACAGCCATTGACAGGGCGGTGGTGGCGATGCGCCAGGCGGAGGCTGCGGTGGACGAGGCCGAGCAGAGCCTGTCTGCCAGTCTTGAGTCTGCGGTCGCCGTGCGCGACAACTCGGTGCAGGCGGTGGCAAGTGCGCTTGCCGCAGTTCGAAGCGCGAAGGAGAACCTCGACACTGCCCAGGAGCAGCTGTCGGTCGGGTCGGTGAGCCGCATCGAGTTGTCTGATGCGATCGCTTCGTACTCGTTGGCGCTTGGCGACAGCATCACTGCGTTTTATGACGGGCAACGCGCGGAGGCTGCGCTGATCGCTCTCGTCGGGCGGTATCCCGCATATGCGGAAGAGACGGTCAAGGGGGTGAAATGAGTTCGGGAAATGCGATGGTGGGCGTGGCGGTCGCGCTGGCGGCACTGGTCGCCGGCTGCGACGGCGCAGGCGAGAAGTCGGGCAGGAGCCAGCCGAAGTTCAGGTTTGCGCCGATCACGCGGGCTGACGTGATTCGCACGGTCGAGGCTACCGGCACGGTCACGCCGCGCAACACTTCGAGCGGCATACCCGTGGGAGCACAGGTGAACGGCAAGGTCATCAAGCTGTTCGTCGATTACAATTCGACCGTAACGAACGGGCAGGTCGTGGCGCTCATCGATCCGCTCGTGTACGAGGCCACATACAAGAGTGCGGTCGCGCAGCTGCACGTGAACCAGGCGAACGTTGAGGTGCGCCGTGCCGCGATCAAGACTTGCGAGGCGGAGCTGACTCTCGCCGAGAAGACGTATGTCCGCAAGAAGAGCCTGACGGAGAAGGCGATGGCGTCCGTCGCCGACCTAGATGCCGCCACTGAGGCGTTCGAGAAGGCGAAGGCGGGTCTTGAAAGCGCGAAGGCCGGCCTGGCGAGCGCACTGGCGGCGGTGGAGCAGAGCGAGGCGGCCGTCAGCAAGGCCAAGGCCGACCTCGACTACTGCACGATACGCTCGCCGGTGAACGGCGTCGTGATCGCCCGCAAGGTGGAGGAGGGCGAAACCGTTGTGTCTTCCTACAACGCCGTGCCGGTGCTGACCATAGCCGAGGACCTGAAGGTCGTCTGGGTCGAGGCGACCGTGCCTGAGGCCGACGTCGGGAACGTCAAGGTCGGACAGGAGGTTACGTTCACTGCCGACGCTTACCGCCGCAGGTTCAAGGGGCGCGTCAAGCAGGTGCGCAAGGCTGCGACCACACTGAACAACGTCGTCACGTATCCGATCATCATCGAAGCCGAAAACCCCGACGAGATGCTCTTTCCAGGAATGACGGCGACACTTTCCATCGAGACGGCGCGCGCAGAGAACGCGGTCGTAGTGTCCGCCGCTGCGTTCCGTTTCCGTCCGAAGGAGGAGGACCGTCGACCTGGCGAAGTGCCTCGCGGACGCAAGCTCTGGTTCGTTGGCGACGACGGGCTGCTCGAGCCTGTCGTCGTTACCGAGGGCGTCTCCGACGCCTCCTTCACGCAGGTCGTCGGAAATGACGCGCTGGAAGGCAAGCAGGCGGCAGTAGGCTATGAGACCCCCGCGACGCTTGCCTCCAAGGACGATACCACCAATCCGTTCAAGCCGAAGTTCCCGCAGCGGAACAAGAACAGGGGCACGGCCCCTGAACCGAAGAAGTAGTCGGAGCCTCTGGCAGATGGCGCATCTGATAGAGTTCAGAGACCTGAAGAAGATATACGCGCAGGGCGAGGAGCCGGTGCATGCGCTCGACGGCGTCTCCCTTGACATCGACGAAGGCGAGTTCGTGGCCATCATGGGCGCATCGGGGTCTGGCAAGTCGACGCTCCTGAACATTCTCGGCTGCCTCGATACGCCTACAAGCGGCAGCTACCGGCTGGACGGAATGGAGGTTGCGCGTCGCACGCGCAAGGAACTAGCGCTCATCAGGAACCGCAAGCTGGGCTTCGTGTTCCAGAACTTCAACCTGCTGCCGCGCACTAGCGCCATCGAGCAGGTGGAGCTGCCGGACCTCTACATGGGGCGCCTTTCCCGGCGCGAGCGACGCAGGCGCGCTCTGGAGCTCCTTAAGCGGGTCGGACTCGGGGGGCGCGGCACGCACACCCCGGCGCAACTTTCCGGCGGACAGCAGCAGCGCGTCGCCATCGCCCGCGCCCTGATGAACGCGCCTCCCGTGCTCTTCGCCGACGAGCCGACAGGCAACCTCGACACTAAGGCGTCAGTGGAGATCATGAAGCTCTTCACCGAACTCTCGAACGAGGGCATTACAATCGTGATGGTCACGCACGAGGACGACATCGCGGCCTACGCGAAGCGGCACCTGGTTATGAAGGACGGCCGCCTCGTGCGGGACGACCGCCGTGAGTCCGCGCCTGGGAAGGGGGCGGCAGGGTGAATTTCGTTATGATATTCAAGGTCGCGATCCTCGCGATCTTGCGCAACAAGACGCGCGCGCTGCTCACCTGCCTCGGCATCATCGTGGGCATTGCGGCGGTAATCGCTGTCCTGGCCATCGGCAAGGGCGCCTCGACCATGATGCTCAACGAGATATCTACGATGGGCAACAACCTCGTGATGGTCTTCCCGGACTCAAACCGTCGCGGACAGGTCCGCAGCGGCATGGGTTCCGGGCAGACGATGACGGCGGACGATGCCGAGGCCATAAAGCGGGAGCTCGGACACCTCGTCCGTTACGTCTCTCCGGCTGTGAACGTCAGCTCCCAGCTTGTCTACCAGAACAAGAACTGGAGCTGCCGCGTCTCCGGCGTATCGTGCGACATGCCGGAGATACGGAACTGGCAGATCGGCGAAGGCCGCTTCTTCACCGAGGACGAGGAGCGCAGTTATGCGCGCGTCTGCGTAATAGGTACGACTGTGCAGAACAACCTCTTTGACGGCGAGGATCCGGTTGGACGGACGCTCCGCATAGGGGCCATGCCTTTCAAGATCATCGGCGTCCTGCGCTCGAAAGGCGCCAACGGCTGGGGACAGGACCAGGACGATACGGTGATGGCCCCTTACACGACGGTCGGGCGAGTTCTGACGCGTTCCAAGTTTAGGTCCATCAACATGATGAACCTTTCGCTCCATGACATGAGCGACCTTGACGAGGCTAAGCGCGAGGTAACGGCGCTTCTCCGTCAGCGCCACAAGTTGCCAGATTACCAGGACGACGATTTCGAGACTCGCGACACGACCGAAATCATGTCCACGATGGGCTCTGTGTCGTCGCTGATGACGGTGCTGCTCACTGCCGTGGCGGCGATTTCGCTTCTTGTGGGTGGTATCGGCATCATGAACATAATGCTTGTCTCGGTCACTGAACGCATACGCGAGATCGGCCTCAGGATGGCCATCGGGGCGACTCCGTTCATGATTCTCTCCCAGTTCATAATAGAGGCGGTCGTACTCTCTACCGTCGGCGGGGCGCTGGGCGTAGGCCTGGGCGTAGTCGTCGCGAACGTCATTGGCGAAGTCAACCACTGGCCTATCGTGATCGAATTCTCAAGTGCGCTCTACTCGTTTCTCTTCTCCGCCTTCGTCGGAATGTTCTTCGGTTTCTATCCCGCCTACCGTGCGTCAAAGCTTAACCCCATCGACTGCCTGCGCTACGAATAGGGCGTAACGACGCTTCAGTCAGTCGTGTCGCCCTTCCCCTTGAGCAGTTCTGCCGGGTCGCGGCGCATCGACGGCCAGGGGAAGGCGTCCAGTTCTTTCAGTGCGAGCCCTGCGAGGAAAAGCGATCCGCAGATTAGCGTCGGGCTGTCGCCGACGGCGGAAATGGCGGTACTGACGCTTTCGAGAGGCACCGTGTCCATTCCGGCGCGGCGCATTAGCACCGCCGTCTCTGACGCGGAGAGTGAACGCGGGTTTCCCGTATGGACGGCGAAAGCGCGGCGGACGACCGGAGCGAGAATGCGCAGAACGCAGTCGGCGTCCTTGTCACCGCAGAACCCGGCGACGAGAATCAACGAGCGGTCCGCCGCGCCAGCTTCCCGCAGCGCGGCTACGAGCGCCTCTGCAGCCGGAGGGTTGTGTGCGCCGTCCACGATGAAGTTCCTGACGCGCTGAAAGCGTCCCGGCCATGTGACGTTAGCAAAACCGGCTGTAAGGCAAGGCGCAGGAGTCGCTTCCAGTACCTTCAGCGCGGCGAGGGCCGTGACGGCGTTTTCGCGGTTGAAGCGTCCCGCGAGCGCGAAATCGGCGGGTATTTCAGATTCAGCCGCGAGGTCGGGCGCGTAGCGGAAGGGGGCGCCTAGTGCTTCGGCGCGCGCCTCAACGACGGCACGGACGGACTGGTCGTTCCGTCCGAGGACGATCGGCACGCCGGGCTTGATTATGCCGGCCTTTTCTGCGGCTATGGCTTCTGTCGTGTCGCCGAGCCAGTCACAGTGGTCCAGGCCGATGCGAGTGATTATGCAGAGAGCTGGTTCGCAGACGTTGGTTGCGTCAAGTCGTCCGCCAAGACCGCATTCAAGTATTGTCCAGTCTGGGCGACGCTCTGCGAACAGCTGGAATGCGACGGCTGTAAGCGCCTCGAAGTAGGTGATTTCCCGAGGCTGACCTTTGTTGTCTGGAGCAAGTTCCCGGATCACGCGGAAAACGCACTCGGCGGCCGCTTCGAGCGGTGCGTCGCCGACAGGAGTGCCGTTGAGGCAGAAGCGTTCGTTTATTGTCAGCAGATGCGGAGAAGTGTAGCGGCCTGTCGTTCGTCCGGTCGCCAGCAGGCAGGCGTCGAGGATTGCGCAGACAGCGCCCTTGCCGTTCGTTCCGGCAACGTGGATTGCGCGCAAGCGCCGCTGGGGTGCGCCTAGCGCGGCGCAGATGCTGCGCATGGCGTGCAGGCCCGGCTTCATGCCGAAGCGGCGGCGTGCGGCGAGTTCGGCGATGAATTCCGTCATGGGGCGCTCAAGCGGAGATGGCGACAACCACAATCGACGACACGGCGTAACCGCCGATGGCGGCCCAAAGCCAGCGGTCGCTGAGCAGTACGCGTTCCGGGCGGCCGACGTCGCCGCGCCGCCAGGCAAGGAAGAGGTAGCGGGTTATTCCAGCGGCGACGAAAACCGAGGTGCACCACAGTCCCGGGAACCTGATGCCCATCTTCGACGTGATCGTGTAGGCGAGGTATTCGCCTACCGACGCTGCGGCAGCGAGCAGTATGAGAGCCTTGAGTATGTGTGGATGGTAATGCTTCAGCACGGCGCGTGATTCGAGCGCCGTCTCCATTTCGTTCTTCCTCTTGCAGAACGCCAGGAACATCGAGAGCGTGAACGTGCAGACGAGAAGCCAAGGGGATATGTATGCGGAGATGATCGCCGCGCCTGCGATGGCGCGAAGGACGAAGCCTGATGCGAGCGTTGCAGCGTCGAGGTACGGTATGCGCTTCAGGAGGCCGGTGTAGAGGCACTGCAGCACGACGTAGGCGAGCATGGTAGCAAACGCTACGGTGCGCGTCGGCAGGAAAATCACGACCAGCGCGGGGTAGGAGAATCCGACGGCAAAGAGGACGAGCGCGACGCGGACGGCGGTCATGCGTTGGATTAGGCCAGCGGCAATCGGGCGGAAGCGCTTCACCGGGTGAAGCTTGTCGGCCTCGAAGTCGGAAACGTCGTTCAGAAGGTAGAATGCCGACGAGACGAGCGAGAAGGCCCCGGCCATTGCCACGGCCATCAGAAACGACTCCCAGCCGCGTGCGATCTCTCGTTGCGATGCGTCGGCGACGGAAAAGAACCACGCCAGCATGACGACGCCGTTTTTCGTCCATTGCTCGACACGCAGCGCCCGTGCCCAAGTCCTGAACTTGTCAGTCATCGAAAGTCCTCCATTGGATAAGCCCCCAGAGGAGCGAGTGCCGGGTGCAGCCGGACGCGGATTCCGTCTCGTAGAGCGTCCAGTACTTCGCCCAGTTGCGGTCTACGGCGTCGACCCAGCGTATCGGGAAGAGCGAGAGGAAACGTCCGCGGGTGGTGCCGTCCTTCGCCCTCGACGACTCCCAGAATGGCCAGGCGCGCAGATAGCCGTCGCTTTTCACGTAGAACGGGAAGACTCGCGTCTCGTCCGGCAGAAGTTCCACGAGGCGCCAGCCGAAACGCGTTATGCGGCCTGTCTCGACGCGGTCCTTATAGCTGTAGTTTACGATATGCTCGTAGAAAGGGAATACGCTGGTGCGGTCGCGGTCCCGTAGGCGTTCGATCTCCACAAGCGGGAAGGGGAATCGTCCGCGCCAGCCGTCTGGCGTCTTGGCGGACGAGAAGAGGGGAGGCAGGAAGAGCCACTGCGACTCTCGCTCCCTGCTGACTGCGCCGCAGAGGGGCCAGAGCATCCATGCTGAGCCTGCGCCGGACGTGTCGCGGTCTTCGACACAGACTTTCCAGTTCAGCAGCGGCCATAGGACGTAGCGATGGTCGTCGGCTCGGTTGTGGCTGACGCCGTAGATCGGCCATGCTCCCCAGGAGCCGTCGTCGCGCCAGTGGAAGAAGGGGAAAAGGACTGCGTTGGAGGTCATGAAGCCGCTGTCCGCCGCCTTTCGCGGCATGCGGTAGCGCATCCAGACCGGCCAGAGGCAAAACCGGAAATCGTACATTGCTAGCGCATGAGGGTGGCTGCCCCATATCGGGAACAGGCCCCAGTAGGGATTGCCGTCCCTGTCTTCCTTCCCGTTCCACCAGATCGGCAGTATGTCGAACTGGTAGCCGTCTTCAGGGTATGACTGCCAGTGCGTGAAGTAACATAACCGCCACCAGTCCCGGTGGGAGGTGAACACAGGCCACAGCACATCGGTCGTCTCGCCGTCCATGGAAACGAACGGACGCAACGCCGCGTAGTCGTGCCGTTGCTCGTAGAATGGCCCGATCTCGAAGGCTGCCGCGAGAACGAGGAACTCAGCGAACACTCTTGCGGATCTCCTCGAACTCCTTCTTTTCGAAGTCCGACAGCTCGTCGGTTCGGCTCTGAATCTTGCGGATGGTGACTTTCGCGTGCTGCATGTCGCCGCGCTTGGCCTGGACTCGCGCGAGAGACATCAGCATGCGCACGTCGGCGTCCTTGCCTTCCTTAGTGCGGGAGAGTTCGCAGGCGCGGCGTATGCAGTTCTCTGCCTCGTCCATGTTTCGGTTCGCATCCATCAGCACCGATCCCAGCGTTTCCCAAACGACATAGAGGTTGGGGGCTGCGGCAGTGGCCTTTCGGGCGAAGCTCTCTGCCTCGTTGAGCTTCTTAACGCGGCGAAGGACCTCGGCGAGGTCGTTGAGGGCGAGTGGCGTCGGCTGCGGGGCCGCCACGGCCTTGCGCAGGAACGCCTCGGCATCAGCGTAGTTTTCCTTGCCGAGGGCGAGCGAGCCCATCACGTAGTTTGCGAGCGGAGCGTTGCGGTTGCGCCGCAGCACGTCGCGGGCGTGCTCTTCGGCGCCGGCCTTGTCGTCGAGGGAGATATCGAGACCGAGCACCAGATCTTGGGTTGCATTGACGTCGGGACGGGCCTTCATGGCTGACAGGAAGGCGTTGCGAGCCTCCTCGCGGTGCTTTTCGCCGCGCCGCAGCATCAAGAATCCCTTGATTGTCTGGAGGTAGTAGTCGAATGTTCCCGCGGACTGCTTCTCCATCGCCGGCAGTATCTCTCCCTCAAGTTCCTTCATGAGCGGCGCAGCTGCGACCTTGTCGTTCTTTACGGCGTCGATCTGCTGCATGACCACGGTGGCAAGGAGCGACCATGCCTGCATGTCCTTCGGATCCTCGTCCACGGCCCGGCGTAACCGCTTCTTGGCGGACTCGTTGTCGTTCTGCATCATGGCAGCCATCGCGTTTTCGATGTTGGCGCGCCGTGCGTCGGTGTTGGCAGCGGAAGCGCGTTGCAGGTATTCGAGAGCCTGCGCGTTGTTGCCTGCGGCAAGTTCTAGGCGCATGAGGCCGACGAGCGCGTCGTGGTCCTTCGCGTTCTTCGCCAGTATCGCCTCGTATATGCTCCGCGACTTCTGCTGGTCGTTCTCGCTGGCGTAGAGCGCAGCCATCATGTTCAGCAGTACCGTCCGCTTGTCGGTCGGCACGAAGTCGATGGCGCGGCGGATCTGCGAGAGAGCGTCGCCGGGCCTGCCCGACTTGGCCCACGTATGGCCGAGGCGTATGAATACGGCCGGATCGCGTATGTAGCCGTAGTAGGTTCCAAGGCGCCAGAGTATGTAGCGGCGGTTCTTGTCCTCCGTCGCGGACTTGAGCATCCGCTCGAGGTCGCGTTGCTTTGAGAGCGCGGCCGCGTGCTTGGAGCCGACCATGGCGACTTCGTTGAAGATCGCGCAGATGTTGTCGTGGTCGATCTCGTTCAGCACGAGCTCGTACATCTTCCAGGCGTCGTCGTCGCGGTGCTTGTCCTGCAGCCAGACACCGCGGTTGTTGGCGACGAAGCCCATGTGGCGGCGTATCGAGAGGCGCAGCCTGTCGACGGGGTTGGACACCTTGCGGTCGTGGTAGCTGCCCCAGCCCTTGGGTGCCTCGAGGATGTTGTCGAACTCCTTCCAGGCGGACCAGTCCGGAACCCTCGACTCGTCGGCTCCGAAGAACAGGAACTCCGGAACCGGGGTGATGCCTGCCGAGTACCAGAGGTCAGGCGCACCGTAGATGGCCACGTTTTTCGCGGCGCTTTTGTCGGCCGCGAACCAGTCCTGTACGAATGGCAGCACGCCGAGCGAAAGGGAAAGCCGCAGTTCTCCGTTCTTCTCTCCTCCGAGGCCTGTCTTCTCCACCGTTGTCGCGAGCTTGGCGAGGTAGTCGGTGTCGAGGTCGCGAGCGAGCGAGATGACGTGCAGTTCGCGGCCCTCCTTTGCGGCGGCCAGCTGCAGGTGGCTGTCCAGCGTGCCGTCCGAGATGAACCACGTGCGGTCGCCCAGGTCGGCGAGGATCTTCTGCGCGACCTTGTCGGCGAACTCGCCGGTTCCGCCGTCGAACGCGAAAAGGTTCCACAGGCAGCTTACGGCGAGCACGAACGCCAGGATGCCGCCGGCGACTATGCCGACGATGTTCTTGCGGAGCATCCACCAGTACGCGAAGAGGTAGCCCGCGACCGCCGCCACGAAGGCGCTTGCCGCCACCGGCAGCAGTCCGTACGGCTCCATCAGCGCCGACGGCGAAAGCGGCGTCGCCACGGCTAGAATTGAAACGAACGTCATTGCGCCGTGAAATATCCACTGCACGGGCCCCGACTGCTCGCTGAACGCCTTGCCGCTGGAGAAAAGCGCCGTCACGAACGGCAGCGTCGCGAAGATTGCCACGAACACCCATCCAGGCAAGTTGTGGTACGAGTGCAGTTCGTCGGCTGCGCCGCGGAGGGCTTCGGAAACATCCAATCCGAAAGCTCCAAGAGCAAGCGGCACTGCCGCAAGGACGATAACGACGAATATCAGCAGAGGCAGGTACGGCTTTTTGCCCTTGCGCACCGCGGTCATCGCGACGAGCGTCATGTAGAACGGCAGGAAGGCGACGAAGATGGCCGAGTCGCAGAAGCCGAGCGTGACCATGATTCCGAGAGCCGGCGGGAACAGCCAGTACAGGTTGCTGGGCCCGCACAGGAACGGCAGTGCCAGGGCGAACGACAGCAGAGCCCACGTGAAGTCGAACATCTTAGGCTCCAGGTGGGTCGCGGCAGAACGTACCGCAGGCGAGAGCATGAATACGGCTGCCGCGACGATGCCGGCGAAGACGGATATCGGCTCGCGCTGCTGCTGTACGTGTTCCCCGCGGACTCGCCAGCCTATGAACGTTGCGACGAGACAGAACATGACGGCGACGGCGATCGCTCCGCAGATCGGGGCCAGCACGTTGCCTGCGCCGAAGAGCGTTGCGAACACCGCCATAAGCGGGTATGGCGGCTGCTTCGGTACGTCGATCCCATGCCAGCATGCCATCAGCGAGGCGCTTTCGCCCGGGAAGGCGTAGTCCGCCATCGACGCAAAGTACAGGACGGCGGCCACTATGCCGAGTGCGCCAGCGATCAGGTGGATCTTTTTCATGTTCTGGTGTTCCTTTGTTGCTTGTCGGGTGCTTGTTCCGGCAGTTGCCGCCCTATGCCTTGGCCAGGGCCTGCTTGAGATCGGCGATCAGGTCGTCCGGATCTTCGAGCCCAACTGACAGGCGAATGAGGTCCGGCGGAATCCCGGCCGCCTTCAGCTGCTCGTCGGTAAGCTGGCGGTGCGTGTGCGACGCCGGGTGCAGGACGCAGCTCCACGAGTCGGCCACGTGCGTGACGATTCCGATGACCTTGAGCGAGTCCATGAACCTGATCGACGCCTCGCGTCCGCCCTTGACGCCGAACGTCATCACGCCGCACGGGGAGGGACCGTCGAACTGCTTTTTGACGAGTTTTGCGTACTTCGAGCCGGGAAGCCCCGCGAAATTAACCCATGCGACCTTCTTTTGCGTCTTGAGCCATTTCGCGACCTTGAGTGCAGATTCCGCGTGGCGGCGGATCCTGAGATGCAGCGACTCGAGCCCGAGGTTCACTAGAAACGCGTTGAACGGCGACGGTATGGACCCGAAGTCTCGCATTAGGTGTGCAGTGCACTTGACGATGTAGGCCATCTTGCCGAACTGCTTCGCGTATGAGAGCCCGTGGTACGAGGCATCGGGCTCGACAAGGCCTGGGAACTTGTCTGCGTGCTTCGTCCAGTCGAAGTTCCCGGAATCGACGATGCAGCCGCCGACCTGTGCCGAGTGACCGTCCATGTACTTCGTCGTCGCATGCGTCACGATGTCGCATCCGAACTTGATCGGGCGGCACAGTACCGGGGTCGGGAACGTGTTGTCGACGATGAGCGGTACGCCGTTCCTGTGCGCGACCTTCGCGAACTTCGCGATGTCGAGTACGGCGCCAGACGGATTGGACACCGTTTCGCCGAAGACGCACTTCGTGTTCGGGCGGAACGCTTTCTGCAGCTCCTTCTCGGATGCGTCGGGGTCGACGAACGTGAACTCTATCCCCAGCTTCTTCAGCGAGACTGCGAACAGGTTGAACGTTCCGCCGTAGATCTGCGCGGACGACACGACGTGGTCGCCGGCGTTGCAGAGGTTGAGTACTGCGAACGTCGAGGCTGCCTGCCCGGAGCTTGTAAGGATGGCCGCGACACCGCCTTCCAGGGCGGCGATCTTCTTCGCCACCAGGTCGTTCGTCGGGTTCGCCAGGCGCGTGTAGAAGTAACCAGGCGCCTTAAGGTCGAACAGGTCGGCCATGTGCTGCATCGTGTCGTACTTGAACGTCGTTGTCGCGTATATGGGAACCTGGCGCGGCTCTCCGCACTTCGGCTGATATCCTCCCTGTACGCACAATGTGTCGATCTTCATCTTTTCTTTGCTCCTTGGTTCTTTCTTTTTTTCCTTAAGATGCTTCCTCTTGCTTTCAGAAGGCGGTCTCCTCGGCGTCCGTCATCTGCATCTCGCGCAGCTGCCGCGCCTGCGCCAGGGCGACGACGCCCAGCACTACGAGCGCAACGGACAGCACGAGATACCCGGCTGAAATCGCCCACGGCCGCCAGTTCCACGGGTTGTCGCCGATCACGCGGTACGGACGAATGCCCTGCTTGCGCAATCGCAGGTATGCGTCAGCGCGGTCGCGGGCGTCGATCTCTCCTTCGAGATTTCGGTTCTCCCGGTCTTGATAGAGGTATTTGTATTTCAAGTGCCCGTATTATACCATAAAAATGAGGTAGGATACGATGAGCCGATTTTTTTGGTATAATACGCTTGTGAGCAAGAAGCATACAGTCATGACGGTTGCGCTTGTGCTGGCCGCGTTCGCGGTTCAGGCAGGCAAGCAGCCGTTTTCTCGCTACCAGACCATCGTGGACCGGCAGATGTTCGGCGAGCTGCCGGCGGACTTCGACCCCACGAAGATGCCGAGCGAGGTCGCGCGTTCGTCCGCGAAGCAAGGCCAGGAGCTTACGAAGGAACAGGAGAAGCTCCAGAGCTCGATTCATTTCTCTGCGATCAACATTACGCCGGACGGCGTGACCGCCGTCGGATTCACTGACAACTCGAACCCCAAGGCGCCGGTGCACTACTATCTTAAGGAGGGGGAAACCCGCGACGGCTGGAAGGTCGTTGAGGCGGACCCCAAGGCGGCGACGATGACGATTGCGAAGGGCGACATCGAGGTGTCGCTGTCGCTGGGCGGCAATTCCGGGAAGGGCGCTGGGCAGACGAAGTCCCGCGCTGGCGGCAACGAGTCTGCCGCCGCCGGCGGTTCGCCTATGCTCAAGACGCTCCGGGGCCGGCGAGCGCAGCGCGAGCAGCGCGAAGCGGCCGAGCGCGAGAGGCTTCGCGCGGAGCTGGAGGCGAAAGATGCCGAGCGCGAGGAACAAGCTGAGAAGGACAAGGCCCAGCGCGAGGCCGAGCGCGAGGAGACCCGCAGCCAGATGAGGACCCTTATGGAGGAGCTGCGCCGGGTCCGCGAGGAGAAGGCCAAGCAGCAGCCCCAGCAGACGGACGACGATGCGAACAACGACCCTGAGTGACTTCCAGGCGGAACTGGTCGCCACGGGTGCCTACCGCACCCACGACGACTGCCGCCCGCCGCGTCGGGCGCGTCCCGGAGCCTGGTCCACGCTTCGTTACACCTGGGGAACCGTGAAGGTGTTTCCCTACTGCGCGATTACTGAGCCGCTTGGTCGACTGACGACCGAGCGTTGGGCGAGGGTGTGCTTCTCTTCGGTGACGGCGGCGGAGCGTCTTGGCATTTGCGTCAGCGTGGAGGGTTTTGGCGACCGCATGGCGCACAAAGGGCCGGTCGTCTACCTCAGCAACCACATGTCGATGACCGAGACGATAATGCTGCCCCCTGTCCTGATGACGGCCGGCCCGTTCAGTTACGTGGCGAAGGCGTCGCTTGCGCATTTGCCGTTCCTTGAGCGCGCAGCGGAGCACATGCGGATGGTGCCTATAAGTCGCAAGTCGCCGCGCGAGGACCTGGTGAGCATCCTGCGCATAGGTTCCGAGCGGCTGCATGGCGGCGACAGTTTCCTTATTTTTCCCCAGGGCACGCGCTGTTCGGTTTTCAGCCGCAAGCGCTATTCGTCCATCGGTGCGAAGCTTGCCGAGCGCACGGGCTGTCCGGTGGTTCCGATCGTCGTAGACACGCGTTGCCATCCGACGCGGGAAAAGGGGCTTTTACGCAAGGTGTTCCACGACTTCGGCCCCGTGGACACCTCAAAGGATATCCGCATCGCCTTCGGTCCGGTCATCCCATGCGGCAAGTCGCGCGACTTGCATGAGGCCGCCTTCGCATGGATGGCCGACCGGATCGAGTCATGGGGGCTTCCGGTGGAGCGCTAGTCTCCCTTGATTTCAAGGGCCGCGATATGGTATAATTCCACACCAATCTCAAAACATAGGGAAAAGTTGACATGTCCAAAGATTCAGTGGTTCGCAACAACATCTGGAAGTGGCTCGTCCTCGCGCTGATCGCAGTCATTTCGTTCTATGTCTGCAATCCGCCGTCGGAGAAGCTCCGGTTCGGGCTTGACCTGAAGGGCGGAACGTCGTTCACGCTTGGCGTTGATACGGTCAAGCTGACCGAGTCGATCATTGCGGCCGATCCGGCGCTCACCAACACGCCCGGCGCGGTCCAGAGGAAGGTCGAGGAGACGCTTGTCGGCTGCGACGACCGCATAATATCGGTTATCCGCCGCCGCGTCGACGCGATGGGCACCAACGAGCCGGTCATTCAGGGAATGAAGGACCACAGGCTCCTCGTGCAGCTGCCTGGCGTTGATGAGAACGTGCGCAAGGCAGCGAAGGCGAGCCTGCAGAGCGCGGCGTTCCTCGAGTTCCGCCTGACGCACCCGAAGAACGATCAGCTTGTCGCGAAGCTCCTGTCCAAGGACGTTGCGCCGGAAGGCTACAAGAAAAGCGGCAACGGGTATGCCCGCGCCGAGAACTGGGGAGAGATATCGCAGGCTCCTGGCTATGCGGCGCGGTTGGCGGCGTTCGAGTCGCCCGATGCCCGCTACACTTTCATGCTTGAGGACAACGGGGACGGCACGTATTCGCCGAACTTCGTGGCCCGCCACACCGAGCCGCGCGTGACTGGCGAGGACCTCGTCTCCGCAGCGGTCCAGCGCGATCCGACTGCCGGCGGCCTGTCCATAGGCTTTCGCCTCTCGTCGGAGGGTGGTCGCAAGTTCGCCACCCTGACGCGCAACTACAAGGCGCACGGCCCGAAGAATCCGACCGACCGCGGCCGGCAGCTGGCCATCATTCTCGATTCCACGCTCATCTCCGCGCCGGTCATCAATTCCGAGATCGGCTCCTCTGGCGAGATTACGGGGCGCTTTGACGCGAAGAGCGCCAAGAAACTCGCCGACGAGCTGAACGCCGGTGCGTTGCCAGCGCCGCTCAAGATCCTTGCCGAGACGACCGTTGCGCCGACGGTCGGCGAAGACGCCATCCATGCCGGTCTCGTGGCCGCAGGGCTTGGCTTTGCGCTTGTCGCCATCTTCATGTTCATCTATTACTGGGGCGCGGGCCTCGTGGCGGACGTCGCGCTCTTCCTCGACGTTGCGCTTCTGCCGACTGCGCTCGTCATCGTGGCCAACGTTCTCGGCGTCTTCGCTCACGATCCCTCGATGGGCGGCGGCGGCTCGATGCAGCTGCCGGTGTTAACGATGCCCGGCATCGCCGGCCTGGTCCTGTCGCTCGGCATGGCGGTCGACGCCAACGTGCTCATCTTCGAACGCATCCGCGAGGAGTTCCTGCGCGGCAAGGCCGCCGGCGAGGCGATCAGCAACGGCTACGGGCGCGCCTTCACCGCTATCTTTGACTCGAACCTTACTACCATAATCACGGGCATAATCCTCTTTGTCGTTGGAACCGGTCCGGTGCGTGGCTTCGCAATCACCCTCACGGCCGGCGTCGTGATCTCCATGTTCACCGCCGTCGTCGTGACGCGGCTCGTCTTCGACCACTGCGTGGATCCTTACAGGAACAAGCCCTTCAAGATGCTTCAGATATTCAAGGAACCCAAGTTTGACTTCACGAAATGGTCGAAACCGGCGTTTATCACCGCTTTTGCGATAATCGCAGTGTCGCTTTCGATCTTCACGATCCGGCTCGTCCACAACAAGGCCGACGTGCTGTCCGTCGACCTCACGGGCGGAACCTCGATCGTCTACAGCATGAAGCAAGGCTCCAAGCCCGCCGTCGCGGACATACGCGCCGCGCTCAGCGACTTCGACAACGCCGCCGTCATTCAGTATCAGGAAGGCGTGGGCGACACGACGCTTCTCGTCAAGACCGGCGAGACCGCCGAGACGCAGAAGGGCCAGGCCCTTGAGGGCCGCGACGTCGGCGCACATGTCACCAAGCTCCTTCAGGCGAAGTTCCCGGAGTCCGAGTTCGCCGCCGCGTCGGTGGACGAGGTCGGCTCGATCGTCGGCGCGGACCTTAAGAAGAGCGGAACCTACGCCGTGTTCTTCTCGCTCGTGGCGATTCTCATCTACGTCGGCTTCCGCTTCCAGTTCGGCTTCGGTCTCGGCGCGCTCGTGGCCCTTGCTCACGACGCTCTCATATCTCTCGGGCTGTACTCGCTCTGCGGGCGTCAGGTGTCGCTCATCGTGATTACGGCGCTTCTCACTATCATCGGCTACTCGGTCAACGACACGGTCGTCGTGTTCGACCGCATCCGCGAGACCCTGCGCCACGACAAGCGTCTTCCGTTCCGTGAGCTGTGCAACGTGTCGCTCAACGCCTGCCTCGGGCGCACTGTGATAACGTCCGTCACCACGTTCTTCGCGGTGCTTGCGCTCTTCGCGTTCGGCGACGGGTCGATATTCGACTTCGCGCTGATAATGCTCTTCGGCGTCGTTGCGGGAACGTTCTCTTCGATGTTCATCGCGACGCCGGTCATGTACTGGTGGTACAAGGGCAAGCGCCCCGACTTCGAGGCGGAGGAGAGGAAGGCCTGACACCACCCTAGTCATCCACTGCATCGGAGGGTGTTGCGATGACGATAAGGGGACTTCTCGAAAGGCAGGCCGCCGCCCGTCCGGACGCGGCAGCCATGCGTTACTTTGCTGACGGCGCGTGGCGCGTCCGCTCCTACGGCGAGACACTTAAGGGTGTCCGTGAGGTCGCGGAGGGCTACGGTGTCCGGTTCGGACTGAGGCCAGGCGAGGAGAATGCTGCGCTGATACTTGGAAACGGCCCCGAATGGATAGAGTCCTATCTGGCCCAGGCCGGTACCGGCGCGTCGGTCGTGCCGATCGATCCGAAGCTTCACAACGATGAGGTGGCGTATATACTGAAGGACGCCGAGGTGCGCGTGGTGACTACCGATCCGCGTCATCTGCGCATGGTGATGGAGATTGCAAAGCGGCTGCCCGTGTTGCGCGGCGTAGTCGTGGTGGGCGGCGTCATCAACCCCGGACAGAAGATCGACGGGCGTATAGACGTGGCCGGCTACGAGTCGCTTCGCGTCGCCGGCGGCGGCTCCTGGTATGACGACCATGTCGCGAAACCCGATGACATAGCGTCCATAATCTACACGTCCGGCACGACAGGCCGCCCGAAGGGCGCAATGCTGCGCCACTCAAACTTTGTAGCAGACCTCGAAGGAGCCTACGAGGTGTTCGGAGCGCCAGTCGGGCCTTCGGACTCGTTCTTCGTCGTCCTTCCGCTTTTCCATGCGTTCTCGTTCTCGGCGAATTTCGTCGCGTCGTTCATGAAGGGCGCGTCGATGAGCTTCTGCCAGTCGCTGCGCACGGTCGGGCAGGACATTCATGATCTCAAGCCCACCGTCATCTGCGCGGTGCCGCTTCTGGCCGAGAAGCTGCACGACAAGATTGAGGCGGCTCTTGCGAAGTCTAAGGTCGCGCGATTCCTTATGAAGATCGGCTTGCGTGGCCCTGTCATGCACATGGTGAAGCTGAAGCTTGGCGGTCGTCTCAGGTTCTTCATAACCGGCGGTGCGCCGTGTCCGCGCCACGTGATGGACAGCTTCAAGCGCATACACGTCCGCTTCCTTGAGGGCTATGGCCTTACCGAGTGTTCGCCGATAGTCTCCGTATGTCCGCCGGAAGTCATCAAAACAGGCACCATCGGTCCTGCCATCTGTGGAATTGAGGTTCGCCTTGCGGACAGGAACGAGGCGGGCGTCGGCGAGATACAGGTCAAGGGACCGATCATCATGCAGGGCTACTATCACAATCCGGAGGCGACCGCCGAATCGTTCGACGACGACGGTAAAGGCGGACTGTGGTTCAGGACGGGTGACTTGGCGTCCATGGACGAAGACGGCTTCATCACGATACGCGGACGCAAGAAGGCGCTGATCGTCAACCGCGAGGGCAAGAACATCTACCCTGAAGAGGTTGAGATCATGATCGCCAAGGAGCCGAGCGTGCAGGACGTGGTGGTTATAGGCTACACCCACGGCGACGATCCCGGCGAGAAGGTCGGCGCCATCATCTATCCGAACGAGGACTGGTTCCGCGAGCAGAACGATGGCGAGCTTCCCGACTGGGAGACGATGGAGAAGATTGCCGTCAAGCGCGCGCAGGAGAAGTGCGCGGAGCTGGCGGACTACAAGCGTGTTCGCAAGGTTGTCGTTTCGCACGAGCCGCTTCAGCGCACGTCCATCGGCAAGGTTCGTCGCGTAGCCTACAAGGGTGCGCTGAACGAATAGGCTCTTCTTTGCCGCCGGTCAGATCGGAATGACGAGCAGAATTAGGTTCGTCAGGTTGAAAAGGAAGTGGTTTAGCATCGGACACCAGATTCGGTCCGTCTTGGCGTAGAGCCAGCATTGCGCAAGACCGAAGAAGAACAGTGCTAGGAATGCCGCGTCGGGGAACGGCTGCATGATGTAGTGCGCGGCGGAAAACAGCGCGGAGGAAAGAACCGAAAGCGCAATGCTCAATCTCCTCCCTAGCGGTCGTGACGGCAGTTTCCACAGCAGGCCCCTGAAGATGGCCTCTTCTATCACTGGCAGCAGTATGAGTACCTGCGTGAGAAGGAACGTGCAGGTTACGAAGTTTTTAGCGGAGTCGAATGCATGCTGAAGCCACTGGCGCACGATGTCGATGTTCTGCTGGTCCGGTAGGTCTACGCCGAAAAGCTTTGCGACGGACTGTGTAAGAAAGCATATGCCGATTGTCATGCCTGCAATTATCGGCCAAGCCCGGAGGGTTGTCTTTAGTTTCCCGTTCATGCTGAATATTATAGCATAAGCCGCCATCCGCAGGTAGTTTTGGAATGTCCTAGGCATATTGCGTTGGGCGCGAAATTGTCGAAAAACTGGCTGACGCAGATCATGCAAAGCACGGGGATGGACTTGTCAAGAGCCTGTCAATGATGATGAAGCCGAACACAAGCCGAGATGGAGGGATGAATGCCTCAAGTGCGTGTGTGGGTTCGACATGATGATGTAGGGTGCGATTCCCCTTGCGGAGAGGGGGTGATTTCCCCTGTGAAAGAGGGCGACATTCCTTGTAAGAACGAACAGGCCACATTTCATTGCGCCCCATGACCAAAAGATGCCCCATGACCAAAACCGATAGTGCCGCTTGGGCGCTTGAACGGCATTTTCTTTTTTGGTATATTGCCTACATCGGTAAAGCTAGGGAGGAATATGCATGGACAGACGCGATTTTCTGAAACGCTTCGGGCTGGGCGCGGCTTCGCTGGGCGCCGGCGCGGCACTGGGCGACGAGTGGGTTGACACTGCGAAAAGCCTGCCGGAGGGATCGGTGGGCGACCCTCGGAACGTATGGTTCGGTCAGCGGATATTCCCGATCCCGCACACGATCGAGGACGGCCCGAGCTGCCGGATCGAGAACGGCAAGATCGTGATGCCGGCCCGTGAAGTGCCGGTGTTCCACCGTGCCGACGTGGCTGTGGTCGGCGGTGGGCCTGCCGGTTTCGCGGCGGCGGTCGCGTCAGCTCGCGCCGGGGCGAAGACCGTCCTTATCGAGAAGAGCGGTTCGCTCGGCGGACTCTTCACCAACGGCATGGTTCTTATCATGCTGTGTAGCTCGGTGCGCGAGGACGGCAAGTACAGGCTCGTCACGCGCGGCATCTGCGAGGAGTTCATGACGCGTGCGCAGAAGATGGGCCCGTATGCCTCTACGGGACCGGTGCCGGAAAACCGTCACTGGCAGCCAACGGTTGATCCGGAGGCGGCGAAGTACCTGATGGATTCCATGTGCGCCGAGGCGGGAGTCGAGACGTTCTTCCACGCGAGCGGCATAGACGTCGTGCAGGAAGGCGATGCCGTGCGCGGGGTCGTGTTCTCGTCCAAGCAAGGCTTCCAGGCAGTCCTCGCCAGCCAGGTCGTGGACTGCACTGGCGACGGAGACGTCTTCTTCGCCGCCGGGTGCGGCTACCGTCAGATCACGCACGGCATCGGCTTCACCGTGAGGCTTGGCAACATTGACAAAGTGACGGCGAAGGAGAAGCCGCCGAAGCAAGCCGACGACCCGATTCCCGGGCGCTGGCCCGTCCGCTCGAACGAGGGCAATCCGGCGACGTGGTGGGGTGGAGCGCTGGGCCCTAAGGGCGATGGGCTTTCCGTGCGCGACTTGTCGCGTGCGGAGGTGGAGCACCGTCGCAGATGGTGGAAGCACGTTGAGATCATGCGCGGCACTCCGGGGTGGGAGAAGACGTTCATAGTCAACACGTGTTCTCAGATCGGTCCGCGCGCGACGCGTCTCTTGGAGTCGGAAGTCATCTTTGACCGCGCGGCTGCTGCAGCAGGCGCCGCGAAAGACAGCGTGATCGGCTGGTTCGGCAACGATGGTCCCCACGTCGCCATGCCGATTCCATACGGAGTGCTGGTTCCAAGACGTGGCGACAACGTGTTGGCTGCCGGGCGGTGCATTGGTGCGCCGGACACGATCGACACGTTCCGTCTCATCTGCCCGTGCTTCGTGACTGGTCAGGCAGCCGGTACGGCCGCCGCGCTTGCGGCAGCACGCGGAGTGACGCCGCGCAACCTGCCAGTCGCCGATCTCCGCCGCCGTCTTGCTGCGGATGGGGTATTCCTCGGCTGAAGCCGCCTGCCAAGGGCTTACGAAAGAAGCTCGTTCAGGTCAGCGGCGGTGAGCGACTCCATCACGGCCGCGTCGGTCGTGGAGACTGTCGCTGCGATGACCGCCTGTTTCCTGCGCTGGAGCGCCAGCACCTTCTCCTCGATGCTGCCGGCGGCGATCATCTTCATCACGTACACGGTCTTCTTTTGCCCGATGCGGTGCGCGCGGTCCGTGGCCTGGTCCTCGACGGCCGGGTTCCACCACGGGTCATAGTGCATCACCATGTCCGCTCCCGTCAGGTTCAGTCCCGTGCCGCCGGCCATCAGCGAAATCAGGAACACCGGGATTTCGGGCGTTCGGTTGAAGCGGTTGCATTCGCCAAGCCTGTCTTTCGTGGATCCGTCGAGGTAGCAGAACCTCACGCCTTCGTCGCGGAGCCGTTCGGAGAGCGTTTTCAGCATCGTGACGAACTGCGAGAACACGAGTATCTTATGCCCGCCGGCAATCGCAGAGAGAAGCTGCTCCATGAATGGCTCCACCTTCGCGCGCGATGCGATCTGCCGGAGCTTCATAAGCATTGCCAGCAGCTCGAATTTCGATTTTGCGAATCCCTTCGCACGTATGACGCCGCCAGCCTGTGCGCGTGTCTTCGCCAATGCCTCCGAGTATTCGCGCTGGGCCTCGTCGGACATCGGGCAGTACGACACCTTCACGATTTTGTCGGGGAGGTCCTTCGCGACCGTCTTCTTCAGGCGACGCAGTATGAACGGATGGAGCTTGCGCTTCAGCCGCGCGAGCGCGTCGTCGGCTCCGTCCGCACCGTCGCGGATCGGGTCTTCGAACGCGGCCTTGAATGTCGTATAGTCGCCGAGGTAGTCCGGCGAGAGGAAGTCGAAGATCGACCAGACGTCGGCGACGGAGTTTTCGACCGGCGTGCCGGTGAGGACGAGGCGCCGGCGCGCGTCCAGCATCTTCACCGCCTTCGCGTTCTTCGTATCGCGGTTCTTGATGTGCTGGGCCTCGTCCAGCACGACGACAGAGAAGGGGATCCCTAGGTAGGCGGCCTCGATGTCGCGCTGCAGAAGCGCGTAAGACGTAACGACGATGTCCGCGGATGGGATCTGCGCGAACGAGACGGCGCGATCGGGGCCTGAGACGACCAGTGTCTTCAGCCACGGTGTGAACTTCTCCGATTCGGCCTGCCAGTTGCGCACGAGGGACGTCGGGCACACGATGAGGGCCGGCGCCTTTGGTGCTCCTCCGGTGCGCGGGAGCGAGAGCCACGTTAGCGTCTGGAGCGTTTTGCCGAGGCCCATCTCGTCTGCAAGAAGCCCGGAGAGCCCGGCTTCTTCCAGGAACCTGAGCCAGTAGACGCCCTGCTTCTGGTATGGGCGCAGAACCGTTTCCAGCCGTCCGAGGGCGATGGGCTCGAAGCGTGCGTTCTCGTTGCGCTCGTTGCGCGCCGTTGCGGTGTCGCGCCAGTGTGGCGCCGCCCCGTCGGTCAGGTCGATGCAGTCGCCGAGGCCGTCGAGCGACGCCTTTACGTAAGGGGCGTATACGCCTCTTACGCGGAAGCTTCCTGCGGCGGCGCCGTTCTGGCTCGTCGCGCAGTCGCGGAAGACGTCGGAGACAGCCTCTAGCGCGGCGATGTCGAAAAGCGCAACCTTCCCGTCCTTCAGGACGTATCCGTCGCCGCGGTTTACGGCCGCCTGTATTTCCGCCGGGGAGACGTCGAAGCGTCCGGCATCGAACGAGATGCTGACGTCGAAGTCGCCGTTCGGCGCGTCGCGGACTTCGACTACGGGCACGACGGACTGCATCTCGTCGGTCAAGTCGGACAGCCGTTGCGAGAGTTCCACGAACCAGCCCTTGCGGCGCAGCGCGGGGAGTCCCGTGCCGAGGAACGACAGCAGCTTGTGCGAGTCGGTGATATAGAGCCGCATGTCGCCTTCCTTGTAGCCAGGCTCGAATCCCCACGCCTTCACTGCGCGTATGGCAGCCTGCTCGGCGGGAAGGGAGCGTACGCGTCGCACGAGGTCGTCGTCCGGGTCGGGGAGGAAGACCGTGTGCTCCGACTGGATCGAGCAGGCCGGGAAGTCGATTTCGCCATAGTGCGCGTCAATCTCGATTGAAAGCGAGGCCCGCGAGCCTGAGACGAGCGCGGAAAAGGCGGGAACGGCAGGAACTTCGATGAAGGAAGTCTCATCGCTGGAGTCGTCCTCCGTCGCGTCGTCGTCAATCGCGGCGGCGGGATTCTCCATCTCCTCGTCTTCCATCTCGGTTATCATTTGCGCGATGCCGAGCGCAACGACGTGCGGGCATATCCGTCCGTACCGCTGGTTGATGGCGCATGGGCAGCGCGACTCGATGCAGCCTCCTGCAGTGAGCTTGAGGCTGACCGGCATCTCCCATCCGTCAGGCTGCTCTATGCGTCCCGAGATTACGAGCGTGTCATCGTCGTAGCGGACATCCCGCACATCGCCGGAATTGCAGAGGGTGAGCGCCTGGTTGAACACTTCCTGCCCGCCCCAGCCGATGATCTCATCGTTTGTGATTCCGCTCTTTACCATGCCGTTATGATAGCACATCTGCCGCCGCCCGGTCAAACGCCGGAAGTCCTGCTGCCGCGTCGCCGCCTGCTGGCAAACTTTGGTATAATATGCGTTATGGAACCGCCGAAGAAAACGTGCTTCACCTACGAGCTGACGAATGACCAGCAGGAGATTCTGCTGGGCTTGATGGTGAACGGCAACTACCGGCGGCGCGAGGTGCCTTATTCGCTCTGGTCCATCGAAGGCGACGGCTTCAATGCTACGCTATACGCGAAGGAGAAGCACGGCCTGCGCAAGCTCTGCGTGCAGGGGTCCAAGGCGGAGGATTTCGTGCTCTTTCAGCTGGAGCCGATGGTTCTCGGCGGCGCGTCTCTAGGCTACGAGAATGTGCTGAACCCTGAGAGCGTCGCCCCGCACGCCGGCAGCGACGAGTCGGGCAAGGGCGACTACTTCGGACCGCTTGTCGTGTGCTGCGCATTCACCGACGAGCGCCTGTCTGACGAGATGGCGAAGCTTGGCGTCAGGGACTGCAAGCAGATGTCCGACAAGGCGGTGCTTGCGGCAGGCGCCGCGCTTCGGCATTTGCTTGGTCAGACGGGCTACGCGACCGTGAAGCTCGGCCCCGCGGCCTATAACAGGCTCTATGCGAAGATGCGCAACATAAACCGCATGCTCGCCTGGGCGCACGGCACGGCCATCGAGGAACTGCTTGAGAAGCGTCCCGGCTGCGGCCGCATAGTCGTTGACCAGTTCGCGCCGACCGAGGACACGATACGCCGCGCACTGAAGCCGCGCGGACGCGCGGCGACCGTAGAACAACACCACAGGGCAGAAAGCGACATCGCAGTCGCGGCGGCTTCGGTGATCGCCCGCGAACTGTTTCTCCGCGCCATCTCCGACATGACGGCCGAGGTGTTCGGTCCGCCGCCGGCGGACGGCGAACCGTCCGGGCGCGTCCCCGCCGGCTCCTCGGATCCGCGTGTGCGCGAACTGGCCGAGGAGATGGTGCGCAAGCATGGCCCGACGTGGCTCATGAACCACTGCAAGGTGCACTTCCAGACGACGGACAAGGTGCTGTCCGCCTGCGGCATGTGCCGCGAAGATCTACCACCCGAAGGACAAATCGTTTCGAAAGGAAAAAGAGATGCTGATCGCTGACTCACTCATCAACGGATTCCTCGGCTCCAATCTTATGGGTCAGGGGATCGTAGTCGTCCAGCTGATTGCCTCGGTCGTCATGGTTGCGACGATCATAGGCAAGGCAAAGGAGCTTGGCTTCGTCGGGCGGACGACGCGAAGGTTCCTGCGCGACTTCTCGATGTGCCGCGACGTGCTGGAATATTACCTGCAACGCCGCCCGACGGTGACGACAGGCATAGAGGGCATCTACAAGGAGACGTGCGAGAGGCTGCTCAAGCTGCTCACGCCGGACGTTCGCTCTCTTCTCGTCGGGCGGCAGGCCGGCGACGCGGCGGCTGCGCTTACGGCGCGCGAGATAGAACTGGTGCGCGGAACGTGCGAGCATGTCCTTGACGAGGAGGAGATTCGCGTCGAGCACGGCATGGGCGTCGTCTCCACGATCGTCACGTTCACGCCGATGCTCGGGCTGCTCGGCACGGTGTGGGGCGTGCTTGACGCGTTCGCGGAGATGGGTGCGGCTGGCAGCGCGAACCTGGCGACGATTGCGCCGTCCATCTCCGCCGCGCTCGTCACTACGGTCGTGGGCCTGCTGATCGCGATCCCCGGCGTAATAGCGTCCAACCGCATGGGCGCGGCGATCCGCAAGATCACTTCCGACATGGAAGGCTTCGCGGACGAGCTGATCGGGCGCATCGCGTGCGAATTCCAGGGTCGGGGGGCGTGAGATGTCGCTAAGGAGAAGGATGCGCACGCGCCGCGAGGGCGCGAAGGCGTCGATCGACATGAACTCGCTGATCGACCTCACGTTCCTGCTGCTGGTCGTGTTCATCGTTACGTTGCCGACGCTGGAGCAGTCGATCCACGTGATGCTTCCTGTCGGAAAGACGTCGAAGGCGCAGGACGACAAAAAGAAGACGTTCTCGATCACCGTCAACTCGACCGGGCAGATTTACGTCGGCGAAGTTCCGACCACGCTTGACGAACTCAAGGCGTCGCTTGCAAAGGCGGTTGCCGGCGACCCGGAACTGAGCGTGCTCGTGCGCGGTGACGTGCGTGTCGGATATGGCGACGTGTACGATGTCGTGAAGATCGCCAAGGACTGTAACGTCAAGCATCTTGGGCTTGTGTCGAAGGAGAAGTGAGGAGCCAAGGTGGAAGTCTGGAGAGTGGAGGACCTTGAGGGTCAGAGGCCGAAGGTGCTCGGTACGAGCAGCTTCGTGCTTGCGCTCAGCCTCCACGTTGCCTTCTTCCTCGTCTGCTGGGCCGCGGCAAGGTGGCATTTCCGAGAGAAGGAGGTCATTACGCCGATTGACCTGACTGTCGTTGTTGTCGAGAACCTGGACGGCAATCCAGACGAGCCGCCTCCGCTTAAAAAGCCGGATCCGCCGCCGCCACCGCCACCGCCGAAGGTTCAGAAGCCAAAACCGAAACCGAAGCCCAAGGAGCCGGAGAAGCCGAAGGAGCTTGAGAAAATCGTCACGAACATCGTCGAGAAAGTTGAGAAGAAGCCAGAGCCACCGAAACCGCCGGAGCCTCCTAAGAAAGAGTCTCCTAAACCGCCGGAACCGCCGAAAAAAACCGCGAAGGAACTGCGCGAGGAACGCATCAAAAGGATGCAGCAAAGCGCGAAGGACACGAACCGCAAGGTCGAGACCGCCAAGCCTTCTCCGCCGCAGCCTAACGGGCGCACGGCACAGAAGACCCTCTCCGACGCTGAGATACGGAAGCTGCTGAACGCCGGATACAAGCCTGGCAGTTCGACGAACCTGGCGGCTGGCGAGGAGCAACTCTGCTATTCGCTGATAAAGCAGGCGTTTGAGGCGAAGTGGAATGTTCCGCCTTGGACGGACACGTTGAAACCCATGTCCATTCGTGTCTGGTTCGGCAATGGTGGAAGCGTTCTAAGGTACAAGCTTGTGTCGAGTTCAAGCGACAGAAGCGTGGACGCCACGATTACGTCCGCCGCGTCGCGTGTCGGGTTTGTCAGGGGTCTTACCGCTGGCTTCATAGAGAAACACAGAAAAGATGGCGTGGTGATAGAGTTTGAGGTGACGCCGAAATGATACGTCAGACGAGGCGTTCGAAATTTTATGGTATAATACGCTCTTACAGGAGCAACGACGAGAAATGATCAGTCTGACGATAGACGGCGCGAAGGTGTCCGTTCCGGAAGGTTCTACCATATTGGATGCCGCCAACGCGGCGGGCATAGAGATACCCAACCTCTGCTTCATGAAGGAGCTGAAGCCCTACGGGGCGTGCGGCGTGTGCGTGGTTGAGGTCGAGAAGTGCCCGAAGCTGCTACGCGCGTGCGCGACGAAGGTGGCGGAAGGCATGGTTGTAAGCACGAAGGGCGAGCGGGCGCTAAGGGCCCGCAGCCTTGCGCTGGAGCTTCTGATGGGCGACCACGACGGCGACTGCCAGGGCCCGTGCAAGCTGAATTGTCCGGCGCACACCGATTGCCAGAAGTACGTCAAGGAGATTGCCGAAGGTCGCTTCGCGGATGCCGTGGCCACGGTGATGGATACGTTTCCGTTGCCAGCGGCAATCGGGCGGGTTTGTCCGCATCCTTGTGAGAAGTCGTGTCGCCGCAGGCTCGTCGAGGCTCCGATATCGATCGCGCAGCTCAAATATTTTGCGGCTGACCAGGTGAGGAAGGCCGGCAACGCGCATCCTGTAAAGGTCGCTCCGCCGACCGGCAAGAAGGTCGGCATAATAGGCGGCGGCCCCGCCGGGCTGACCGCAGCGTTCAAGCTGGCGCAATGGGGCCACTCCGTCACGGTTTATGACCAGATGCCTGAAATGGGCGGAATGCTGCGCTACGGCATACCAGCCTACAGGCTGCCGAAGGACGTGCTGAAGGCCGAAACAGACGCGATAGAAGCCCTGGGCGTGACGTTTGTCAACGATTTCAAGATCGGCCGCGACGCTGATTTCGGCAAGTGGCGCGGTTGGTTTGACGCGGTGATCGTAGCCAACGGCGCATGGAAGTCGTCGGCGATGCGCGTGAAGGGCGAGGAGCTGAAGGGCGTCTGGGGCGGAATCGACTTCCTGCGTGCGGTCTCAACCGGGCAGAAGCCGGACATTGGCGAGCGCGTGGCAGTCGTTGGCGGCGGCAACACGGCGATGGACGCCTGCCGCACCGCAGTGCGCGTCGGGGCGAAGGAGGTGTTTGTCATCTATCGTCGCACTCGCAAGGAAATGCCGGCGGAGGATGTGGAGATTGCCGAGGCAGAGGAAGAAGGCGTTAAGTTCAGGTTCCTGTGTGCGCCAGACGAGATAATCGGCAGCAACGGGCGCGTGTCTGCCATGCGTCTTCAGGCAATGGAGCTAGGCGAGCCGGACGAGCGTGGCAGGCGCAAGCCGGTTCCTGTGCCCGGTAAGTTCGAGGAGATTGCTCTCGACAGCGTGATCGCCGCAATCGGGCAGCGCAACGATCCCGAGGGCTTCGAGTCTCTGCCGCAGACCCAGAAAGGCACGATAGCAGCGGATGAGGCGACGTTCGCGACGTCGCTGCCGGGCGTGTTCGCCTGCGGCGACACGGTGAACAAGGGCGCTGGCATAGCCATTGGCGCGATCGCCCAGGCGAACGAGGCGGCGCTCGCCGCCAATGCGTACTTGCGCGGCGGCGAATACCGTCCCGTCAAGCCGATACTGTCCGAGCGCGACGTGACCGAGAAGGATTTCGCCGACCGCGAGCGCATCGAGCGCGTCAAGATGCCGCAGCGTCCACCGGCGGAGCGCCGCAACGACTTCCGCGAGGTCAACCTAGGTCTTTCGCCGGAAATGGCGATGGCAGAGGCGAAACGCTGCCTAGAGTGCGGTTGCCACGACTACGCCGACTGCAAGCTTATACGTACGGCGAACATGCTCAGGACGGACGTGAAGCGGCTTCGCGGAGAGTTCCACCCTGGATTTGTGGAGAAGGACCTTGGAACGATAGAGCGCAACCAACGCAAGTGCATCACGTGCGGACAGTGCGTGCGCGTCTGCGAGGAGATCGCGAAGAAGGGCCTGCTCGGGCTCGTGGGGCGCGGCTTTACGACGGTCATCAAGCCGGAGTTCCGCGATCCGTCGGCTACGGCCGGCTGCGCGGAGTGCCACCTCTGCGTCGACAGCTGCCCGACTGGTGCGTTGCGGCTTTTGGTGTGAGGCGGTCTATGATTTCAGATACGATACTTGATGCCGTAGGGCACACGCCGCTGGTGAGGCTGCACCGCATGGTCGGCGTAGGCTCGGCAGAGGTCCTGGTGAAGTTCGAGGCCCTGAACGTAGGCGGCTCCATCAAGACGCGCACGGCGTGGAACATGATCTGCGATGCAGAGAAGAAGGGCCTGATCGGCCCTGATTCAGTCATAGTGGAGCCTACGAGCGGCAACCAGGGCATTGGCCTGGCTCTTGTCGGTGCCGTGCGCGGCTACCGTACCGTCATAATAATGCCGGATTCGGTCTCCGAAGAGCGTCGCAAGCTGATGCGCCACTACGGGGCCGAGGTAGTGCTGGTGCATGATGCCGGAAACATCGGCGAGGCCATCGCCGAATGTGTGCGTCGTGCTGAGGAGATGCGCAAGGCGGACTCGAATGTGTACGTGCCGCAGCAGTTCTCAAATCCGGCAAATCCCGCAGCCCATAAGCTGCATACGGCACTCGAGATAATGGAGCAGGCGGCGAGGCCCATACACGGCTTCTGCTCCGGCATTGGAACCGGCGGCACGCTGAGCGGAATCGGAGAGGTGCTGAAGGCACAGAACCCGGACATAGAAATCTGGGCTGTCGAGCCGGAGAACGCCGCGATGCTCGCCGGCGGAACCGTCGGCACGCATCTGCAGATGGGCATAGGCGACGGGCTGATACCGGACAACCTCAACCGGAAGATATATTCGCATATCTGCGTCGTGTCCGACAACGATGCGCTTGAGACGGCGCGCGACCTTGCCCGCAAGGAGGGTCTCATGGCCGGCATATCCGCCGGCACGAATGTCTATGCGGCGCTGCGCCTTGCGAAGAAGCTTGGCCCTGGCAAGACCGTCGTGACCGTATTGCCCGATACGGCCGAGAGGTATTTCTCCACGCCGCTTTTTGCGGGAGAGTGAAATGGCGTCGCCCGGTCTTCTGCAGACGCTTGCGAAGCGAGCGGAGATCGTGAGGGCGGTCAGGGCGTTCTTCGACTCAAGAGGCTTTGTCGAAGTAGAGACTCCGGTGCTGATTGCCGCACCGGCGCCGGAGGAACACATAGACTGTCCCGCAGTGCCTGGGGCGGACGGAAGGGCGAGGTATCTTCGGGCCAGTCCTGAGCTGCAGATGAAGAAGCTGCTTGCGGCGGGAATGGACAGGATATATCAGGTCGGGCCGTGCTTTAGGGAAGGAGAGCTCGGTTCGCGTCATAACCCTGAGTTCACCATGCTTGAATGGTATCGCCGTGGAGCCGACTACCTGGATATCGCCGACGATTTCGTGCAGCTTATGCGCACGGCGGCTGCAGCCGCCGGGACGGACGACGTCAGGTTCTCCGCAGAGGCGAAACGCCTGACCGTCCGTGAGGCTTATCGCACATATGCAGGGTGGGATCCGTGGGAGGCGTTCGACGCCGATCGTTTCGACATTGACATGGCTACAAAGATCGAGCCGGCGATCGGGACGTTAGGGGGTGGAGTGTTCCTGATGGACTACCCGGTGCAGGCGGCAAGCCTCGCGAGGGTCCGCGGCGATGTCGCCGAGCGCTGGGAGTTCTACTGGGACGGGCTGGAGCTTGCCAATTGCTTCACGGAACTGTGCGACGAATCCGAGCAGACTGCTCGCTTCGCGAAGGCCAGGGCGGCGCGACGGTCCCTAGGAGAGGCGGATTACCCGATTGACGGAGATTTTCTCGCGTGCCTTCCGCAGATCGGTTCGGCTGCCGGCGTCGCGGTTGGAATAGATCGACTTGTGATGGCCTTGACCGGCACTTTGACAATCGCCTCGGTGCGCGTTGGTTGTTGAGATTATTCTATAACGCAAAACATCCATAATTAAAAGGAAAAAGTGCTTATGAAACCTGTCTGCAGACGGCCGATGATTGGTGCGGTGGCGGCGTTTACGCTCACGTTGTTCGTCGTTGACGCAAATGCGCAGTCTGACGTGATTTTGTTCGAAACAGAGACGTTCAGGCTTGAAGTCGGAACCAATGCGGTGGCACGGTCGCTGGTTGTGAAGGCGACAGGCGAGGAGATGATCGATGCCCGTGATGGACTCGCGATGTTTTCCGTCACGCAGGAACGCCCGTTCAACAACGAGATCAAGCTCATGTGGCCGCACAAGCGTACGGCGTATCCGGCGAACAGGGTGAGACGCGATGGCGACCGGCTCGTCATCGGCTTTGAGACTGCACCTTACGAGGCGGTCGTGGGAGTGAAGCCCGGTGACGGATATCTCGCCTTCGAGCTTGAAGGGTTCAATTGTGTGCGTCAGTTGACGTATGGGGGCCTTTGCATGGATTTGCCGCCTGCTGCACGGTTCCGTGTGCTGCAGCTTCCGGTTAAGCTTCGCGAGAACGTAGGCGACTGGCTGAACGTTGTCTGGGACGACCGCGCTGCAGTTGCAGTGGTAGGTGCGGATCCTTACGCTGAGGTTGATCATGAATCCCGTACCGGATGCGAGGTGCTTCATGCAGACTTCTCCCGCGGAATGAGGCTGAAGGGCGGTCGTGCGGCTATCGTAGCCGGTGCTGGGCGCGACGCGTTCCTTGTGGCGATGGACGGATTAGAGCGCGACTTCAACCTGCCGCGTGGCGTGCAGAATCGGCGCGATTCCCGCCTCAAGGCCTCTATCTACTGGGCTGGCGACCTAAACCCTAACAATGTCGATGAACACATCGCAATGGCGAAGAGCGGCGGCTTCCGCATGATGCTCGTCTATTTCACTGCGATGACCAAGGCGCAGCATTCGAATATCTCGCACTCCTATTATTACAGAAGACTGGGCGACTATGACTGGAATGCTGCCTACCCGAACGGCGTGGAGGACCTCAAAGGCGTGCTTTCCAAGGTCAAAGCGGCAGGCATTACCCCAGGTTTCCACACGCTCCAGACGCACATCGGTTGCGACAGCCGCTATGTGACGCCTGTTGCCGACCCCCGACTCAACCTAACTCGGCGCTTTACCCTTGCCCGTCCTGTGGCTGCGGACGGCGATCCTCGGGAGATCGAGGTACTGGAGAATCCAGTCGATGCCCCGCTTTACGCGAAATCGCCAGATCGGACGGCGCGGGTGCTCAAGTTCGGCGGCGAGCTGTTCAGCTACGGCGGTTACACGACTGAGCCGCCGTACCGCTTCACGGACGTAAGGCGCGGCCACTGGAACACCGCACCAGCCGCACATCCTCGCGGTGAGATCGGAGGTGTGCTCGATGTCAGCGAATTCGGCGGGATGAGCTGTTACATTGACCAGACCACGGACCTTCAGGACGAAGTTGCCGTCAAGATCGCGAAAATATACGATGCCGGTTTCGAGTTCTGCTACTTCGACGGCTCCGAGGGCGTCAATCCGCCTTGCGGCGTGAATGTGGCCCTTTCGCAGTGGCGCGTGGTTTCAAAGTTCGCGAAGCCGCCGGTATTTACGGAAGGTGCAGCGAAAAGTCACTTTGGATGGCATCTCCAGGCCGGGGCGAACGCATTTGACATGTTCCATCCGGAGATATTCAAAGCGATGATCGTGAAGTTTCCTCAGACCGAGGCACCGCTAATGCGCAAGGACTTCACCCGCATAGACTTCGGATGGTGGACGCTCTACCTTCCTGGGCAGGGGAGCATAAGAACGATCGGCACACAGCCGGACATGTGGGAGTTCGGCACGAGCCGCGCGGCTGCATGGGACTGTCCGACGACGGTTCAGTTCGACCTTGACCGCATCGCGCGACATCCTCGCATCAAAGACCTCATGGAGGTCCTGCGCCGGTGGGAGGATGTGCGGGCGAAGAACTGGCTTACGACGGAACAGAAGGAGATGCTGAAAGATCCGGTACGCGAGCACCACCTTTATTTGAACGAGGCTGGCGGGTACGAGCTTGTAAATTGGAAACAGATTCCGATTGGCGGCGGAAAATTCACTCCAGGGCTTCGAGCCTTCCTGTTCGAAAGAGAGGGGAAGCGTGTTGTGGCCTACTGGCATACCTCTGGACGCGCACGGTATGCGCTTGCCGACGGGGCTGGCACCGAGATTGAGGCGGAAGGGCTTAAGTATTTCAAAACTGATCTTTCGACGACGGCGGCGACGGACGCTTTCGCAAACAGCCGAGAGATTAGGTGATCCCATGGGAAGATTACAGAAATACACCCTTATTGCATCGGAAAGCTCGTTTGTGTTACAATGTGTGCCAGAAAGACAAGTAGTCAACTAAGAAGGGAGACGATGATTGCGATGAAAATCAAACCTAACCGAATGGGCGACGCGCTGCTTGCCGCTGTGTTCGTTGGCGCATGTCTGATTGGACTGTCGGCTTTGGCGAGTACGTGCATCGTCTCGTATCCGAGCGGCGACAGGGATCCGAAAAGTTCGCTGACATCGGGGACTGTCTCCGTTGATGCGGGTGCAGGGACGATCGAGCAGCTGCAGTCGTGGCTAGAGTCTCGTTTCGCGACGTTTGACGTGTCACCGGGCATAGCGCTTACCACAATGCCGCTTGGCATGGTTTTTTCAATCCACTGAAAAATCAGGAGAAATTCACCATGAAGCGATTGACTCTGACAGCTCTTCTTCTCCTGTGCGGTGCTGCGTTTGCGGCGAAGCCGAGGGCTGAGAATGTGAACATTACCGAAACCGGTTCGCGTGAAGTTATCATCACCTATACCTTGACCGCCGCGCCGGTCGTGGTGACGCTCGACATCGAGACAAACACCGCAAGCGGCGCCTGGGTCTCCATCGGCGGCGAACACATCCAGCGTGTTTCGGGAGACGTGAACCGCCAGGTTTTTGGCAAGGAAACGTACACGATCTCGTGGCTGCCAGACTGCGACTGGCCAGGCAACCTTGTGGAGTCAGGCAAGGCGCGCGCGGTGGTCACTGCGTGGCCGCTCGATAACACGCCTGACTACCTTGTGGTGAACCTGCTCACCACGACAAACCTGCCGACGGCGCATTACTACACCTCCACCAACTTCCTGCCGGGTGGGCTGCTTGCCAATCCGGCTTACCGTACGTCGTCCATTTTGATGCGCAAGATTCTCGCCAAGGACGTTACATGGACGATGGGCTGCGTGAACGAGGTCAACCGTACTAGTCGGGAAGCACCGCACTCTGTCACGCTTACCAACAACTACTACATCGGTGTGTTCGAGATGACGCAGCGGCAGTGGGCGCTTGTGTTCGGAGCCTACAACTCCAACAACTTCTCGTATGAAGCTGACCATGCCATGCGCCCCGCCGAATGCGTATGCTACAACCAGATCCGGAATTCCGACGGCACGGTGGCGAAGACAGGCTATGACTGGCCAGATGCGCCCTATAAAGACTCGATGCTGGGTGCGTTGCGCCGGAAGACGGGCATCGACTTCGATCTGCCGAGCGATGCCGAATGGGAGTTCGCCTGCCGCGCCGGAAACGGCGAAGGGCTGTGGAACGACGGCTCCACCTACACAAACCATGTGCACGATCTGCATCTTGACCGGCTTGCGCGGAACACGAACAATGTCGGTTCTTCGCCTTCGTCATCCAGCGACGCTTCGGCTGGCACGGCGATCGTGGGCAGCTATGCGCCGAATTCGTGGGGACTTTACGACATGCATGGAAATGTGGCCGAATGGTGCCTCGACTGGTACGTGGAGAACCTGTCGGGGACGGACGGATCGGTCGTTGATGATTCAACGGAGGGGCAACATGTGCGGCGTGGCGGGCTGGCCAACGACAACATCTACCATCTTAGATCCGCTGCGCGCGGTATGAATCTGCCGAACCTGCAACATCAATACATCGGCTTGCGGCTCGCGTGTCGTGCCGGGCTTTAATAAAAGGGGAGGTGACGATAATGAAAAACATGACAAACTTCGTTTCCCTTTTCGCGTTTGGCGCGGCGTTGTCCACGTTTGCCGATCCCACGGTGCAGAGCGTCAATATGGCGCAGGCGGATGACCGCACAGTGACGGTCACCTATACGCTTTCTGAAGCGCCCGCTGTCGTGACGCTTGACATTATCACGAACGGGGTCTCCATCGGCGGAGAGAACATCCAGTACGTGACGGGCGACGTGAACAAGAAGGTGTCCGGCAAGGAAACCTATACAATCACGTGGCGTCCGGACTTCTCGTGGCAGGGAAATCTTGCCGCTGCGCAAGCGGTGGTCACGGCCTGGCCTCTCGACAACACGCCGGACTACATGGTGGTGGATCTTACGGCCTCGAAGACCGACAACGTGCGCTACTACGCCTCGACAAACTTCTTCCCCGGTGGGCTGATGGCGAACCGCAAGTACCGCACCACCTCCATCGTGATGCGCAAGATTCTTGCCAAGGGCGTGACGTGGTGGATGGGAAGCAGCGATGGGGATGGCAACCGCTCAACAGGGGCGAAAGAAGTACGCCATCAAGTTACGCTCACGAATAACTATTACATCGGTGTGTTTGAGGTTTCGCAGACGCAGTGGACGCTTGTGCAGACAGCGCGTCTGAATGCGGCGCAGTTCTATTGGGGTGGCGACAGGGCAATGCGTCCGGTGGAGAACGTATGCTACAACGAGATTCGCATGGCGGCGAACAGTACGTCGGCCAATGCCAACGCAAAGGAGTGGCCGGAGGCTCCGTACGCCGGTTCGTACCTCGATCTGCTGCGAGCAAAGACGGACATCGACTTCGATCTGCCGAGCGATGCGGAATGGGAGTATGCCTGCCGTGCCGGACATGGCGACAATGAATGGAACAACGGCGTGGCCTACACGTCATCGACTTTGGCCAGCACGGCTCCGGGACGGCACAACCAAAATGGCGGCAACAATACGACGGCAAGCAGTATGGGCTACGCAAATTGTCCGGCTTCCATCGGCACCGCCATCTGCGGCACATACGCGCCGAACGATTGGGGGCTCTACGATATGCACGGGAACGTGGGCGAATGGTGCCTCGACTGGTATCAAGATAGCTTGGCGGGAACTGACGGATCGGTGATCACGACGGGTTCCGGCAACCGCGTTAGGCGCAGCGGGCTGGGAAGCGATGGAGCCGTGCATCTCCGCTCTGCGGCGCGGACAGGGAATGCCCCAACATTTAGGCATTCGTTTATCGGCTTTCGTCTTGCGTGTCGGGCGGGTCTGAAGTGAGCGACAGGAAGAAAGGAATTTGACCATGAAGAAGATTATGATTGCCATTGGATTTGTCCTTGCAGGTTCCATGCTGACAGCCGCCGTGCCGGAGGTTGGGAACGTGGTTATGTCGCAGCCGCCGGGTACGCGCACGGTCACGATCACCTACACCCTTGCAAACGCGCCGGCCGTGGTGACGCTTGATATCGAGACAAACGTGACTGGCAATGTGTGGGCGTCCATCGGAGCCGACAACTTCCAGCACGTTTCCGGCGACGTGAACAAGTTGGTTTCCGGAAAGGAGACCTATACGATCACATGGCTGGCCCGGCGCGACTGGCGCGACCGGATCATCCCGGACGGAGGCATCCGGGCCGTCCTGACCGCATGGGCACCCGACCACACGCCGGACTACATGGTGGTGGACCTGACGGCGGAGGCGGGCGACAATGTGCGCTATTACGCTTCCACCAACTACTTGCCGGGCGGACTTCTCGCCAATCCCGTCTATCGCACAACCTCCATCGTGATGCGCCGCATCGATGCCAAGAACGTAACATGGACGATGGGCAGTACGGCGCTGGAGCTGGGGCGCACAGCGGCCAACGAGACGCCGCACGAGGTTACGCTCACGAACGACTACTACATCGGCGTGTTTGAGGTGACACAGAAGCAGTGGGAGACGGTGATGGGTGGCAATCCAGCCGAATTGAAGGGCGATATGCGTCCTGTGGAGAAGGTGTCGTACAACGAAATCAGGGTGTCGGCAAGCAAGACGGCGACGGCGGCGGATTACACGAACTACGACTGGCCGAACAATCCATGCGGAGATTCGTTCCTCGGCAAGCTGCGAACGGCGACACAGGTCGATTTCGATCTGCCGAGCGAAGCGCAGTGGGAGTTCGCATGCCGCGCCGGACTTCAGGTCGGGTGTGAAATCTGGAAGAAGGGGTGCTGGAACGACGGAACGAAGATTCAGCTTGAAGACGGCGTGGACTCGAACCTCGTCAGGTTGGGACGCTACAAAAGCAATCAGACGGACGGTGCTGGAGGTACAACGGGCGGCACTGCGCCATCCGGCTCCTACGCCCCGAACGCCTGGGGCTTGTACGACATGCATGGCAACGTGATCGAATGGTGCCTCGACTGGTTCGCCGCCGACATCACGGCGTTGAACGGTGCGGTGAACACCGTCGTGGCAGAACAGCATGTGCGGCGAGACGGCGCCTGGAACAATCCGGCGAAGTTTCAGCGCATGGCGGTGCGCGGCAGCAACACCCCTAATTCGCAGTACAGCTCCGTCGGTCTGCGCCTGGCTTGCCGTGCTGGACTTTGGTAAGGAAAAGCTTGCATAACAATGGAGAAGATACTTTTACCGTACGGCAGGGAATCGGTTGCTGTAGAGATTGAGGAAGGGCACCTTGCGGGCGTGTTGCGTTCCGGCATACACGGCTACAAGCCGCCGATGGATGGCGAGGCGCTCGTGCGTGCATCGATGGAGCACCCGATCGGCACGCCCCGCCTCCGGGAGCTTGCGGCCGGGAAGCGGAAGATTGTAGTCATCGCCTCCGACCACACGCGTCCGGTGCCTAGCCGCGTGATCATGCCGCAGATGCTGGCCGAGATACGCGCCGGCAATCCGTCCGCCGACATCACGATCCTCGTGGCGACGGGGCTTCACCGCACCACGACACGCGACGAGCTGGCGACGAAGTTCGGCGACGAGATAACGGCGCGGGAGCGCATCGTGATACATGACTGCGACGACGCGGCGAACCTCGTCAACATCGGCAGGCTGCCGTCCGGCGGCGACTTGGTCGTGAACAGGCTTGCCGTCGAGGCCGACCTTCTCGTTGCGGAGGGTTTCATAGAGCCGCATTTCTTCGCAGGGTTCTCCGGCGGACGGAAGAGCGTCCTGCCTGGGATCGCGAGCCGGGCAACGGTGATGTACAACCATAACGCCGGCTTCATCGCGCACCCGAAGGCGCGGACGGGAGTCCTGGACGGGAACCCGGTGCACGAGGACATGCTGTTTGCGGCGCGCGCGGCGAAGCTTGCGTTCGTTGTCAACGTGGTGATCGATGCCGCGCACGACCCGATATTCTGCGTGTCCGGCGACTGCGATGCCGCCCACCGTGCCGGGCGCGAGTTCCTCGCCGCAAAGTGTCAGGTGGATGCGATCCCGGCCGACATCGCCATCTCTACGAACGGCGGCTATCCGCTTGACCAGAACATCTACCAGGCGGTGAAGGGAATGACCGCCGCCGAGGCCACGGTGAAGCAGGGCGGCGTGATCGTCATGTTCGCGAAGTCACAGGACGGGCACGGAGGCGCAAGCTTCCATCGCACGTTCCGCGACGAGCCAGATCTCGGACGGATGATGCGCACGTTCCTCGCGCGCCGCCCTGAGGAGACCATCATCGACCAGTGGCAGTCGCAGATCCTTGCGCGCGTGCTGCTCAAGGCGCGTGTCGTATACGCGTCCGACTGCGATGACCAGACCGTGCGCGACTTGCACATGATCCCCGCCCACAGCGCGGCGGAGGCGATGGATGTTGCGAAGTCGCTCGTCGGACGGCCCGACTACAAGGTAACCGTCATACCGGACGGTGTCTCCGTCATCGTCAGGGAAGGCGCGGCGCCGGCATGAGAATCCTGGCGACGGTAAAGAGGATTCCTGGCGGACTGATGGTGGTGCCGCTGATCCTTGGCGCGCTCGTGAACACGTTTTGCGGCGGCATATGGGAAAAGTTCGACGGCACGTTCACTACGTATCTCTGGAAGTCCGGAGCGATGCCGCTGTTGTCCGCGTTCATCTTCTGCAACGCTACTACGATAGACTTCCGCAAGGCGGGCGTGGCGGCGTACAAGGGCGTTGTGCTTACGCTCGTTAAGGTGGGACTCGGCACAGCGGTCGGGCTTTTGTGCGGGTGGCTGTTCGGCGGAGCCGGGTTTCTTGGCCTTTCCACGCTGGCGATCGTGGCGGCGCTCGTCAATTCTAACGGCGGACTTTATGCGGCGCTTGCCGGCGAGTACGGAGACGCCACCGACGTTGGCGCGGTCTCCATACTCTCGATCAACGACGGACCGTTCTTCACGATGTTGGCCCTTGGCGCGGCAGGTGCGGCGAACATTCCGCTGTCGGTTCTGCTCGGCTGCATCATTCCGGTTGTCGCAGGCTGCATTCTCGGCAACCTGGACGAGGACATACGTCGCTTCTGTGAGCCGGGCGCGACGCTGCTCATCCCGTTCTTTGCCTTTCCGCTCGGCGCCGGGCTGAACATACTCAACCTCGTAAAGGCGGGGGCGTCCGGCGTCCTGCTTGGAGTGGGCTGTCTCGCGATCACAGGCATGGGCGGATACGTCGCATACAGGGTTCTCCGCATTCGCCATCCTGAAGTCGGCGCGGCCATCGGTACCACGGCTGGGAATGCGGCGGCCACGCCTCTCGCCGTGGCGGCGGTCGATTCCTCCCTGTTGGCCGTGGCCGAGACTGCAACGGCGCAGATTACGGCGGCAATCATCGTCACCGCTATCGGTTGTCCGCTGCTTGTCTCTTTCTTGCATAGGAAGTGTTCAATGATTGAAAATGATTTCAAAGAAAGTCAAAGGAAGACTGCAACATGAAAGTAATATCTACGACGGCTTGTGCGTTTGGCATGGCGTTTGGTCTGACGGCACTTGCCGGCAACGGCAAGGTCGCATCGGAGGCACCGTACGATTTCCGCAAGCGGCTGGAAGTCGTGCATGAAGCCGGAAGACGCGATCCGGCGGCGAAGCCTGCGGCGGACGAGTTCGTCTTTGCCGACGGCGCGGCGGTGTGCGTGCCGACGCCTGCCGACGAGGTGATGGCTCTGGCGGCGAAGGACTTTTGCGACTATCTCGACGTGTCGATGAGTGTGAGCGCACGGTTCGCGCGTGGCGGCGAGGGAACGGTGACGGTCGCGTTCGACGGCAGCTTGCCTGCGCGTGCGTACCGCATCGAGACTGGCGACGGCGTGAAGGTGACTGCGGCGGATTCGCGCGCGGCGGCGCAGGCGCTCTATCACCTTGAGGACATGATGAACTTCCGCGGTGCGCCGTTCCTGAAGAAGGGCGTGGAGAACCGCCGTTCAATGTTCTCGCCTCGCATGACGCATTCCGGCTGGGCGGTGGACGTGTTCCCCGATGCGCATCTCGCGCAAATAGCCCATGCCGGCATGGACGCCATCGTCATTTTCGTGAAGGACGTTGACAAGACGAAGGGCGCGAACTATCAGGACGTGCGCGACGTGATCCGCCGCGCGAAGCGGTACGGGCTAGACACCTACCTCTACAGCTACGTGATCGCTTTCGTTCACCCTGACGATCCGAACGCGAAGGCTAAGTTCGACGCCGCCTACGGGCGCATTGCCGCCGCCTATCCGGAGGCGAAGGGCATCGTGTTCGTGGGCGAGAGCTGCCAGTTCCCGACGAAGGACGAGCGCGCCCAGCCGCGCACGTGGAACAACAGAATCCCCGGCGACAGGCGCCCGACGGCTGGCTGGTGGCCGTGCCGCGACTATCCGGACTGGGTGAAGGCTGTCAAGGCATCCATCGATGCGCACAGCAAGGGCATGGAGATCGTGTTCTGGTCGTACAACTGGGGTCGTCAGCCCGTCCAGCCGCGCATGGAACTTATTGACGCGCTGCCGAAGGACATCGTGCTGATGGCGACGTTCGAGATGTTTGAGCCGCAGGTGAAGCGCAACGGGCTGAATGCTCCGAGCGCGGACTACTCGCTCTCGTTCGAGGGCCCCGGACGCTACTTTGCGAGCGAGGCGGAGAGGGCGCACAAGAGGGGATTGAAGCTCTATTCGATGTCCAACACGGGTGGCGTGACGTGGGACTACGGCTCAGTACCGTACCAGCCGTGTCCGTTCCAGTGGAAGCGCCGCTACGACGGCATAGTGAAGGCTCGGAAGGACTGGGGCCTTTCCGGGCTGATGGAATGCCACCACTACGGCTGGTGGCCGTCGTTCGTGAGCGAGCTGGAGAAGGAGGCGTTCACCGAGGGCGGCATTCCGTTCGATACGCACCTGCGTATGATCGCGGCGCGTGACTTCGGCGCGGCGAACGCCGGGCGCGCAATCGAGGCGTGGAAGCTCTGGAGCGAGACGGCGCGCGACTACGTGGCAAGCGACGTCAACCAATACGGTCCGTTCCGCACCGGGCCGTCCTATCCGTACAATTTCGGTGGCAAGCACATTTCGAACAGCGAGTTCCCGATTCCGCGTCACTCCTCGAACAAGAACATTGCCCGCTACAACTACCTTGACAAAAGCAGCTACAATCCGGAGCTGGGCGAGGTCGGCGAGCTGGACGTGGAGAAGATGAACAAGGAGCTTGAGCTTCTGGAGGATATGCGCGTGGCGCTTGGGAAGGGCGCGGACATTTTCGATTCTATCGCCGCCTCCCTGCCGCCGGAACGGGCGGAGAAGGCGCGGCGCATGGCGGGCCTGGGGCGGTACATGCAACGTACGGTGATCACTGCGATCAACGTTAAGCACGGCGCCATCGCGCATCGTGCCGGCGACAGGGCAGGCGTGCTCGAATGGGCGAAGAAGGAATATGCCAACGCCAAGGCTGCGCTGCCGCTCGTGGAGGCAGATTCGCGTCTCGGCTGGGAGCCGTCGATGGAATACATCGGAGGGCCTGATCAGATACGCTGGAAGCTCGACCGTATGGTCCAGACCTACACGGAGAATGTTGCGCGAGAGAAGCCGTGCACGTTTTCGCCCAGGCCTAACTACAAGCTGACGGTTGACGAAAATGACGCAGTGCAGCTGACGGACGGGAAATGCGTTGCCAAGGGCATGATGTGGACTGACAGGAGCGCCGTCGGCTGGAAGGCGAACGGTGGCGGGGAAGAGGCGTTCGCCGTGACGCTTGATCTTGGCAAGGAAGAGCGGATGTCGGGGTTCTCGTGGAATATGGGGGCGGGGGTTGCGGAAGTCACGTTCCCACGCAGCATTAAGGTGGAGGTGAGCCTTGACGGGAAGAATTGGCATGCTGTGGGCGATTTGCTCGAGAAGGCGACGCAGGAGCGTCCGCTTCCCGCATACGGCGCATATCACGCCTATCGTGCGTACAGCTTTGACATGCCATGTCGCGGCCGATACGTGAGATTCACCGCAACGCAGTCAAAATACTGCTTCTGCGACGAGATCGAAGTCTATGGCGGCGACGCAATATGGTGACATAATTTTCCTGTTTCAAGATGGAGAATCCGATAGCGATCGTCGGCATGAGTTGCCGGTTCGCCGGGGTGAATTCGCCTGCGGCGCTCTGGAGTGCCATACGAGAGCGCAAGGTGCTGCTCACGCCGCCCGGACCGGAAGCTGAGATGCCGTTCGGGCAGACCGGTGTGTTTGCGCGTCCGTATCCGGCGCGCATAGGACAGCTGGGCGACCTGTACGCCTGCGTGCCGTCGGCGCAGAACTTCCCCAGACAGGTCAACGCGGGCGAGAACCAGGACCTATACTTCGCGACTCAGCTTGCTTTCGATGCACTCGGCGACGCCTTGATGAAGCCACATGCGAAGCCTGCGGTGCGGGGCACGGTGCGTGTCGGCTACGCGCCACCGTTCAACGCCTCGACGGTAAACTGGCTTCAGCACACCTCGTTCCTTGACCAGACGCTGGACATCATACGCCGCTTCTTTCCGAACGCTCCCGAGGAGGCTATGGCGTCGGTGAAGTCGAAGCTCGTGGAGTCCCTGCCGTCGCCGAATGCCGCATCGTTCCTGATGGGCGCCGGCTACCGGTTCGCTTCCTGGATCGCCCGCGAGTGCTCTTTCTCAGGCGCGGCGACAATAATGGACGCCGGCATGCTTACCGGTGCGGCGACGATTGCCGCTGCGGTCGACGACCTCGTGTCCGGCCGCGTCGACGTTGCGCTCGCTGGCGCGTTCACGCCGCCGTTCAACCGGGCTTACATCGAGGGGGTGTCGGGCGAGGTTCCGTTCACGCGGCGCCCAGAGCTTCATCCGTTTGCCAGGGATCAGGACGGCACTCTTCCTGGTGAGGGAGGGGCATTCTTCGTGCTGAAGCGTCGCGCCGATGCACTTCGTGACCGAGACCGGATATATGCTCTAGTGAGGTCTGTCGCCATTGGGCATGGCGAGGAAGACGACCTGTCATCGGTTTTCGTTGAGGCGACAGGCAGCGCAGGGGTGCCTGTGCACACGATCGGTCTTATCGAGGCGGACGGTACGGGCATTCCAGCGGCGGAGCGCCGTGAGCTTGACGCGATACAGCGGCTGTGGGGCGAGCATCGGCCTGGCATGCCGCTCGTAGGCGTGGGGTCCGTAAAGGGGAACATAGGCCATACGCTGCGCGCGTCGATGGCGGCTGGTGTCGTCAAGGCCGCGCTCGCACTTGCGCACCGCGTGTTGCCGCCTCAGGTCTCGTCAGGGCAGGCGGCTGACTCCGTGTCGAACCTTGCCTCAAGCGTCTACATACTGAACGAGGAGCGTCCGTGGATCACCGGTGACAGCGCGAGTCCCCGCCGCGCCGCGGTAATGGGCGCAAACTTCGACACCGCCAACCCAGTCGGCACGACGTCCGAAGCGGGGCGTGCCGCTGTGATAATACTTGAAGAAGAGCCGGAGGACCGCACATGACGGAACTTGTGCTGGTCAGCGCGGCAGACGAGGCGTCGCTTGTGGCCGAGGCCACCCGGTTGGTCGGCTTCCTTGATCGTGTCCCCGACGTGCCTCTCGTCGATGTCGCCTATACATGCGCGTTGCGCCGGGGCGAGAGCACTCTCGCGGTAATCGCGCCGGACACTGCATCGCTGCGAGTGCGCCTTGTCTCTGCCGTACGCCGCCTTTCATGCGGCTCCGTGCGTCGCATCCGCGACAAGAGCGGAACGTACTATTTCCGAGACCGGCTCCTTGGCGAAGGGCGAGGACGCCTTGCGTTCGTCTACCCGGGCGTCATGAGCTTCTACCCGGACATGCTTCGAGACCTGGCCATCGCCTACCCGGAGTGCCGCGCAGCATTCGACGAGCTGGAGGAAGCGCTGGCTGGTGACGCTGAGTTCACGCCGTCTTCTTTTATCTTTCCGCCCGCGCCATATTACCGGCATGATGCCGACATCTACAAGTCTGGCGCGTATGCGCAGGCACTCGTCTCGACATACGCCGGCTGCATGGCGCTTACCCGCCTGCTGGCGTCGTTCGGCCTTTCGCCGGACGGTGTTGTCGGCTTTGCCGGCGGCGACCTTGCGGCCATGATGCGTTCCGGCGCTGCCGGAGCCAAGCCGTCGCGCCCCGACCGGCTGCGCGTCATATCAGACATTTACCGTATCGTGCACAAGGCCGTCAACCATGGCGGGCTGCCGGAAGTCGCCATGGTGACGGTGTTGACGCGCCATCCTGAAGAGGTCGCGGCCGTAGTGTCCGGCTTTCCGCCTGGCAAGGTTACGCTTGCGGTGGACTTTTCGCCTCGCTACAAGACTTATGCTGTCGCGCAGGATTTTGCCGACGAGGCTTTGGCCGCGTTCGCGTCGGCAGGGGTGCGCGCCATGCGCCTTGCGCTCGACAGACCGTTCAACACGCCGATGTGCGAGTCGCTTGTTCCTGCGATCCGCAAGTTCGCCGCAGGCTGGATGCGGAATGCGCCAGACATTGACGTATACTCGTGCGCGACGGCAGACCGTCTTCCTTCCCGTCTCCGTTCGGCACGCGAGGACATAGCCGGGCGTTGGGCGCGTCCTGTGATGTTAGTGGATACCATTCGGCGCATGTACGCCGACGGCTACCGCGTGTTCCTGGAGGTCGGGCCGCGCGGACTGATGACTGCCGCTGTCGGCGACACTCTTCGCGACGAGGCGCATGCCGCAATCGCCCTCGACTCGATTCACCGGCGCGGTCTTCTCCAGACGCAGCACGCCATCGGTCAGCTTGTGGCTCTTGGGGCGCAGATGGACATTTCCGAGACTTTCCGGCGTCGCGACGCTCGCAAGCTCGACTTCGACGCGGCGCTTTCGCTTGAGGTCCGCAAGGATTCCGAGATGCGCCTGTCGCGTTCCTTCCCGCGCCTGACGCTGCTTTCTGACGGCAGCACGATGCTGCACGGCGCCTCCTTCCTTGCGGAGCCGCGCGGACGAGGCGCGAAGGCGGCGGCGCGTGCGGCGGCCATCGCACAGCAGGCTCGCCGCCAGCGCCAATTCGACTTCGGTGCGATGAACCCTCTCGTGTCCGATGCGGACGTGATGGACTCGAGCCCCGGCGTCTCGGTTGAGATGACGAAGCTGTTCCGTCTCTCGGAGCTGCCGTTCCTTGGCGACTATGCGCTCGGCACGAGCCAGCTCAGCTATTCCGATCCCAACCTCAAGGGACTGATCCTTCTCACGCTCTCCATCGGTGCCGAGATCATGGCAGAGGCCGCGGAGTTTGTCGTGCCCAACCGGCACCTCTTGCGCGTCGAAGACCTAAACTGCAGACGCATGGCGCATTTCGTCAAGGGCGAGATGCGGCTGTTCGTGCGAGCTGAGCGAGTCGCGGCGCACGCTCCTGACGAACATGCCGTCAAGGTCCAGATACGCGATGATTCTCCGAACAGCGCATATACCCTGCCGGTGATGGAGGCGACGTGCGTCTTGTCGGACGTGCCGCCGCCGCCGAAGCCGGCCGCAATCCCGCCTCTGGCAAAACCCCGAAGCGTCCACTGGTCCGGACGAGACGTCTATCCTTCGCGCATCTGCTTCGGACGGCGACTGCGAGGCATTCAGTTCGTCGATGCATGGAGCGAGAACGGCATTGACTACGAAGTGGCCGTGCCGCCGTTGGCAGGCAACGTGTCGTTCACGCGTTTCCCGATGTGGGTGGTGAACCCGCTTCTGCTTGAGATCGTAACCAGCGGCTTTACGCTCTGGCGCAGCCACGAGCGCCTTGTCGGCGCGTTTTCATTGCCGTTCCGACTTCGCCGTCTTTCGTTCGGTGGCCCGATGCCAGGCGAGGGTGCGCGGCTGCGCTGCTATTTGCGCCTTGCGGGAGTTACGCCCAAAAGCCAGATTTGCGACATCTCTGTTACGGACGGCAACGGCAACGAGCTTATGGCCGTTTCCGGACTGGAGGAGCAGATAGAGCGCATGCCTGCCGAATACCGGCAGATGATCCTGCAGCCGGCGATGACGTTCCTTACAGCCCCGCTCGGCAAGGAAATTCTCGGCGAACCGGCGACTGACGTCTCGTCGGCGTTCATCACCGATGTTCCCTACGTGGTCTTTGAGAGGAACGAGAATCTTTGGCTCAAGGCTCTTTCGCACATCGCCCTTGACGCCGCGGAACGCACGGAGTTCGCAGAGATGACGGGTTCTGCCTCTCGGCTTACCGAATGGCTGTTCGGTCGCATTGCCGCCAAGGAGGCAGTCCGCCGTTTTCTCACCACCTACTATCAGGCGCGCTGGAGCGACGCTGACGTCCGCATCTGGGCGGACGGCTCTGGCAAGCCGCATGCGCTCGGCTCTTGGAGCGACTTCCTCTCAACTAGGCTTGACATTGCCATCGCCCATACCGCAAAGTTTGTGGTGGCGGTTGCTGCGGCGAATGCCCGCGTCGGGGTGGACGTGGAGTCTGTTGACCGTGACCTGTCAGAGGAGTTTGCCTCCGGCGTCTTCTCGCCGGAGGAGCTCGAGCTAGCCGCACAGGCCGCAAACGCCTCGCAGGCCGTGATTAAGTTTTGGTGTGCGAAGGAGGCCGTATCCAAGGCGCTCGGCACTGGCATTCGCTACAGCCCCAGGGAGATGACAGTGACGGACTTCCTCTCCGACGCGGGCGTGCTCACACTCAGGTTGTCCGGCGCATGGTCGGACGCGTTCAAGAACTTCCGCGGGCGGGACATTCACGTGACGGTCAAGACCGTGCGTAATCATGCCCTCGCCTCATGTTTCATACCGTCGTCGCTGTTCGACGAATGAGCATTACGAAGACAGTTGGGGAGTTCGTTGAAGATCCGTTCGGCGAACTGACTGCAGCCCAAAAGACTCCGGGGCTTAAGCAGCGCTTCCCGGACCGCGTGCTGATCATGACGACGGACTGCTGCTTCGAGCGCTGCGCACACTGCACGAGGCGGTGGATACTGGGCCAGACACCGACCGTTGAGACTCCTGATGACCTTGCGCGTTGCGTCGCCTACGTGCGGCGGCATCACAGGGTGAGAGACGTGCTGCTCTCCGGTGGTGACGTGCTTACGCTGCCGGACGCCAGAGTGATGAAGCTAGTTGATGCTTTTGCGGCGCTTCCTCAGGTTGAGGTTATCCGTATCTGCACTCGCGCCCCGGTTTCGCGTCCGACGCGAATAACCGACCGGCTGGCGCGTATGCTTGCGAAGTCGGGCAAGGTGTGGGCGAACGTCCACATAAACACTGCGGCAGAGGCCATGACGGCGCACGCGGCGACGGCGAAGCTCGTTACGCGCGGCATACCTGTCTCGTCACAGACCGTGCTGCTTAAGGGTGTCAACGACACGCCGCAGAAGATGCTTGCACTCCTGCGGGCGCTTTCGGCGGCGAGAATACGTCCGTACTACGTGTTCCAGTGCGACCCTGTCGCGGGACTGGAGCGCTTACGGGTGCCACTTGCCCGCGCGAAGGAGATAGAACAATACTGCGCCGAGCGCATAGGCGGACTCGCACTGCCGCGCTTTGTCGCCGACATCCCCGGTGCCGACAGAAAGGTCCCGATTGAAACTCTAACGAGTTGAAGCCATGGCGAAGGAAATGGAAAAACCAAGTACAGATTACGTGCACGAAGACCGTGCGATGTTCAGTTCGCTCCTGAAGCGCATAGTCCAGTCTGCGCCAAACGAGGATCCGTCCGATTTCGTCCTCGAGTCGATAGGGAGCAGCGTAGGGGCGGACCGCTGCTACGTCTACCGGTTCTGGGAGCCCGGCAACTCCTCCATGTGCACCAACACCAACGAGTGGTGCGCCGACGGCGTCAAGTCCGAAATCGGCGGGCAGCAGACATTCAACCTTGCGGATCTCGTCGAATTCAACGCCGCGATCATGTCGGGGCGCGACTTCCTGTTCACGGACATCGACTCCATCGACGCCGGCTCGCGCGAATGGCTCGCGCCGCAGGGCATCAAGTCACTCATCGCGACGCCGCTTGTGGGGGCGGGCAACACGATCTGCGGGTTCGCGGGCTTCGACTTCGTGAAGGCGCCCTGCAGGGAGTTCACCGAACGCATCATCTTCAACATCCACCAGGCGGCAGTCATTCTCCTCAACTGCCAGAGGCTGTACGACCAGAACAACGTCCGTCTGGACATGATGCGCCAGGAGGACGAGCGTCGGGAGTACGATCTCGATCTGGACAGCGCACTGGCCGCACTCCAGAATGACGTGCATTCCATGCGCCCGGCGCAGATGTTGGAAATCGTGCGCAAACGCCTCGACGCCGACTTTTGCGACATCGTGAAGATCACAAGCCCGGAGGAAGGCGGGAAGATATTCGCGGGCCATGCGCTGACGCGCGACGGAGTGACGAACTCACAGGACATGGTCATCGACCCGAAGACCGTACGCGTCCTCGACATGCGTCTCCGTACCAATTCCATCGTCACGTTCCGCGAAGGCGAGATAGCCTGGCTGGGCGAGAACATCGATACGGAAGACTCCATGTCCAGCCTTGCGGAGCAGATAAAGGTCCTCCACTCCACCGGAGCTATACAGGGGGGAAGGCTCGTCGGCATCCTGTGCGTTGGGTTCGCCGAGGATCGTCCGCTCACGTCGATCCAGGCCGGATTCCTGCGGCGCTCGGCAGTCGTCATACTGTCGGCCTTGGAGCGCATCGCGACCTATCACGACCTTTCCGTCGCGCTGAACGTGGCCAGCCTCAAGGCCGAAGTCGTGGAGTTCATCTTCAAGCACCAGGACTACGAGGAGATCAAGGAGTTCATCGGCACCAGAGTGTGCAAGATCACCGGGGCGCAGCATCTCATGCTCTGCTCGGACGATGGTTCGCGCAGCGACTGGTTCGGCGAGGACGCCCCTTCGTGCTGTCACGGCTGCGTGAAGGCGTCGTCCAGCTTCGGGAAGGGGCTGCCGCAGGGATTCTTCTCCGAGAGCGAGGTGCTGGTTTTCCGGGAGGGGAAGCCCCTGCCGGACATGAATCGGCCGTCGTATTGCCCGATGACGTCATCGGCCGTCGCGCAGTTCCGGAAGGGCGACGGCTGGTGGCGGATGATTGCCGACTACACGAAACCGCACAAGCACAACATGGACATGGTCGCGAGGGGCCTCCGCACCGCGCTTGAGTTCATGTCCATCGCGTACGACAGGGAGTGCCGCGAGAAGATGATCGTCCACATGCAGGAGCATCAGAGGTATCGCTCCGATCTGCTCGCATATGCGCTCGCGAAGGACGACCTGCCCGGGCTGATCGACCTGACGATGCACCGGCTGCTCGACCTTGCCGAATGCGACTACATTGCGATTCATTCCGTCGACGGAGACCACCTCATCCTCCATCCCGACGAAGAGGTGAAGACGTGTCCCGGGCGGTGCGAGATGTGCGCCTTCTACAAGCTCGTGATCCCGCCGGTGGAGGACGCCGACCATCTGATCGAAATTGTGGATACGAAGGCGCAGACCGTCGCGGCGCTTCCGCCAGAATGCCCCGCGAAGTCGCTTGAAGTCATTGTTGTGTACTGCGAGGGGAAGCCCTGGGGCGGCATTGCCCTCCATTACGAGAACCGGCAACGCAAGATCTCTGAAAACGACCGCTATTCCCTCAAGGTCGCCGCCAACGTGCTGGCGATGGCGCTCGAACGTCACGCCGCCGCCGTCCGCCTGAAAAACGAGCGCGACCGGGTTGTGGCGGCCGAGAAGACCCGAAGCTACTTCTTCTCGGCGGTTTCGCACGACATCCGCACGCCGCTCAACGCCATCATCGGCTTCTCGGAGCTCCTGCAGGCCGGCGACGTGCCGCCGGAGGAGGCGAAGCAGTCCCTCGACATGATCGTGTCGAGCGGCAAGATGCTCTTGCAGCTCGTGAACGACGTGCTCGATCTCTCGAAGATGGATCTCGGGAAGCTAGAGTTCAACCTCAAGCCGGCGGACGTCGGCGAACTCCTGCGCGAAGTCGTGCTGGTGTTCCGGCCGATGATGGACAGGAAAGGCCAGACCTTCGTCCTTGAGATCGCCGAAATGCCGCGCCTCATGGTCGACACCTTCCGTCTCCGCCAGGTCTTGTTCAACTACGTCAGCAACGCGGTCAAGTACGCGGGGCCTTGCACGATACGCATATCGTCCTTCTACGAGAATGGCCTGTGGAGGCTGACGGTCGCGGACAACGGCAAGGGAGTCTCGCAGGAGAAGGCCAAGCTCCTCATGCAGCCTTTCGTGCAGGCCGACATCAAGAACCGCACGGAGGGGAGCGGGCTCGGGCTTGCGATCTGCAAGCGCCTCGTGGAGCTCGCGCATGGCACTCTTTCGATCGACACCGCCCCCGGCAAGGGCTTCGCGATCCATGTCGAGGTTCCGGTCGACGTCGCGCCCGAGGGGCAGGCGAGCGGCAGCGACAGCGCGACGGCAGCGATTGAGAGCCGCGACCTGCCCAGACGCATCCTCGTTGTGGACGATTCGCCCGTGAACCGCGCGGTGCTCAAGGCGCTGCTCAAAAAGCTGGGCGTCGCCGACATCGTGTTGGCGGAAAACGGTCGGGCGGCGCTCGACATGCTGGAGTTTGATTGTGCGTTCGACGTGGTTATGTCCGACATGTGGATGCCCGTCATGGACGGTGCGGAACTCGTGCAGCGCATCCGCGCCGACGAGCGACTTGCGCGGCTGAACGTGTGCTCCATCACCGCCGACGTGGAGGCGCGCACGACCTACAGGGAGCAGGGCTTCGACTCGCTTCTCCTGAAGCCCGTCACCATCGAGAAGCTGACTGAGCTCTTCTCAAGGCCTCTCAGAACGGCATGAACACTATGCCGTAGATCGAGGCGGGTTTTCCGCCGAGGGCCTTTAGACCGTGCTTGACGACCGAGTTATAGTAAGCCGTGTCGCCGGGCCTTAGCACGTGGCGGTCGTTGCCGTACATGAGCTCGACCTCGCCCGCGATGCAGATGATGAGCTCCTCGCCCTCGTGGGAGGAGAGCTCGTCGACTCCGTCGGCGGCGAATTCGATGCGGAAGGGGTCCATGTGGCGGTCGGGCTTGCCGAGCGCCAGCGAGTGCGACGAGTAGCCGAGCGAGTTCTTGCCCTCCGACTGCACCTTGGCGGCCTCGAGATCCTCGGCGCGGGTGATGATCGGGTCTGGCTTGAACTGGTCGTCCATGAACGTGCCGAGACGCTGCCCGAGCGCGCGGGAGAGCTTTGTGAGCACGCCGAGGGCCGGCAGCACCTCTCCCTTCTCGATGGCGTTGACGAGCTTCTCGTCGATGCCGCTCTTCGTCGCAAGGTCGTAGACGCTCATCTCGAGCTTCTCGCGGTAGGTGCGGATTCGGCTACCGACTTTTGACTCTGTGATCATTTTCTTGTTGCCTTTCTTTTGATTTAAGTATGGTTAGAGCAGGTTGCGTTGGATTTTGCCGGAGATGGTCTTCGGCAGGTCGTCGCGGAAGACGACGATACGCGGGTACTTGTAGGGGGCGGTGTGTTCCTTTACATACCGCTGTATCTCCTCCTTCAGCGTGTCCGTGCCCTGCACGCCCTTGACGAGCACGATCGACGCCTTGACGACTTGCCCGCGTATCGGGTCGGGAGCGGCGCTCACGCCGCACTCGAGCACGTAGGGGAGTTCCATTATGACGTTCTCGATCTCGGCGGGGCCTATGCGGTAGCCGGAACTCTTGATGACGTCGTCAGCGCGTCCGACGTAGTGGTAGTAGCCGTTCTCGTCCTTCCACGCGAGGTCGCCCGTGTGGTAGAAGCCGCCGCGCCAGACCTCGTCAGTCTTCTCCTGGTCCTTGTAGTAGCCAAGGAAGATCCCGGGGTGCGGGTTCGCACGGTCGGTGCGCACGACTATCTCGCCATTGTCGCCAGCGGGGACGGAGTTGCCGTCCGCGTCCACAAGGTCCACTCCGTAGTCGGGCACAGGTTTGCCCATGGAGCCTGGCTCCAGTTCGTCGCCCAGGAGATTCGCGAGAGAGAGCGTGGTCTCGGTCTGCCCGAAGCCCTCGGCTATCTGGAGTCCGGTTGCGCGCTCGAACTGCGTCCACACCTCGGGATTGAGCGCCTCGCCAGCCGTGGTCGCGTGGCGAACTGAGGTGAAGTCGTACTTCGAGATGTCCTGCTTGATTAGCATGCGGTATATGGTCGGCGGCGCGCAGAAGGTGGTGATGCCGTACTTCTCGAACATCGGCAGCACCTTTTCGGCGTCGAACCGCTCGAAGTCGTAGGTGAAGACGGCCCCCTCGCAGAGCCACTGCCCGTAGAACTTGCCCCAGAGCGCCTTGCCCCAGCCCGTCTCGGATATGGTGAAGTGCAGCCCGTCGCGTTCGACGAGGTGCCAGTACTTCGCAGTCACGAAATGGCCGAGCGCGTACTTGCAGCTGTGGAGGGCCATCTTCGGATATCCCGTCGTGCCGGACGTGAAGAACATCAGCATCGGGTCGTTGCCGCACGGGGAGCCTGGCGTCCGCTCGAAGACGTCCGAGAACCCCGGCACCTCGGCGTTATAGTCGTGCCAGCCATCGCGCTTGCCGTATACCAGCACCTTCACGAGCTTCGCGTCGATTTCCTTCTCTGCCGCGTCCGCCTCGATAGCCACGTCGCCGTCGCCCGTGCAGAATATCGCCTTCACGTCTCCGGCCTTGAAGCGGTAGGTGAGGTCGTGGGCCTTGAGCTGGCTCGTCGCTGGAATCGCGACCGCGCCGAGCTTGTGGCAGGCTAGCATCGTCGGCCAGAACTGGAAGTGCCGCTTCAATATGAGCATTACCTTGTCGCCCTTGCCGATGCCTAGGGACTTCATGTAGTTTGCAACGCGGTTCGACTGCTCCATCATGTCCTTGAACGTGAAGCGTCTCTCGCGCATGTGAGCAGAGACATGCAGCATCGCGAGCTTGTTCGGGTCCTTCTTCGCGATTTCGTCCACGATGTCAAAGGCGAAGTTGAACTCGTCGTCGTTCGCGTAGGAGATGTGGACCAGCTTGCCGTCGCCGTCCTCCTCGCACTTGACGAACTTCTCTGCAAGAAGGGGCTCGTTGGGCTTGCGGCGACGCATCTTCACCATTGGCAGTGACTGTTCCGCCGCGTCTCCGGACATTATCATGGCGATGAAGGAGCAGCTCTTGCCGCCAACGGCGACCATGCCGTGGGGCGTTGAGGACTTGTAGAAGATGGAGTCGCCGGTGTTAAGCGTCTCCTCATGGTCGCCGACCTTGACGCGCATCGACCCCGATACGACGTAGTCGAACTCCTGGCCGGCGTGCGTAGTCGTGTGGATGGGAGCCTTCTGCTGGCGCTCGTCGTACTCGTATGTCACGTAGTAGGGCGTGGCGAGGCGGTCCTTGAACATCGCCGCCATGTTGCGGATCAGGATTCCTTGCTCGTTCACCGTCACGGGGCCCTGCCCGGCGCGGTTCACCTGGAAGTGCGACAGCTTGGCGCTGTGACCCTCAAGGAGTGCAGTAATGTCGATGCCGAACGCGAGGGCGCACTTGTGCAGGAAGGTGAAGGGCGGATCCTTCTTCCCCGACTCGATGTCGATGTAGTCGCGTTCGTCCACTTCGGTGAGCCTTGCCATCTCGGCAGTGCTCTTGCCGCCTATCTCGCGCAACTCCTTTATGCGCGACGACATGTCCTTGAGCAGTTCGTTCATTATTTTTCCTTATTGCGTTAGGCCTCCGGCCAGAGTTCGTGGGCCATCTCCCGCAGCTTGTACTTCTGGATCTTCTGCGACGCGGTCATCGGGAAGATGTCGAGGAAGTGAACGTACTTCGGAATCTTGAACCACGAAATCTTGTCTTTGCAGAACGTTTGCACGTCATGTTCCGAGAGCGTCACACCGTCCGCAGGGATTATGAACGCGGCGGGCTGCTCGCCGTACTTCTTCGACGGGCAGCCTACGACCGCCACGTCCTTGACGCCGGGCATGGTGCCGAGGAAGTCCTCCACCTCCTTCGGCGAGATGTTCTCGCCGCCGCGAATGATGAGGTCCTTGAGGCGGCCGGTGATGTAGAAGTAGCCGTCCTTGTCCATGCGTCCGATGTCGCCAGAGTGGAGCCATCCGTTCTCGTCTATGCACTTCGCGGTCTGCTCGGGCATGTTGTAGTAGCCCTTCATGTTGCCGTAGCCGCGGCAGCATATCTCCCCGTCCGTGCCGATGGGCGCCAGGTTGCCGGTGTCCGGGTTGATTATGGCCACCTCGACGCCGGGCAGGGCCTGTCCGATCGTCTGACACTTGCGTTCGATGGACGGCTCGAAGTAGCGCGTCATCGTCATCACGGGGCCGCTCTCGGTGAGCCCGTACGGGTTGGTGATCTCGCGCATGAACATCTTGTCCTGCGCCTGCTGCATGCGGTGGACTGGGCAGGCCGAGCCGGACATTATGCCGGTCCTGAGCGAGCGGAAGTCGAATTTCGGGAAGAGCGGGTGATCGAGCATGGCGATGTACATCGTGGGCACGCCGTAGGTGGCCGTGCAGCGCTCGCGCTCTATCGAAGTCATCACCTGCACTGGGTCGAACTTCTCGAGGAACACCATCGTCGCGCCGTGGTTGACGCAGCTCATCACGCCTAGGACGCATCCGAAGCAGTGGAAGAGCGGCACGGGTATGCAGACGCGGTCGCGGCATGTGAGGTTCTGGCATGCGCCGATCCAGAAGCCGTCGTTCGCGATGTTGCGGTGGGTGAGCTGCATGCCCTTTGGGAATCCTGTCGTGCCGCTGGTGTACTGCATGTTGACGACGTCGTTCACGTCGCACGACGCCTGGCGGGCGATGTATTCCTCGTGCGTAGTCTCGCACGCGAGCGACTTCACCTCGTTGAGCGAATACATGCCGCGGTGCTTCTCGCCGCCGAGGAACATAACGCGCTTGAGGTGTGGGTACTTGGCGCTTTTCAGCGCACCGCGCGGCTGTACCTTGAGCTCTGGCACGAGGTCGTTTATCACCTGCACGTAGTCGCAGTCGCGGTAGCCGCTGATGATGAAGAGGTTCTCGGTCTCGGACTGCGAGAGCGCGAAGTCCATCTCATGGCTCTTGTAGTTCGTGTTGAGCGGCAGCAGTATCGCGCCGATCTTCGCCGCCGCGAACATCAGCACCACCCAGTGCGGCACGTTCGTCGCCCACAGCGCGATCTTCTCGCCGTGCTTGACGCCGAGCGCCATCAGGCCCTTTGCCACTAGATCCACCTCTTCGCCGAACTCGTACCACGTCAGGCGGAAGTCGCGGTCGGCGTACACGACGGCATCGTTCTCGCCGCAACGGGCGACGGTCTGGTCGAGGAGTTGCCCGAGCGTGTACTCGCGCGTGACCGGCAGGTTGTGCCAGGGCAGGCTAGTCGAGACGGACTGCGTGAACGGCGGCTGCGACGGCGCCGTCCCGAATGGATCTGTCAGCTTGAACTCCTTCATTTTCTTTTTTCCTTATACGAAACGAACCCGCTCCTTCTCGTGAGCGGGTTCGCATTCTTCGTTGGCCGAATTTGGTTCTTCTCCTTATTTCGGCATACGCGGACCCGCCCCGGCCCCAATAATGAGGCCAAGCCCGATAATCCCGCTAAGTCGAAACGACGTACTGTTCATCTTGTTGCGCCGGTTTCCCGGCAAGTTGGCGCGAAGTATATCAAAATCCGTCCGACCCTGTCAATGGGCGAAATGGGCGGTTCTTGGGCGAGGGCCATCGTTGCCATGGCCTTGAGCTTATCGTATTGGAGGCTGCCTTTTTGGTATAATTTATGCATGGCTTTTCCGGTAGAGGAGCGGATCGACGAGATCCGGAGGCATCTAGCCGCAAACCGCACGGTGGTGCTGACCGCGCCGCCCGGCAGCGGCAAGACGACTTGCGTGCCGCCGGCGCTCCTTGACGAGCCGTGGCTGAAGGGCAAGAAGGTCGTCATGCTGGAGCCGCGCCGCCTGGCGGCCCGCAACTGCGCGGCGTATATGGCGCGGCGGCGCGGCGAACCCGTCGGCGGCACTATCGGCTACAGCGTGCGCCTGGAGCGGAAGGTCTCGTCCGCCACGCGTCTCGAAGTCGTGACCGAGGGCCTGCTCGCGCAGAGGCTCATAGCCGACCCAGAGCTGCAGGGCGTTGGCCTTGTCGTCTTCGACGAGTTTCACGAGCGTTCCCTGCCATGTGACCTCGCGTTCGCCCTTGCGCTAGACGTTCGTCGTGCGTTGCGGCCTGACTTGCGCATCATGGTGATGTCGGCGACGCTGGATGCTGACGAAGTCGCCGCGCATCTCGAAGACGCGGCGGTCGTGCGGGCCGAAGGACGCATGTTCCCCGTAGAGACGCGCTACCTCGGCGACGTTCCGGTCGAGACGGCTATCGCGCGTGCACGCGTGGAGACGGACGGCGACATTCTCGTGTTCCTTCCGGGGGAGGGTGAAATTCGGCATGTGCAGGAGCACGTACCGGACGCGCTGCCGCTCTACGGCTCCCTGCCGAGGGAGGCGCAGGATCGCGTATTCGAACGGAGCGACCGGCGCAAAGTCATACTTGCGACGTCGATAGCCGAGACATCTGTCACGGTCGAGGGCGTGACGTGCGTCATCGACTCGGGCCTCATGCGCATACCGCGCTTCTCTCCGTCTACGGGCATGTCCGGGCTCGTCACAATGCCGCTATCGCGTGACCGCGCCGAACAGCGTCGCGGCCGTGCGGGCCGTGTGCGGCCTGGCGTCTGCTACCGTCTTTGGACCGAGGGCGGCGACCTGTCTCGTCCGACGAAAATGCTGCCGGAGATCCTTGACGCCGATCTTGCCCCGGTCGTCCTCTCCTGCGCTGCATGGGGTGCGCTGCGGCGCGAGGACCTGCCGTGGCTGACGATGCCGCCGCCGGCGGGCTGGTCGCAGGCAGAGGGCCTTTTGCGCCACCTGGGCGCGTGCGGCGCGGACGGGCGGCTGACGAGGAAGGGCGAGCGCATGGCCGCGATGCCGATGCACCCGCGCCTCGCCAGCATGATCTTGGGCGGCGGCGACCCGATGCTTGCGGCCATGCTGGAGGAGGGGGCGCGCAGCCGCGAGACCGACATACGCTACGTGCCGCGCACCGGGCGCATGCGCGAGCTGGCCAAGCGCTTTGCTCGGCTCGGCGGCTCTGCGGCGGAGAGCGCGGATCCAGGGGCGATGCTGGCGCTCGCCTATCCTGATCGCATCGCCAAGAACAGGGGTAACGGAACGTTTCTCATGACTAACGGGCGCGGGGCCTTCCTGCCCGACGACGATCCGCTTGCGTCGGAGCCGTATCTTGTCGCCTGCAAGCTGGACGACCGCCCCGGCGACGCCCGCATCTTTCTGGCCTGTCCCATTCCGGAGGCGGAGATACTGAATCTTTTCGGGGACAGCATAACGGAGAAGCGCCTTTGCGCCTGGGACAGGCGTAGCGATTGCGTGAAGTCGGTGCGGCGAGGCATGCTAGGCGCGCTTCCGCTTTACGAGAAGCCTGTTCCGGCGGAGGAAGGCGCGGAGCGAGCCATGCTGGATGGTGTGAGGATCAAGGGCGTTGCCAACCTGCCGTGCTGGACGAAGGACTCGCTGCAGTTCCGAGCGAGAATGAACTTCCTGCACAGGGTGTGTCCGCAGGACGGCTGGCCTGCGGCGGACGATGATGCGATTCTTGCGGCGCTTGAAGGATTTGTCGGAGGCATGGCCAGGTGGCGCGACTTGGAGCGGCTTGACGCTTCTTCTGTTCTGGAGAGCGTTCTTGTGCAGGCGGGGCGTACGCGTCGCGACCTGGACCGCATGGCGCCGCCGAGGATTGAGATGCCGTCCGGCAGGCGAATGACGGTGCATTACGAAGGCGACGAGCCGACGGTCGAGGTTCGCCTTCAGGAGTGCTTTGGGATGATGGAGACGCCGAAGGTCGCTGGCGGACGCGTGCCGGTGGTGATGACGCTCCTTTCCCCGGCGCAGCGTCCGATACAGGTGACGAAAGACCTGGCCGGGTTCTGGCGCGGCGCGTACCAGCTTGTGCGCAAGGACATGCGCGGACGGTATCCGAAGCACTTCTGGCCGGAGGATCCTCTTGCATGTGACCTGACGAAAAGGAGGACATAGGTGAAGAGACTTGCTATGTCATGTGCGTGCGTCGCCCTGTGCGGCGTATCTTTGGCGATGGACGCTACGCTGCTTCCGAGGGGCGCGGTGCGTCTCCGTCAGGACCGCGACTACATGATCGAACCGCTGGTGTTCCTTTCGGGCTGGCGCGGAGGGACAGTTAAGGGCGGATACGAAATCAAGACGCCGGGCTGTGCCGAGTTCAGGTTGGAGGACGCAGGACGCAAGATATTCGACGTAACAGCGTCGCTTGAGCAGATGGACGGCGGCAAGGTGAAGCTCGTCTATGGCTTCAAGGCCGCAGACGATGTTTCGCTGATGTCGATCGGCTGCGTGATGCACCTCAATGCCAGTGACATGACAGGCCGCCCGTGGCGTATCGACGACAGACACGGAGAGTTCAACCATCCGACAAACGGAATCTGCGTCACCTTTAGCAAAGCTTCGTCGATCGGGTTCGCCCTCGGCAAGTCCGGCAAGACATTGCGCATTGCGTCTGACGGCGGCGTCGTGCAATGCCTGGTGCAGGATGACAGGCAGTGGAGCGACAACTATTCCGTGCGTCTCGGCGCACTCGGTGCCCGTCGCTGCGCCAAGGGCGCGACCATGTTGTTCTCGTTCGTCCTTTCGTCAAGCGAGCCGTTGTCCGCCGCAAGCGCGTTGCCGCATGTGATCGCGGCTGGCGACGATTGGATACCGCTTGACTTCCGCCGTGACATAGAGAAAGGCAGTGCGCTAGACTTTTCGCAGATGGGATTCACGGACGCTCCGGCAGGCCGGCACGGCTGGCTAAGGAACGTCGGCGGACACTTCGAGTTCGAGGGGCTTCCGGGGCACCGTCAGCGCTTCTACGGCGTGAACTTCTGCGGAACGGCAAACTTCCCAGGCCATGCGCTTGCGGAGGCGCTTGTCACGCGCCTGAAACGCCTGGGCTACAACGCGTTGCGCATCCACCACCATGATGCCGGGACCGTCGAAGGAAGCACTGACGGCCTCACACTCAACACCAACAACATGGAACGGCTTGATTACCTGCTTGCAGCCGCGATCCGCGAAGGCCTGTACGTTACGACAGATCTCTTCGTTTCGCGTTCCCGCGTCGTCAAGTGGCGTCACATAGGCGTGGATCGCAACGGGACAGTGGACATTCAGCTTTTTAAGGCCCTTTGCGCCGTGTACGAGCCTGCGTTCCAGAACTGGGCGGAGTATGCGCGGAACTTCCTGCTGCACGAAAACAGGTACACCGGGCGCCGTTACGTTGACGAACCTGGATTGCCGCTTATCTCGCTCGTGAACGAGGGAGGCTTTTTCATGTGCTGGGGACGTGGCGTGCGTGACGATCCTCACGTTCTGACGTCGTGGAAGGCGTGGCTGTCCGCAAAGCGCACAACGGACCCGACGTTCGCGTCCGACCTGAGCGAAGACGAGCTGCCCGCGAACTTCTGGTCGAACGGCATACATCCGGCGATAGCGCAGTGGACCGGCGAGCTGGAGGCGCGCATGACCGCCCGCATGAAGGCTTATCTTCGCGCTCTCGGTTGCAAGGCGTTGCTTACGAACGACAACTGCGGTCCTCATTACGCGCCGCTTCAGCTGGCAACGGCGGAATATGATTATGTCGATGACCACTTCTATGTGGACCATCCGAGTTTCCCGGAGAAGTCATGGAGATTGCCGAGCACGTGTCCGAACAGGAATCCGCTTCTCGGAAACGGCCGCATCAGCCCTAGCGCACAGGCATACACGCGGATGTTCGGCAAACCGTTCACTATAACAGAATGGAACTTCGCCGGGCCTGGCCGGTATCGTGGCGTTGGCGGCATACTCACGGGCGCGATGGCGTCGCTTCAGGATTGGGACGGGCTGTGGCGCTTCGCGTATTCGCACAGCCGCGACAGTCTTGGCGACCGAGACCAGCGCGCCCCCGGCTATTTCGACCTCGCGTCAGACCCGCTCTCGCAGGCTGGCGAGCGAGCGTGCCTTTGCCTGTTCTTGCGTGGCGATCTCGCGCCGTATCCCTACGGCGTGGCGCTTTGGGTTACGTCGGAGAGTGCGGCATCGTCCGCAAGAACATTCCACGGTGCGCCGAAGTGGAGTGACAAGGCGTGGCGGATGCGAGTGGGGTCTTGTCTTTCGCCGAAGGACGCCAAGGGGCTTCAAATGATTCGGCGCGAAGTTGCTGACGACACCGTGCCCGACGACGGAGAGGCCGGCAGAAGTCCGCTTTGCATCGACAGGGAGCGCGGCGCCTTCGTGATTGACACGCCCCGCACATGCGGCGGTTTCGCGCCACAAGGGCAGATAGACGCAGAATGTCTCAAGGTCAATGTATTCTTGGCTCCGGCGACAGTGTGGGTCCATTCCCTGGACGGTGCGGGCATTCCGCAGTCCGGGCGATTGTTGCTTACGCATCTTACCGACGTACAGGGCGATGGTTGCGTGTTTTCCGATGAGTCCATGACGACGACCGTGAAATGGGGGCGGCGTCCGCTCGTGCAGAACGGTACAGCCGATGTCAGGCTAAAGCTGGACAGGCCGGCCGATTACACCGTCTACGAGCTTGATACTGCTGGTCACCGGAACGGCATTGTCCCGTCTGCGGTTAGGGACGGAATGCTGGCGTTCGCCGCCACGACCAAGGGACCGAACGGCGGACGCATCCACTACGAGATTGCCCGGCGGACTTTCGCCAACAAGGCAAGGTGAAAGTATGATATAATTCAATCTTCAAGTGATCGTCAAGGCGCAAGAATCATGAGATCATCAACATCTGTGACGTGCCGCGCATGCTGCATGATGGCGGCTGTAGTCCTGTCCGGCTGGACAGGTTCTGCTGTCGAGCGTGCCGAAGCGTGGTCTTCGGACTGGATCGAGGTTACGGCGGGAAACGGGGTGAAGGACGACTACTATCCGCTTCAGATTGAGCCGGAGAAATGCTCGTTCAAATTTCGTGTTATGCGTAACGCGGACAACACAATCGGCGTGGAAGCGTTCGTGCGAGATGACAAGACCGTCGTTGACGACAGTCCGGCAGGTTCAATTTCCTGTCCGACCTGGAAGGATGATTGCCTGGAGGTGTTCTTTGACGGCGACGGCGACCGCAACCCCAACACGCGCGGACCGGACTGGAACGACAACCCGACGCCATGCAACGCCGGCGGCGAGTATGCAATCGCGGCGAATGGCGCTACGCAAAGCGACTACGCATCGGCGAAGAAGTGCTTCGGCTCGCTTTGGGGTGGCTTTGCCGCGCCGTGGACCGAGGGCGGCAGGTGCATCGGAACGCATTACCGGCTGTGGTTTGCCTGGGATTGCCTGGGTCGCCCTGCGCCGCCTCCCGGCGAACCGGTCCCTCTCCGCATGACAGTCTGCATCCACGACGATGACGACGGAGAAGCCTGCGACTACGCCCTCTACTGGAAGGGCAACCCGAAGTATCCGTTCGCCGACGAAAGCGCATTCGGCGAAATAGTCCTTGGCAGGATTCCGGCTCCCCGTTTCGCCGACTCTTCGCTCATGGTGCAGTTCGACAAGGTCGATCTTGCTGAAATTGGCTGCGGCGAGCTTCTGCGGCGGGCGCGGCTGGCCGGTGCGGAGGCCGTGCAGATAGAACGCTGTGACTTCTATCTTGACGGCGAGCGCCGTGCAAAGGAACTTGAGACGCTGTCCGGCGAAATTAGCTTCTTCGAGAATGCAGGCTTTCCCGTAGCGCTCTGGATCACCTCTCTCGGGTATGGCCCCATGACCGACAAGGACTTCTTGCGGCGCTTCCCCGACTATCGGCCGCTGTGCTCGTTTGAGGGAAAGACGGCGGCAGTATGCACCACTGACGCTCGCTGGCGCGAGGCAGTCGCCGAGAACGTGCGCGACTTCATAAAGGCGGGTGCGAAGACGATACTCTTCGACGATGACCTAGTTCAGGCGTGCCGGCCGGGAATCTGTTGCGCATGCGACGAGCACAGGCGGCGCATTGCGGCCCGGCTCGGCGTTTCGGACGTGACGCCCGAACAGATGCGTGACGCCTATGCCGGCGCGCCCAATCCGCTGCGCAACGCATGTCTTGACGAGATGGGCGAGTCGCTGATGACGTTCTGCAGGGCGATGCGCGCTGCGGCGGACCGAGTCGATCCTTCGGTGTCGATTGCGACGTGCCTCAGCATTTCGCAGTACGACCTTGACGGCGTGGACGTGCCGCAGATGGTGCGGCTGCTTGCCGGCAATAGCACGGGCCGTCCGTTCGTGCGATTGAGCGGCGCGACGTACTGGGTGTGCCATCCCGGGAATTCGCGCAACTGGGGGCAGGGGCTTGGTGGCGTGATCGAGTACCTGCGCTGGCAGGCGGCGATGATGCGGGCCGAAGGCATTGTGCCGCTCGACGAGAACGATCCGTATCCGCGCGACATCAGAGTAGTCCCGGAAGGAATGTGCGAAGCTTACGACCGGGCAATGGTTGCCGAGGGCGGAATAGTCCGCAACAAGTACGTCATCAGGCACAACGCCAAGACGAACAAGGGCATCGCCCCCGAATATCTCGCCGCCCATCTTGCCGGGCGCGAAGAGTCCGAGCGAATCGGAGCGCTCTTCAGTGATGCGGCGCCAGTCGGGTTCGAGGTGTTCGCTCCGCCGCATCTCGTACGTGATGCGACGCTTCCCGTGCCGTATGCCGGCAAGAACGCGCTGCTGAAGTTCTTTGCGCAGCCGCTGGCCGGGATTCTCCTCTCGGCGAACGGCGCGCCGACACGCTACGACCGCGATTCCGGCGCGCCGCTTGCGGCGTTTGGGCCTGCGGCTGCGACGTTGCCGAAGGAATGGCTGACGCGTGGAGTGATCGTCGATCGCGATGGAGCCAAAATTCTCAAGGAACGTGGCGTCGATACGGGGCTTGACGCGAAGGAAGGTGTGACCCGCATCGGCGGGTGGAGCCTTTACGAGAACGCGTGCGGCGAGAAGTTCGCCGTCTCGGCAAATGGCTGGTACGACCTCGACTGCCGCGAGGCGTCGCCGACACCGGTGCCAGCCCGGGAAATATGGCGGTTCTTCACCGGAAAGGTCATTCCTGCATGCCTTACGGGCGCGCAGGGCGTGCATCTCATTGTGAAACGTCGCCCTGACGGATCCCTAGTGGTTCTTGCGAACAACACACGCGGCGGCGCCGTGGGGCCGTTCTCTGTTAACGTCTCCGGTGTGTCATACGACATGGCGCTGCCGGCCTACGGCTGCAGGGCGCTGCATGTCGGAGGCGGAAGAGATTGAGGAAACGTGGCTTCGTGCATTTTACTGAAGACAAAAACGAAAGGAGAACCCAATGAACATTCTGGCAGTTTGCGCGCATCCCGACGACATCGAGTTGAATGTCGGCGGTACGCTGCTAAAGTACAAAAAGCAAGGGCACAGGATATTCATAGCCCTCACCACGAGCGGGAACACCGGGTCTAACGTGATGACCGACGTCAAGGAGATCGAGCGCGTCAGGGAGGCGGAGATGATGCAGTCCGCCGCACTCTATGGCGCCGAGGTTCGCTTCATGCGCAACGATGACGAGCGGCTCCTCGACACGAACGAGACCCGTACGCAGGTTTTGGACGCGATGCGCTGGGCTGATCCCGACGTGATCTTCACCCATTTTCCCGAGGATGAATCCACTGACCACGCGATGACGTCGAAGCTCGTCCGCGAAATGCTCCTCTCCCTGCCCGGACGCAACCAGCAGTCTAACGAGAAGCCGTGTTCGAAGAAGGTATCGCTCTTCTACTGGGAACCGAGCTACGGAATCAACTTCTTGCCAGAGGTTTACGTTGACATCTCCGAAGAGTGCGACGAGAAGCTGAAGGGAATCTACTTCCACAAGAGCCAGTTCCCCTACATGGCGGAGTTTGGCTGCACTGACTTCGCGGAGGAGGCTCGCGTCTGGGCGCGGTTCCGCGGCATCCAGAACGGTTGCAAGTACGCCGAGGCTTTCCGCGCGCACCGCATACACGGCTACATGCCCGACTTCAAGGTGCTGCCTTGAGCGCGCGTCATGTGTGCCGCCGAATTATGCTATAATTCACGGCAATGAGCAAGAGAAAGATAATCGTAACGAGCGCGTTGCCGTATGCGAACGGCGACATACACCTCGGCCATCTCGTCGAATACGTTCAGACCGACTTCTGGGTGAGATACCAGAAGCTGCGCGGAAACGACTGCGTGTATGTGTGCGCGGATGACACCCACGGTACGCCCGTGATGATCCGTGCGCGGAAAGAAGGGATCTCGCCGGAGGATCTCATCGCGCGCATGCACGCAATCCACCTGAAGGACTTCACCGACTTTCAGGTGAGCTTCGACAACTACTACACCACGAATTCACCGGAGAACAAGGCATTTTCCGAGCAGGTTTTTGCGGCCATGGGGAAGTCCGGCGGCATCACCAGGAAGACGTCGCCGCAGCTCTATTGCGAGAACTGCCGCATGTTCCTGCCCGACCGCTTCGTGAAGGGTACTTGTCCGAAGTGCGGCGCAGAGGGCCAGTACGGCGACAGCTGCGACCATTGCGGCTCTACGTATGGGGCTGAGGAGCTAGGCAGCCCCAAGTGCACGACGTGCGGTTCCACGCCCGTAGTGAGAGACTCCGAACACCTGTATTTCGAGCTTGAGCCTCAGCACGGTTATCTTGAGAAGTGGATTCCTGCGCACACCACCAGCGACGTGTCGAACAAGCTCCTGGAATGGTTCTCGGAGCCGCTGAGGGGCTGGTGCATCTCCAGGGATGCGCCGTACTTCGGTTTCGAGATACCGGGTCATCCGGGAAAGTTCTTCTACGTCTGGGTTGATGCGCCCATTGGCTATCTGGCTTCCCTCAAGAACTGGTGCGAGAAGAACGGGCAGAAGTTCGAGGACTGGTGGCAGGACCCTAATGCCGAGCGCTACCATTTCATCGGCAAGGACATCATACGCTTTCACTGCTTGTTCTGGCCTGGAATGCTGCACGTGGCCGGCTTTGAGCAGCCGAACAAGATATTCGTGCATGGCTTCCTGACGGTGAACGGCGAAAAGATGTCTAAGTCGAAGGGTACGTTCGTGAATGCGCGCACGTACCTGGACCACTTGCCGCCAGAGGCCCTCCGCTACTATTACGCGGCGAAGCTCGGTCCGACCACTGACGACATGGACCTGAATCTTGCGGACTTCGTGCAGCGTGTCAACTCCGATCTCGTCGGCAAGATCACTAACATTGCCTCGCGCTCCGCCCAGATGCTCCACAAGAGGCTCGGCGGGACGCTCGCCTCCCTTGCCGGACACGACGAGGAGCTTGAACTTCTCTCGAAGCTCCGCGACGGCGGCAAGACGATCGCCCGCAACTACGAGGACCGCCGCTTCAGTCAGGTCGTGGTCGAGACATGCCGCCTTGCAGATGCCGCCAACGAGTATTTCGACCGCAAGGAGCCGTGGAAGACTGTGAAGACCGACGCGGAGGCCGCGAGAGTGACGCTCACCGCTGCTCTCAATGCTTTCCGCATACTGGCCATCTACCTGAAGCCGATACTGCCGGCTTATGCCGACAGGGCGATGAGGCTTTTCGGCGAGAGCGAATGGACGTGGGAGTCTCTCGAGACGGCGGTGGAAGGCGTGACGCTCGGCGAATACGAGTACTTGGCCTCTCGCATCGAGTCGAAGCAGGTCGAGGCGATGGTTGCGGCGGCTACGGTGAAGCCGGCGGACTCCGGCGAGGTCGCGCACGAGTCGCGCGCCAGCAAGAACAAGACGCGGGCGGCAGTTCCGATCAAGGAGGAGATCGCATTCCCAGACTTCGACAAGCTCGACCTGCGTGTCGGCGTCGTCGAAAGCTGCGAGATCGTACCGAAGAGCTCGAAGCTCCTGAAGTTTGTGCTGGACGCCGGGAGCCTCGGGAAACGCACGATCTTCTCCGGCATACGCCAGGCGTATCCCGAGCCCGAGAAGCTCGTCGGCAAGGAGGTCGTGTTCGTGGCGAATCTTGCACCGCGCAAGATGTCCGTCGGCGTCTCAGAGGGCATGATACTTTTCGCCGGCGAGCCTGGTGCAGGAGGAGGTGCGGTGTCGCCGACGTCCGCCGCCGGGCCGGGTGCGCCCGTGACCTGACGGAGACCATGTGAAATTTCGTTTCCGTTCTTTGGTTTTTGCCAGTCAAAGTATGGTATAATTCGCGCGTCGCGCTTCTGCGGCAAAAAAAGAAAGGAAAAAATGAACCATCGCAAAGTGACATCTGTCGCGGCGGCGCTTGCGTCCGTCGCGTTCATCGCGGGCTGCACCGACAACAAGCCGGAGGGCGAAGACCTCACCGCGCAGGCGCTCGCCGCAGCCGAGGCCGCAGGGTTTCGCCCCCCCGACTCCGGAGACGGCGGAACGCTTCACATCTATACGTGGAGCGACTACATCGCGCCGGACGTGCTGTCGAGCTTCGAGGTGGCCCTCAAGGTGAAGGTCGTCATAGACACATTCGACTCCAACGAGGCGATGTACGCCAAGCTCAAGGCGGGCGGCACGGGCTACGACATCATAATGCCCAGCTCCTACCAGATTGCGACGATGGCTCGCGAGGGCATGATCGACAAGCTTGACCACTCGAAGATCCCGAACGTGAAGAAGAACTTCGACCCGTCGTTCTCCGCCCAGGTGCTCGATCCCTCCTTCACGTACAGCGCGCCTTATGCCGTCACATACACGGGCCTCGCCTACCGCAAGGACAAGATGCCCGAGGGTGCCGAGGTCGCCTCGTGGGCGATCATAGGCAATCCGGCGATGAAGGGGCGCGTCTCGCTGCTGGACGACATACGCGAGGTGATCGGAGCCGGACTCATGTACCTCGGCTATTCCGTGAACTCCACGAGTGCCGCCGAGATCAACGCTGCTGTCGAGCAGGTCCTGAAGTGGCGCGTCAACGTGCGCAAGTTCGACGCCGAGAGCTACAAGACCGAGGTTGCCAGCGGCGCCACGTGGATCGGCCATGGGTATTCAACCGACGTGACGCAGGTCATCGTCGGCGACGAGGAGGCCGGTGCGCCAGCGCGCGATGACGTCGGCTTCGCCCTGCCCAAGGAGGGCTTCGCGATCGCGTTCGACGAGATGGTCGTCGCGAAGTCCGCCAAGCGCAAGGACCTTGCCTATGCGTTCATCAACTACATTTACGACGGCGACGTGGCCAAGGTCAACATGGAGTACATCTGCGGACCGAACCCGGTCAAGCCCGGCATCGATCAGCTCGACCCGGAATACCGCGACCTGATCGTTCTCAATCCTGAGCAGCTCAAGCGCGGTCAGCTGATAAAGAGCTTTGACGGACAGCAGGCCGTGATGGACCTCTATAACAAAGCTTGGGACAGGATCAAGGCGACGGAGGCCAGGTAGTGGCCGATGCCTCAGCTCTGGCGCGGCTGGCCTGTGCCCTGGCGGCGTGCCTTGCCGCCGGGTGCGCGACCGTCGCGCCAGGCCCCACGGAGACAGTTGAGGATCTCTGCGAGTTCGCCCGCGAGAGCGGACCGGATGGACTGTCGGACATAACCCGCGTCGGCGGCGACGTCTACTATTGCGTCGACGACCGGGGCGGACTGCTGCACGAGGTCGAGATACGCGTCGCCGCCGATGGATCGGACGGCTCTTTTTCAGTCCTGCGGAGCGTACAGCTCGACGGTCGCATGGACCTCGAGGGATGCGCCTACGATCCGCTGACGCACTGGGTGTGGGTCTCGGACGAACACGACTCCTCGATCCGCGCCTACGATCCCAAGACGGGGCGCATGGTCGCCAAGGCCGCCGTCCCCGACGTTTACCTGAAGCACGCCAGGAAGAACCGCTCTCTGGAAGCCCTGGCGATATCGCCGGATGGGCTGCACATGTATGCGGCCAACGAGGACACGCTTGACTGCGACGGGGAGCCGGCCGGTCCCGGGGTGGGCGGCATCGTGAGGATTCAGGAGTTCGTGCGCAGCGACTCCGCTGACCTGTGGCGTCCGTCCCGGCAGCTGAGGTACGCGACCGACCCCGTGGAAGGTTCGCCCTACAACGGCATGGCGCTGTCAGGCATATCGGCAATGTGTGTACTCGACAAAGGGAGGCTGCTCGTCCTGGAGCGCGAGATGAGCAAGAAGAAAGTGCTTCTGCCGACGTTGCGCGGCCGTCTCTATGAAGTCGATCTCAACACCACGTCAAAGACGGCGCCGAAGCGGTTGCTGTGGGACGAGAACACCATGTTCGCCAACTACGAGGGAATTTGCCAGGGGCCGACGCTTGCCAACGGAACGCGAACCCTCGTGCTCGTTTCGGATGGGGCCGGCGAGGCGGACTCCAACATCTTGGTGATGTCCGTGAAGTAAGTTTTTTGGTATAATACCGTCCAACGGGGAATTGTGTCATGAAGAAGTGGAACGTGGCGACGGTGAAGGCGGCAAAGGGCCGCGAAAAGCTTGGCTGCTGCACGGCATACGATGCATGCTTCGCGCGTCTGGCCGACGAGGCCGGCGTGCCGGTCGTTCTAATAGGCGACTCCCTAGGTATGAATGTTCTCGGTCACTCTACGACGCTGCCGGTCGGCATGTCCGATATGCTTGCGGCGGTGTCGTCGGTCTCGCGCGCGGTGAAGGATGCGATGGTCGTGGGAGACATGCCGTTCGGCTCGTACCAGTGCGGCGACGACGAGGCCATGAAAAACGCGGTTGAGATGGTCAAGGCCGGCGCTGAGGCTGTGAAGCTGGAGGGCGGTGCGTCTGTCTGCGGGCTCATCAGGCGTCTCACGGCGGCCGGCATTCCGGTCCTGGCCCATGTCGGCATGACTCCTCAGAGCGTAAACGAGTACGGCGGGTTCAAGATGCAGGGCAAGACGCGCGAGGCGGCCGAGAAGGTGCTTGCCGACGCGAAGGCCGTAGAGGAGGCGGGCGCGTTCGCGGTCACCCTTGAATGCATTCCTGCTGAGCTTGCGGCGGAAATCACCGCCGCGCTCAAGATCGTCACGATCGGCATCGGCGCGGGGCCGGTATGCGATGCGCAATGGCTCGTAATGCACGACCTTCTCGGGCTGAACGAGAAGGTGCCGTCCTTCGTGAAGAAGTACGCCGATCTTGCGTCGGTCGTGCGCGGTGCGTTTTCAGCTTACGTCAATGAAGTAAGGAAAGGAGAGTTCCCACAATGAAAAAACCGATTATTGCGGCGATTGCGGTTGCGGCTTGCGCGTTCTCCGGGTGTATTGCTCCGCCGCAGAAAGTGTCAGTGCCTCCGATGGACACGCGCATAACCCTTGCGCCAGACCTCTACAGCCACGTGGTGGTTACGGACGTCCGGTGTACGAAGAGCACGGTCGGCCACCTTACGCTCCAGGCCAACCTCGTCAACAACTGCGACGTGCCCCTGGCGGTCGACTGGAAGGTGCAGTGGCTCGACGCCGACGGAGTGGAGATTGATTCTGTAGTCTCTACTTGGAATGCCAGGATGCTGCAGCCCTATGAAATCTGCGGGCTGAAGGCGGTGGCTCCGACCACTGCCGCCGCAGACATGCGCTTCTATGCAAGGAGAAGCGTGAGATAAGGACGTACTAACAAGTTTCAAACGCATGAAAGGAGAACCAAGATGAACTTAGCGAAGGCATCATTGATCGTGGGCGTCGCAGTCGTGCTCTGCGCAAGCGTCCACGCCGCACGTTTCGAGGCCGGCAGGGGCATCGCGAACGATCGCGCCACGGGAGCAGGTCCGAACGACGTCACGTTCGTGACGCGCGGCAACGGCAACGAATTCGGCTGGCGCGGGTGGGACCTCGCCATCGGCGGGACGATTCTGCCGTGGTCGGTTCCCAACGACGAGAGCAACGTTTACGGACTGCGCCTGAACCTGGGTTGGGGTGCGTACGCCAACACCTACGGCATTGACGCCGGCGCATTTTCGTCAGTGACGCACGACTTCGGCGGCATCGCGGCGAACTTCTGCGGCAATGTCGTCGGGGAGACGATGGGCGGAATCCAGGTCGGAGCCGTTAACGTAGTGCGTGGCCGTGCCTATGGTCTGCAGATAGCTTTCGTGAATTTCGCCGAAGACTTGCACGGTGTGCAGATCGGCGGGCTTAACTTCAATAACACCGGCATCAGGTGCTTTCCGATAATCAACGTTGGATTCTAAGAAATGTAAAACTAAAAGAAGAGGAGTGGGAAAATGAGCAGAATAGTCTATGGAATGATGGTTGTGGCGGCGGTCGCGATGACAGGTTGTGTCACCGAACGGACCCATCGTATTGTTGAGGGGGAAGATACCGAGGTCACGGCTGGGTTTGCTGAGGCCGATCTTAGGTACGTAGTATCAAAGGCTATGCAGGGCATTAACACTGCGGCAATGCGTTATGCGAAGCCGGGGAGTCGTCGCGTTGTAAATGTGAAACCGTTCACCGTCGATACGACGGCCAGAGGCTCTCAGGCTGGATATCTTGCGGATTCGCTCAAGAGCATGTTCGAGGAGGCTCTGATGGGCTGGGACGGCGAAGGGGGCAGTTTCATCGTTTACAACGAGGATTTCGTGGCTCGGACAGGCACTGCGGCGGTCAGGCCTGAATTCATCCTAACCGGCAAGCTGCGCGAGCAGAACGTGCGCCGTGACAACGGCAACTTCTACAAGGAGAACTCGCTGATCTTGAGACTTACCGACGTGGCGACGGGTCTCGATTTCTGGCAGAAGCGCGTGCCGCTACAGAAGGCGGTAGACAAGACGAACGTCCTGAACTGAGCGGGAAGGGAGTCGCGAGATGAAATTGACAGGTCTTTTCGCCGTCGCCGCCGCTGCGCTTGGATTCGCCGCGTCGGCGCAGGAGGCGTCCGCAGAGTCGGAGAAGGAGCCGGAGCAGCGTGAGGTACGTCTCGCGATATGCGCTTTCGGCACGGCCGAGACAATGACTCCGGTCGAGGAGTGGCTGGGCAAGACGATTCATCCCGGGCAATATGCCGCCGGGCTTCCTTCCCTCCCGCAGCTTGGAGAGAACAAGGAGCATAATGCCGGTTCCGTCAAGATAGAATGGTCCACCGCCAAGCTTGAGGTGACGCACGAGACGGACATGATACAAGCCGAGAACCAGCGTAACCGCAGGCTTCTCAACGAGATCCGTCTGAAGGTGCTCAATGATCCGTCTCGGCGTTATGTTCCGCTTGCCGGCGACTATCTTGAGTCGGCGCTTTTCTCGGAGTCCGGAGGCGCTGTCCGCCTCGTCTCCCTGGAAAAGGCCGACGCCAACACGCGTCTTGTCACTGTGTCGCTTGGCGACCGCGAGGAGGAGACTAAGGTCGTGACCGTAAATGACTCCGGCACCAAGGCCGGTACCAGGATCTACCGCCAGCCGTACGCCGGCAAGGTGCGTGACCTCTCCGGCAACACGCTGCTCGCCTTCAGCGGCGTTGGCGAGTGTTCGGAAGCGGCCAACAGCGTGGTCTCGACGACGACGGCCGATCCGCAGCGCAAGCTCATCGAAGACGTCTGCCGTCAGGTAGCCTCCAAGATATTCGCCGCCTGCCGCGGCGAACTGGCGGTCGCGACCGCTGGTGGCGGCCAGACGGATGCGCCTGTCCTGGAGCGTCGCCCCGGGAAGGCGAAGTGGCTCGTCCTCGACAAGATGACGTACCAGTCCGGCGTCAGCCAGTCGGTCTTCGAGGGCATAGACAAGCTTCTCCTGACGAAGCTCGTGCAGGCGAAGAAGTACAAGTGCCTCGACCGCGACATGTACGTCACCGCCGCACGGGAGGAGGGCTTCGGCGGCAAAGCCGACCTTATACCCGCAGGCTATGCGATGAGCGGTGAGATTGTGCAGCTCCTGCAGAGCGGCAAGTCGCGCAGCATAGGCGGAACGGTCAAGGCCGAGTACATCGCCACGGTGTCTATCCGTGCGAACGACTTGCGCACGCAGCAGCCTTACGAGGCAGAGACATTGCGCGTTGTCGCGTACTGCCAGACGCCTAGGGACATGCTCGTGTACGTCGTAAAGCGCGTTGCGCTTGCGATCCTCATGCGCGACTATCCGATGTACATAATGGACTATGACGAGGACGACGGCGCGCTGACGCTCAGCTACGGCGCCGACTTCCTTGAGGTTGGGGAGCAGTACGAGGTCCGCCGCCGCAAGGCCATCGTCGACGACGACACCGGAGAAACGGTCTATAAGGAGAAGACCGTTGGCGTATGCGAGGTGACGGATGTCGGAAAGAACACCTCTGAGGCGAAGCTTGTCTCCGGCAAGGCGAAGCTTAAGGATGTGCTTCGGTTCTACGACAACGACGAGGGCGCGGCTCCGCCAATGCCGGCTCAGACGGGCGAGATCTCAGCCAAGGCGACGGCCCCGGCCGGAGTGTTTCCTGTCAAGAAGCCGCGCATTGCGGTGGCGCCGTTCATCACGAAGTCTCAGACGGTCAGCGTCTGGGGGATGGCGATTTCGGCACGCGACTGGCTCGATACGCTCGTAGATCACATGAGCATCCAGCTTACGAACACAGGCAGCTTCAAGACGCTTGACCGGTCGTTCGGGCCGGAGATAGACCGGGAACTGGATCGCATTGTGAACGATCCGAACGCAAACCCGAACGATGTCTGCCGGCTTTCGAAGAAGCTGGCCACAGATTACCTTGTCGTCGCCGAGGTAATGTTTTCGGACGTCGCGTCTCCTGGAACGGACTATGTGACAGGTCTTCCGCTCCCGCCTGCGTCGGCTCAGTTTGCCGAGGTCAGGTTCCGTTGCGTACACGCGCCTACTACTGAGATCGTTGTCTCCGACATCGTGCGCGTCGACTCCAGGAACTTCTATGGTACGGCCGAGATATTCACGACCGGTTCGACGGAGTGGACAGCGGCGAACATCGCAGCCATTATCCAGTCCAAGATCGATCCGGCAGGATTTGAGCGTGTTCAGGCCGAGCGGAAGGCCGCGGCTGAGGCTGCCGCCGCCGCAGCAGCAGCTCCCGCACCGGCGCCTGCGCCTCCTCCGTCCCAGGGCGTCAATCTCGGATTCTGATGAAAACATACAATCGCGCACTTACGGGACTGTTCGCCGCCGTTGCTTTTGCTACGGTTGTTGGTTGCCGCACGAACAAGGACATACTCAACGACTACGAGAAGGCGATGGTAGCTGGCGACTATGCCGCGCCAGTAGCCGAGGTTGAGGCGAAAGCCGATGATGGCGGCGTGGACGAGCTTCTCTGGCGTCTTCACGCCGGCGGGTCGCGCTATCTGCTGAACGATTTCGAGGCGTCGGTTGCGCAGTTCGACAAGGCGGAGGACGTATTCCTGCGCAACGATCAGACCAGCGTGTTCCGGCAGGGCTCTGACGGCGCGTTCGCGATGCTGTCGAACGATCGTGCCTTTCCTTACTCCGGCGGAGGCGAGGATCGCATCTTCACATGCCTTTACAAGGCCATCGACTACATGAGAAGCAACCAGACTGATGCGGCCCGCACGGAGCTTAACCGTGCGGCGCAGCATCAGGACAACTGGCTTTGGGAGCGGAAGAAAGAGATTGCCGACGCAGCAAGCAAGCTGAAGGAAGACTCTGACGCTTACGCGAAGGAGAAGGGCGGCAGCGAGTCGTCCGGCGGCGCTGATGAAGCGAAGTCCGATCAGGCGGTGAATAGCGCGTTTGCAGACGCCGACTTCTCCGCGCAGATCAGGGAGAAGTGTGGGTTCGACACTGCGAGAAGCGGAAACGTCGAAATTATTGCTCGCAAAGACTGGCTCAACCGCTACGCCCAGCACGTGACGGGCGTATTCCGCTGGGTCAGCGGTGACGGTGATGCGGCCGGTTTTTTCCGGGAGCTGTCCGAGATCGATCCCGGCAATGCGCTTCTCAGTGCAGATTTCGCCGCTGCAGCAAGCGGTGCCAAGCCGAGGAATCAGGTGTGGGTGTATGTTGAGGATGGTCTTGGTCCGGTGCGCGAGGAATGGCGGCTTGACTTGCCCACGGTGCTTATACCGTATCTCAACCGCTACATTCTCTATGCCGGCATGGCGCTGCCTTATCTGAGGTATCGTGATGCGGCCTGCGCCTCGTATTCGGTGGCGGCTGGCGGACAGACCATGCCGCTTGTCGAGCTGCAGAATGTCGACGAGCTCTTGAAGACGGAGTTCGACGTCTATTTCCGGGGAGCGCTGACGCGCGAAATCACCAGGACAGTGGTCAAGGCCGGCGTGCAGGTTGCGCTCGGAGTAGTGGCGGAGAACTGCAGCGACAACTACACGCGCATTGCTCTCAGGGCTTCGCAGGTCGCTGCGGCGACATGGGCTGCATCGGTGACTCAGGCGGACCTCAGAAACTGGACGGGCCTTCCGAAGAAGGTATACGCGATGCGGGTGCCGCGTCCTGCCGACGGGCGGTTTGTCCTTTCAGGTTCAGGCATTCCGGTAGCGGACGTTACGCTTCCGGAGGGCAATTCGATCGTGTTCGTGCGCAAGCCGTCCGCGCAGGCCCAGGCTGTCGTCAAGACCGTGACATTCCGGAACTGACTGGTCAGAACTTGAGCGACTGGCCGTCCTTGGCGAGCCGTGCGCGCATTCGCGGACGGGTCTTGCCGGACAGCACGAGGTCGGCAAGAGGGTCTTCCACGTACGTCTGCACCACGCGCCGCAGGGGGCGGGCGCCTAGCGCCGGATCATAGCCTTTCTCAACTAGGAAGTCGACGGCTTTCTTGTCGAGCGACAACGCGATGTGCGCGTCCGCAAGACGCGACCTGAGCCGGGCGATCTCAAGTTCGAGGATGCGCGCCATGTCCGGACGCTCGAGCTTCCTGAATACGACCGTCTCGTCAAAGCGGTTCAGCAGTTCGGGACGGAACGTGCGCTTGGCCTCTGCCAGCAGCTTTTCGCGCAGGACGTCGTAGCTGGTCTCTGCGGTGTCTTTCGCGAATCCGAGCGAGTGGCCTTCGCGCGCGAAGTCGAACCCGAGGTTCGCCGTGCAGATGACGATTGTGTTGCGGAAGTCGACTATGCGCCCCTGCCCGTCGGTAAGGCGGCCTTCGTCGAGAATCTGCAGCAGCATGTTGCAGACGTCTGAGTTTGCCTTCTCGAATTCATCGAAGAGGATTACCGAATACGGACGGCGCCGCACCTTCTCGGTGAGCTGCCCGCCTTCGTCGTAGCCGACATATCCGGGTGGTGCGCCGACGAGCCGGGAGGACGAGTACTTCTCCTGGAATTCCGACATGTCGAGCGCGATCAGCGCCTTGTCGTCGCCGTATACGCGGTCGGCTAGCATCTTCGCAAGGTGCGTCTTGCCTACGCCGGTAGGTCCAAGGAAGAGGAATGAGCCTATCGGGCGTTTCGGGTCGGCCATCAAGGCGCGGCTGCGTCGGAGGGCGCGAGCGATCGCCTGCACTGCTGGCGCTTGCCCGACGACCACCTCGTTGAGGGCCCTTTCCATGCCAAGCAGCTTTTCTGCGGTGGTGGCGTTCATTTTTTCGACCGGTACTCCGCTGATGGACGACACGGTCACCGCCACGTCTTCCTCGGAGACGTCGATAGGCTCCTCGGCATGCGTCTCACGCCATTTCGCAAGCGCTGTCTGGAACTCGACGCCGGCCTGTCGCAGCGCTTCGCGGTATTGTGCGGCAGCGTCGAAATCTCCCTTGGCCACGACCGAGTCCTTGCGTCCACGCAGCTCGTCAATGCGCGCCTGCATGTCCGTGAGGCGCTTCGGCCGCGCACTTGCGCTTGCGCGCAGTCGTGCGCCAGTTTCGTCAAGGGCGTCTATCGCCTTGTCCGGCAGCTGTCTGGCCGGCAGGTAGCGGGCGGTGAGCTCGGCCGCCGCGCGTATTGCAGCCGGCGAATAGCGCACGGTGTGGAACTCGGCGTATTTCGGCACCAGCCCTTCCAGAATCTCCACCGTGTCGGCTACGGATGGCTCGTCTACCTGAACGGACTGGAAGCGTCGCTCGAGCGCGGCGTCCTTTTCTATCGACTTGTGGTATTCTTTGAGAGTCGTTGCGCCCACGCACTGCAGCTCGCCGCGCGCAAGGGCCGGCTTCAAGATGTTCGCCGCGTCCATTGCACCTTCTGCACCGCCGGCTCCTACCATCGTGTGGATCTCGTCCAGGAAGAGTATGATGTTGCCCGCGCGCTTCGTCTCGTCCACTATGCGTTTCAGGCGTTCCTCGAACTGGCCGCGGTACTGAGTGCCTGCGACGACACGCGCCATGTCGAGCGCTATGACTCGCTTGTGCTGCATCTTTTCAGGAACCTCGCCTCGGTGGATCGCCTGGGCCAGGCCCTCTACGACCGCCGTCTTGCCGACACCCGCCTCGCCGATCAGCACCGCGTTGTTCTTCGTGCGGCGCGAAAGTATCTGCACGATGCGTCGCAGCTCCTGCGCACGGCCGATGACCGGGTCGAGCGCGCCTTGGCGCGCCAGGTCCGTAAGGTCGCGTCCGTAGGCGTTGATGGTCGGCGTCTTCTGCGCCTTGCCGTTTGCTCCCGTCGCCGTCTCTCCGGCGTTCTCGGCTGGTTCCGCCGCATCGGCTTCTGTCGAATCTGCGGATTGGCTCTGCGTTCCTGCCGACACGAACTTGTCCACTGTGACGCCGGCGTTGAAAAGGAGCTGGGCCGCCGCATTCTCTCCTTCTCGCAGCATTGCGAGGACAAGGTGCTCCGTGCCTACGGCGTTGCCTTCGCCGGCTTCAAGGCCGGCCATCTCGAGTATCTTGCGCGTGCGTGCCGAAAGCGGCAGCTGTCCGCGCTGCATCGTGCCATCGCCGCCGCTCGACACCATCGTTTTCATCGACTCGGCGAGATCGTCGAGCGAAAGCCCGAGCGTGACGAACCGCTTCGCCGCCTGGCACTGCGGGATTGCGATTATGGAAAGGAATATGTGCTCGGCGCCGATGTGGTCATGCCCTAACTGACGTGCGCAACTTGCCGCCGCATTGAGCGCGTCGACCGCATGCTTGGAAAACTTGAGGTTCATAGGAACTTTTCCTCCGCACGCTCGTTCAGTACCACGTCCTCGAAAAGGCTGTTCATCTCGTCGGCGCGTTCCGCATCGACCCTGTCGCGTTCTTCCTGCTCGAGCCTGTCCTCGGAGTTCGAGAGGTCCGTAGCAAGGAGCAGTTTCTCTATCTCGTCCGTAGTGATTCCGTCCAGCATCCCTTCCTTCGCTGCGAGACGGAGCGGGGATAGCAGGTCGAAGCACTCCCCGGGCGAAAGCAGGCGGCAGTTCTTCATGACCGCAAGGGCGCGGCAGAGCGAGTCGCCGAACACCCGCGGCATCTCTTCGAAAAGGCGGACGCGCGCGTTGCGCTCCTCTCGCAGAAGGGCGGAGACGATGCGCTTGGCGCGCTCGGCAGTTCCGGAATAGCGCAGGGCGTAGACGTGACCGGCGTCGGACACGCCGTCGGCATTCACCCCGGCCAGCTCCATGCCCAGCGCACGTATGGCGCGCTTGACAGCGTCCATTTCTCCAATCAGGTGGAGGGCCTCCAGATGCAACCGCCCGCCGATCCTGTAGGCGGCGTCGACGCGGGACGACGGGAAGTCGTGCATCTTCGGCTCTTTCTTCGACTTGGCCGATTTTTCCGCTTTCTCGATGTCGGAGACCATGTCGTGGAAGGCGTCCATGATAGCGCTGATGATGGGCGGCGGACCGTCTCCGTTGCCGTCGCCGGAAATCTCGGTCACCGACATAGACATGTCCGGCGGAAGGCCGGACACCTTACGCGTGCGCAAGCTCTTTTTTTGTCGACGCTGCCGCTCCGACTTTGCGCAGGCATTGCAAACGTACAGCTCGTCGGCGTCATCGCCTTCGCCGCGTCTGATCGCCGTCTCTGCGTCGGCCTTGTGGCACAGTTCGCACTTCATCGCACTACACTGCCTCCATGGCTATCGCCAGCCGGTGCCCGTTGAGTTCGATGTCGCCGGAACCGTCGGATAGCGCAATCTCCACTGTTAGCGTCTCGTTCTTCACGTAGTCGAGGTGTGCGGCAAGCGCGGCCCTGAACTCTGCGTCGGCCGCGACGGACAGCCTGATGCGCTGCACGACCTCCAGGTCCGCCGCCTTGCGCATCGCCTGCACGCGGCTTACGAACTCTCGCGCGTCGCCCTCCGCGACCAGCTCCGGCGTAAGTGCGGTCTCTAGGCCGACTACAACCTTGCCCTGCGAGGCTACGACAAGGCCGGGCTTCGGCGAGCGCGTCGCCAGTACGTCCTCGAGGGTGACTTCGACGCCCTCGATCTCCATGGGCCACGTCACCGCGGCTCCGTCCGCGCCGAGCCGGGATATCGCCGCCGCGACGGCCTTCATCTTCGGGCCGCACTTCCTGCCGAGCGTCTTGAAGTTCGCCTTGTACGTCATGTCGCATAGTTCCGTCTCGTCGGCGATGAACATGACGCGGCGGACGTTCAGTTCGTCGGCGATGAGCGGCTCCAGTCCCTTGACGTCGGCCCCGGTCACCTTGAGTGCGCTCAGCGGCTGGCGTACCTTGAGGTCGTTGTCGGCGCGGAGACGCCGGCCCAGCTCTACGACGGCCTGGACGTCGGCCATGCGCCGCTCCAGGTCTCGGTCGCGCGCGGCCGCGTTTGCGGACGGGAAATCGCAGAGATGCACCGACTCAGGGTCGCTCGCACCCTTCAGGTTCCCGTATATCTCTTCCGCGATGAAGGGCGTGAACGGCGCGGCCACCTTCGCCAGCTGCACGAGCGCGTAGCGCAGCGTGCGGTATGCGTCGAGCTTGTCGCCGTCGTTCGTTGACTTCCAGAAGCGACGGCGGCTGCGGCGAATGTACCAGTTCGTCAGGTCCTCGATGAACTTCACGAACGGGCGCACCGCCTTCTGCAGGTCGTAGTCGTCCATTGCCGCAGTCACGTCGGCGACCAGCGTCTCCATTGACGAGACGATCCAGCGGTCAAGCACGTTCGCGGAGTCCGGCACGGCAACGTCGGGGTCGTGGAAGCCGTCCACGTTCGCATAAGTTACGAAGAACGAGTAGGCGTTCCACCAGGGAATCAGCAGGTCGCGCATCAGCTGCTTGACGCCGTTTTCGGAGAACTTCAGGCTTTCCGCCTTCACGACAGGCGAGTAGATCATGTAGAGCCGTATGGCGTCCGCCCCGTATGTGTCGAGCATCAGGTTCGGGTCGGGATAGTTCTTCAGCCGCTTCGACATCTTCTTGCCGTCTTCGGCAAGGATCAGCCCGTTGACTATGACGTTCTTGTAGGGAGACTTGTCAAAGAGGCAGGTGCCGAGCACCATAAGCGTGTAGAACCATCCGCGCGTCTGGTCCAGTCCTTCGGCGATGAATTCGGCAGGGAAGAACGCAGACGCGTCGCCCTCGCCCATGTAGTGCTGTTGCGCGTACGGCATCGAACCCGATTCGAACCAGCAGTCCAGCACTTCGGGCGTGCGGTGGTACGTCTTGCCGTCCCGCCTTATGACTACTTTGTCCACGAAGTGCTTGTGCAGGTCGGTAACCTTTTCGCCGGAAAGTTCTTCCAGTTCCTTCACGGAACCCACGCAGATCATGTCGGACGGGTCGTCGTCGTTCACCCAGACCGGTATGCAGCTGCCCCAGAAGCGGTTTCTGGAGATGTTCCAGTCGCGTGCCTCCTCGAGCCAGTTGCCGAAGCGCTTCTCGCCGACGTAGCCGGGCGTCCAGTGCACGGCGGCGTTGTTCTTCGCAAGGCGCTCGTGCAGGTCTTCCACGCGCACGTACCAGGCGTCGATCGCCCGGTAGATGAGCGGCGTGTCGGTGCGGTCGCAGAACGGATACGAGTGGACGATTGTCGCCTGGTGGACGAGCTTGCCCTCGGCCTTGAGGCGCTTGATGATGTCCTTGTCGCAGTCCTTGCAGAAGCGTCCGGTGTATTCCGGAACGGTGTCGGTGAACGCGCATGCGTCGTCAAGCGGATCGGCGAATGCGTTCATGCCGTTCTCGCGGCAGACGCGGAAGTCGTCCTCGCCGTATGCCGGCGCGATGTGAACCAGTCCCGTGCCGTCGTCGGTTGTCACGTAGTCGTCGTTAAGGACGACGAACGCGCCCTCGGCTGCCTTGTCGGCGAAGTACGGGAACATCGGCTCGTAGCGCCACCCCTTTAGCTCGGATCCCTTGAACTCGGTCACGACTTCAAACGTGGCTCTGTCCGTGCCGGTTTTCTCCGCCTTTGCGGGATTTTTGAAGATTGTCGAGAGTCGCGCCTTCGCCATCACGTAAATCGGCCGCGCATCGTCCGTAAGGTCGCGCACGGCCACGTAGTCGATGCCTGCGCCCGCGCAGATCGCGAGGTTCTCGGGTAGGGTCCATGGCGTAGTCGTCCAGATCAGGAGATAGACCGCGGTCGACCGCCCGCGAAGGCTGTCGATTGAAATCGAATCGGGAATCGCCTTCACCCTTACCGTAACCGTCGGGTCCTGCACGTCCTTGTAGTTCGACCCGGCCTCGAAGTTTGAGAGTGGCGTCGAGAGCTTCCATGAATATGGCATGATCCGATGCGAGCGGTAGACGCGCCCCTGGTTCCAAAGCTGCTTGAACACCCACCAGACGGACTCCATGAAGCTCGGGTCCATGGTCTTGTAGTCGTTGTCGAAGTCGACCCAGCGGCCTATGCGCGTCACGGTCTTGCGCCATTCGGACACGTACTTGAGGACCATCGAGCGGCACTGCTCGTTGAACTTGTCGACGCCGAGTCTCTTGATTTCGGGAGCACCGGCCACGCCAAGCGCGTCCTGCGCGAGGGCCTCGATGGGAAGCCCGTGTGTGTCCCAGCCGAACCTGCGCTCCACGTACTTGCCGCGCATCGTCTGGTAGCGCGGCACGATGTCCTTGATGACTCCGGCCAGCAGATGGCCGTAGTGCGGCAGGCCCGTCGCAAACGGGGGCCCGTCGTAGAAAGTATAACGTTCCCTTCCCGCGTTTCGCGCGAGGGACTTCTCGAACGTCCTGTTCCGCTCCCATTTCGCCAGGACGGTCTTTTCCATTTCCGGAAATGCGACCTTATTAGATACAGCCTTGAACATAGTTCTCCGATCCACCTTTCAAGTGAATAATTATTATACCATAAATCCCCCTTGCGCGGTGGCGGCAAATTTGCGATAATGTCCTACATGAACGCGAAAGTATGCGAACCAGCCCGACTTTCGGGCAAGAGGCTTATGAAAAGAACCGTTGTAGGTATTTTCGTCGCTGTTGGCGCACTGCTTGCTCATGGCGACGGCTTCGATTTTGACGTTGGAGCTGACTTGAGAATCAGACAGGAGCTGATGGACAACGTCCCAGGCCTTCCTGGCGGAGGATTGTTGCTAAAGGCTCCTTGCGGCGACTTCCGCCAGCACATGCGTTTCCGTCCACGTGTCTGGGGCGAGGTTTCGTTCGGCAGCGAAAGTATCGGGCAGTTCCGCCTCTACACGCGCCTTACGGACGAGTTTCGCTGGTGCCCCGAACCGTATTCCAACAAATATACATTCCCTGACGAGCTGATCCTCGACAACCTCTACCTGGAAGGGCTGGGGCTGTTCGACGGATTCCTCGACTTCACGTTCGGGCGGCAGGACATCTACAATCTCTACGGCCTTGATCACATCTTCGTGGACGGCACCCCAGGCGATGGCTCGCGCACGGTCTACGGCGACATGCTTCGCACGAGGATGCACTTCACTGAGGTGTCGTCGCTCGACCTGTTCACGCTCTATAACTTCGACGACAGTGACGTCAGGTGGGGCACAGACCGCGGCAAGCACAGGTCGCTTTCCGGTCTGGGCGGCGGGGCGGAGCCCGACATGGACGACTGGGGCGTCGGTGCGATCTGGAATTCCGATCTCGGCAAGGCACTTCCGTACCAGCTGTTCGTGATGCAGAAGTACACGCGTGCGTTCCGCCGTGGCGGCGAGTTGCGCCCGTGGACGTTGCGTGAGATGGTTGGCGGCAAGCTGATGCCGCAGCTGAACGAGGAGTGGTCACTCCAGCTGGAGGCGATGGGGCAGGTCGGGCGCAACGGCGACGGCGCGACACTTTCCGGCTGGAGCTCATACGCCGGCGTCAACTGGAAGAGCTCGGCTCAGTCTTCCGTGCGTCCGCTCGGCAAGCTTGGCTACCACTTCATGTCGGGCGACAAGGACGCGGCCGACGAGGACGGCGGCCACCACGCCTGGGATCCGATGTGGTCGCGCGGCGTCAATGACTCCGAGCTATTCCTGTACGGCACGCACTACGGCGCAGCGTGGTGGAGCAACATGCACTACCTGAAGCTGACCGCCGGCATCGACTTCGGCCGCCGCCACACGCTCGTGGCCGCAACGGGTCCTATGTTCGCTGCGGCGCAGGACGACCTGGGCGGTGGCAACGGCTTCTTCAAGGGCCTGCTCAGCCAGGTGCGCTACGACTTCCCGATCATGCTTGCGGACAAGGAGAAGGGCGAGCGTTTCGAGATTTTCGGCCACCTGTATGCGGAGCTTTTCAACCCCGGCGACTATTACGAGACGGACAAGCCGGCGTGGTTCTTCCGCTGGCAGGTGGACTTCAAGTTCTGACGCCACTGGAATTTTGGTATAATATGCGCCACGGAGGCGACTGAATGGCGTCGGCTGCCGCCGGGGCCGGACACGGCGAAACGAGATACGTCAACATAAGGAGAAAGACGATGAGCTACCGCGAAGCGAGTAGGAAGTATGCGAAAATCGGGATCGACACCGAGAAGGCAATCCGCGACCTGGGCAAGATAGCGATATCCCTGCATTGCTGGCAGGGCGACGATGTCGGCGGGTTTGAGTCAACCGGAGGCGCCTCTGGCGGCATCGCCACCACCGGCAACTACCCCGGCAAGGCGCGCACACCGCAGGAGCTGATGTCCGACCTCGAGTTTGCGCTTTCGCTCATTCCCGGCAGCCATCGCGTAAACCTGCATGCGTGCTATGGCATTCATGAGGGAAAGGTGACCGACCGCGACAAGCTCTCCCCGGCGAATTTCGCGCCGTGGGTGAAGTGGGCGAAGAAGGCTGGCGTGAAGCTCGACTTCAACCCCACGTTCTTCTCTCACGGCAACGTCAAGGACGGCCTTACGCTCTCCTCGCCCGACCCGAAGATTCGCAAGTTCTGGATAAACCACGGCATTGCCTGCATCAAGATCGCGGAGTACTTCGCGAAGGAACTCAAGAGCCCGTGCGCAATCAACTTCTGGATGCCTGACGGCTACAAGGACGAGCCGTCCGATCGTCTTGGCCCGCGCCAACGCATGGCCGATTCGCTTGACAGGATCTTCAAGTGCAAGTATGACAAGAAGGCCGTGGTGCCGACGCTCGAGTCGAAGCTGTTCGGCATTGGCGTCGAAAGCTATACGGTCGGTTCGCACGAGTTCGTGATGGGCTACGCGGCGACGCGCAATATCCTCGCGCTCCTCGACATGGGCCACTTCCACCTGAGCGAGTCGGTGGCGGACAAGATCAGCGCGTTCCTCATGACGTTTGGCAAGGTCGCGTTCCACATCTCGCGCCCCGTCCGCTGGGACTCTGACCACGTCATCCGCCAGAACGACGACCTCCGCGCCGCTGCGCAGGAGATCGTGAAGATGGGTCCGCAGAACTTCATCGTCGCGCTTGACTACTTCGATGCCTCCATCAATCGCGTTGCGGCGTGGGTGCTCGGCATGCGCAACATGCAGAAGGAGTTGCTGAAGGCGATGCTCGTGCCCTGGAAGAACCTTACGAAGCTCCAGGAGTCCGGCGACTTCACGGCGCAGCTCGTCCTTCAGGAGGAGTACAAGAACTATCCCGTCGAAGAGGTCTGGTCTGAGTTCTGCCGCCGCAACGGTCGTGTCGCCGACGAGTCGTGGTTTGACGCCGTCCGCAAGTATGAGAAGGACGTGCTCCTGAAGCGGTGAAGTCCGTGCTTGTCACCGGGGGAACGGCGCGGCTGGGCCGCGCCATCTCTGACAGGCTGAGGGCGGACGGCTGGCAGGTTGTCACAAGTTCGCATCGTGGCGGCGCAGGCGCCGACATCGTTGCGGATCTCGCCGCGCCTGTCGGCGCGGCGAGACTCTTTTCCGAAGCGTTGCGCATCTTGGGCGGAGTCCCACCGGATGCATTGGTCAACAACGCCGGGCTGTTCGCCGGCGAGGATTGCGCAGTCGAGGCCGTCAACCTTGAAGCGCCGAAGAAGCTGACCATGCTGATGGCTGGTCGTGAGAGCGGACGCGGCGCGGTCGTGAACATTCTCGACGCGGCAGTCTTGTCTCGGCAGGCTAGTCCGTCCCAAGCCTCTCCCCGCTACATGGAGACCAAGCGCTCTCTCTACGAGTTTACCGCGAAGTCCGCCGCACTTTTTGCCGATACTCTGCGTGTGAATGCCGTTGCTCCTGGCCCGGTATTTGTGCCGGAAGGAATGCATGAGAAGGCGGCGGCGACGTTGCTGGGGCGTCCGTCGGCTGCGAGCGTCGCCGACGCTGTCGCGTTCTTGCTTTCTGCTGAATCGACGACCGGCTGCACGATTCCTGTGGACGGCGGGCAGCATTTGCTGGAGGCATGGTGAACCGCATGCTGCTCCATGTCTGCTGCGGCCCCTGCGCAAGCGCATGTGTGCCTGCGCTGAAGGGAAGCGGCAAGAACGTCACGATGCTCTTCGCCAACTCGAACATCGACACGCGAGAGGAGTTCGAGAAGCGCCTGCGTTCGGCAGAGAGGCTGGCGGCGGCGGACGGCGTTCCGATTGTCGCGCTTCCATATGACCATGATGAATGGTTGCGAGAAGTCGCCGCAGGCTACGAGCATGAACCGGAGAAGGGTGAGCGCTGCGCTAGGTGCTTCCGTTACAACCTCGCAAAGGCGGCGGAATACGCCAGGGCGCACGGATTCGATTCGTTCACGACTTCGCTAACCGTCTCGCCGCACAAGCCTACGTCGATGGTCTTTGCCGCAGCGGTTGACGCGGCAGAGTCAGTGACAGGTGTCAGGTGGGATCCGTGGAACTTCAAGGCGCATGGTGGTTTCGTGCGTTCCGTGGAACGGGCAAAGGCACTTGGCCTTTACAGGCAGAATTATTGCGGCTGCGAGTTCTCCAAGGCGAGATGGACCTTGCATCACAAGCTTGAGACGGAATCGACGAATGTCGATGCCCGTGTCGGAACCCATGGCGATGTCTTCACGGCCGATTATCAGACGGCGGGGCGTGGACGCCTTGACCACAAATGGCATTCGCCGCCCGGAGCAAATCTCCTGATGTCGGCAGTTCTTTCTGTGGAGGGATTGTCACCAGAGGCTGTTTCAACCCTGCCGCTCGTCGTTGGCCTTGCAGTCTCACGGGGACTGTCCCCATTGCTTGCGGGGACTGTCCCCATGATAAAGTGGCCGAATGACATACTGATAGGGGGAAGAAAAGTCGCCGGAATTCTATGTGAGCTGAACTGCGACAAAGTCATTGCAGGCATAGGGATAAACGTAAAACCGCAGATCTTTCCCGAAGATCTGCGAGAAAAAGCGATTTCCTTGGGGTCTCTCCAGAATTTCACGGGGACTGTCCCCAAAGTGCGCAATGCCATTCTGGGGCAACTTGGCAAGTGGTATGACATCTGGAAAGAAAGAGGCTTCGAAGCCGCCTACCCAGAGATTGCCGCGATAGACTTCCTGAAGAGACAGACCATTTCGATCGTTCAGACGGACGATGATGCAGTCCCTGTCATTGGTATCTGCGGCGGCATCCAGCCTGATGGTTCCCTTGATGTTGGCGGTGCGAAAATCTATGCCGGCGAGGCTCACGTTCTTCATGCGGTTCCGCGACGGGTTGCCTTGTTGGCCGAGAAATGGTAGAATACGCACGTTTTTACCTTAAACAAGGCAACGGCTAATGGCGAAAGAAGAGGATCAGGCTATCGAGGTCGTCGGGACCGTCACAAAGGTTCTGCCGGCAACGATGTACAAGGTTCAGCTCGAAAACGGGCATGAGGTGCTGGCTCACATATCCGGCAAGATGAGGAAGTTCTTCATCAAGATCGCGATCGGCGACAAGGTCACCGTCGAGATCTCTCCTTATGATCTCGGCAAAGGCCGCATAACGTACCGTCACAAAGTCTAACAAACAAAACCGAAGGAGATTCGAGAAATGTCAGGTCACAGCCACTGGGCGACAATCAAGCGCGCGAAGGGCGCGGCGGATGCGAAGAAGGGCAAGATATTCTCCAAGCTTGGCAAGGAGATCACCATCGTCGTCAAGGCGAAGGGCGGCAACCCCGACAACAACCCGACGTTGCGCACGCTCATTGCGAAGGCGAAGGCCGCGCAGATGCCCAACGACAACATCGATCGCGCGATCAAGAAAGGCACGGGCGAGCTTGAGTCGGCCGAAATGGTCGACGCGCAGTACGAGGGCATCAAGAACGGAACAGCCGTCGTCGTCCGCGTCCTGACCGACAACAAGAACCGCGCGGCGGCAGAGGTGTCCAATGTCTTCAAGAAGAACGGCATCGAGCTGGCCAAGCCGGGCAGTGCTTCGCGTCTTTTCGATCGCATGGGCCAGATCATGATTCCTGCGGCCGATGGTGTCACCGAGGACCGCGTGATGGAAGTCGCCCTTGAGGCGGGTGCCGAAGACGTCTTGAGCGAGGACGGCGGCTTCACCGTCAAGTGCCAGCCGAACGACTACAATGCCGTGCTCGAGGCGATCAAAGCCGGCGGCATCGCAGTCGACGAGGAGAGCAGCTCGGTTGGTCTCGTGCCGAACATGACGAACCCCGTGTCCGACGTTGCGGTTGCCAAGGCAATCAACAAGTTCCTTGACATGCTCGAGGACCTTGAGGATGTGCAGGACGTCTACAACAACATGGAGACGACCGACGAAGTCGATGCCGCGCTTGCGGCTGAGGGCTGAGCCGGACCGAGGCGGTTTTCTCCGCCATGAGTCCCGACGTCATATACGACGACGAAGACATTGTGGTAGTTGACAAGCCGGCCGGAATGATTGTTCATTCCGCGCCGGGGCGGAATGAGCCTGTGCTTGCGGACTTGTTGGCGCAGCGTTTTCCGCAGATGAAGTCCGTGGGATCGGCGGAGCGCCCTGGGGTCGTGCATCGCCTGGATGTCGAGACGAGCGGCGTGATGGTGTTCGCGAAGAACCGCCAGTCGTATCTATCCCTCCGCCACCAGTTCGAATCGCATGAGGGCGTTGCCAAGACGTATCTTGCGGTGCTGCATGGCGCACCGCGCACGTCAACCGGCACCATCGACACGCCTGTTGGCCGCGACCGCCTCTCTGCGGTCACGCACTGGACAGTGCTCGGCAAGCGAAACGGCCTTGCTCTTGTGGAGTTCAGGATTGATACCGGCCGCATGCATCAGATACGAATTCACGCCGCCGCGCTCGGCTGTCCGGTGGTGGGCGACAGGACGTACGGAAATGCTGAAAAGGACCGCAGGCTTCCTCGCAAGCCGACACGGCAGCTGCTTCACGCCGTGACGCTTTCGTTCCTGCATCCTACGACCGGCGAGCGCGTCACGTTCACCTCACCACCTCCTCCTGACATCGTCTATTCTTGCTGAATCGGCTTGTTCCTGCGGATTCAATATCCTAGAAATCACAGATGTTAAGTTGCTATGATCATCTCAATGATCGGTGCTACGGACGCTTAAGTAGTTTTCCTCTGTTCTTTTCGTATGCCAATTAACTACGAGGGCGGAAAGGACAACTCATCTGCTTGACGTTTTTTCGTATGTATCTATCAGCATCCTGTCGTGCATGAGAAGTTCCGCCATGTCCTTTTGCATCAAACGCGGCCACTCAAGTTGTTCTGAGCCTCTGTAATAGACAATTTGATACTTTGTCCAGCTGTTGATGTCCAGAAGCATGAGGTCGCAGATGCCATTTGTCTCGTCATAGTATGATTCAGTAAGTCCAAGGCGTGTGAGGTTTAGCCTGTACCTGTTTTTGACATTTGATAGTGCTTCGCGTATCGCATTCTTCGCGTTTGTATGCGAACTTGGAGGTGATGCTGTATGCGACAGAGTTAACGATGATGAATCGCTGTCTCGGTATGCATAATTGTTATTCCGTGACTCTATTATCCGCTTTCGTTCTAAACTGTAGCCTGCATAGAGGAAAATCCCCATGACTAGCGCCAAAACAGTGGCACAGGCAGATACTCGATAAGTAGAAAGCGGATTTGCTTTGAAATTATGAGCTCTACCTTGGATATTGTACCATTGCCGAGCGGATGGTGTTATGAGCAGAATCGCAATCACAATAAAGCAGATGTGAAACGGCCAAAGGAATGCGAAGTCGCGTGACCCACAGAAAAGCAATATTGCGTTGAATCCACCCCACACGATAAGCAACCAGCGCACAAAGTTATAACGTACAAGCGCGAATGCAATTGCAATTGCGATTGTGAATATGAAGAGGGATTGGACTAATGAAGAAAGTGACTTTGCCGTCAGTAAGTTACAAACAGCAAGAGCACATCCAAACACAAATGTGTATACTGTCGAGAATCGGATTGTCCATGGCGAGGACTCATACAATAGCAAGGATTGTGTCAGACTGTCCGTTTTTACACAAATCGTATTCGTCGCAATTCTTGCGGTATTCTTTATAGTGCTTGTTGATTTGCCAGACCATGGCGCGACTGAAGTCCCAGCAACAAAGCCTTTGCCGCATGCCGCACATTTTACGAATCTGCCGTATTCGCTCTCTTCAGCGTCATATCCTGTTCCGCAATGCGGGCATTTGATGTTCATTATACTTGTCCTTTACGGTGTTGCCTACTCCAATTGAGCGCTGCGTACACAACGTATTATTTCATGGGTAATGCGCTGTGCCGAAGAATCCGTTTGTCTAGCGGCGCTGACAGCCGTATCTGTCCTTATAGTCCCAGTTATGACCACAAATCTGTTTTTTTTGACATCCCGTATTATCTTCACGGCAAAAGTAAAGCCATTGCCCGACGCCCCCATAGTCACATAATCGTCATCCTCTTCCAAAAGTGAAGGATTGCACCCCATTGCTTTATACTGGGTGAATGTCAGCTTGACATATTCGGCAAGAGTCGGCAACTGCCCCGAGACAATTTTGTCCATGAGAATATTCACATTCGGAGCAAGGCCGTCGGAAGGAGACATGGAGGAGACATATATATCTTTTCCGAGGAATGTCTGCTTGTTGAAGGTTTGTCCGTCAAGCTTCTCAATCAAGATGCCGTCAAGAGATTCTAGTGTTTTTTTTCGTTCCGAACTGTGGCCTGTATAGAGGAAAATCCCCATGACTAGCGCCAAAGCAGTGGCACAGGCAAACACTCGGCGACTAGAAAGCATATTTGCTTCTTGATTGGAAACTCTATTTCGGATACTGTACCACTGCTGAGCGGATGGTATCATGAGTAGGATCGCAATCACAATAAAACAGATGTTGAACGGCCAAAGGAACGCGAAGTCACGTGATCCGCAGAGTAACAATATCACGTTGAATCCACCCCACGCGATGAGTACCCAACGCACGAAGTTATGACGTACAAGCGTAAGCGCAATTGCAATTGCGATTGCGACTATTAGAGAGGCTTGGACTAATGAAGAAAGTGACTTTGTCGTCATAAAGTTGCAAACAGCAAGAGCACATCCAAACACAGATATGTACACCGAGGAAAACTGTAGTGGCCATGGTGTCGAGGATAGCAACTGCCAGAATTGTGCAAACTTATGACGCAAGCCCCACTCCTCGAATTTATCCAACGCAGACCTGTATAGCCTTTTCCCAGTGTCGTATGCCGCGTCAGCCGCAGCTTTGGCACGTTCTCCATGTGCCTTCCAATCAATGTTTCGCGCCTTTTCATAAGCCGCATTCGTGGCGGTTTTAGCCGCGTCCTTTACAGCGCCAGCCGCTTCGCCAAGTTTCTTGGCAATCGATGTCCCGGCAACAAAACCCTTGCCGCATGCTGCACATTTCACAAATCTGCCGTATTCGTTTTCTTCGGCATCATATTCAGTTCCGCAATGCGGGCATTTGATGTTCATTGTATCCCTTTCGGCCTGTAGGTAAAGCCGTTTCCACCGCAACGGCTACACTTTAGTCTGCATTTGCCACTGCAGATTGGACAGATGACTTTCTCTGAGGATGATATTTCTCCCCTGCCTCCGCACCTTCTGCAACATACAGATGCATAGCGCGAACCCGCACCGCCACAAGCAGTACAGTATTCTTCGTTCTTATATCCACTCCCTCCGCACCAGAGACAGTTCTTTTTCCGTATGCCGCCTGACCTCCAACAATATGAGCACTTTTGTGTTGTTGAACCTTTGCCACTACACCTGTTGCATTTTACATTTCTAAAGACTGTGCCATTGCCTGAACAAGATGAACATGTATAAGAGTCGCTTGTCTCAATGGATCCAGTGCCATTACAACATGTGCAAGCAACATGGCCAGATCCACCACATGGTACACAATTCTCCTTTCGGGATTCAAGTTCACGGGCTTCCTCCTCTGCGCGACGTTTTGCTGCCTCCTTTTCTTTCTCCGCTCGGCGTTTCCTTTCCGCAGCCTCCGCTTCTTCGATATGGCGTTTATGGACATTATAGCATGCTTCAAGTGAACCTTCTTTTTTATCCAATCGTTTCAATTCTTTATCCAATCTCATTTGCTCGGCATCAATTTCTTCAACGCTGTTTGATATTGTTAATGTGTGATTGAGGTTTATTGTCGTTTCCGTTTTTGTATCTATCGAAACATTGACTTTACTTGCAATCTGCGCGTTAAACCCGACATATACTAAACCATGCAAGACATTGTTGATCCGATTCACCCGTAATGCGACTTTGTCGCGCGTTTCGACAATCTTTTTTATTCTCGCCTCTTTTTCTTTTGTCTCCGTCGCTATTCTCTCAGCCTCCTCTATCTCAGAAATACGTTTATGTGCAATCTTGCCGTCCATATAGCACAGGACTGGATATTCGTTGTGGTCAATCTCTACCGTGCCGCAACAGACATACACTCCAGTGCATGTATGTGTACCATGCGAAAAACTCTGTGTCGTCTTTAGGAATGCATCGAATCCAGATATCGGAACATGGGAAGAGCCAGGGTCTGGAATGAACTTTGCGAAGCTCCCGATTCTCCAATATGATTTATGTGATTTGCTGATTTCAAAACTCCACGTGTGGCAGTTTTGAATGCCGAAACTACAGCCTAATGCATACGCAGTTCCCACCTGTGGGGATTGCGAGGATTCTGTGTACAACATGTCAGTGACTATCGGGCAAGTGTTCTCGTCGACATGCTCGAGCTTAAACCAAAGCGGACCTGCAACAATCTGTGCTGTGACAATCGCGATTATGTAGGCAATGACGAACAGGAACATGGGACGGCGTTTGCCAGGTGGTGGTTGTAGCACGCCAACATGTCGGTATTTGTACCAAGCGGCGCAAGGTCGTGCAAGAAGCCATACTGCCATGGGAATTCCTATGATCGATCCGAAAATCTGCGCAATAAGCTCGTTAGGGCCGAAGTTCATCCTTTCCCAAAAGAGCAGTAATACCATAAGCCAAAACACGTTTAAGAACGAGCCAATTATAGTAATCCAGCGAGACCAATTCCACTTTGTAAGCATCCATGCCCATAGTAGCGAAAACGGAATGCCGATACATACGAAAATCAGAAGTATTGTAAGTCCTTTGTAGATGGTGATGGGCAGTGTGGACAAACCACCAATCGCAAGCCATATGGCGCAAATTCGAATTTGCCACGGCGCAGCCGTGAACAGTTGCCAGAATGTATTTGTAGCAACACGAACCCTTACATCTTTTGGGACTGACGTGTCACCCAGCATCGGCGGAATGGTTTTCGGAATGGCCAGTCTTGCCCCACAATATGGACAGCCTTGTATGCGGCCTTTCGCAGTTTCATCTGCATACATCCATCTCTTGCACTCAACACACTTGAATTTGAACGTCCGGTTCGTTGATGTTGTCGTATGTGATTGTACAAATGATGCGTGTTTTGTCCGTTTTTGGATATCTGTTGCGCCAACTACGAAACCATTTCCGCACGATTTGCATTTTGTGTAGTGATATCTTGCCGATTCATCGACATTGTACTCGGCACTACAGTGTGGACATTTGATGTTCATTGTTGTGATTCATTTCTTGTTTTTGTTAGATGTTGCCTCGCATTTTGCATCTCTCGTATTTTTAAGCATCCCTACGATTACGTCTACAGTGCCAACTTAGCACCTTGAACACATTTCCGCATGGAATCTTCATTTGTGCTCTCCTTGTTATAATATGCTGACACGAGGACAAACCGCTCATTTTTCACATCCCTAAGAATTTTCTTGTAGCATCGTTGTGTGCTCGTCTCATGCTCGATATATGCATAGTTCTCATCAACAGAAATCACCTGCGCACGCTTCCCCTCTTTCTTAACATAAGCAATGAAATCAGAGACATAGTCATCCATGGAACGCATTGGCCATTTTTCTTTTCTGCTCATGATATCTATTGTATCAGGCCATATGACCTTACTGCTGGAGTCATACATAGTCACGGTATAAAGACCATCCCCTGCTTTCTCGAACCCGGAACCTACGTTTTTTGGGGTGCTGATTTTTACTCCCTCAACTATGACTGTTGTTGGATCTAAATGGTTGTATGTGTTGCCTACCAATAAGCAAAACCCGCCAACTGCGGCAGCACTCACGACAAGGACAAGGAGAACGCCTAAAGCTAAAGCCACGTCTGAAATCATCGACATTTTCTTCATCGTATTGCGATTTGCTGGTGCTCGTTGGCGGGAATCGGATGAAGAATGGTTTTTGGCCGAATCCTGCATGCTCGTTTCGGCTCCGATGACAAAACCCTTGCTGCACACACCACATTTCGTATAGTGGTACATGTCTATCTTCTCGACTTCGTACTCCGTTCCGCAATGCGGGCATTTGATATTCATTTACTATATCTCCTTGACAATAGCATATTGCTTGTTGTTGAATTTTCGTTTCAGAAGCCATTGGGATGTGTTTCATTAAATACCTTTTTACCCATTGGACTATTTAAATCCACAAGACAGTTATTGCATTTACAATGGGGACAAGTTGTTATTGCATCATGTAGGTTCTTGACCATTGGCCGAGTGAGAACAGATATAATCATGGGTAATATGAAGGAGATTAATAATAAGATCAAGTTCATCATAAGAATGCTGGCTATGAGAAGCACTAGGAATACTAGGAAAAAGGTTACACCCGTACCTACTACTATGGCTTTTATGGCTGTTTCTTGTCCTGCTTTTGGCGCGTCTGCAATCTCTCCACAGTGCGTACATATCCTTCGGTGTCCAGTAATACGTACAGGCGCTCGTAAGCCTCCACTACTGGATATCCTTCGGTGTCCAGTCGTATGTTGATGAATATCGGTTTTTGTCGGCTGAGTTTCTTGCCGTGACGTATTTTTTCTTTGTCCAAGTTTACATTCTTGTTCTGAGTGTAATCCAAGAATATTTGAGGTTTTTGAAATCCCCGCAACAAACTCATTGCGGCAGACTTCACACCTAACAACTCTGCCATACTCGGCTTGTGTTATCTCATATTCTGTTCCGCAATGCGGGCATTTGATGTTCATTGCCGGTTCTCCTTTCGCGTCTACCATACTGGATGCTGCTGCTTCGACGCGGAAATGAAAAGCGGCGCACCCTCTGAATCCCGTCTCGTGGAAGGTGCCTCTAAGAACCTTAACGAAAAACGAGAAAAGAAGGTACGCCGCGTGTGATACACGCGACGCACCATCGTATTCGGTTTTTCGTTTTGGAAAGTTAGAGGCTTTACCACGAAACCCAATACGCTGATGTAGCGTACATGCTGCGGGCGTCGGATGCGTTTCCGCAACTCCTCAGGGCGGTTGGCGCATGAGATGTGTGCTGCCGTATCACCTGAGGTTTTGCCGTCTGCCACTGCTGGCTTCGGGCCGGTGGCGGGAGCAACGATCTGCCTCCCGCCGATGTCAAAGATCAACTCGCCCCGCTTGCGTAGGACAGGCGTATTATAGCAAATTATTGTTCTTCTTGATAAAATGACTTTCCCCATGTGAAGTTTCCTCCACATGGATATTTCCCGTCAAGGTGAAAATCTGACAGGTGAGAATGTCGGAATTGTTTTAATATGATGGCAATATGCCTTTCCGCATTGCTTCCATGTCCGTCTCTTGATCAATCTTTCTGGCTTCTTCGTAGGAGTCCGGACCGCGGAAACGAAATGACGGCATGCCTTTGTCGCCAAGACTGATAGAATCGGCTACCCAAATATTCTTTATGTCGCCATCGGCTGGCCAATCAAGATTCTTGAAGTTCAGATAGCAGGCTCCGCAAAGAACATACTTCATGCTGGATTCAGGATAAGGTATTGAGGTGAGGTTTATGAGCGTCGCCTGTTCGCCAAGGTCGAGACTCACATCGCGTGTGCCAGTAATTGAAGCAGTCAGACGTCCAGGACCGGAAATCATAATTCTTTGTTTTCCATCTAATCTAACCTCCTTAGGAATCGACACATCCCGTCCGTTCAGTGCAATTCGTGTTACCATAACATTATGGTCGTATTTAGTTTCTCCAAGACAGAAGAGGCTTTCAGCGTTAATCGTACCATTCGTTATGGCCTTTTCCACAGGTGCTCCGCCATCTCCCTCTCCTTGATATACAACATCCAGAATCGCGTTCACTAATTCTTTCTTTACGATTTTTTGTTCTTTATCAATATTTTTTGTAGCCTCCTCGCTGTCTTTCTGGGGATTGTCCCCATCGGAAATCTTGCAGAACATTGCGACATATGCCATGACAGTAGCTATGGTGAATGATGAGATGATTCCGATGAGCCACCAGTTGGTGGCATGGCGGTGGTGGATAGCCTTTGCAAATTCTGAGATGGTTGCATATCGCTGTTCCGGTATGGAGCTTGTTGAACGGCGGATGATCTTCGTCCATGCCTTTGGTGGCTTGCCGTCAAAACAGACGTTAGCCAGCATTCCGAGTGCATGGATGTCTGTCGCCGGCCCGATTTTGCCGCCAGTAAATTGCTCTGGAGCGGAGAAGCCCGGTGTGCCGACGCCAACGGCGCGTCCATTGACAACAGACACTCTGTCGTTGCTCGGCAGCGGTACCTCGTCGTCTTCTTTCGCAAGCCCCATATCAATTAGAACGCTTTCGCCTGTTGCGGGGCGTATCATCACGTTCTGTGGCTTTATGTCCCGATGGACGAATCCTCGGCGATGTAGTTCCTCGACTCCTGCCGCCACTGCGAGCACGAATCGTGCGACCTCTGCGTCAGCTTTTGGCGTTTGCATCGGTCCCAATAGTTCTTCTGCGATGTAGAAACGTCCGTCGGCACATCCGGCCCCGTAGAACTTCGGAAACGTTGAGCTTTGGATTTCGGCAAGAAGACGAGTCTCGCGTTTGAATCGTTCGCGGGTTCTGTCGTCTGATTTGCAAAGGATCTTTAATGCGGCGATTAAGCCCGTGGTCATGTTCTCTGCGCGATAGACCTCTGCGCTTCCGCCGCGCCCGAGAAAGGCGCGAATCATCCATTCGCCCATGCTGTCGCCATTGCTGAAAAGCGGGGGATCCTCAAACGGGCCATGCGCACTGAGGAAACTCGTGATCTCGCTCTCCGTCTTGTCAGGCATCTCCGGCGGCCTCCAGCGCCCGCACGATTTCGCGAAGCCGCGCCATTATGCGGCTTTTTGTCTTGTCAATGTTGTTTCGGCTTGTGCCGTATGCGATAGCCACTTCGTCTGGCGATGCGCCATCAACAGTCAGTCGCTGAAATATCTGCTTTGACTTGTCGGGTATGCGTTCGTTGGCAAGAAGCTGATACATTGCGATTTCGAGAAGTGACTCGCGCCAAGCGGCCTCATTCATCTCCGCTGTGGACGGCGGTGGCGGAACCACGCCGGAGATAAGGTCGTTCTTCAATGCACGGTCCCGGTTGGCCTGCTTGCACCATTTCAGTGATTTGTTGCGGAGGATGCCGGTCAGGTAGTTCTTGAAGCGTCCGTTCTCGCCTGGATCGTAGCGATAGTTGGGAAGGGCCTTTGACAGCGCGATCAGCGTTTCCTGGACAACGTCGCCCGCGTCTACCGCCGGGAAGTGCGACTTGAGGTATGCGAGCATCATTGGACGATACCGCGCGACGAATTCGGGCCAGCGCGCGTTGTCCGCGTCTGACGATATCTCTCGCAGAAGCGTGGTGGATGTGTCAGGTGTCATGGATTATGTCGATGCATTGCGGTGTTGTGCCGAATTAGGCGTCTTTGCGATGGATGATGCCGTGCATCATGATTTGAACGGAGAAGTCACAAGACAACAGAGCAGTTCGGGGAAGCTGTCGATCTTGACGGTGTAGTAGCTGTCGTTCAGATGCCCGAAGCCGAATGAGCAGAAGGCCGTTTTCACGCCGGCGTTGAGACCTGACTCCATGTCGGTCCAGTTGTCGCCGACCATCCAGTCGTTTTGTGAAAGCGCGTGTCCTTGCATCCGCATTGCGCATTCGCGGATGGGTAGCCCCGACGGCTTCATCTCCGTGCAGTCTCCGCCGGCAATGATTGCGTTACCGAAATGGTGAAGTATGCCAAAGTACTCAAGCATGTCCCTGGCGGCGAAGTTCGGCTTGTTAGTGTTGATGCCCATGATCCATCCGCGAGCAGCAAGCTCGTCGAGCGTGTCGCGCACGCCAGGGTAGAGTTCCGTCTCGTCCAGCATGTGCGCCCTGTAGTTCGCGCTGAACTGCGGCCACAGCTCGTCAAACTTGCCTGACACTTCCGGAATCGCATTCTCGAGGAGATAGCGCGCGCCCCTGCCGACAAAGCCCACGACGACATCTTGTGGCAGCGGCTTAAGCCCGAGATCGCAGCGCGTGTAGTTCACGGCGCTCGCAAGGTCCGCCCTTGAATCGAAGAGCGTTCCGTCCATGTCGAAGAATACTGCATTCATGTGTGCGATTATACCATATTCCAGCGGGGCATTTTTATGGTATAATTCGCGCCAATGAACAACGACTTCCTAGTCTTCGACCGGGTGACGAAGCGCTTTGGCGCGCTTACGGCCGTAAACGACGTGTCGCTCACGGTCAGCAAGGGCGAGTTCTTCTCGCTCCTGGGGCCGTCCGGCTGCGGCAAGACGACGCTGCTCAGGATGCTGGGCGGCTTCGAGCGTCCCGACTCCGGGCGCATATACCTGGAAGGGCAGGACATCACGGATCTGCCGCCGAACCAGCGGCGCGTCCACACGGTGTTCCAGAACTACGCGCTCTTCCCGACGATGACGGTGTGGGACAACATCGCCTTTTCGCTGAAGCTCGCGAAGCGTCCGAAGGCGGAGATTGAGGAGCGGGTCGACGAGATACTTGGAATGATCCAACTCTCGGACCAGGCGTGGAAGTACCCGAACCAGCTGTCGGGCGGACAGAAGCAGCGTGTCGCTATCGCGCGCGCCTTGGTGGACCGTCCGCAGGTACTGCTCCTTGACGAGCCGTTGGCGGCGCTCGATCTCAAGCTCCGCCAGCACATGCTCCTGGAGCTCGATACTATTCACGACCAAGTCGGCATCACCTTCCTCTACGTCACGCATGATCAGGGCGAGGCGATGTCGCTGTCTGACCGCATCGCTGTGATCAACCGTGGCCGGGTGGAGCAGCTTGACGGCCCCGCCAAGATATACGAGGCACCCAAGACCAGGTTCGTGGCCTCGTTCATCGGCGACACCAACTTCTTCTCCGGCGAGATCGTCTCGGTGGACGGCGATTACTGCCTCATCGCTGTCGATGGCTTCCCGCAGATCAAGGCGTTCAACGACAAGTCGCTTAAGGTCGGTCAGAAGGTCGACCTCTCGGTCCGTCCCGAGAAGATCCGCGTCACTAAGACGCCTCCTCCGCCGGAGAAGGGCGCATCGATCAACGTCTTCCCCTCGACGGTGCGCGACATCGTCTATCAGGGTGTCTACACGAAGTACTGGCTGAAGTCCAGCGGTCTCCAGATCGCGGCTCTTAAGCCTCACTCCCGGTTCCTGCTCGATCAGGATCCGATCACCTGGAACGATGACGTGTTCGTCTGGTGGCATCCGGACGACGGCTACATGGTGGAGATGCAGTGAACAACCCTCTTCGTTCGCGCAAGGCGGAATGGCTGGTGACGTTGCCTAGCTTCGTCTGGCTGGCCCTGTTCTTCGCCGTTCCTGCGGTAATCGTGCTGGCGTTCACGTTCCACGGACACGACGCCTCTGGCGGTGTCGGCGAATGGGGCATGGACACGTGGCGGGAGATCGTCGACCCCGACTATCCGGCGATAGTTTGGAACACTTTGCGCATCTCGTTCGAGGTCACGCTCTGGTCGGTGCTGCTCGCGCTGCCGTGCGGCTATGCGATCGCACGCATGAAGTCTCGCATGAGGCCGATCATAGCCGGTGCCATAATGCTGCCGTTCTGGACTAGCTTCGTGGTGCGCGTCTTCGCGTGGAAGACGATGCTCCACCCTGACAGCTGGCTGCAGGCGTGCTATCTCGCGTGGGTGCATATGCGGGGCTGGCTGTTCGACTGGCTGCCAGGCTTCCTGCAGCACTTCTTCGTCTGGATCGGGCTGGCTTCAGCAGGTCCGGTGGATCCAGGGGCGGCTACATTGCTCGATTCAGAGGCGGCGGTGGTTTTGGTGTCCGTATACTCGTTCCTGCCGTTTGCGATAATGCCCATCTACTCAGCTGCCGAGAAGTTTGACTTCTCGCTCCTTGAGGCGGCCCGCGACCTCGGGGCCAGAAACTTCTACGCCTTCCGTGCGATCTTCATTCCCGGCGTCAAGCAGGGGGTGATATCCGCGATTCTCATGGTCTTCATTCCCGCGATCGGCAGCTACGTCATACCGCAAATGCTAGGCGGCACGAACTGCGTGCTGATCGGCAACAAGATATTCATGCGCGCGATACAGAACCGCAATATTCCGCACGCGTCGGCGCTGGCGACTCTGATGGCGGTGTCGGTGCTGGTGCCGCTTGCGTTCGCGATGTGGTGGAAGAGGCGGCAGAACGCGCGCGACAGAAGGCGGCTGGAGTCGCAGACCGAGCGGATGATGCTCGCGGGGAGGGGGGCATGAAGCGCTCGTTCTTCTCGGTTGCGGTGCTCGGCTTTGTGCTGGCGTTCCTGTACGTGCCGATCATTTTGGTGGTCGTCTACGGTTTCATACCCGATGGAATATCCATGAGCTTCTTCAACGCGAAGGGCGAGTTCATCGGCTTCACCACGAAATGGTACGCCCAGATATTCGGAGGCGAGAAGGCGGCGAGGCCGCTTCTTGAGAGCTTCTGGCTCTCGCTTACGATCGCCAGCCTGGCTACGCTCATATCAAGCGTCGTGGGTACGACCGCCGCCCTCGCGCTGCACCGCTGGCGCGGACGCCTTCAGTCGGTGCACTACGCGCTTGTCTATACGCCGCTCATCATGCCAGACATCCTGATAGGCATATCGCTGCTGATGCTCTTCGTGGCACTGGGCGTGGACTGCGGGTTCTGGACTATTCTCATCGCGCACGTGACGTTCTGCGTCTCCTACGTTGTGATGACGGTGCTTGCGCGTTTGCAGGACTTCGACGACCGCATCGTGGAGGCCGCCTACGATCTCGGTGCCGGCCCGTGGTACACGTTCTTCAAGGTTGAGCTGCCGATCCTGATGCCGGGCATAGTCGCGGGCGGACTTCTCGCGTTCACCCTCTCGATCGACGACGTGGTTATCACGTCTTTTGTAAACGGAGCAGGCACGAACACCTTCCCGACGTACGTAAGCTCCATGACGAAGCATTCGCGCAACCTGCCTAGCGTCTTCGCGCTCTCGACGCTCATGCTGATCTTCACCTGCGCGCTCGTCGGCGTGTCGAAGCTTCTCACGGCCAACAGTCAGTCGCAGAAGAAGAAATAGGCGCGACGGTGAAGTTCTGGGGCATAACGGGCACTAACGGCAAGACCACGACGGCGTGGATCCTGACTGCGTTCCTGAACGCTGACCCGGCGCGGAAGACCGGTTACGTGACTACCGTCGAGGTGTACGACGGGGCGCGGCGGTTCTACACGGGCTACACGACGCCGCCTCTGGCGAAGCTGAAGGAGATATATGCCGCAATGGAAGCGAACGGCTGCACCGACTGCGTGATGGAGGTGTCGAGCCACGCAATCCACCAGAACCGTACCGGTGACACCGTCTTTGCCGGCGGCGCGTTCACCAACCTTTCGGAAGACCATCTCGACTATCACAAGACTATGGAGGAATACTTCCGTGTGAAGCTCTTGTTCGCGGAGCGGATCGCGCGCGACGGCATGCGTGCGCACGGATGGGAGACGGGCGTTCCGGCCTCAGCAGGGCGTCGCGACTTCCCTCCGTATGTCGTATGTCTTGACGGAGGTTACGGACGTGAGATGCTTGCCGCGTGCGGCAGACTTGCACTGAACGTGCTGCCAGTCTCCTTCCGCACTCCAGGTCTCGATCTCTCGTCATTGCCGCTTGTCGGCGACTACAACAAGTCGAACGTACTCGTTGCCGCAGCGCTCGCCGAGGCGGCTGACGTGCCGCGTGAAGCGATCCAGGCGGCGGTACCGTCGCTGACTCCCCGCTGGGGGCGCCTTGAGCGCGTTCGCAACCCGGCTGTCGCGGCGGACGTCTACGTGGATTTCGCACACACGCCTGACGGGCTGGAGAAGGTCTTGACCGCGGCGCGGGGCTTTACGCCTGCGGGTTCCAAGCTTTGGGTGGTGTTCGGAGCGGGCGGCGACCGCGACCCGATGAAGAGGCCGTTGATGGGCGAGGCGGCGGCTAGGCTCGCCGACTGCGTCGTTGTAACAAGCGACAATCCGCGAAGCGAGGCGCCCGAGTCTATAATCGCGCAGATACTTGGCGGCATGCCGTCCGGCGCGGTGGACTCCGGACGGGTTTGCGCAGAGCCCGACAGGCGCAAGGCCATAGAGCGTGCGCTCGTGAATGCCGATCGCTGCGACGTGGTCATCGTGGCCGGCAAGGGCCATGAGACGACGCAGGAGATAGCCGGCGTGAAGCACCCGTTCGACGACCGCGAGATCATTCGCGCATTCCACCCCTTGTGACCGTACGATCATGTTGGATTTCAGGGAGATTTCGGTACACTACGGACATCAGGACGTTCTTTCGGACGTCACGTTCCGCGTCAACAAGGGCGACCGCGTGGGCGTCGTCGGTCCGAACGGAAGCGGAAAGTCGACGCTTTTCAAGATTGTCCTCGGCGAGATGTCTGCCGACAAGGGCGAACTAGTGATCGAAGGGTCGCCGCGCATCGGCTTCACACGGCAGAACCCCGAGCCGGATTCTCCCGGCGAAACGCTGCTAGAATACGCGTTGCGAGGCATTCCTGGCCTCTCGGAGATGGAATCGCGCATGCACGAGCTGGAGGACCGTCTCGGGCAGGAAGGCGAGCAGCAGAACGTCGGACTCCTCAGGGAACTGGGCGATCTCCAGACTAAGTTCGAGCATCTCGGCGGTTACGATATCGAAACGCGTGTAAAGGTTGCGCTGGGCGGGCTCGGTTTCACGACTGAGGAGTTCGCTAAGCCGTTCGCCTCCTTCTCCGGCGGCTGGCGGATGCGCGCTGAACTGTCCAGGGTGCTGGCGTCCAAGCCCGACCTGCTGCTTCTCGACGAGCCGTCTAACTACCTTGACCTGCCTGCCGTGGACTGGCTTCAGAAGTTCCTCCGGGCGTATGACGGCACTCTGATGCTCATCTCCCACGACCGCTATCTACTGCGCACGCTCACAAGCATAATCGTCGAGGTGGACGCCGGAACTGTGACACGCTACGAGGGCGACCTCGACTGGTACCTGCGCGAACGTGAAGTCCGCTACGGACACCTGAAGGCGGCGAAGGAGAATCAAGACCACCGCCGCGAGCAGTTGCAACGGTTCGTGGACCGGTTCCGTGCGCAGGCGACCAAGGCCGCGCAGGCGCAGTCGCGGCAGAAGCTCATCGACAAGATCGACGCCGAGCGCATCGTGCTGCCGAAGCGATATACTAACTCCGGCCGTCTTCGCCTCGCCGAGCCGCCGCCGTCCGGCATCGAGATGTTCCGTTGCGAGAACCTCGGCTTCAGCTACGAGGCCGGAGAGTCGCCGTCCCCCCGCTTTGTGTTCAAGGGTCTTGAGTTCAACATATCGCGTGGCGACAAGGTCGCGCTCATCGGCTACAACGGCCTCGGCAAGACCACGCTCATGCGCATCATCGCAGGAACGCGTCTTCCGACGGAGGGCAAGGCTGTGCTGGGGCACAACGTCGTTGTCGGCTACCTGAGTCAGGAATTCGCCGAGACGGTTCCGCCTGACCTCACCGTGTACCGCAACGCAAAGAACGCATGGGACGCGCACGGCGGCGGCCCGGAGAAGGCGTTTCGCAACCAGCTGGGCGCATTCGGGTTTGACGAGAATGACGTGGAGAAACCGGCGGGCGTGCTTTCTGGCGGCGAGAAGATTCGACTCGCATTCCTGCGGCTCTTCCTTTCTGCGCCTAATTTCCTGCTTCTGGACGAGCCGACGACTCACCTCGACCTTGACGGACGCCGCCTGTTGCAGGACGCATTGAGCAAGTACCGGGGCACGATTCTTCTTGTCTCTCACGACATTGACTTCGTCCGCGCCGTTGCCACCAGCGTGCTAGAAATCACCCGCAATGGCATTCGCCAGTTCCCCGGCGGTTACGACTACTACTGCGAGAAGAAGGAGGAGATGGGCAGGACAGGCGTTTTGGAGCCTTCCAAGCCTTCGGAGCTTTCACGGCCTTCCTCCGAACAGACTCTTTCCAAGAAGGAGTTGCGCCAGCAGCGTGCTGCGGAGCGGGCGAAGATCGCGCCGCGCGTGAAGGAGCTGAAAAAAAGGGTGGAGACGGCGGAACACAAGATAGACGAGCTTCAGAAGCAGCTTGAAGAGGTATCCGCGGAACTGTTCAATCCGAAGCCGACTACCGATTTCGCGGAAGCGAACCGCAAGGTCCGCACTCTCCAGTTCGAAATTGATCGCTACACTGCCGATTGGGAAGAAGCTGCGACCGAACTGGAGGAGCTCTCAGCCAGCACTTCGGGGCGGGAGAACGGCTGAATCAACGGCGAAGCAGGCCGCTGCCTAGCCACGCACGACAGAGCAAATCGGTTTGCCTGTGTGTTGCGCGGCGGCGGCCCTGTCGGCGAACTCGCGCTTTGACTTTGTCGTGCCGTAGCCTTCGCCGGTCTTGATGCGAATGCCGTCAGTCCCGTCGTCGATTTTCCGGCAAAGCGCATAGCGGGTGCAGTCCGTGCGCCGCACGCCGAAAGTAGAGGTTTCGTGCAGTATCGCGGCGGCAATGCGGTCTGCGTCTCCTTCCGCCGCAAGAACAACGAGAAGATGTCCGGGCCTGCCTTGCTTCATCGTCAGAGGGACGAGCGAAACGTCTTTCGCGCCAGCGTCTCGAAGGCGGTCACAGGCGAAGGCCAGCTCTTCACCTGTCATGTCGTCGATAGTTGCCTTCAGTTCGACAATGGCGTCGTTAGCCGCGTCGCGTGTCTCGCCGAGAAAAACGCGTACTGCATTTGCGCGTCCGTCCAGTTCCCGGTGTCCGCACCCGATGCCGATGCGCTCTACGGACATGGTCGGCATAGGGCCGAATTCCGTGGCGAAATGGCGGAGAAGGGCGGCTCCGGTCGGCGTGAGCAGTTCATAGTCTGCCGCGCCGCTTGAGAACGCGATTCCCTTCAGCACGTTGACCGTGGCCGGCGCCGGGACCGGCAGTACGCCGTGCGCGCAACGGACGAATCCGCCGCCGACTTCGGGGACGCTTGCCGCGATGCGAATCGGTCCGAGCATTTCAAGGAGCGTCGCTACGGACGCTATGTCGCATATCGCGTCTTTTGCCCCGACCTCGTGAAAGTGGATTTCAGCGACAGGTTTTCCGTGCGCCTCAGCTTCGGCGTCGGCAATCAGGCGGTAGACGTCGCGCGCATGGCATTTCACCGATTCTGTCGCATCGAGTGCGGCGATTTGCGCCTCGATCGTTTCCAGTGTAGCGTGGTGATGGTGGTGGTGATGCGTGCCGTGTCCGCTGTCGTGGTCATGTGCAGCGCCCTCGACCTCGCCGTTCACGGAGACGTCGACGACAGTTCCGGCAAGCCCGCACCGGACGCACGGTTGTGCGGACACGGAAACACCGTCAAGCCCGATGGAGTTAAGTCGCCTTAGCGCAGCGGCCTTGTCTTGCTGAAGCTCAAGAAGGGCGGCCGTCAGCATGTCGCCGGCTGCGCCCATGCGGCAGTCGATGTAGAGGGTGCGCATCGGACTGAGGCGCGTCAGGCTTGCCTGGCAAGCAGGCGTTCGCGGACGGACAGCACGAAAAAGACAGCAAGCCCCGTCGCAAGGATTATCGCGCCGAGGACAGTGTCTTCGCGGCTCAAGTCAAGAAGGCCATCGCCTTCCATCAGCGAGTGCGCGCAGTCTACGCTCCACATGATCGCCGCGCCCCAGAACATGAGCATCGTCGTAAATACTGCGTGCGTGCGGAAGCGCGTGAAGAAGTAGAGGACGGTAAATACGATCGCGGCGGATATGGTCATAAGTTCACACATGGGAGAGTTCCTTCGCGCGTTTGGCCATTGCTTCTGAAGCAATCACCATGCCGACCCATGTGACGAGCAACAGAACCGCCATGGAAACCCCGACCGTCGCCATCTCGTGCAGCATTTCCGCAACGGCCTCAGGACCTTCCTTGGCCGCTGTCAGGAACGGAGGCGTGAAGATGATCTCGCCATGGTAGATGTGTTCTATTGCAAGAAGGAACGAACCGCCGAGCGACATCTTGACGAGCCACGGCAGACGGGCGACGAACGGATTCGCCTTTGCCTTTCCGAGTGTCTTTTGCGCAACGCCGGCGGCAACTGCACCTGCGAGCGGAACTGTAAAGCAAGCCATGTGTCATTCTCCCTAGGTTTGTGTTTTCGTGCGATGTATTATATCATATTTGCAGCTCGGCCCGTGTTTCGCTGGCGATTTTTGCGAGCGTGGCGTCGAGGGCGTTCGGCGGACCGATGAATGCGGTTCCGTCCGACGGAGCGGTCCACCGCTGCGTTTCCAGCCCCTCGACAGCGATTGCTGGCATCGGACGCGCCGGGCAGACGTGTTCGCAGGCGCCGCAGCCGAGACATGCGTCGGCGTCTACGACAGGCACGTTCTCAACGACATGAATTGCGCCGACAGGGCATTTACGTTCGCATGCCGTGCAGCTGACGCCTTCCGCAGTGCGTATGCAGAGGTCCTTCCGCCAGATGGCGCGTCCGACATGGGCCGTGCGCTTTTCGTCTTTCGCGAGACGGATTATCGCTCCGGTCGGGCAGACTTCCGAGCATCGCGTGCAGTCGAGGACGCAGTGACCGAAGCGGAAGTCCATCTCCGGCTGACCGAAGTGCGTGAGCGTAACCGAGGCCGACAGGCAGTGTGCCGGACAGTTCTTGACGCACAGCTGGCAGCCAATGCACTTTCGGAAAAAGTCTTCGCGTTTCCCTGCGCCGGGCGGCAGCACGCTTAGCTTTCGTTCAGGGCTGCCGGGGAGCGATACGTCGGCGAACCCACCGTCCGTCAGCTTTTCGGCGGCGACGGCGGTTGCCATCGTCCGGATAGCGTCGCGCCGCGTCACCCCGTTGTCCGTCGCTTTCGCCGCAGCGGGCGTCTGCGGAAAGCAGCGTCTGCAGTTGCCGCAGCTGCGGATGACCGAGTCTTTCCGCCACGAGAAGCGAGCGACGAGATTGAAGAGCGTGCCGGCGGGGCATATCCAGTTGCACCAGATGCGTCCCTTGCCTGCGGCAGCTGTTACGATGATTGTCGCAAACGTGGCGACTGCGACAACGGCAAAGTTTAGCCGCACAGGGCCGGCCTCGCCGTCGCTGGATGGGATGAGCGACAGGAGACGTCCGTATATCGCATACGGATCGAGCAGCCCTGCCCATGCGCCATAGCCGAGCGCGATGCAGAGAACTGCCGCAGCGAAAACGGTCCAGCGCACGGCGCGCTGCGTCACCGTCTCCGACAGTCGCGTGCAGACGCGGCGAACGGCGGTCTTCGGATGAAAGATATGGTTCGCAACGCTCTGGAGAATGCCGAGCGGGCACATCGCCCGGCAGAAGAACCGGCCGAACAGCAATGTGATCACAGCGATCGCCGCAAAGATGACCCACGCTTTGGCGAGGATCGCGGGAAAAAGCTGAAGCCCGGCTACGAACGCCAGTTTGTGCACGCCGAGGAACGCCGCTGTCGTCGCGGACAGGAAGACGAGTGCCACGAACGGCACGATTAACCTTGATGCTTTCATCGAAACGCCTCCCCCTTGAAGCCGTCAATCATTCTGTCTATCTCGGCGATTTCCTTCGGAATGTCGATCTGCTGCGGGCAGTGCGGATTGCAGCGGCGACAACCGGTGCAGCGGTCTGCACGGCGAAGTCCGTTGGGGATGGCCTTGCGGTACAGCGACAGGGATTCCTTCGCGGACATCTTGGTCTTGTTCGCCAGCAGCGTGTTCTTGAACGTGAGTATCGCCGGTATGTCGAGACCGTACGGGCACGGCATGCAGTAGTTGCAGTTGTTGCAGGGTATCGTGTTAAGCGAAAGGAGCGCCTGTGCCGCGTTTTCCAGCGCGGTCAGCTCCTCGCCGCCGCATGGCTTGAGCGGCGAGAACGTGGTTAGGTTCTCCGTGATGTCCGAATTTCGCGTCATGCCTGAAAGGATTGTCAGGACGTTCGGATATGTGCCGCAGAAGCGGAACGCCCATCTTGCGAGCGACGCGTCGGGGTCGCGCGGTTTCAGTTCGTGAGCCAGCGCCCAGTTGTACCGCGCGAGACGTCCGCCGAGCAGGGGCTCCATTATGACAACGGGAATCTTGAGGTCGGTCAACGTCTTGTAAAGGTGCTCCGCGTTGAGGTTCCGCTCGTTAACTTCCTTTGCGTGGCGCCAGTCGACGTAGTTCATCTGAATCTGGCAGAAGTCCCATTTGTACTTGTCGTGGTTCTCCATGCACCACTCGAACGCCTTCGGATCGCCGTGGAAGGAGAAGCCGAGGTGGCGGATGACGCGCTTTTCGCGCTGCTCGCAGCACCAGTCGAGCGCACCGTTCTCCAGGTAACGTTTGGAGAAAGTCTCAAAACCCCCGTTGCCGATTGCGTGAAGAAGATAGAAGTCCACGTAGTCCGTGCGAAGGAACTTGAGGGACTCGGCGAACATCTTCTTCGCTTCGTCGAGCGGATACTGACGTGGGGCGAAGTTCGAGAGTTTCGTGGCTATGAAATAGTCTTTCCTGGCATAACCGCTTTTTGTCAGGGCCTCGCCGAGGCGGCGTTCTGATTCGCCGCGACAATAGGCTGGCGACGTGTCGAAGTAATTTACGCCGCCGTCGAGCAGCGCCTTTACCTGGCGGTTCATCAGCTCCTGGTCGATTTGGGCGGCTGAGGAGCCTGCCGCCCATCCGTTGGCGTGCTTGCCGTCCACGGTCGCTAGTCGCATCGCGCCGTAACCGAGCAGTGAGACTTTCTGTCCGTCTGCGGTGAATCTGTATGTCATGGCACGGACATTATACCATAGTTCCGCAAGATTTTGGTATAATCCGCCATATGAGAATATTTGTCGCCACTCACAACGTCCACAAGCTGCGGGAAATCTCGCAGATATTTCCGAAGTTTGAGATTGTCGCTGACGATCCGGCGGACGTCGTGGAGGATGCGCCGGATTTTGCGGGGAATGCGCTGATAAAGGTCCGCGCCATAGCTGGACGCCATCGCGGCGAATGGTGCATGGCCGACGATTCGGGACTGGAGGTCGCGGCGCTGGGCGGTGCGCCGGGAGTGCGGAGCGCAAGGTACGCAGGCGAGCCGTCGAACACTCCCGCTAACAACGCGTTGCTGCTGAAGAACCTCGTCGGCTTCACGGACCGCCGAGCGAACTTCACTTGCTCGATTGCGCTCGTCGGTCCAGACGGGCGCGAACACTCCGCCGTCGGCAGGTGTTTCGGACGGATTGCGCTCGCGCCGAGCGGTGAAGAGGGTTTCGGATACGATCCGCTGTTCGTGCCCGACGGATACGATCGTTCGTTCGCGGAGCTTTCCGCCGAAGAGAAGAATGCGATTTCACACCGCGGACGGGCTCTTGTGGAGGCGAAGAGGATCATCGGATGCTGATGCCATGGCTCAGGCTGTTCCGCGTCGTCAACCTGCCTACGGTGCCGGGCGACGTGTTTGCCGGCGCGGCATATTGGATATGGGTGCTTGGGCGTGCCGGCCGGCATGACGTCTCGCTTGGGGTGCGTTGCGCGCTTGCGGCCGGCCTTGCGTCCGTGTTCATGTACATGTTCGGCCTTGCGGACAACGATATCGTCGGGGTGACGCATGACAGGGGGCGTCCGATTCCCGACGGTGAGATATCGCTTGGTGCGGTGCGGATTGCCCGCGGACTGTGTCTTTTCGCCGTACTGGTCGCAGGGGCCGCGGCGAATCTTCCTCCTTCTTGGTGGATCGTTGCGCTTGTGCTGGCGCTGTACTGCGTGGCCTACAACCGTACGAAGAAGCCTGTATTGATGGGGCTTTGCCGTGCGCTCAACGTTGTGTGCGGAATGGCTGCCGTGCAGCAGGCTTCTGCCGCCCCCTCTGCTTGCGTTCTTCCGTCATGGCTGTCGGAGATCGCATTGCCATTGGTCTGGTTCGCTTTCATCGCCGCCGTGACGAAATATTCGGAAGGCGAAGAGAGCGACCCGGTGAGGAAGCGTCGCGTGGGCGTTCTCATCGGCGCGGTCGTCTATCTGCAGCTTGCCGTGCTTGCCGCGTGCACTGCTGCCAATCCGTCGCTAGCGCCGTTGCTTGTTGCAGGCGTTGCGATGCTCGTTCTTTTGTGGGGACTCAAGTTCGCGCTCCCGAAGGTAAGCGCGTCGTAGGTGGCGTTAGACATCACGGTGCTTTTTTAGTATAATAGCAGTCATGAGGAAAATATCGGTCGACAAGGGCGTGGCTTTCGGAGGCGGGGAACTTGTGTTCATCGCAGGGCCGTGCGTAATCGAGTCGCGTGCGATGGCGCTGGACCTCGCTTCGCGCTTGGTCGCGCTTGCCCGTCGCCTGAAGGCCGGCCTTGTCTTCAAGGCGAGTTTTGACAAGGCAAACCGTACTAGCGTGGACGCTTTCCGCGGCCCCGGCATCGACAAGGGACTCGACGTTCTGGCAGAGGTGCGGTCCAAGTTCGGGGTGCCCGTCCTTACCGACATTCACGAGCCGTGGCAGGCGAAGCCAGTCGCGGAAGTATGCGACGTGCTGCAGATACCGGCGTTCCTGGCGCGGCAGACCGACCTTCTCGTCGCGGCTGGCAAGACCGGCGCGGTCGTCAACGTGAAGAAGGGCCAGTTTATGGCTCCTGAGGACATGGCGCAGGTGATTCGCAAGATAGAGTCTACCGGAAACCGGCGCATCGTGCTCTGCGAGCGCGGCAGCTCCTTTGGCTATCACAATCTCGTCGCTGACATGCGTTCGCTGCTCGTGATGCGCGAGCTTGGGTATCCCGTAGTGATGGATGCGACTCATGCCGTGCAGAGGCCGGGCGGCCTGGGTACCGGGTCCGGCGGCGACGGCCGCTATGCGCCGGCGCTCGCCCGCGCGGCGGTCGCGACTGGCGTCGACGGCGTCTTCATGGAGACGCACGTCAATCCGAGCAAGGCGAAGAGCGATGCGGCGAACGCAATCAGGTTTTCTGAACTGGAGAAACTCTGGAAGGTGCTTCTTAAGATTCATGCGGACGTTAGCTAGCATTGCGCTCTGCCTTTTCGCCGCAGCGTCGGCGCAGGCGTTCGACTCGGCCGAGTGGCACGAGAAGCGAGAGCTTCTGCTTCGCGAGGCGGAGCGTCTTCAGGCGGCCTATTCCAACTGCCTGCAGAACGTGCACGAGCCGGCCGAGAGCATAACCGTTCCGGTGGAGACTTTTCCAGACGGGTCTGTCAAGACGGTTGTGTCGGCGAGGCGGGCCAGGTTCTTCCTTCGGGAGGGTCTGATCTGGGCCGAGGGCGTGGTGATCAGGAAGTTCGCCCCCGACGGTTCCGAGGAGTCTCGCATAGACGCGGCGAGTTGCGTTGTCGACCGCGCCATGAAGAGCGGGTGGGCCGAGGGACCTGCGCGGGTCCGGCATGGGAAAACGACGTTTTGCGGCAAGGGCGTGTATTTCTCGTCGCTTGAATCGTACGTGCGGGTCTTCCGCGATTCCGAGATCGAGTCGAGCGACTTTTCGTCAGGGGGGGGGATCGCGCTGTGATCGGACTTTTGCCAATCCTCTTTTCCGCCGTTGTGGCGGCGGCTGGCGGCGGTGCTCCTGCCAAGACGCCTGACGTGCCGCAGAACATTCGCATCAGGAGCGACGCGAGCGACATCGACCGCAACGCCGGGGTGGTGTTGCTCGAAGGGAACGTCGAAGTCGAGCACAGCGACGGCTACGGGTTGCGTGCCGACAAGGTCTACCTGTTCATGACGGCGTCGAACGAGCTTTCGCGTGTGGTGGCTTCCGGGAACGTTGTGCTGACCAACGCTTCGCGCACCGCGACTTGTCCGCTGGCGGTTTACCGGCGGCTTCGGCGCGAGGTGGAGATGTTTGGCGACGGCGACGGGAAGTATGCGAGGCTTGTGGAATCCGGTGCGGACAAGCGCGAGCTGGAGGGCCGTCGGATCCGCTTCTGGCTGGATGTGGAGCAGGTTGAGGTCGACGGGCCGCGCATCACGGTCGGCAGGATCGGGAAGGAGGTTGCCAGATGAGCGATCCGGTGATGGACGCCATGCGCGCCATGGCGGACGAGAAGGCGGCAGCGGCGCGTCCTGACCTGTCGGCGACCGGGCTTGTGAAGGTCTATGGCGACCGCACGGTCGTGAGCGGAATCAGCATGCAGTGCTCGTGCGGGGAGATCGTCGGCATACTCGGTCCCAATGGGGCCGGCAAGACCACGACGTTCTATATGATTGTAGGTCTTGTCCGGCCGGAGTCCGGCAAGGTCGAGTTCCGCGGCGAGGACATCACGCGCCTGCCGGTCTACCGGCGCGCCCGTATGGGTCTCGGGTATCTTGCGCAGGAGGCGAGCGTCTTCAGGCGGCTCACGGTGTGGGAGAACGTCATGGCGATCCTTGAGACTCTGCCGCTCGGACGCAAGGAGCGCGCTGCTCGCGCCGAGGAGCTGCTTGCGCCGTTCGACTTGATGAAGGTGGCGAAGCAGCCGGCCTACACGCTGTCGGGCGGCGAGCGCCGCAAGCTCGAAATCGCCCGGGCGCTGGTGCGGCGTCCGGCCATACTGATGCTCGACGAGCCGTTCGCCGGGGTGGATCCGTTAAGCGTGAACGAGATACAGGACATCGTCCGCAGCCTGGCGGAGAAGGGGCTCGGCATCGTGATAACCGACCACAACGTCCGTGAGACGCTTTCGGTCGTGAACCGTGCGTATCTTGTCTATGACGGGCGGCTCCTGCGCGAGGGGTCCAGCGAAGAACTTGTCAACGATCCGGAGGTGCGCGAGAAGTATCTCGGCGAGAACTTCCGGATGTAAAGGAAAGGAGAAAAAAGAGATGAGCATAGAAGTGACGATGAGGCACAGCGACGTGCGCATAGAGTCGCTGAAGGAGTATGCGGAGAAGCGGATGACGCAGCTCAAGGAGCGCTTTCCGAAGGTGACTAAGGTCTCCATCGTGATAGACGTCGACGTGAAGAAGCACATGTACATGGCTGAAGTCGTGGCGAACCGCCTCGGCGAGACGGCTGTCGGTGCGAAGGAGTTCTCCGAGTCGGCGAAGAGCGTGATCGACACGGCCGCAGCCCGTGCGGAGCGGCAGTTGCTGAAGATGCGCGTCAAGGCCCGCAAGGGAACGGTCCGCCGCCAGCGTGCGGCGTCCGCGAAGAACTGAGCAACCTATGGAAACGCTGCCCACTAGAGCGAGCGCGAAGGGGCGTACGCTTACCGTGTCCGACTTCTACGAGGCCGGGCGCGACGAGCTTTCCCTCACGCTCGTTTCCGGGGGCGCGAATCTGCAGCGCACCGTGGAGGAGCCGATCGTCAACCGGCCCGGGCTGGCGTTGACGGGGTTCTACGACCACTTCGCATGGCGGCGGCTGCAGCTGATAGGCAACGCCGAGATGGCGTATCTGCGCACTCTCGACGAAGAGACCCGGCGCCAGCGCTTCCAGGCCCTGATCGACCGGCGCGCGTTCTGCTTCATATTCACCAACGGGCAGAAGCCGAGCGACGACGAGATCGCGCTTGGCGAGAAGTCCGGCGCGGTGATCATGACGTCGCCGCTGAAGACCCGCATCTTCGCCCACCTGAGCGCGTTTGTGCTGGAGAGGCTCAGTGCGCCTACGGCGTCGATCTATGGCACGATGGTCGAGGTCTGCGGGCTTGGCGTGCTGATCGAGGGCGAGCCGGGGCTCGGCAAGTCGGAAACGGCGCTCGGGCTGATCAAGCGCGGCTGCTCGCTCATAGCCGATGATCTCACTTGCGTGCGCAAGGAGGTCGGCAATGGCCTGTTGTTCGGGTCGGCGTCCGAATCGACTGCCGGCTACATGGAGATACGCGGCATAGGCATAATGCACATCCCGAGCATCTTCGGGGTGGCGGCGGTGCGCGGGGAGAAGCAGTTGGAGCTCGTGATCACGTTCAGGCGCCTGCAGGACGTGAAGGGCGAGGTCGACCGCATCGGCCAGACGCGCCGCGTGAAGACCATTCTCGGAGTTGACGTGCCGAACGTCATGATACCTGTGTCCGAGGGACGTGACCTTGTGAATCTCGTCGAGACCGCTGCCATGCAGCAGAAACTGCTGATGTCCGGGGTGGATCCAGTCGACGGGCTTTCCGAACGCCTGCGGAAGCGCGCCGACGCAATGCAGGCTAAGACTGCGAAAAAGAGGGGGAGACGATGAGTACGGATAAGATCACGAGGGAGCTTCGGCTCCTGAACAAGTATGGCATGCACGTGCGGCCGGCCGGGCTCTTCGCCAAATGCGCGAGTCGCTTTGACGCCGATGTCGAGGTCGAGAAGGACGGCAACGTCGTCTCGGGCAAGTCGATCATGGCGCTGATGACGCTCGAGGCAGTGTGCGGAACAGTGTTGCGCGTTACGGCGTCCGGGCCGCAGGCGTCGGAGGCGCTTGACGAGCTGGAGGCGCTGGTGCAGCGCAAGTTCGACATACCTGATGAGCAGTGACTGTCCCATGAGGACTCTGACGGGCCTGCCTACGGCGCGCGGTTTCGCTATCGGCCCCGTCTTCATATACCGCGGCGACGGTGACATGCCTGTTCCCGAATATGTCGTCGAGCCGGGGCGCGAGGAAGACGAGCGCTTGCGCCTGAGGCGGGCGACGACCGAGGCGGCGCGCGACCTTGAGGGGCTGATTGCCGTGCTAAGCGAGCGCTCTGGCAAGGACGAGGCCAAGATTTTTGAGGGGCACCTGATGATCCTGCAGGACCCGATGCTCGCCAATGAGATTGTTCGCCGCGTGACCGAAAAACGCCTGAACGCCGAGTCTGCGGTCAAGCAGACGGTCGCCGAGGCGCGCGAGCGGTTCTCCCGCATGAACGACCCGTATTTCCGCGAACGTGTCCGCGACCTGGACGACGTGGAGCGGCGTCTCCTGAAGGCGCTGGTCGGCTTTGCTTCCAATCCTCATCTTGAACTAAAGACGCCTGCGATAGTCGTCGCTGACGATCTGACCCCGTCCGAGACCGTGCAGCTGCCGCGAGACCTCGTGCTCGGCTTCGCCACCAACGGCGGGTCGACGACGAGCCACGTCGCGCTGCTGGCGCGCGCGATGGGCATCCCGGCCGTCACGGGTCTGGGCAGTATCACGTCCGCAGTCCGTGCCGGGGAAACGGTGCTGCTGGACGGCACCTCAGGCACGGTCACGGTTGCGCCGGACCGCGAAGCCATTCTGCGGTTCCATGACCTCGTGGAGCGGCAGCGCGAGCTGTCAGAAGAGGTGTCAGTCGCCAGTCGGCATCCGTCAGGCACGCTCCGCAGCGGAGGAGACGTGCCGCTCTTCGCCAACGTACATCCGGGAGTGCCGTTCGACGACATTCGCGGGCTCGGCGCGCGCGGCATCGGCCTGTACCGCAGCGAATACCTGTGGCTCAACGCCGAGCGTGAGCCGACGGAAGACGAACAGGCCTCCGCATACCGCGAGGCTGCAGACTTCGCGGCAACGCTCTCTTCGGGCGGGTTCGTTACCATACGCGCGCTCGACATCGGCGGAGACAAGATGTTCAGCCTCCTTTCGCGCCAGGACGCCCCCCGCCGCGAGCCGAACCCTTTTCTCGGCAACCGTTCCATTAGGTATCTCCTGTCGAACCCCGCCGTGTTTCGCACGCAGCTGCGGGCGGTTCTCCGCGCGTCGGCCGCCGGCAACGTGCGCCTGATGTATCCGATGGTCTCTTGCGTGGAAGAGCTCCAGGCGTCAGCTCGTATCTTAGACGACGTGCGGCGCGAGCTGGACGGCGAGGGCGTCGCCTATGACCGCGACATGAAGGTCGGGACGATGATCGAGGTTCCCGCTGCTGCAGTCAATGCCGATGCGTTCGCCGCTCTCGCCGACTTTTTCTCGATAGGCACGAACGACCTCATACAGTACACGATGGCTGCGGACCGCGGCAACGATGCGGTCGCTTCGCTATACCAGCCGACGAATCCAGCAGTGCTGAAGCTCATGCGAGGCGTGATAGACGCGGCGAAGCGGCATGAGATATCCGTCGGCGTATGCGGAGAATCTGCAGCAGACCCGCTTGTCGGCGTGCTGTGGGCGGCAATGGGAGCCGATCACCTGTCGATGTCCGCCACGTACATACCCGTAATCTCGAAGCTGCTTTCCAGGCTGACGCGCGACGACCTCAACGACTACCTTGGTGCGGTCGAAGCGATGGGCGACGGGGCGACTGGTCGCGAGATCATGGAATGCTGCCGGCGGTGGATGCTCGCACACATCCCCGACCTTGACAACATCGCGCTCTGACCGGCCATGCTGCGCTATGTCCTGAGAAGGCTGCTGGAGACTGTTCCGACCACGGCCGGCATAGTGCTCGTTGCGTTCGTTCTTTTCAACGTTGTCGGCGGTTCTCCGGCGGAAGCGATACTGGGCAAGAACGCGACCGCCGAGTCGATAGCCGCGTTCAACCGCAAGTGGGGTTACGACAAGCCGCTGATAATCGGTCGCGACAATCCGTTCGACAGTCAGCTGTTCCGCTTCGTCGGCGACCTGTGCCGCGGCGACTTCGGGTATTCCATCGAGAATCAAGAGCCGGTGATTGACGTCCTGCGGCGCGGCGTAGGCCCGTCCCTCTCCCTCACTGTGCCTATCCTCGCAGGCTGTGTCGCGCTTGGGCTCATGCTGGCGATGCTGGCGGCCCGTTTCCGCAGCGGTGCGGCAGACAAGGCGATTCTCGTCGGCTCCACTGTGCTCATGAGCGTCAACTACGTCGTATGGGTGCTGGCGGGGCAGTTCTTTCTCTCCTACAAGGCGGGGCTATTCCCTGTATGGGGCTACGAGAACGCGTTCTACCTCGTGCTGCCGGTCTTGATAGGCATTCTCTCTTCGCTCGGCACAGACGTGCGCTTCTTCCGCACCGCGATTCTTGACGAGCTTTACCGTCCGTATGTGCTCACCGCGCGCGCCAAGGGCCTTTCGCGCACGGCGGTAATGCTGCGGCACGTTCTGCCCAATGCGCTGATACCGATAGCTACCTACGTTTCGCTGTCGATACCCGGCCTCTTCGCGGGGTCGCTTCTTCTTGAGAGCTTCTTCGGCATACCGGGGCTCGGTTCCGTTTCCATCAACGCGATCCATTCCTCTGACATGGCAGTCGTTCGCGCGGTGGTAGTGCTGGGTGCATTGCTCTACCAGTTCGTCAACCTGGTGACGGACCTGCTGTACGGGTTGCTCGACCCCCGCGTGCGGCTCGCCGGGAAAAGGTAAATTAAAGCAATTGGCGGAGGGGGGGGGATTCGAACCCCCGGTGGACTTGCGCCCACACAACCTTTCCAAGGTTGCACCATCGACCACTCGGACACCCCTCCAGTCGCCACGCCCATCTGGTGCCAGAGGCGGGACTCGAACCCGCACGTTCTCGCGAACAGCAGATTTTGAGTCTGCCGCGGCTGCCATTACGCCACCCTGGCTGAATCTGCCTTGGAGCGGGCGAAGGGAATCGAACCCTCGTAGCCAGCTTGGAAGGCTGGAGCTCTGCCATTGAGCTACGCCCGCTTTCTCCAGACGAACGGCGGAAATTATACCGAAAAACCCCAGTCGAAGTCAAGTGTGCCGATGCCGCAGACAAGTCCGCGGCGTTTTGCTATAATAATCATTTAAAGTCAGGCGCATCCGCCCGGTGCAAAAGGAGGGTTTGTGGGCAAAGTCGTTATCGCTGTATCGATGCTCGTATGCAGCAACCTGTTCATGACTTTCGCGTGGTACTGGCATCTGAAACTTCAGAGGCCGGGCGCGGCGCGATGGCCGATTGTCGCCATTGTCCTGGTCAGCTGGCTGATCGCGCTCGTAGAGTATTCCATCGCCGTGCCGGCTAACAGGATAGGGGCGTCGGCCGGGTTGAACGTGGCGCAGCTGAAGATCGTCCAGGAGGTGGTCGCGCTCTCGGTCTTCGTCCCGTTCATGATCCTTTTCATGGGCGAGAGGTGGCGGTGGGACTATCTCTGGGCGATTCTCTGCGTAATCGGCGCCGTATACTTCGTCAATCGCGCTCAGATGTGAAGCCCACTTGCGCCTCCGCGCAACCTTTGCTATAATACGCATCCGTTCGGCCATGTCGGAGCGTAGCGCAGCCTGGTAGCGCGTTTGCTTCGGGAGCAAAAGGCCGAGGGTTCAAATCCCTCCGCTCCGACCAATGGCGAAATTCATTCCGTTTACAATCTGTTTACATTCGTCTGCTACACTTTCCCCGTGCAGTTGAGTTAAGGAATGTGATATAATATCACCTCAATTGCTGAAAGGACAACTGACATGCTTGAAGTGAAATGCCTAAAGAAGCGCTTCGGCGACTTCGAGGCTGTGAAGGGGGTCTCCTTCACGGTTTCGGAAGGCGAGGTGCTCGGTTTCTTGGGGCCGAACGGCGCCGGAAAGTCAACGACCATGCGTATGATAACCGGCTTCCTGCCGCCGACGTCAGGCACCGCCGTCATAGAGGGTCATGACATCTCGTCCGATCCGATCGCGGCGAAGAGCGCCCTCGGCTACCTGCCGGAGTCTGCTCCGAGCTATCGTGCGATGACGGTTGGCGACTACCTCGCCTTCGTGGCCGAGATACGCGGCTGCGCCGACGTGAAGAAGGCCGTGTCCGGCGCAATCGAGAAGGCGAAGCTGGGCGCACGGGCCAACCAGACGATAGAGACGCTCTCCAAGGGCTACCGCCAGCGCACCGCGTTCGCGGCGGCGATAATCAATGACCCGAAGGTCCTGATCATGGACGAGCCGACCGACGGTCTCGACCCGAACCAGAAATTCGAGGTCCGCAAGATGATCCGCCGCATGGCCGAGGAGGAAGGCAAGGCTGTCATCATCTCGACTCATATCCTTGAGGAGGTAGATGCGGTCTGCACTCACGCGGTGATCATTTCCGACGGCGTGGCGAAGACCGGATCCGAGACGGATGCGAAGATATCCGTCGCAGAGCTGAAGAAGCTTGATCCGAGCGGCGACCTGGACGTCATCTTCCGCAACCTGACGATGGGGGAGGCGAAGTAGCATGAAAAACATAAAGGCTGTGTTCAAGCGGGAGTTCAAGGCGTACTTTGACGCGCCCGTCGCGTACGTGTTTCTCACCGCGTTCCTCGTGCTGATCGGGTTCTTGACCTTCGGCGTGGCGATGTTCTACGAGCGCCGCCAGGCGGATCTCACGCCGTTCTTCTTCTGGCACCCGTGGGTGTACCTGCTGCTCGTGCCTGCGGCCACGATGGGCCTTTGGGCCGACGAGCGCCGCAACGGCACCGCCGAGTTGCTGCTCACCCTGCCGATGACCGTGTGGGAGGCGCTGATAGGCAAGTTCCTCGCGGCGTGGTCATTCCTGGCGATAGCCCTCGGTCTTACGTTCCCGGTGGCGCTGACGGCAGGCTACCTCGGTTCGCCCGACTGGGGCTCCGTGTTCTGCGGCTACCTCGGCTCCGTGCTGATGTCCGGCGCGGCGGCGGCGATCGGCGTGTTCGCCTCGACGCTTTCCCGCTCCAGCGTGATCGGCTTCGTCGTGTCGCTGGCGATGGTGTTCGTTCTGATGATCGTCGGTTTCGATCCCGTGACGACCGCCGTGGCGAACTGGGGTGTGCCGAGCGCGATAGTGAACGGCGTGGCGTCCTGCTCGCTGCTCACGCACTTCGAGTCGATGCGGCGTGGCGTCCTTGACTTCTCGGACGTCGGGTTCTACGTCGGCGTCGTCGTGCTTGCCCTGGCGCTTGCCAAGACCGTCACCGACGGCCGTCGCGGCGCATCCAGGGGGGCGGTCGGCCTCGTCGCCCTTGCCGCAATCGTCGTGGCCTTCGACGTGATCCTTGCGAACCTTCCGCTCCGGATCGACCTCACCGCCGAGCGCTTCTACACGCTTTCCGACGGGTCCAAGACAGTGCTCTCCAAGCTGGAGGAGGACGTGACGCTCAAGTACTACGTCAGCACGTCCGCGGCCGACATGCCGATGCAGCTGAAGACCTACGCCAGCCGCGTGCAGAACCTGCTCAAGGAATACGAACGCGCAGGGGGCGGGCACATCGTCCTCGAGGCCTATGATCCGAAGCCAGATTCCGATGCCGAGGAATGGGCGCAGCGCTACGGCGTCGAGCCGCAGACCGTGAACCCGTTCGGTTCTCCGATCTATTTCGGCGTCGTAGCCGTCTGCGGCGACAACGAGCAGACGCTTGGTACGCTTTCCCCGCGCACCGAGTCGACGCTGGAGTACGACATCACCCGTCTTGTAACGCGCGTGGCGTGGCCGGAGCGTCCGGTCATAGGGGTGATGACATCGCTTGGCGATGTCCTTGGCGGGCAGATGAACCCGATGATGATGCAGATGGGCCAGCGTCCGCCAGAGGGCTGGGCCGCGTTCTCGGAGCTCGGCAAGGACTACGAGGTGCGCACGGTCGCGACGGACGCGGACTCGATAGACGCCGACGTCAAGACGCTCGTTCTGCTGCACGCGAAGGATCTTTCCGACAAGACGCTCTACGCCATCGACCAGTTCGTGCTGCGCGGCGGCAAGCTCATCGCGTGCGTCGACCCGTTCAGCATCAAAGACATGATCGCCAGCCGCCAGAAGCAGAATCCGATGATGATGCAGATGGGCGGCGGCGGAGACGGTCCGTCGACGCTCGGCAAGCTCTTCGACGCATGGGGCGTCAAGTTCGACACGTCGAAGATAACCGGCGACCTCGCCGCCGCGACCAAGCTCAACAACGGGCAGGGCGGCGTTGACGACAACCCGGCGTTCCTCTCGCTCGCCACGGACAACATGGACAAGGGCGACTTGCTCGTCTCGCGCCTCTCGCAGGTGATGTTCCCGTTCGCCGGCGCGTTCGTGTACGAGAAGAAGGACATGGACCTCGTCTTTACGCCGGTCATCAAGACCTCCAAAGACAACTCCTGCTCGGTTGACAAGATGTCCGTGCAGTTCGGCGGCGGCGTGAAGGACATGATTCCCGACGGCCACGAGCGCATACTCGCCGCCCGTCTCTCCGGCACGTTCAAGACGGCGTATCCGAAGGGGCCCGACGGGACCAACGACGTCTCGAAGGCGCTCTCCGAGGGCAAGGGATCCGTAATCCTCTTTGCCGACACAGACTTCCTGGCGGACGACTTCTGCGTGCGAATGATGAAGACTCCGTTCGGCAACATCCCGCAGCTCATAAACGACAACCTTACGCTCTTCTCCAACGTTATCGAGCAGTTCGCCGGGCGCGAGGAGCTCATTGGCGTGAGGTCGCGCGGCGTCTCCGACCGTCCGTTCACCGTGGTGAACGAGCTGGAGGCCCAGGCGATGCGAAAGTGGCAGCGCCGCGAGGCCGACTTCGAGGCCGAGCTTCAGATGACACAGCAGCGCTTGCAGGCCCTGCAGAAGCAGAAGAGCGGCGACGAGCGCTACATCCTCTCCCGCGAGCAGCAGGAGGAGATCGTCAAGCTCCGCAAGGCGCAGGCCGAGACGCGCAAGCAGCTCAAGAACGTCCGCAAGGAACTCACTGCCGACATCGACTCGCTGGGGCTTAGGCTCAAGTGCATCAACATCGCGCTTGTCCCTGCGCTGGTGGTGCTGTTCGGGCTGTTGCGCGGGTTCCTTAGGAGAAACCGGAAGTAAGGCATGCAACTGCATAACGAAGATTGGGAGAATAAGGAATGAAAACGAAAAACCTGATCGTGCTTGTCGTCGTGGCGGTCGTCCTTGGCTGTGCGGCATATTTCCTGAACAGCGGTTCGCGGCCCTCCGCGGCGAAGCTCAACGGCAAGGTAGTCCTGCCGGGACTGAGCGTGGCGGACGTCGCCCGCGTCGAGATAGGCGGGAAGCTGACGCTCGCCGCCGCAGCCGACGGCTGGAAGGTGGAGTCCCTATACGGATACCCGGCCGACCGCGAGAAGATCGTGGAGAACCTGATGAAGCTCGCCGAGCTCAAGGTCGGGCAGGTCGCGCGCGGGCGCAAGCTTGGGGCAGAGACGTCGGTCGTCCTCAAGGACTCCGCCGGCAAGGAGCTTGCCGCGCTGAAGCTTGGCGACAAGCACATGAAGAAGCCGTCCGGCCAGGCGGCGGCGTACGGCGGGGGCGGCTATCCCGACGGACGCTACGCCGCGTTCGAGGGTGAGACGGTGCTCGTCAAGGACGAGCTTGACGCCTTCGACGGCGATGCGAAGAAGTGGTGCAATCCGCGCATCGCGTCCATACCGTCGTCCGACGTCACCGCCGTGTCATACCGTCAGGGCAAGGAACTGGTGGAGCTGGAGAAGGGAACGAACTCGACATGGGTGCTGAAGGGGCTCGGGCCGAAGGAGGAGCTGGACACCTCCAAGACCTATTCGCTCGATTCTGCGCTCTCGTACCTCGACTTCAACTCCGTTGCCGACCCCAAGCTCACCGAGGCTGAGCTTGGCTTCGCCACAGGCGCTGTCTACACCGTCACGGTCAAGGAGGGCTCCAATACCGTCAGCCACGTAGCTACCGTCGGCAACAAGGTGAAAGGCGGCTCCGACCGCTACTTCAAGCTTGATGACGGGAAATGGGTGTTCGTGATCTCGTCTTATTCCGCCGAGAGCATGATGAAGACCCGCAAGGATCTTGTCAAGGTCAAGGAAGAGCCGAAGAAAGACGAAGCGAAGAAGGACGATTCTAAGAAGGAAGAGTCCAAGAAGGCTGAGACGAAGAAGGACGCCCCCAAGAAGGACGACGCGAAGAAGTAGGCGTGTCCCTCGCCGTTATCCCGGATTTCGGGCGTCACTCTGCCCTGCCCCGCGACGGCCGTCGCGGGGCGCGGTTTTGGCATGATGGCGCATTGACTATTCGGCGGTTTTGCGGTATACTTCTCACATAACACACACAACAGGTCATTAGGAGTTCCCTAATATGGAAAAGAATGAGGCTTCCGCCGGCAACATCTTCGCAATCGCGACGATGTTTGCGCTGTTTTTCATGATTGCGTTCGTCACGAACTTCGCTACGCCGATGGGCGTCATAGCGAAGAACCAGTTCAATGCGTCTAACGCGCTATCGCAGCTGGGCAACGCGGCCAACTTCATCGCCTATCTCTTCATGGGAATTCCCGGCGGCCTCATATTGAAGCGCAAGGGCTACAAGTTCACGGCGCTCACGGCGGTTGCTGTCGGCTTCACGGGCGTCGGGGTGCAGCTCCTTTCCGGCTACATCGGCTCGTTCCCCGTGTATGTCGCGGGCGCGTTCATCGCGGGCTTCTCGATGTGCATGCTTAACCTCGTCACCAACCCGCTCCTCAATACGCTCGGCGGCGGCGGCAAGAAGGGCAACCAGCTCGTCCAGTTCGGTTGCTCGCTCAATTCCGTGGGTGCGACGCTCTCGCCGATCGTCCTTGGCTGGCTCATCGGCGAGATCACCAAGGACACCGCCTTCATCAAGGCGGCTCCGGCGCTTATGATCGCGATGGGGATCTTCGCGGTCGCGTTCGTGATCGTGGCGTTTTCGCGGATTCCCGAGCCCCACATGGAGACGGCCGAGGAGAAGGCGGCTCGCCTGTCGGGTCAGACTTCCGTCGTCAAGGACATAGTCGAGACGCTCAAGTTCCGCCATTTCACGTTCGGCGCGCTGGCGATATTCTTCTACATCGTGATCGAGGTTGGCGTTCCTGCGATGGGCTTCAACTACATGACGGAAGTCGGCAAGCCGTGGTACGTGGGCGGCGCGGTCGCCGGTGCGGTCTGCGGCGCATACTGGTTCCTGATGATGTGCGGGCGTATCCTAGGCGGCGTTGTCGGCGGCAAGGTCTCTTCGCGTGTGCAGGTCTCCTTCCTCGCGACGCTCGGCATCTGCCTCCTGCTGGCGGCGATGTTCGTGCCCGTCAAGATGATTACGCTGTTCGGGCGCGAGTTCCCGCTGTCGATGGCGTTCATGGTCGCTGTCGGCCTCTGCACGTCGGTGATGTGGGGCGGCATCTTCAACATGGCCGCCGAGGGCCTCGGCAAGTACGTGCCGATGGGTTCCGGCATCTTCATGGCGATGGTGTTCGGCGGAATACTCATTCCAGTGCAGGGTTTCCTGGCTGACAAGGTCGGCATTCTCAGCAGCTACTGGCTGTCGATCGCGCTTCTCGCGTATGTGCTTTTCTACTCGCTCGTTCTCTCCATACCTGCAAAGAGGGCCTGATCCATGATCAACAAGGAAGTCTACGACAAGGTCGTCGCGGCGTTCGCGGCGAAGTTCGGCGCGCAGCCTGCCGCCGTCGCCTATGCGCCGGGGCGCATCGAGGTGCTTGGCAACCACACCGACTACAATGAGGGCTACGTCTTCTCGGCGGCCATCGACAAGGGCACGTTCTTCGCCGTGTCGCCGGCTGCCGACGACAAGGTGACGCTTGTCGCCCTTGACATGGGCGGCGAGACTTACGAGACCACGCTCGGAGCGGTGGCCAAGGTGGTGTCGGGCGCGACGTGGGCCAACTACCCGCTCGGCACGTTCAACTGGCTCTTCGACGGGAATCCCGCTGCAGCCGGAAAGGGCTTCAATGCGGTGTTCGGCGGCAACATACCGCTTGGCGCGGGCCTCAGCTCGTCCGCCGCGCTTGAGATGGCGACCGTCCTCGCGCTCGCAAAGATCTACGGAATCGAGAAGGACAAGACTACGCTCGCCAAGATCGGCCAGAAGGCGGAGCACACGTTCGCCGGCTGCCCGTGCGGCCTGCTGGACCAGGCGTCCTCGCTCTACGGCAGGGCCGGGGCGCTCGTGAAGAGCGACTTCCGGTTCTGCTCCTTCGAGAACGTCCCGCTCGGCGACGGCGTCGCGTTCATGATGGTGAAGTCGAACGCCCACCATGCGCTCGTCGACGGTGCCTACGCCTCCAGGCGGAAGGCATGCGAAGACGCGGCCGCGCACTTCGCGGGCGTCCTCCGCAAGAAGGTGACCCACCTGCGTGACGTTACGATGGCCGAGTGGGTCCTTTACCGCGACGGGCTCGACGAGACGACCGCGCGCCGCGCCGTGCATCCGATCGGCGAGGACGAGCGCGTCCTGCAGGGCGCGGCGCTGCTCAAGAAGGGCGACTTGAAGGGCTTCGGCGCGCTGATGTTCGATTCGCACGAGTCGAGCCGGCGCTGGTTCGAGAACTCCTGCGAGGAGCTCGACGCGATCGTCGACGCCGCGAAGGCCATTCCCGAGGTCTACGGGGCGCGCCTTTCCGGCGGCGGGTTCGGCGGCAGCTGCTGCCTGCTTGTGGATCCGGCGGCGGCGGACGCGATCGCTGCCAAGATTTCAGCGGCGTACAAGGCTAAGTTCGGCGACGAGCCGGTCTGCTCGCTCATCAAGCCGTCCGACGGCGCCAGTCTTGTCTGACATTACAAAAACGGAGACCGTATGACGATCAAGAAGACAATGTCCGCGTTCGCAGCCGCGCTTCTGGCTGCGACGGCTTTTGCACAGGAAGAGGAGACGACGAAAGAAGCCGCCTCTGCAACCGATGAGGCCGCCGTGCCGAAGGCTGCCGCGCCCGCTGCGGTGTTCTCGACGCTGCCGTACTGCCGTTTCGCAGAGGGAACGGCCGAAGTCCTTCGTCCCGGTTCTGCTGAATGGGTGCCGGTAGAGGAGGGGCGCTTTTATCCGCTGGGCGCTGCGTACCGCACGAAACTGGGCGGCAAGCTCGTGTTGGCGTTCGGAATCGATTCCTTGGCGACGATTTCAGGAGAGTCGTCGTTCGGAACGCGCCAGCAGCCGGTCGGCGAGCAGACGCGCGGCATCGTGCTGGCCTACGGCACCGTCGAGCTGGCCCTGGCGAGCAACCTGCGTGAAGGAGCTTTCTTCGTTACGGCGCCAGGCTTCACAGTCAAGAACCCCGCGGGCGATTCCAAGTTCGTTTACGAGTCCTTGGGTGACGGCGACAAGGCGACCGTGCGATGCGTGACGGGATCTCTCGCGATCGACGGCCAGCACTTCAGCATTCCGGCGATGCGTGCTGCCGACGAGGTCATAATCCGTACGAGCCACGACCATCTCGTGACGTTCCTGTACGGTACCAGTGGCGATTACGTGGTTCGGTTGGACCAGGGCGTGCGCGCCAGGGACGAAGTCGGTGATGACGGCCAGATTGTCTCTACGGTCGAGAAGAAGACCACTGACTGGCACCTGTCGCCGAAGACCAAGGTCATCATCAGCCGTTGCCTGCCTTCGATCGGCGAGCGCATGAGCGTCCACACCATGGCGTTCGACGCGGCTGGCGAGCGCCAGAGCGAGTGCTATTTCTGCGAGGGGCGCGCCGAGATAAATTCCGGCGAACTCGTTGCGAAAGACAAGCTGAGCGGTGAAGAGCTTGCCAGGCGTGCGGCAGAGGCAACGACGGAGGTTTCCGCCGATGCCGACGAGTCCGACTCGGGCGATTCTGACGCCGGCAGCGGCAATAACAACAATGGAAACGACGGCTCCGACACGGAAGCCGAATAAGCAACAGGACAAGAGCAGTACGATATGGTAATTCATCAGTTCAACAAGCTGATCCGCAACAAGTGGTTGTGGGGTGTGTTCGCAGTCATAGTCGGCGGTGCGTTTGCGTTCGATTTTCTGGTAGACGACATCCTGCGCGACGGGCGCGGTGGAGAGGAACGCTCGTCCGGCAGGGCCGGGACGCTGGCCGGCGAACCGGTGAGCGAGAGCACGTTCCTCGAGATGGCGGAGGAAATCCGTGGTTTCGGCCGCCAGCGCGACTGGCAGATGAAGTCTGCCGACGTCAACAGGCAGGCGTGGGAGAACTACGCTGCAATTCAGGTGGCGGAGCGCGACGGCATCGTGGCGACCGACGCCGAAGTGCAGGCGATGATCAGGAACGACCGTTCCTTCCAGGCTAACGGCAGCTTCAGTTTCACGCTTTATCAGCGCCTCCTCCGCGAGAACTCGCTCACTCCGGAGCGCTTCGAGACGTTTCTCAAGCGGCGGTTGACGCTGATGCGCATCGGCCAGGCTGTCCTGTCGTCGGCGACATGGGCTTCGCCGATGGAACTGGACCAGGCTCTTGCGGACATGACCGACACCTTCACGGTACGGGTCGCGCACTTCAGCCAGTCGAAGAAGGATGCTGATGCCGTCAGTCTCGACGACGCCGGGCTCCGCAAATGGTATGACGATAACGTCAAGTCGCTTGAGCTGCCTGAGCGTGTCAAGATCCGTTACGTGCGCTTTGACGCGACCGCCACGAACGTGCTGGCGAAGATGACTGTCACCGAGGATGAGCTTCGCGATCACTACGACGCTACGGTGGACCGCTACACTTCGACCGACACGAACGGCGTCGAGACAGTGAAGAAGTTCGAGGAAGTCAAGGACACTGTCGAAAAGGAGGTCCGTAAGATCGCTGCAATACAGTTCTTTGAGACTAACCTGAACTTCCGTGCCTACGCCGTGAAAGCCGCAAAGGGCTCTTCAAGGCTTGACGAGATCGCCAAGGAGGAGGGGCTCAAGGTCGCGACCAGCGACTGGTTCTCGAATGACGGAACCTACAAGGAAGGCTTCATGAAGCACGCATCGCAGATATGCCCCGGCGCACAAGGCTTTGCGGAGGCTGTGGCGGAGCTGGATCCTGACAGCGAGGACCTTCGCTACGCCGTCGTTAGCTCCGACAGTGCGGTATGGCTTATCGAGAAGGCCGAGACTAGCGCCAAGCACACGCCGACCTTTGACGAGGCTAAAAATGCGATACGTCCGCAAGCGCTCCGCAGCGCAAGGGCCAACGCCTTCAAGGCGAAGATCGAGGCGATTGCCAAGAAGGGCGCTGCAGCCGTCGAGGCGGAAAAGGGCATCTCCACGAACATCACCTTCTCCGTTGCCGATCTTCGCCAGGGGAATGGTTCGTTTGAGGATGCGATGGCTGTCGCACGTGCGGCAATGCGCCTGAAGAAGGGTGAAGTGTCCGATTTCACGCTCGTCAACCCTGGAAGAGCCTTGCTTGTAGTCTGCAAGGATCGCGTTGCCGGCGATGCGGCGAAGGCGATGGTCCTGCGCTCGCAGGTTCGCGATGACCTCGCCATGCTTCAGCTTCGCCAGATTCCCGAGGCGTGGAAGAAGTGGAACCTTGAGCGTCTCGGCTTCGAGCCGGGCGAGATTTCGTCCGTCGAGAATCAGGAGGACGACGAGGCGGAATGACGCTCGCCTTCAGACGCATTCGTCCTGGCGCGGTTCTTCCCGCCTACGCTCATCCTAGCGATGCAGGCATGGACTTGTGTAGCGTGGAGGACGTTGTAATCAATTCTGGCGGCCGCGCTCTCGTCCATACGGGGCTAGTGGTCAATCTGCCGCCGTTTACCGAGGCACAGGTACGGCCGCGCTCGGGACTTGCGCTCAAGCATGGCGTGACCGTGCTTAACGCACCCGGCACGATTGACTCCGGCTATCGCGGTGAGATAGGGGTTATACTTGCGAACTTCGGTGACACCGATTTCGCTGTGAATAAGGGCGACAGGATTGCACAGCTCGTCATCGCGCCAGTGACCCAGCCGACTGTGGTCGAAACGGACGAGATCGATGACACGGACCGCGGTTCGGGCGGATTCGGCTCCACCGGCGTCTGAGGTAGTTAGCGCCAAGCAATTTCACTTCCACCGGTGACGCTAAAGGTCTACAGATACGGTTCCAAGGTCTTGCGCGAAAAGGCCACTCCCATCACGGTTGTCGATGACGGGCTTCGCAGCCTGGCGGACGACATGATCGAGACAATGCACTCCGCCGGAGGTGTCGGTCTTGCCGCAGAGCAGGTCGGGCGCACGGAAAGGATGTGCGTCATCGACATACCGGACGGTTGCGACAGTCCGGAAGACGAGGCGTTCAACGCCCCGATTCCAATGCCGCTTAAGCTCTTCAATCCGGAGATCGTAGCCCGCGAGGGCAGCCAGCGCGACAAGGAGGGCTGCCTCAGCTTTCCCGGCGTAGGCGGATCGATTACCCGTGCCGCGCAGGTGGTTTGCCAATATCTTGACGATGACAACAGACCGCAGATGATTACTGCTCGCGGATATCTTGCAAGGGCACTCCAGCACGAGATAGATCATCTTGACGGCATCCTCTATGTCGATCACATGTCGGCGGTCGAACGCCTGTCTTTCGCGGCGAAGCTTAAGAAGCTCTCCAAGGCGAACGGCGGAGTGCGTTAGGAAGGCCGTCAGTCGGCGGCGGCTAGGAACGTTTCGATTTTTCGGAAAATAATCCGTGAAATGTTTGCGCTGAGTTTTTTGGTATAATTTTCCTTAAAGGGAAAGGAAGGGAGTAGTGGATAAATCACTGCTGTTGAAATGTGTCGCCGGCATGGGGCTAGTCTCCCTGTCTGTGGCTTTTGTCGGCTGTGCTCAATCGCCGTGCGGCGAACGGGCCGTGGTCAAGGGCTTCAATCCCGTGTTTTCGCCAGACGGAAAGAAAGTCGCCTTTCAGCGCATGGAGGACGATGTGTTCAAGCTTGGCGTGACGGGCGTAAACTGCGGTAATGTCAATTGGATAGAGGAAGGGCCGGGCAACGCGGCTTATCCGGAGTGGACGCCCTCCGGCGGTCTCGTCTACATGGCGGGACATGACACCGAGACGGCCTATGAGGCTTGGCGCAACGGGTCTAAGAACGGCTACGGCCTTCGCCTGTGGGAAAACGGCGAGAAGCGAAACCTCACCTCGGGTCGTTGCCGCGACTTCACCCCGTCGGTTTCGGCGGACGGCAAGAAGGTGTATTTCGTCACGACGCGCGGCATTACGTCCGAGAGCACCGTTTACAGCAAGGCGGCGTCCACGCGCATCGCGGAGCTTGAGCTGTCGGCGCCTGGCGAACCTCGAATCCTCATGGATTCGCCGAACGGCAACAATTCGGGGTTCGTGCAGCCCGCGATTTCGCCGGACGGAACGACGCTTGTGTGGGGGCATCTTGAAAACTTCTTCGACAAGTGGCGCATCTTCGGCACGCGCATCGGCAAGTTCGATCGGCTGGAGTGGTGCCCTGTTTCGCCGTGCGGGTTGAGTGCGCTTTCGCCGCGTTGGCATCCGAACGGCAAGTTCATCTGCTTCAGTGGCTTCCGCAAAGGCGATCCGGGGTGGGGCGTGTGGGTGGAGGAGATTGCGACTGGCAAGGTGAAGCGTCTGGCAACGGGCGAGAACCCGTGCTTCTCCCCGGATGGAAAGACCTTGGCCTACGACCGTGACGGGACCGTTTATGTGCGCCCGTTCGGCCCTGCCGATCTGCCAGATGAGATCATGCCGGAAGTGCGGGATGATGCGGAACCCGAAAAGGTGCTGTGGACGGCGGAGAACGTGACGAAGGAGACGAGCTTCAATACGAACGGAACGCAGTTCGCATTTGGGAACGACAGGACGATCTTCACGCGGGTAAAGGTCAAGCTCGACGGCTCGAAGGAGCTCCGTCAGCTGCTTATCGGCGACTACAAGGAACACGAGTACGCCTTCCAGACGTTCGCGAGCTATGCCGTCTGGTTCTCGACTCGCGACACGGCTGGCCGCTATCTTGACGTGAAGTTGGATTGCTATAATGGTGCGCGCGAATACACGTTCACCGCCATCCGTACGCCGGGCAAGATTCTCCTGTCGGTTGACGGCTCGCTTCCGATCGTGTCCGTGCCGCGGGCGAAGGTCATTTCGCTCGGCAGCATCAGAAGGTTTGTTGTCGGGCGCGGATTGAAGCCCGGCGAATCCGTCGTCAAGGCGGAGGTCGGCACAGGCTGGCCCAATGATGTGCCGAAGTTCAAGAGAAGGGAGGATCTTTTCAAATGAGAAGTGGTGAGATGTTGCGGTGTTGTGGCGTTGCTGTGTTGATCAGCGGCGTTCAATGCCTTGCCGACAACCAACCAACTGCCAATTCTTTCGACGTCGTGGCGCTCGTCGATTCGCTCGACTTCGCGAAGGACTACGACATCGAGACGGCGACGGGGACGGTGCAGACGCTGGAGCACGTTCTTCTCACCCACGCGAACGACATCTGGTGGCGCGACAAGGGCGGCGGGCGGATGCGCTATCCGAGCGAATGCGAGATGTGGCAGTTCTCGGAGGCGCCGTTCGACAAGAAGCGTCTGCCGAGCGAGGACATCTACGGCTACCTGCGCCTTGAGTCGCATCGCGGCAACGAGTTTCCGGTTGTGCGCGAGGAGTGCCGGAAGCGCGGTCTGGACTTCGGCATCCACACGACCGTCGAGGAGAACCACTGGTATTCTCCGCTTTCTTCCAACTGGACGCTGGCGCATCCCGAATACTGGGGCTGCACACGCGAAGGCGATCCATGGATGGGGGCCTGCTCGATCATGTACCCCGAGGTGATCGAGCACAAGCTCAAGATGGTCGATGAACGGCTTGCCCTCAAACCGCAGAAGGTCATGCTTGACTTCTGGCGTAACGGCGCATGGTCGTACGCCCGTGAATATTCAGCGCCTGCGCTGGAGGAGTGGAAGCGCCTTTACGGCGACGAGCCAGTGCCCGAGGCGACCGACCCCCGCTGGCAGAAGATGGTCGGAGCGCATTTCGACGACTATCTGCGCAGGTTCTCCGCGAAATGCCGTGCTGCGGGAGTGGAGTTCATCGGCGGCTTCGTCGGAATTGACGACAAGGACGATGCGTCGCTTCGCAACCGGTATCGCGGGTTCTCCTGGCGACATCTGGCCAAGGAGGGTGTGTTCGACGCGGTCTATGTCATGAGCGTCACATACGATCCGGCGGATCCTTTCGGCTCCACCGAGCGCATTTACCGGAACGTGATGGCGAACTGCGGCAAGGCGAAGGTTTATTTTCCGCTTGCCTCGTATAATTTCGAGAAGTGCGGTATCCGCGAGTATGCCAAGCTGACGAAACTCTCAGAGGCCGAGGTGACGAAACGGCTCATGCGCATGGCGCGCGACGTCGGCGCGCGCGGTGTGGTTTTGGAGTGTGTCGATTACGGCAACTACAGGCCTGACATCTGCGCCGCCATCGCTGAATCGCTGAAGTGAAATTTCAGGCTAATTTTTCTGACAAGGACAAATTCCAAGGAATGAAATAGAAATGAATACACGATTGACAGTTCCGAAAGGCGCATGTTTCAAGGGTATGGCAGGGGCTTATTCCGCGCTCTACACGCCGTTCAAGAAAGACGGTTCCCTTAACGAGGAGATGATAGAGAAGGTCATCGACTACGGGATCTCCAGGGGCCTGAACGGCTTTTATCTCACCGGTTCCACGGGCGAAGGCTTTCTGCTTTCCGGCGACGAGCGCAAGCGCGTCTATGCGCGTGCGGTGAAGGCGTCCGCAGGCCGCGCCAAGCTGATAGCGCACGTCGGCTGCATGTCTACCGACGACGCGGTGGACCTGGCGAAGTACGCGGCTAAGGTAGGCGTCGACTGGGTCAGTTCCGTCGCGCCCGTCTATTTCGGGCAATGTTTCGACGCCGCCTATGACCACTACAAGCGCATCTCGAACGCGACAGACTTGCCTTTTATGATCTATTCCCTCGGAGCGGACATCGTGCCGGACCGCGATGCAAGGTTCTTCGACCTGAAGAATGTAAGGGGCATGAAGTACACTAACTACAAGTACTGGACCGTGCAAGGGCTTTGCAACCGCCTCTCCAAAGAGGTGATTTTCTTCGCCGGCGCCGACGAGCAGGTGCTTTCCGGGCTGGCCACCGGCATATTCTCGGGGTGCATAGGCTCTTCGCAGAACATTATCCCCGCCCACTTCGCCAAGATATGCAAGCTGGCTGGCGAGAACAACTTCGCCGAGGCGGCTAAGTATCAGGCCGAGGTCGTGCGTTTCGTTGAGCAGCTCATAGCCAAGCCCAACGGCTCCTGGCACAAGAGCATGATGAAGTACATTGGCCTCGACTGCGGCGAGGGCCGTGCCCCGAACGGGCGCCACCTCTCAAAAGGCGAAATCAAGGACCTGTTCTCACGACTTGACGCGCTTGGCTTCGTCAAGCGCAACGACGCCCGAAGGCAAGCGCCATGAAGGACGGAACGTTCAGGGCCGGATTCGCGCGGGTGGACATCACGCCGCCGCTTGGCACGCCTATCGTCGGGTACTTCGAGGAGCGCCGCGCGAAGGGGGTGCTGGACAGCCTTGAAGCCAGTGCGCTCGCCGTGTCCGACGGGGAGCGCACTGCTGTCCTGTTGTCCGCCGACCTTCTTGGCATCGAGGGCGTAACGTTCAACGCCGCGCTCAGGCGCCGCATTTCCGCCGCAGCAGGCGTTCCGGCGGAGGCGGTATACGTGCATTCTACGCACACGCATACCGGTCCGGGCGCCGGCAAGGCCGATGCCGGCCGCACAGACCTCTTTGACGGTACGGACTTCTACAACGAGTTCCTTGCGTCACGCCTTGCCGATGTAGCTGTGTTTGCCGTAGCCGATCTCTCGCCAGCGCAGCTGGCGGTCGGGTGCGCCGAGGCCAAGCGCATCTCGTTCTTGAGGCGCTACCGCATGAAGGACGGTTCCATACGCACCAACCCCGGCATATGCAACCCGGACATTGCGGAACCGATCGGCTTCCTCGACGAAAAGGTTCGCGTCCTGCGCGTCAGGCGCGGCGACAGGGGTGATATCGCCGTAGTCAACTTTGCGACGCATCCCGATGTCGTAGGCGGAGAGATGATATCCGGCGACTGGCCGGCTTTCGCACGCCGCACGTTCGAGCGAGCCGAGCCTGACGCGAAATGCGTCTTCTTCAACGGGGCTCAGGGGGATGTCAACCATGTCTGCACCGACCCCCGACCTGGCGAACGAGAGGGTCTTCACCCTGATTTTGACGATGTGGACCGTGGCTACGAGCATTCGCGGCACATGGGGCGTGTAGTCGCCGCCGCTGCGCTTTCTGTCTGGGGCAAGTGCGCCGCGGTCGCCGCAGGGCCGGTCCGCTTCGCCGTTCGAACGGTATCCGTGCCGTCGCAGATGCCGAGGCCGGAAGAGCTTCCGAAGGCGCGCGAGTACGACAGCCTTCATCGCGCCGGGCACGATGAAGAGATTCCGTTTACGGGCATGGCGCTCACCACGGTCGTGGCGGAGGCGGGACGCATGGTTTTGCTTGCCGACGGCCCGGCGTCGTTCGACCTGCCGCTCTCAGCCGTGTCCATTGGCGATTCCGTTGTCTTCGCGGGAATCCCCGGCGAGCCGTTTTCCGATATCGGCCGTGCCATAAGGGAGCGGTCGCCGTTCGCAATGACGGTTTGCACTTGTCTTACGAACGGTTCGTGCGGATACTTCCCAGTCGAGTCTGCCTATGCCGAAGGCGGCTATGAGGCGCGTTCGTCGGTCTTCGCATCGTCTGTCGCTTCCGACATCGTTACGGGCCATGCTGCGCTTTTGCGCCAGCTCTGACAGCAGCCCCTGTCTTTGTTTTGGTCCATGCGCTTGCGTGTTATCAGCCGCTTTTGGATTAGACTAGGCTAACTGCTTGAATCGCGTCGGAAAAGAGGGTATAATATGCTTCAATAATTTCTCGTTTCACCAGAAACAACAATAGGAAAGACAGAAACATGGCAAAGAAGATCATGGTCGACGGCAACACAGCCGCGGCCCAGATAGCGTTCGCGTGCTCTGAAGTGGCCGCGATCTACCCGATCACCCCGTCCTCGCCCATGGCCGAGACGTGCGACGAGTTCGCCTCCATGTGCAAGACGAACATCTGGGGCTCGATTCCCTCGATCGTAGAGATGGAGTCCGAAGGCGGCGCCGCTGGCGCGGTGCACGGTTCGCTCACGACCGGCTCGCTCACGACGACATTCACCGCGTCGCAGGGCCTGCTGCTGATGATCCCGAACATGTACAAGATCGCGGGCGAGCTCGCCCCGACCGTGTTCCACGTCTCCGCGCGTTCGCTGGCGTCGAACTCGCTCTGCATCTTCGGCGACCAGGGCGACGTCATGGCGTGCCGACAGACTGGCTTCGCGATGCTCGCATCGAACAGCGTGCAGGAGGCTCATGACATGGCTATGGTCGCCCACGCGGCGACGCTCAAGTCGAAGGTTCCGTTCCTTCACTTCTTCGACGGTTTCCGCACCTCGCACGAGGTCCAGAAGATCGACGAGATTCCGCAGGACGTCATCCGCCAGATGATCGACGAGGAGTATGTCGAGGACTTCCGCAGGCGTGCTCTCGACCCTGAGCATCCGACGATGCGCGGCACGGCGTCGAACCCCGACGTCACGTTCCAGCTCCGCGAGGTCTGCAACAAGTTCTACGACGCGACGCCCGCGATCGTCCAGGAGTACATGGACCGTCTCGCCAAGCTCACTGGACGTGCCTACAAGCTCTACGACTACGTCGGCGCTGCTGACGCCGAGTACGTCGTCGTTGCGATGGGCTCGGGCTGCGACACGCTGCATGAGACAGTTGACGCGCTCGTCAAGGAAGGCAAGAAGGTCGGCCTTCTCAAGGTGCACCTCTACCGTCCGTTCTCGATGGTCGACTTCGTCAAGGCTCTTCCCGCGACAGTCAAGGTTGTCACGGTCCTCGACCGCGTGAAGGAGCCGGGCGCCATCGGCGATCCGCTTTATCTCGATGTCGCGGCCGCGATCGGACAGGGTCTGCAGGACGGCGTGGTCTCGTTCAAGTATCCGAAGATCCTCGCCGGCCGCTACGGCATCGGCTCGAAGGACTTCACCCCGCAGATGTGCGCGAACGTCTACGCGAACATGGCGAAGGAGAAGCCGATGGACCACTTCTGCGTCGGCATCGTCGACGACGTGACCGGCCGCTACATTCTCGGCGACGACAGCTTCGTCGTCCCGAAGGGCGACCGCAAGGAGTGCATGTTCTGGGGTCTCGGCGCGGACGGCACGGTCGGCGCGAACAAGAACTCCATCAAGATCATCGGCAACTACACCGAGAACTTCGCCCAGGGCTACTTCGAGTATGACTCAAAGAAGTCCGGCGGCGTGACGATCTCGCACCTGCGCTTCGGCAGCGACATGATCCGCTCGCCGTACTTCATCAACTCGGCCGACTTCACGGCGTGCCACTGCTTCCCGTACCTCGAGAAGTACGACATGCTCAAGTCCGCGAAGCCGGGCTCCGTGTTCCTCCTCGCCTCGCCGTTCCCGGCGGACAAGATCTGGGACAACATGCCCGATGAGGTCGAGCAGGCGATCATTGACAAGAAGCTCAAGTTCTTCGTGATCGACGCGGCGAAGATCGCCCGCGAGAACGGCATGGGCACGCGCACGAATACCGTCCTCCAGACCGCGTTCTTCAAGCTCTCGGGCATAACGCTCAAGAAGGCCGACGGCACGGTGCTCGACCCGATCCAGGTCCTCAAGGACTACGCCGAGAAGGCCTACTCCAAGAAGGGCCAGGAAGTCGTCGAGATGAACTGGAAGTGCATCGAGGCGGCGAGCGCGGCGATCGAGGAGGTCAAGTATCCGGCGGCTCCGGCGGGCAAGCTCAAGATGCCTGCGGCGGTTCCGGCGGACGCCCCCGACTTCGTCAAGAACGTCTCCGCGAAGATGATCGCGCAGAAGGGCGACACGCTCAAGGTCAGTGAGCTTCCCGTCGACGGCACGTGGCCTACCGCCACGACGCAGTGGGAGAAGCGCAACGTCGCGGCGTTCATCCCGCAGTGGGATCCCGCGGCCTGCATCCAGTGCGGCAACTGCCTTGCGATCTGCTCGCACGCGGCTATCCGCATGAAGGTCTACAACGACGGCGACCTCGCGGGCGCTCCCGCGACGTTCAAGTCCGCCGAGGCGAAGGCGCTCACCAAGGGCTTCGGCTCGAAGGTGACGATCCAGGTCGCTCCGGAAGACTGCATGGGCTGCGAACTCTGCGTCGTCCAGTGCCCGATGAAGGCGAAGGGCGCGCTCAAGATGGTCGAGCAGATCCCGCTCCGCAAGACCGAGGCCGAGAACTGGAAGTTCTTCCTCTCGCTCCCCGAGGTCGATCCGGCGAAGCTCGACACCCGCAAGCTCCTCGACAGCCAGCTCAAGAGGCCGCTGTTCGAGTTCTCTGGCGCGTGCGCTGGCTGCGGCGAGACTCCGTACGTCAAGCTCCTCACCCAGATCTGCGGCGACCGCCTCCTCATCGCGAACGCGACGGGCTGCTCGTCGATCTACGGCGGCAACCTGCCGACGACTCCGTACTGCCAGCGCGCCGACGGACGCGGCCCTGCGTGGTCGAACTCGCTCTTCGAGGACAACGCCCAGTTCGGCCTCGGCATGCGCGTTTCCGCCGACAAGCTCCACGGCTTCGCCATGGAACTCGTCGACAAGGTCATCGCGAACGAGAAGACGCCGGCCGAGATGAAGGCGCTCTGCGAGAAGATCAAGGCCGTCGACCAGTACGACGAGAAGGGCCAGGGCGTCGAGCAGATGCGCGCGCTCGTCAAGGAGCTCAAGAAGGGCTGCGAGGCCGGCAAGGCCAACGGCTGCCCGATCTGCGCTCAGCTCCTCGCGGTCGCTGACAACCTCGTGCGCAAGAGCGTGTGGGTGCTTGGCGGCGACGGATGGGCGTACGACATCGGCTACGGCGGGCTTGACCACGTCCTTGCCTCGGGCAAGAACATCAAGATCCTCGTCATGGACACCGAGGTGTACTCCAACACGGGCGGGCAGGCCTCCAAGGCGACGCCTACCGGCGCGATCGCGAAGTTCGCGGCGTCCGGCAAGGTGCAGGCCAAGAAGAACCTCGGCCTGATGCAGATGCAGTACAAGAACGTCTACGTCGCGTACGTGTCGATGGGCACCAACCCGGCGGCGACGGTGAAGGCGTTCAACGAGGCCGAGAACTACAACGGCCCGGCGATCATCATCGCGTATGCGCACTGCATCGAGCAGGGTCTCCTCACGAAGACGGGTCCGGCGCACCAGAAGGCGGCGGTGGAGTCCGTCCACTTCCCGCTCTGGCGCTACAACCCGGACGCGACGGGCAAGAAACTCGTGCTCGACTCTGCCGACAAGTCCGAAACCGTCTCCTTCGCGGCGAACGCCGTTTCGAAGGAGCTTGGCGAGAACCGCTTCAAGCAGCTCGTCAAGAAGATCGGCCAGGACAAGGCGATGGAGATGCTCAAGGGCGCCGAGGAAGGCTTCAAGGAGAACTACGCTCTCCTCAAGAAGCTCGCCGAGATGTAATATCGGCGCGGCAAACTGGTGCGGCGGCAGTCCGCCGCCGCACCAGTTCAGTTTTTACTTACACGGAAGGAGAAAGGAGGCGACAACATGGCGACATTCAAGGATATTCTCAAGTCGGCGTTTACGGACACGGCCAGTCTGGTTCACGTCACACCAAAGTTTGTCAAGGTTGATCGTACTCCGGCTTCGCATTGGGATATTCATGTTGGAAGTGTGCGTGCGTCAAATAGACTGACGGCACGCGGAAGTGTCGCACTGTCTCGTCTTCCTGTTTTGTCTGAGGAAGAGCTATTGGCTCGGAAGAAAAGGATTTTAGAGTATGACTTCTCCGAGCGTTGAAGAAGTCAGGTCGCTTTATTCAAAGGCCGAGGCGGCGATAAAACTGTACGAGCGTATTGGCCTTGATAATTTGACAATTCCGCTGAATGAACTTCGATATGCTGGACAGCACATATTGAGGGCTGAGATAGAGGCAAATGCCGAAGAATCGAAAGAGGATTTGTTTAAGGCGTATAGGCATTGTGAACGTGCGCTGTACGATGCGAAAGAGGCGACGATTTTGTGCTTGTTGGAAACTGTTGCCTCGTTTAGAGAATATGATGTAACCGCTGATGAATTTGAGACGGTTTTGCCGGGATGGAGAGAAATTCTCAAGCGTGCGTCATTGGCGCGAAGGTTCATTGAGACATCTGGCCAGGTCAAGGATTGCGACCCGCAGAAACTTGACAATGCCATTTCTGCTTTGCTCGACGTCAGGTCTAAATTGCTTGAAATAGAACCGCAGATTATGTCTCTTCGTGAACGAAAACGAGAGGCAGAGGCAGAGGCAGAGCGCAGCCGACAGATGGACGCGGCGGCATCAGCCGAGAAAAATGCCAAAGCGGAGAAAACGATGTCGGATCGTCAGTTTCTCTTGTCATTCTCGGCGACCGTGTCAGGTTCTCTAATTGGACTCCTAGGGACGTTGATTGCCATTTATGGAACATTCCCTGAATGCCGTTTTCTGGGAACGGTCGTTGGACTTGTCGGCTTTGTCATTTTCACGGTAGCGACATACAAGATTTCAAGAGCGCTTCTGGTTGCAAGACCAGACGAAGCCAAATCTGAATTGAAAGGAACCACATTAATCCACTAACCGGGACATAGGCGGGCAACGCCCCGCCGCATGATCAATTTGCGCTGCAAAGCGGTCGTCAGTAGAAATGTAGGAAGTTTCGAGTTGGACGGCACTTGCAGAGGAAACGCGACAGCGTTTGCCTCTACTCGTGTTTCCAACAAGGCAATTCCTACAGCCTCTACTGAGATGCGAGTAGAGGTTTTCTTATGTTCTCGATTCGTGTCTGACTGGGGAGCGGCAACACGGAACGAGGATTGGCCCGATTCTCCGACCGTGAAACAACAACGAGGGCATGAAGAAATGAAAGGATATCCATGAAGAAACGTGCATCTTCATTGACGAGGAAAACGGTAGGATTGACATTGCCACATGAGATTACAATAGGGCTTTCCAAGGCAAGGTTTGTTGTACAAGAAGGCTGCATAAAGGTAGGAGAACTTCAGGTGTCACAGGGTTCCATCGTATGGTTTCCAAGATTTGGTAAGTTAGGATATAAAATGGATTGGGATGGATTTAAGGATTGTATGGAAAATAATGGCCGCAAGTGCAGAAGACGATAGCTGCACATCAATATAGCAGTAAAACAGCATAACAGCAAAACAAGGAGATGGATGTGAAAAGTAAAATATTGTCCATGCTAATATTGGCCTCTGCGGGCATGCTTCTACAAACCGCATTTTGTGAGGACAGAAGTAAGCTTGACGAGCTTAAGAAGGATTTTAGAAGTTTTAGAATCCGTGCGGCCGATAGGGAGGCAAAACGCGGCTACCTTCTTGAACCGCTTTTGCCGTTTGACGAGGCGGCTGACAAGGCAAAGCGCGGCTATCCACAGGGCTATTATGCACTTGCACTTCACTATGCAAAGGGTGTAGAGATTGAACGTGATGCGGAATTGGCACGACAATTTTTGCAAAAGGCGGATTCTGCAAATTACGGTAACGCAGTCTTCGTCCTTGCGATGTTAAATGAATTGGAGTTGTTTGGGGACTTATCGCATAGGTCTTTGCTAATGCGTGATCCCGATGCTGTTGGTATTGCGAAGTACATAGGGGTTCCTGTTGATTCGTACAAAGGGATGCTGTCATTCACAAATAAAACAGATGTCGCACTTGTGCGCACTGGATACGAACGAGCCATCAATATGGGCATTTCGGTAGCGACGAACGAATTGGCTCGTTTCGAGCGAAGATTGGCGAAGGAACTGGCAAAGGCCAATCAAGAAGCTGATAGTGAATCCAGAATTGCGGCTGTAAAAGCCAAGAATTCTGAAATCGCAAAGTCAACGCTTGGCCTTCTTCCGGCTTTGCCAAAGGCGAAGGAGACTTCAAATGCGTTTTCTAAGGCGTTGCCCCGCAAAAAGATCATAATGACTCCAGAGATGCTTGAACCAATGATTCCACTTGATGAGGCACTACAATTAGCCAAGCAGAACAAGGGGAAAGGCTATTATCAGTTGGCCATAAGGTATGCACAAGGAAATGAATTGCCAGAAGATCGGTGTGTTGCCTATAAATTGCTACGCAAGGCTTGTGATGCAAACTATGCAAATGCCATTCTTGTAGAAGGGTTGTGCGATGAAGCAGATTTACGTGAGTGTATACCTGATTCTAAGATACTACGCCCTGCAGAAGTGACTAGCTGGATGCGTGGGTATTGCGGAACCATTTTCTGCTCGGGAAGACATGGCTGGGACATCCTTACCAACGAGGTAGCATTTGCCCGAATAATGAGTAAGTATGCAAGAGCTAAGGATCTCGGACTGTTCGAGGCGACAAATCACATAGCAAGACTCAATAACCGTCTCGCAAATTTCAAAAAGGAAGATGCGGAAAGAAATGCTAAAGAAAAAGTTAAGTCAGAGAACAATAGCAGAGTGTTAAGTCTTTTAGGAGATATTGCAGTAACAAGCGAAGCGTCGGCTGAAAATGGTGAAAGGCAGACTGTTGTTGATGCAAACTCACATGCTTTTCTGGACAATTTGCATCCTGCACACATCGCCATAGGCATGCCGTCAAATTTCCCCGAGGGTAGCTTGGTAGACAACTCTCTGGGCACTACGAGTGATTTGTGGTCTCTTTACTCAGATGGCATATCGGGAAATGGATTTAAAATACTAGTGGTGACCCGTATAACAAGCTCTGAAGATTATGCAAGGAATCTTCACTACGCTGTTGCAACGATTAGTGCAGCTGGCAACATTATCAGTGTTGGGCCGGAACTTGGTTCGATAAATATTTATGGCGGGATCAAATGATATATCGTTGATAGCACCATGAACATATGCAATGACAATGAGTGTTTTGTGCCGCCTACGGGAAGGTTGTCTGAATGAGTTTACTGACGGAGAGTGCAAGGGAGCTTGCGAAGGAGCTTTATGCCGCCGCAATAGAAAGTGCAAGGAATACAGAATAGCCTATACCCATGCTTTATGATGACGACGATCCGTAACACGACGACATTGTCATCACTAATATTATGTTTGTGCGATGTAATGGCAAGACGAGAACGATTCTCATGTCTGGCGGAGCATCTGCCTCGTTTTACTCGTATGTGATCGCGAAGTTCGCGGCGTCCGGCAAGGTGCAGGCCAAGAAGAACCTCGGCCTCATGCAGATGCAGTACAAGAACGTCTACGTCGCGTACGTCTCGATGGGCACCAACCCCGCGGCGACGGTGAAGGCGTTCAACGAGGCCGAGAACTACAACGGCCCTGCGATCATCATCGCGTACGCGCACTGCATCGAGCAGGGTCTCCTCACGAAGACGGGTCCTGCGCACCAGAAGGCGGCGGTAGAGTCCGTCCACTTCCCGCTCTGGCGCTACAACCCGGACGCGACGGGCAAGAAGCTCACGCTCGACAGCGCCGACAAGTCCGACACCGTCTCCTTCGCGGCGAACGCCGTTTCGAAGGAGCTTGGCGAGAACCGCTTCAAGCAGCTCGTCAAGAAGATCGGCCAGGACAAGGCAATGGAGATGCTCAAGGGCGCCGAGGAAGGCTTCAAGGAGAACTACGCTCTCCTCAAGAAGCTTTCCGAGATGTAAGGGCTCGGAAATTCCCTGCGGCGGCGACCGCCGCCGCAGGGAATCAGTTCTGCTACGTGTTAAACGGCGAGGTGGATATGCCAAGGATAAAAGAGGCCATAAATCAGATGTCCGTTGAGGAGAAGTTCTCGGTTATGGACTATATCTGGGCATCGCTTTCCACCGAAACCGAAAAGTTGATTCCTGCCTGGCATGAGCGGGAACTTAAAGCGACGGAAGCTCGGGTCACGGCAGGCGTTGAGCGACCAATTCCGTGGGAATCCGCGAAAGCGATTCTGCGGGAGAGTTAATTGATGCTTGAAGATGCTCCTTTCGCGCTTGACATATTGCCGTCCGCGATAATGGATATTTTGAGGAGGCAGTATTTTTATGATTCTCTGGAACATGGACTTGGTTTGGCCTTTTGAGATTACATTATGGCGGAGATTGACAGGCTTTCCAGTGATGCAGGCGTGGACGAGAAACGGCTTGGATATTTCTTTCGCCCGGAGAAGCGGTTTCATCAGGCAATCTACTACAAGATGGCGGGAACAAAAGTATCAGTGTGGTGTATTCTTGACATGCGCTTCGACCCACGGCGCATTTTATCGGCGCTGCACAGTTCGTAATCCATTTCAATCGTGCCGATAATGATAACACAGGAGGAATTAAAGATAGAATAACCGGCATATAGGCGGGCAACGCCCCGCCGCATAGACAATTTAGCATCAACGCTAACAAGTCGTTCTCCCGAAATACTGGACATATTTCAAAATCAGAACGGCATGTGAGTGGAGATGCGCCCTATGAGGGCGCATTCTCTTTCTTCGTGTATTCTGATTTAGGCCTGTCCAGGGCTTCGGGAGAGTGCATGGAAAGGAAAATGCGCTCCCTTTTTTATGTATTGGATATGGTGTTCGGCGACAAGTCGTGAGCGGCAAGTCATCAATGCGAGAGTTGGAATCTCTTGGAAAAATGACACGACGACAGTTCTGCATAGGACTTACGAACATGGCACTTACACGGGACTTCATGGAACCTTTGAGCTGGCAGAAAGTGGCCGCTCGTCGCGGCATGAGCGAGGGCACATTCCACCGCCACGTGCTCTCTGGATTCATTGCACGGTTCAGTCTAGGCGGAAGAGTTACTGAAGAAAGTTGGCGGCAACATCGTAAATGGTATTGCAATACATGGCAAAACATAAAATGAATATATCATATATATTATTGCAAAAATATCAAAATGTCTGAAAACAATAATAACAGATCCCTGTTGATTTCGCAAGTCGGGTTTGATACAATATGCACTTATGAAGGGCAGATTGGCTATTCCGTTCAAAATTGACAGGAATAATCAGGCAAATCTATCGACGCAGTTGGTGGATGGATTTCGCCGTGCCATTCTTACGGGCTTCTACCAACCGGGAGACAGGTTGCCATCGTTTTCCGATATTGCAATGGAGTTGGGCGTGTCGATTCGCGCACCGCGAGAAGCCATGAAGCGGCTTGTGGCGGAAAATCTCATACGGTCACGCCCGCGTATCGGGTGTGAGGTGTTGGCGCATGGCGACCGTATCTGGAAAGGTCGCGTCATTTGTGCCTTCATCGCAGCCCTTGAGGGATCGTATTACTTTTCCATGGTGATGGGTTCGCTTCGCCGGGCGATGATTGCGCGTGGCTACTTATTCATATCGGTAGCAGTGGATGAAAAAGAAGATCGCAAACTTGATTTCTCCCAGCTTGATGCACTGTGTGGAGAAAAGACCGATTTCATAATCGCCATCCATCCTCCAGAAGCGCTCGCTGTGCACGTTGCAACCTATGACGTGCCGGCACTGGCATTTGTGGATAAGCAGGAGGCACCTGGACTTGATAAATTTCGAAGGTCGAACATACGCGATATGGAGCCTGTTGCGAACGCAATCTGCCGCGCAGGGGCAAGGCGTGTGTTGCTTGTGAACTACGCCGATGGATCGGCTGAACGCGCGTTGCTGGAGCGATTTGGGATGGAGGTTGAGCCGATTTCCGTTAAGGCCTCCGGACCGAACTTTCTAGAGGATCTCAAGCATCGGTCGATGGAACTGGTCTTTGATCGTTTCGCGCCAGAGCGATCCCGTCCGGATCTTGTGTTCTTCACTGATGACTACGTGGCGTTTGGCGGACTTCTCGCTTTGGCTCGGCGAGGCGTTAGTTCTCCGGGAGATGTTGGCATCATCACGATGTCGAACCGTGGCGTTGCACCGGTCTGGTCGCATACGCTTTCGCGCATAGAGTTTGATCCTCTATCGGACGGTGAGGTGCTTGCCGACCACGCGGTTGCCCGCATCGAGGGACGGCCGGCACCTGATGTCCGCATGCGGCAGCGTTTCATTTCGGGAGAGACTTTCCCGTGTTCTGTCGAACAATAGGGTCAGGAAAGGGACATGATGAAGGCAAAGAGAGAAAGAGAACTTTGCGTTTTGGCTTTTGTTTTCGCTTCCGTCTGGTCGTCTTGCGGACTTTGTGCGGCTGAATGCGAGGGCATTGTGCTTGAGAACGCGACATTCCGGCTTGTTGTTGGAACGAATGCCGTTGCAAAGTCGCTAGTCGTGAAGGCGACAGGAGAAGAGTGCCTTTCGGCTGTCGAGCCGATCTCGCTCTTCACCGCAACGCAGGATCGACCATTCAACAACGAAATCAAGCTGATACATCTCAACAAGCGGACGGTGTATCCGGCGTGTTCGCTCAGACGTGACGGAGATCTGCTGATTGCGGGATTCCCGCATCGCATGTACGAGGCGAAGGTGCGCGTGAAGGTGGAGCCGTCCTACATCGCTTTCGAGCTGGTCGATTTCATCTGCGACCGCAAGACGACATACGACTACCTCAAGATGGACATTCCGCCAGTAGCGTCATTCCGAGTTCTTCAGCTCCCCGTTGCCAATCGACTGCATTTCGGCGATTGGTTGAATGTGAGCTGGGACGACAAGGCCGCTGTTTGCGTGGCTGCTTCGTCGCCACATCCTGATGTTGACCACGAGACGCACAATGGCTGGCGGCTCCTGTTTGCCGAACTTGCCGCGGGGGTTCGTCTGCGAGGCGGTTGTGCGGCGTTGTTCGCTTTGCCTGGGCAGGAGGCATTCCTTGATGCGATGGATGTCTTCGAGCGCGATTATGGGCTGCCGCGCGGTGTGGCGAGCCGCCGTTCGTCTTTGCTGGAGGAGCCAATCTTCCATCTGAGCGGCAAAGTCGATCCGAAGCGAATTGACGACATTCTTGCCTATGCCGTGCGCGGTGGGTTCAGATTGATGACGTTTGACTACAGCCATGTTGTCGTGGAGTCGTACAGCTATGGTCACTGCGGCGATTACGATTGGCGTCCGGAATACCCAAACGGCGCGATCGATCTCAAGGCGGTGCTGGACAAGGTCAAAGCGGCGGGCATCACGCCTGGCTTCCATACGCTTCATTCCCACATCGGCCTGGAGAGTCGATACGTTGCACCAGTTGCAGATCCCCGTCTCAACAAGACGCGGCGTTTCACGTTGGCCGAGGCGCTCCCTGACGATACGAACACACTGTCAGAGGTTGCGGTCTATGAGCCGACCGCAGACACGGTCATGTTCCCCAGCTGCCGCGTCCTTCAGTTTGGCGGCGAGCTGCTTTCTTACGAAAGCTACACCGTGAAGCCTCCATACCGTTTTCTCGGAGTGAAGCGCGGCGCACACCGTACACGTCCGACAACCCACCCCAAAGGCGAGGTCGGCGGCATTCTCGACCTGAGCGAGTATGGCTGGCCCAACAGCTGCTACATCGACCAGAACACCGACCTGCAGGACGAGGTAGCGGCCAAACTCGCCAGCATCTACAACTGCGGGTTCGAGTACGTCTATCTCGACGGATCAGAGGGAGTGAATCGTCCGTTCAACTACCACGTCGCAAATGCGCAGTACCGCTATTGGCGGCTGCTGAAGCCTGAGCCTCTGTTTGGTGAGGGTGCGGCAAGGACGCATTTCGGCTGGCACATGCTCTCTGGCGCCAATGCGTTCGATTCCTTCCGCCCAGAGGAGTTCAAGGCAAAGATTGTGGAGTTTCCATGTGCACAGGCGCCCATTGCGCGACAGGACATGACGCGCGTTGACTTCGGATGGTGGTACTACTGGATGCCTGAATATCTGGAGGCGGAGAATGGAGAGCGGAGCGCGGGATTGAAAACGGTCGGCACCCAGCCTGACATGTGGGAGTTTGGCATGGCAAAGGCTGCAGCGTGGGACTGTGCCGCCGCAGTCATGCTGCCACTCGACAGGTTGCGACGCCATCCTCGCACAGATGACATTCTGAAGACAATGCGCAGCTGGAACGACGCACGACGGCGTGGATTTGTGACGGACGAGTGGAAGCGTCGCCTGCGTGACACGAAGAAGGAGCATCATCTTCTCTTGGATGGGAAGGGAGGCTATGAATTGGTCGAATGGGAGCAAATTTCCGTCGCAGGCGGCAAGGATACGCCCGTGCGAGCGTTCCTTTATGAGAAGGAGGGGCGCCGTCATGTGGTTTACTGGCATGTCGCCGGGCGTGGGCAGCTTGACCTTGGCCTGCCGTACGGCATTCTTGATGCCGAGGCGATGGAGACATGGCCGACCGATTTGCCGCATGACAAAGTCGTGCGCCTTTTTGCCGACGCGAAGATTATGGAGGAGACGAGATGATCGAGCGTCCGAAGTTCGCTTTTCTCTGCTGTGCGGCATGTCTCTTTTCGTCTGCGGGAAGTTTGCCGGCAGCTGAATGGGATTTCACATGCGGGATGCCGAGCGACTGCTCGCCTCGCCGGTTTACGCGCCTCGTCCAAGGCAAGGGACTGTCCCCTGCCCAACTCGCCGACAGGAACAGTTCGCCAGCCGGTGCGGTAGTGGCCGGCTTCGACCTGCCGGAAGCATTCGCGTTCGAGGCCGAGTTCGTTCCATACGTCGACTGGACAAATGCTGCCGACCGTGCGGCGGCATCTGCAACGCCGCGTCAGCACATGTTGTGGGACACGATGGGCGTCAACTACCGTCCCAAACGGAAAGACAAGGGCCTGCAGATATACTTTGACGAGCGGAATGGGAAATGGAAGCCGACCATATGCGCTGGATTCGGCGATGACACCTGCTTCCTTTCAGGCCCGCCGTTCACGGCGAAGAAAGGCGAGACTGTGCGTTTTTCCGTACGTTACGGCTCGTTTGGCCGTGTGGAGTGGGCGGTCAACGGCGAAAAGATGACAAACCAGATTGAACGCTGCGAGCCGATCGTTTCCAATCCAGGCGTAAAGCCTGTGATCGGCGACAGGCTTCTTTCCTGCTATGTGCCGTTTAATGGAGTAATCCGCAGGGTTGCGATAAATCCGTTGCCGGCTGAGCCGATGGCGGTGCGCGTGGCTGGGCGGAAGGCATTCGAGCGCGGCGAGGCGGATGCCGACCTGTTGCTGGATGTCAAGTGCGCCGAAGGTGTGACCGTTTCCGGCGTCACGGTGTCGGCCGGGGCGAACGTTCTGCTTGTCCGTGGACTTGTGAGACGTGTGTCTCTGTCAGACGGCAGAGACGTGTTTGCCGTTCCGGTCGAGACGCGGCTCAAGCCCGGACGCTACGAGATGGAAGTTTCTGCCGTTGGGCATCTGGCGGACGGAGCTGAAGTGTATGCGAAGGAGATGATTGAGATCATGATCGGGCCGACGTTCGCCGACCGAATGCCAGTGGTGATGTGGGGTGGTGGTTCGGATAAAGATGTGCGGGATTTCGGTTTCACGCATGTGCTGCGCTACGACAGTTTCTCGACCACGAACATCAGTCCGCTCCGAGCCTTGGGTTTCATCGGAATGTACGACCGGGCGTTGGCCGAGGGCATGCGGGCGATGCATAGCTTGAAGGTGCAATACCCGGTGGAGGGTGAAGGGCGGAGGCGATTCTACCGACAGTTGCGAGGAGGAAAAACGCCAACCTATCCGCGGGAAGTCAATCAGCCGGAGGTCTCGAATCCCGAATTGGTGAAGTACGCACGCCAGATCGTCGCCGCCGAGAACGAGGCCGTGGGCTATCACCCGGCGTTTGCCGGCGTGCTTCCGGCTTCGGAGCTTCGCGACATGACGTTCCCGTCGTTCAACACAGAGCATCTGCGGTACAAGGCCGAGACGGGACGCGACGTGCCGTCCGAGGTGTACGGGAAGACCGCGAACTTCTCGCTGGCGAAGAAGCGCTTCCCCGACGGCGTGGTTCCCGTGGACGATCCGCTCTATCTCTACTACAGCTGGTTCTGGGGCGGCGGCGACGGATGGCCGGGATACACAGGCGGCATCGCCGAGGAATACCGCAAGGTCGCCGGACGCTACGGTGATGGAAGTGCGATTCAGCGGAAGCGTCCGTTCTTCAGCTTCTGGGACCCTGCCGTGCGGTGTCCGCCGAAATGGGGCTCCGGAGGCGACGTCGATGTGCTCAACCAGTGGGTGTACGCCGTGCCGGACCCGATGAACGTGGCGGGCCCGGCGGAGGAAATTCTGGCGATGACGGCGGGGCGTCAGGGGCAGGTCCCCATGATAATGACGCAGCTTATCTGCTACCGCGTACAGATGGCGCCGACGAACGTCGTGGTCGCGCCGATGCCAGAATGGGTGAAGCGCCGTCCGAACGCCGCGTTTCCCACCATCCCCGCCGATTCGCTGCAGGAAGCTGTATGGTCGATGCTCGCAAAGCCCGTGAAGGGCATCATGTTCCATGGCTGGAACACGATTTTCGAGACGGGGCACGAGACGGGCTACGTTTACACTTCGCCGGAGACGGCGGTGCGCATGAAGACGCTTCTGCGCGATACGGTCGCGCCGCTCGGCCCGATGCTGAAGGGACTCGAGCGCGATGAGCCTGAGGTGGCGATTCTCGAAAGCTTCGCGACTGCCGCATGTGGCGGTCCCGCGTCGTGGGGATGGCTTTCGCCCGCCATCACGTTCCTGCAGAGGGCGCGTCTCGATCCGCGTGTCGTGTATGAGGAGACGATCATGCGCGATGGATTCGGCAAGACGAAGGTTCTGTATGCGCCGCAGTGCATGTTCCTTTCCGCGCTGGTCGTGGAGCGGATCAAGGCGTTCCAGAAGGTGGGCGGCATCCTCGTTGCGGACGAGAAGCTTTTGTCTGCGCTCAAGGCGGATGTCACGGTGCCAGTTATGGCGCAGAAGAAGCCGCCTGAGTCAGACCACACGGAGGATGTGGACGCCTCCACGAAGACATTGGTGAACACGGTCGCGCGCAAGTTCACCGAGGCAACGAAGTCGGAAATGCAGTCGAACGCGGAGAATCTCCGCAGAGCGTTGGAGGAACGCCATGCGTACATCCCGAAGGCGGACAGTTCCAGTCCGGAGATCGTCGTCTATTCACGCGCGTGGAACGGTACGCCCTATCTTTTCGCCATCAATGACAGGCGCACGTTTGGTGACTACGTGGGGCAGTGGGGGCTGACGATGGAGAAGGGGTTGCCGTTTTCCGGAAGCGTAACGTTGCGCGATCCTGAAAGGAAGATTGTAGCGGTTTACGAACTTTCGCGAGGAGGCGAAGTTCCGTTTGCGCGGCGGGCTGACGGACGAGTAGAAGTGCAGCTTTCGTACGACACGAACGACGGACGGCTCCTGATGTTCCTTGAGCGCAGGATTGCCGACGTGAAGGTGGAGGCATCATTTGTGCCGTGCGGCGACATCACGATCACGACGAAGGTTCTTGATGAATGCGGTATGCCTGTTCCGGCGCGGCTTCCGGTGGAGATTCGCGTCTATGACGCCGCAGGAGCAGAACTTGACGGTGCGGGCTTCGCTTGCGCGGAGGGCGGCGTTTGCACGCTCGCCGTCCGCACGAACGTGAACGATGCGTCCGGCGACTACCGCGTGGTCTGCCGCGACCGCGCATCAGGCATCGCAAAGGAGATTTGGGTAAAATCCAAGGAAAAGGGGGAAAGTCATGGGAAGAAGATCAACTGATGTCATGAGCGGCAGTCTCTGCGTATGCGCTGTGCTTGTTTCAACCGCGCTTTTGGCGCGTACCACCTACGTGTGGAATCCCAATGGGAACGGTGGATGGCAGTCGTCCAGCCAGTACGTCAATGCCGGTGGCGCTGTTCCGGCGGCGCATGATGTCGTGCAGATTCCGGAGAACGTGACGGTCGAAGTCCCCACAGATTCAGATGCTGCGTTCGTCAACGCGCTTGACGGCGTGGAGCTGACAGCGGCGTCTTCAACGTTCGTCCTCAACCAACCCTCCGATATCCAGTGGCAATGCGCCGTGTTCGGGCAGGGCACGCTCATCAAACGCACGGCGGCAACTGTCGAGTTGATGTCCAACGTACAGACGGATCTTTACGCGAAACAATACAGCGGCTATTCAGCGTACTGTTCATGGAATGGACTGATTGTCGAGAATGGAACGCTCAAGTTGCCGCAGGCCAATTCCGGCGGGGCTTATTCATTTGGCCCGGTCACGATGAACGAGAACACGACGCTTTTTCTCCTGCCAGACAATTCGACGCAGCTGGCTGCGCTCAACGGTCATGGTACCGTCACCAACGCGTCGCCTACGAGTGGTGGCGCTACACTCCAGATTGGCTATATGGGGTATGGCGATCAGACGGACAGTCATTTCTACGGCAGGCTCATGGGCGGCATCAAGTGGTATTCGACAGGTACTGTCTATCTCCACGGTACGAACAGCCTTTTTTCGGGGACTTCATTCATGCACTGGGGTCGCTACTCCGAGAACGATGCCCGGCACGGACATCTCTACTTGACGAAGTTCGGCAAGAAGAATTACGCGTCGTCAATTGGTGCCAACTACAGTTCTGCAATCGAGTCGCGCATCGGCGGTTCATTCCATTATCTTGGCACAGGTGAGGTGACAGACAAGTCATTCGTTTGGATGCCATATTCAGATGCCGTGCGAATAATCATGGACGCAGGAGCAATTGGCGGCATAACTTTCTCTGGTGAGTGGAGCCATGTTTCCAGTACCATGGGAGACCTGATGATGACAGGCAGCAATACCACTCCTTGCATCGTCACGGGAAAGATCACTACACCTGATGCGGCGGCAACTTATTTCACGAAGGACGGTTCCGGCACATGGCGGTTCGCCAACGAAGCCAACGAGCAGAAGGGTGCGATGGCCATCAAGGATGGTACGTTCCAGTTCGCTTCCATGGCAGAGGCTGGTTCGCCTTGTGCGCTTGGCCTTTCCACCATTCTTCATCAACCGTACATCGGTTCGCGAGACAATTCAAAGGCTGTAGATTATGCGTTCCTTCTGGGCGGCAACGGTACGTTCCCGACGTTCGAGTATATGGGTGGCAAGGCGTCTGCCTGTTCCACGCGTCCGTTGGCGCTTACAGGTGCGGGCGGCAAACTGGCTTCTTCTGGGGCTGGATCAGAGCTGAAGTTCGCTGGCATATCGGCGTTTGATGCGGGTGAGAAGACGCTTGCGCTGGGCGGTGACTCGACAGGCTATAACATGGTCTCGAACATCACTTCCGGCAGTGGTTCCGTCGCTGTGACGAAGGAGGATTCTGGACGCTGGGTCATCGCTGGCGCTAACACGATCTCAGGAAAACTTGACGTAAAGGAAGGAACGCTTGAGCTCTGGGATCGTTACGCGGGAGAGTCGTACTCGTATTATCGGTTCGTCATCAAGAATGCCCGCAGCGCTCCGTCATATATCTATGAATTCGCGCTTTACGATGCCGCAGGTTCTAATCGTGTGGCAGGTCTCATATTCCATGAACCGGATGACATAAGGGTGAAGAATCAGGCCGTTGACTATACGCCGATCAGCATCTCTGAACTTGACCCAGGAGAGGCTTTCTTCTGCAATGCGAGCGGCAAAGACGTTTATCATTATCCAGCAAGCTACCACGAGGGGCTGGGAGGCCTTTTCGACGGAAAGACTTACCTCAAGAGCGGTGACACGCATTACTGGCGAATGTATGTCACGAACGGAAAGCCTAATGGAACGCCTGAGAATTACGTCTATGCCATAATGCGTCTCCCAGACGGCACCCCGCCGCTTCTGCGCTATGATGTTCTCGTCGGAAAAGACTCTTCTGCCATTTCGTCGATTGGCGTCGAAGCGAGCAAAGACGGGAACGCCTGGATTGATCTCACAGGAGATGTGACGACTCCGCAAGCGGCCGACTATGTCACTTGGCTTTCCGGCGATGCGTTCGGGGCGGGACATCCGTTGCGTCCTGGGAGGGGGTTGGCGCTCAATGTCCCCGCCGCGCCTGACGCTAACGGCGCAACGATGCTCGACAATGTCACGTCGATTCAGGTTGCGACGGGTGCGACGTTGTTGGTGCGGGGCGAGAGCAAGACGATCAGCAATCTGACGGTGGACTGCTCTGCGGGTGTAGGAACGTTGTCCGGCTTCGACTTTGCCGCGAACGGCACAATCGATCTCATCAACATTCCAGAAGGTGTCATGGACTTTGCGGTTCCTGCCGGGCTCGGCGGCGTCTCGTCGGAAGGTCTTGCGAACCTCAATTCTTGGTCGGTGAAGGTGGAAGGAATGCCGTCGTCGCGCTGGGGCTTGAAGGTTTCGGCAGACGAAATCCGCGCATTTCGGCTCGGAACGCGACTCGTCATCCGCTGATGCGAGAAAGCACTGTGATGAAGATAGGCTTAGGGTTTCTGGTCGCATCGGTTGTGATGACAGTAATCGGCGGGCAGGGGCTGCCCGCCCTGCCAACAATCAACTCTCAACCGCAAACTATTAGGAATGACATCTGCCTGCCGTCACACATCTATATGCTCTCCGACACACCGAACGAGATGTTCGTGCAGCCGACGCTGAAGCGGTGGCGGCCATACGACGATTTCGTCCGCTTCGACATGGATAGGAAGTACGGTGCATTCTCGCGCCGCCTTGGCCATGTGGCGACGATTGACAAGCCGCAGGAGGGCGCGGTCATTACCGTCGATCTCGTAAATGGTGACGCGTTTAAGGTGGTCAAGAGCCTCAAGGCAACGCTCCGTGTCGGGCGAAAGGGCGTTGGCGACGATGACGTCTATGCGCAGATCATCGGCGACAGCTATACGCATGGGCAGTTCTACCGCCATGCGCTCATTGTGTCTGGATTCGTGCCGAAACTCCACCTTGTCGGGCTTCGCGATTCCGGTGACGGACATTTCAACGAAGGGCGCGGCGGCTGGACGCTTCAGTCGTATTTTACGGTGCCGACCAGCCCGAATTGCTCCTACCATGGCTTCATGCAACCGAAAGACGGACGCTACTGGGGCTCTCGTGGATTCTGGACAATGGCGTGGCGCTGCTATCGCAAGACGCAGCCCAGAGGATTCGAGCCGACCTATTCCTGCTCGCGTTTCGATGCCTACGTGTCGCGCTTTGACGAAAAGACGGGCGTTCTCCTGGAACCCCATCCGGGCGACATCCAGTACGACGACGCAGCGAAGGGTTTTGTTCGATATGAAGGCGAATGCGATGGTCGCCACGAAGCGCGCCCCGCCCATGCCGAATGGAAGCCGATTGACGCAAGTGCGCTTGAGTGGGGGTTCGACTACGGAAAGTATCTTGCGATGTGGTGCATCACGCCGCCGCAGTTCTTGTTTGTCTTTCTGGGACTCAACGACTTCATCAACAGTCTCGACGCCGACTACGCCGAATGGGGGAGGCGGATTGAAACCGTAAAGGAGTCGTATCTGAAGGCGTGCCCTGGCGGCAGGTTCGTGATCGCCATCCCCTGCTCAACGTGCGGGTCGATCAACAACGACTCTGGCAGTTTCACGCCGCGCCAGAACGCCGCCATGTGGCGGTTCCGCGATTGGCTCGTCAGGACTTTCGACAATCGGGAAAAGGATGGTTTCTATCTTCTCGACGCGGGAATCACGGTGGACAACGACAACGGCTACAAAAAATTGCCGTCTGGCGTCCAGACCGGCAATCCGCACCCCTATCAAAGCTATCCGGCGATGGGTGTTCCGTTTGCCGCATTTATCCAATACCACCGGTGACTGGAACTCGTCGCCCTGCAAATGGTATAATCCCCGCCATGAATGTTGCTCTATTGTGTTGTGCGCTTTTTGCCGCTCATGTTGACGTGCGCGCGTATGGCGCTGCGGGCGATGGCGTGACGAAAGATACGAAGGCCATCCAGTCGGCGATTGACGAGGCCGCACGGGCGGGCGGCGGCACGGTGCGTGTCGGGAACGGCACGTATTTGACTGGGTCCATTTTCCTGAGAAGTGGTGTCGATCTCTTTCTTGACGGCGCGACGCTGAAGGGAAGTCCTGACAGGGGGGACTACAATGCCGTGGACGTGTGTCCGCAGAACTGGTCGAGCAAGGCGGAGTCCGCATCAGGGGCGCATCTGCTTCTCTGCATCGAGCAGACGAACGTGACCGTGCGAGGAACGGGGCGTGTCGACGGCAACTGCACCGCGTTCCTGCTTGGACCGGACGGCAAGCCATGGCCGGGCGGACAGGGACGCATCCCGTGGAGACCGAGTCAGATGCTGTATTTCGTTGAGAGCGCCAATATCCGCGTGGAAGGGATTTCGCTTGTTGATTCGCCGTACTGGTCGTGTTTCTTCCATGGATGCACGAACGTCACAGCCAGGAATCTGCATGTCCGCACGCGGCGCGAACCTTTTCACACGCATAATGGCGATGGAATCGACATCGACTGCTGCGAAGACGTTGAGGTCTCCGGCTGCGACATCAATACCGCCGACGATTCGATCACGCTGCGCGCCGATGTGGTGCGCCTGAAGCGTCCACGCCCGTGTGCGCGAATCCGTGTGTCGGACTGCCGTCTCGCCTCAGCCTGCAACGGCATACGCGTTGGCGTGGGTGACGGGGAGGTGCGAGACGTTATTTTCAGAAACATCGAAATCTACGATACGCGTACGGCGGCGGACTTCGTGTCGTCCTGGAGGCGCGGCGGCAGGGGCGTGGCGATGGACGGCATTTCGTTTGACGGGATGAAAGTCGAGTCCGTGCTCTTCTGCCGTATCAGCCCCAGCTTCGCCAAGGAGACGCGCATCGGCAACATCAGTTTCTCGAACGTTACGGGGCGGACGGAATGTACGTCGTGGATAACGGGACGCAAGGACAGTCCGATAGGGAAGGTCGTTTTCGATCACGTTGCCTTGCCTCACGGTGTCATGTGTCTGAATGCGCCCGAAGTGCGTGTGGAAGGCGGGCTGTTCGAGCGCAGGGAACCGTCGGAAGATGAAATGGCGGCATACAACAGCACCATCGACAAAAAGGATCAGTTTCCGTGCGTCTTCAGCGGTACGCTCTACGATTCAATCCAGAGACGGCGCATGAAATTCAGGTAGGACATCTCAACCTTTAAAATGAGTCAAGATGAAGTCAGACGGACGAACATTCATTGGGTCGGCGCTTGTAGTCCATACTGCATAGACATGGTCGAGGAATGTGCGTGTCAATGACTGGCTTCAATTCTGCAAACTGAAAGGAACGTAGTCTCGACGACACAGTAAGGAGATCGTGCGATGGAAGCCATATCTTTGATAGCGGGGTTGTTGTCGCTCTGTGGAATATCATCGATGAGAATGTTTGCTCCGACGTTCTTGTTTGGAGCAATCTGTCGATTCTTGCCGGCGTACAGTTGGTGCCCCTCTGAGATTTCGGCGCTTGCGGAAAGCTGCCCTCCTTTCTTGACAGGGGATTTCGGTCTCTGTGTTTTTGGCGTGTTGGGCGTGTTGGAGGTTGTCGCGAATTGGGAAGACTCGGTCAGGGAATTGATATCGGAGACGAACATCGAAACGTATGCAAAGCCGCTGTTTGCGGTTCTTGTGAGCTATTCGATTCTCACCCCTGAACAAATGCAAGTCCTGTCGGCTGCTGTCAATGGCGTACCTGACGCTATGTCAATGGCTTGCGATCCTGTGACGGCCAATGCCGTCACGTCGTCGGTATCTGCCGTTACGTCTGGATTGGATGTCAATGCAGTCTCGAATGCAGTCGGCGTTGCCGTGCAGGGACAGTCAGGAGCCGCGCCTTCAACGACGGCCTTGTCGTTTGCGGCGATTGCCGCTTCCTTGTTCTGCGGCGGGGGGACTCTTGGACTTTGCAAGTTTCGTGCCCATGTTGTTGCCGCGGTACGTGAGCTTGATCCGGACAACACCCTTCGCCTGAACACGTTGCTGACGTTGTTTGAGGAAGGATCCTGGCTGGCAATACTTCCTGTAATGATGGTATTCCCGTTGGCCGCCTTGTTGCTGATGGTGCTTTTTGCCGTTTTTGGCTGGGTGTTTTCCATCCCGCTTAGGAAGATTGCGGAGGAAAGGCGGGCGCGTTGGGATGCTGTAGGAAAAGACGGCATGTTGAAGGCGGTGCGCACTCGGGCGGTTGCGATATTCGCTCTCGGTGCATTCTTGAGTTCAATCCCCGTATTTGGATATCTCGTGACTGTAGTTGCGCTGAATTTGTTGGTATTCAGTGTAATCGCCATGTACGAGAAACCTGCTTATCGCATGTTGGTCAGGCTTGCAATGCGATTCATAAAGCTGACGCTGTTTCTTGTTGCGATTGTATTTTCGTGCATTCCGTTCTTGGGCATTCTGCTGTTGTTGCCATATCTGGTGTCTTTTGTGATGCGTACACGCAAGATCGAGAGCTGTTCCCCGCATCCGACAAGGGCGGCCATTTGGAGGTGATTGGAGGAATGCGGAAACGGTGCCCGCTGCATCAGTAGAATTTAGGTCTGACCGATTTTCCAATGCTTGGAATGCTACTCGCCTCCCGCAACAACCGTGGGCACAGGCTGGCGTCGTTGAGATTTGCTGCAGACGCTGGCATTGCCGCAAAGTTTATGATATCATTTGACTATAAGGAACGACGCAATGGAAAAAACTTCTGAATTGGCCAAGAGAAATTCATCTGCGGTTGCGCTGGCAGCGCTCTGCGCGATGGCGGTTTGCGCCGCGTCAGCCGTTGACTCGGCGGAATGGATTACCGGATCCTACGTGGTGCCTGGCGAGGACGACTATGCGGCGCATTTTGCGGACGCACCAGCGCCGGTCCTGAAGCGCGATTTCACGCTTGCCGCGAAGCCCGTGAAGCGTGCCGTGTGGCGCATCGCTGCGCCTGGCATGTACGACGCCTCGGTGAACGGGAAACGCGTAAACGCCGTTGCGCTTCCGATCTGGACGGCGTTCGACAGGCGCGTCCTTGAAGACGAGTACGATGTTACGGCGCTTGTGAAGGGCGGGGCGAACACGCTCGCCCTTGAGCTGGGCAACGGATGGTGGAATCCGCTTCCGATGAAGATGTGGGGACGGTACAACCTTCGCGATACGCTTCCGCACGGAACGCCGGCGGCTAAGGCGACGCTGGAAGTGGAATATGCGGACGGCACGGCTGAGCGCGTTGTGACGGACGGCGCATGGCTGGCGGCGGAAGGGCCAGTGCTGCGCAACAACCTCTATCTCGGCGAGAAGCGCGACGCGCGGCGCACGGCGTCTGAATGGAAGGCGGCGCGGATTGCTAAGGATCCGCCAAAGGGCGCAGTGCTGCCGCGTGGCGAGATGCCGCCTGTCGTCGTGTACGACCGCTGGAAGGCGAGGAGCGTGGCGGCACTGCCTGACGGGCGTTGGCTGGTCGACATGGGCGTCAATTTCGCTGGGACGCTCCGTGCGACGCTGAAGGGAACGCATGACGGCGACATGGTGACGTTTCGCTACGGAGAGCTGAAGTATCCTGATGGCACTGTGAACGTAATGACAGCCGTGTGCGGGCAGCAGAAGCTCTCGGCCGTCAATCCGCCTGGTCTCGCCGAGCAGAAGGATACCGTGATCTGTCCGGCGGCGAAAAGCTTCGTCTATGAGCCGCGCTTTACGTTCCACGGCTTTCGGTATGTGGAGGTTTCGGGGCTTCGCGAAGCTCCGAAACCGGATGACTTTGAGGCTTTGGCGTGGAGCGCGGACGTGAAGGATTCCGCGGCGTTCGAGTGCTCCGACCCGAAGATCAATCGCCTGCGCGACATCTGCCGGCGCACGTTCCGCTCCAACCTTCAGGGCGTGCAGTCCGACTGCCCGGCGCGCGAACGGTTCGGCTACGGCGGCGACCTGGCCGCATCCGCCGAGTCATTCATCTTGAACTACGACATGGCGGCGTTCTACCGCAAGGTGATGCGTGATCGCTGCGACATGGAGGCCATTCACGGCGTCTTCACAAGCACCTCTCCTGCCGTGTTCCCAGAAAGCGGGATGCAGGGCGTGCGGAGCGGCAAGGGCGACTTGCGCTTCGGTTGGGCCGTTGACGTGCCCATCGTAGCAGATTTGCTGCTGCGTTATTACGGCGACATGGATGCGGTACGCGAGGCGTATCCTTTCCTGCGTCGGTTTTTGGTCGATTGCGCCGAGGCGTTTGACGTCAATCGCGTGCCGCCGTGCATCGGCGACCACGAGGCCCTGGAGAAGGCGGACGTCGTCACGACAGCCCAATGCCACTACCACCAGTTCCTGATGCTGACGGCGAAGTTTGCGCGGCTTCTCGGCGAGACTGCGGACGCGGCGCGGTTCGAAGCTACGGCCAGGGAGCTGGAAGCCGTGTTTGCGGCGGCTGCGCGCTATGTGCCGGCAAAGGGATTCGTCGGAAACGGGCGGCAGGGCGAAGAGTGCTTCGCCATATACCATAAGATGCTTCCGCCTGACGATCTTGATGCGGCCTACGGCATCCTGCGCAGCGACATGATAGCTCACGACTATGCGCTTTCAACCGGAATCTTCTCCACCCAGTATCTCCTGGAGGTTCTTACTGCGCGCGGCGACGCGGAGATTGCTGGCAAGGTGCTGACGCACAAGGGTTTCCCGGGCTGGTACAACATGCTCGATAACGGAGCGACGACGCTATGGGAGACGTGGGCGCAGTCGGACAACATATATTCGCAGAATCATCCGATGTTCGGTTCGTGTGCGGCGTGGCTCATGCGAGGCATCCTTGGCATCAAGGTCGCTGAGGACGCCATCGGTTGCGACAAGGTGAGCATAACGCCTCACGCCGTCGCCGGCATCACGTGGGCGAAGGGCCATATTGACACGCCGAAGGGCCGCATCTCCGTCTCGTGGCGGCTGGAGAACGGACAGCTGAAGGTGGATAAGGTGCTTCCACCGGGCGTCGTCGAACTTTAGTCGAAATAAGGAGACTCTGTCGTAATAACTTAGGGTGATTGCAGACATGAAAGTCAGGTTGGTTCTTGTGGCGCTCTGCGGCGTTTCCTCGCATGCGTTCGCCGCTGCGCTGGTCTATGAGGCCAGGAACGCCGACGTGTCGGAGGATGCGGTGAGATGCCGCCGTGTCGGTACGCCGGCGCTTGAAGGCTACGCTTTCGCAACGCAAGATTTCTGGACGCTCGCAAACTTCGACAACCGTCTTGGAATGGAAGTCGGAGGCGTGCGCGACGGCGAGACCGGGCTTTGCCTTGACGGTTCCGCGAAGACGTGCGACACGGCGTGGAGCGCAACGTCCGGCCAGGTTCCGCTGAAAGGTGCCGGCCGCCGTTTCCGCCTTGGCTTCGTCATTGGTACCACCATTCAAATCGCCCTCCCGAACAACGACGGGGAGAGCTGGCGCAGCACGATCTTCTGGCATGATGCGGACGGCAAGGAGATTGCGAAGACGCCGATTGCGTATTCCGTCCAGAAGGGACAACGTACCGATGTCGCCATGTACGGCGACATTCCTGAGGGAGCGAAGTCTTTCTCGCTCCGGTTCGGCTTCGACTGGCCTAACATCGGATCGGCCAACCGAGTTGTGTTCAGCAACCTGTCTTTTGAGGAGCTGGCCGATTCTCCGTCGTATGCGCATGAGGCGACGTTCGTTTCGGAGGTGTGCGGTGGCGGCGAGGTCTCATGGCGCGCTGACGTCCCTGACGGTTGCGAGGTCCTGTTGCAGTGGCGCGGCGCTTCGTCGCTCGGGGAGCTGGCCAAGAAGCCGTTTGTCGGGCCGGACGGAACCGGGGGAACGTTTTTCGGTGCGCCGTTCATGGCCGATGCCCCGGCAACCCAGTATCGCGTGCTGCTTCGCTCTAACGGCAGGGCTACGCCTTCGCTTTTTGAAGTGAATGTCGGCAGCCGGGCGGACCGTGACTGGACTTTGAATGGCGATGTCCGTCCGCCGCTCGTCCGCCGCGTAAGCCCAAGCCCCACGCGCAATGCCGCTGAGACGCTGCGCATCGAGGTGAAGGACGCCACCTCGACGGTGTTGTGGGATTCGCTGAATGTGTTGGTTGACGGGTTAAACAGGACGGCGGAGTTTGCACGGAAGGATGATGAGATTTCTCTTGCGGCTCCGTCCTGCGGTTGGGCGCAGGGTCTTCACACGGCCGAAGTCTGCGCGGTCGATTTTCACGGCAACAAGGCCCAGAGCAAAAAGATGTTTTACGTCGGCGATGCGCCGGCGACGCCGAAGGTGACGCTTAGGGACGACGGCATGACGCTCATAGGCGGCAAGCCATTCTTTCCGATTGGGTTGTATGCCGTCTGCAAGCGTCCGTTCAACGGCAACAGCTACGACACGGCCTTCAAGGGTCTGAAAGATGCCGGGTTCAACATGGCGCACACGTATGGGAATCCGTACGACGCCGATTTCCTTGCGGCTGCCGAGAAATATGGCATCAAGCTTTGGGTGGAGGCGCGATTCCCGGACGGGAGACTCATCGACATCGGACGGAACAACCCGAACGTCATAGCGTGGTACTTGGGCGACGATACCTCGGACCACATCCTGCCTGAGCTTGAGGCAGACTACGACGAGGCGGTTAAGGCCGTTGATCCGACGCGAATCACGGTGCAGGCAGATCCGATCCTGAGCTTAAGCGGCGGCTGCTCCCGCTATGCCGACTACGTGACCGCCACGGATGGTCTTCTGCCGGAAATCTATCCAGTGCGCAACGCGGAGGGCGATCCTAGCGACAAGACGTGTGTTGCCGTGACGATACGCGACATGAAGCAGTTCCACGAGGACGTGCGCCTGCACGGCAACGGGAAGCCACGCACCTGCTGGGCGATCCTCCAGTATTTCAAGGGTTGGGAGGGCTGGAAGCACTTCCCGACGCGCGAGCAGCTTTTCGCCACGACCTTCGCCGCGGTCATCCACGGCGCGCATGGCGTCACATGGTACACGTACGGCGGCTTCGGCAAGAACGAGGGCGTGACGTCGGCCCCTGAACGCTGGCAGAACATCTGCGACCTTGCAACGCGCCTCTCTGCGCTTTCGCCGGTTATCGTCGAGCGAACGCCTGCGCAGCCGTCCGCTCCGACGGTGCTGTCTGGGCCGAAGTCCGATCCGCTCGGCGGGCCGTCCGTTACGTGTCTCCTGAAGCGGCATGACGGCTGGAATTACCTGCTTGCCGTGAACGCGGCGCCAGAGCCGGTGGCTGCGGAGTTTCCGGCGGCTGGCGCGGAGTCGGTCAGCGTGTTCTGCGAGAGTCGCACGTGCGCCGTGAAGCACGGGCGCTTCACCGACGAATTCTTGCCGTTCGCAGTCCACGTCTACCGTTGGCGGCATTTCGGCAATTGATGCGCGGATCTCTTGTGAATCGAACCGGTCTTGTGCATTTTCGGCGAATATTGTATAATGTTGCCAAATTGTAATGGAGGCCCGTTATGAAGCGCAATTTTGTCATGCATACTGCAACGCATGCTCTTAAAGGCAAGGGCTGTTTGGCACTTTTAGTCGTCTGCCTGTGCGGCGCGTCCGTAGCAATGGCAGAGGAAGTAAATCTTTGCACCCTTGCGGTCAAGGACGGTTCCGGGAACCTCGTGGTTCTCTGGGACGAGCACACTTCGGGCTGGTGGGCCGGCAACCAGTACTCGCCGTTTGATGGCCTGGAGTCCACCTACATCGACCCGAAAAGCACGCCTACGCCGACATGGGTGGGTTACGAGCTGACCACGCCGCAAGTCGTCACGCGCATCCGGTTCTGCGGCAGACGGAGCGGCGACGGAGAGAAGCGTCTCTGCGTCTGCCGCGTGGAAGGCGCGAACCAGGCCGACTTTTCGGACGCCGTGACGTTATTAGAGACCAAGGATGTGGTGCCGACGGACTGGCGCACGACGACGACGGGCTGGTTTGATGTGCCCGCCCGCGCGTTCACCGCGCCGCAGACGTTCAAGTACATCCGTTTCATCCAGCCTGCAGCTGTGCCGGGCGAGGGCAACACCTTCTGCGGAAACATTGCTGAAGTGGAGTTCTACGGCATGGACGCGGCATCGTACGCAAGTTACGTTCCGACCGTTTCGCAGGAGACAAACCTCCGGCTTTACGCCCTCCACGATTCGACGGGCGCGCTCGACATCGTCTCCGACAAGACGGAGCCGTGGGACGCCGGCTACGAGTACACCAAGGCGTTCGACGGCAGCATCCGTACGTTCTACGATCCAAAGGACAAGAACAATTCCTTCAACAGCTATGTCGGCTATGCTCTCGTGAAGCCAATGGCCATCACGCGCATCCGCTACTGCGGCCGCGGTGATGGCCAAGCGAACTCCACCCACACGGAGCGCCTACTCTACTGCAAGATCGAGGGCGCGAATCAGGCGGACTTCTCCGATGCCGTGACGCTGCATCTCTGCAAAAACGTCGTTCCGCTCGATTGGCACCTTCATGCCGATTGGCTCGATGTCGTGCCCGATGCGGCTGCCGGCACCAACGCATTCAAGTATCTGCGCTTCATTGACTTTGACGGTCACCACCAGTGCGGCGACATCTCGGAGCTGGAGTTCTACGGCATGAGCGCCGATGCGCTTGCGGCGAACGTCATCGCGAATCCACATGCCGCGACGGGGCTTGTCGCCACGCGCGGCGCCTACCCCGAAGTCGCCACCGAGCTGCGCTGGCAGGTTCAGCCCGGCGTTTCGGATTCGACCGTCCTGCGCGCGCCTGGCGCGAACGGGCCGTGGACAGAGTTGGCGCGGCTGAGCGGCGTTAATTCCTACACGGACACGACGGCACCGGTCGGCGTCCTGAGCTATTACCGCGTTGTGACTGGCTTTACCTATGACGGCCAGAGCGTTTCCGTCACGAACGAAGCGCCGACCGTGTTCCGCCGCTGGCGGCTTTTGGAGCGCGATCCCGGCGATATGACGCAATTCCGTTCTGGCGTGAAGCTCATCTATACGTGCGGAACCGGCGGAAATCTGTGTTGGACGCCATCAACGGGAACCACGTTGACGGCCGTCTCCAACAGTCTGATGATTGCGTTCAACAATGTCCTTTACAAATATTCAAGTGCAATCTCGGAGGCGGGCTTTGCCTACAATTTAGACTTCGCTGACACGAAAAATGCCGATCCGGCTCGCACCTGCATCGGTGTCGATCTCGGTGAGCCGGCACACTTCGCCTATTTGCGCTTCTTTTCCGGCATCAACGAGAGTAACAAGGCTCGTTTGAACGGTGTGGTGCTTTCTGGTTCTAACAGCACCGACTGGAAGGAGTCCAGCAATTCCACCATACTGACCACGCCGCTCGTCTGGACGGCGCAGGCGATCTGGTATGAAGAGGCGAGCCATGATACGGATAATGCCTACCGTTACCTCTTCTGCCACAATCCGGACAACAACGTCTGGAACAACAATGCTTCGGAACTTCAATTCTACGGATGGTTCGAGTCTGATGTGGCGGCGGCGGCGCAGAACGTGACCGACATTGCGGCGACGTGTGGCACGACGCCATCGGTGACGCTTACATGGACGCCAGCCCCCTACGGCACCTACACCATCGAGCGCAAGGCGGACGACGGCGCATGGTCTGTCGTGGCGAGCGCACTTCCTGCGTCCACGGCGACGTGGACGGATTCGAGCGTGACGGTCGGTACGCTCTACACTTACCGCATCACGACGGTCAACGGCGCGAACGAGGCGTATTCGGCGGACTGTGAGGTTCGTCCGTACCTTGCAGGCAACGGCGTCGGTCTGCACGGCGTGTGGAGCGCGGGCTACACCTCGACGAACGTGTGTGAGAGCGTCGTCGCCGTCACGACGAACGCGGTCATCGACTTCGCGAACGTGTCCGTCGGCGGCGCGACGGAGAACTTTTTCGTGCGCTGGACGGGCAAGCTGATCGCGCCGGTCGCCGGCGACTATGTGTTCGATGCCGAGGCGGACGACACGGTCACGCTCTGGATCGACGGCAAGCCAGTCCTCTACCGCCAGTCTCTGGACGGCACGGCGCAGACCGCGCCGGGCGGCGCGTTGGCGCTCACGGCTGGCGAGCACGACATCGTGATGACGTGGTTTCAGACGGGCGGCGACAACCTCTGCCGCCTCTACTGGAGCGGTCCTGTCGCGCGCGCGGTCATCCCGGCTTCACAACTTGTGCCTGTCGTTCCGTCTGCGCTGCCGGAAGACTGGGCCGGCGCGAGGACGTTCAACGGCGTTGCATCCGCCAACAATCCTGGTGACGTGCGGTTCAACGGCGACGGAACGATTGATCTTGCCTACGGCGGGAACGACCTCTACCTTGGCGAGAATGGCTACAACTTCCTCTGGAAGCCGATGAAGGGCGATTTCAGCTGCGTTGCGAGAGTCGCTTTTATAGGGCAGAATGTTTTCCCCACCATGGCTCAGAAGGGCGGTCTCATGGTGCGCAGCGCGCTTGATGCCGGCGCTCCGTTCGAGGCCTGCGTCATCAAGATGGAGGGCGGTCATCTGAAGATCGGCGGAAAGCGGTGTACAGCAAGAGGGGATAAACCGATGGACGGCGGCAAATACCTTGACGGAACGAATGGCTGGACGGAGCGTGTGAGCGACGACGATGCCGGCTGTTTGCTTCGCATCCGGCGCCATAATGATGAGATCACCTACAGCTACAGGAAAGACAATGGCAGCTGGAAGGACGTATATAGATTCAAGGTGTCGCCAGACGTGTACGGCGAGACGGTGTACGTGGGGCTGACCTCGACATCCTATGTCGGATACGAGTATTCGCGCACGCCGACCTACGACTGGCGTTTCTTAGGCGTCAAGATCCGCGCTCCGCAGGGATTCCCCATCATCTTCAGATGAGAAGCGTTTCACATGCTTGATGAAAGGTATGTTTACGGTGAAGAAGATGAGATGTCTGGCAGTGAGTGCGCTGGCATTCCTGCCCTGTGCGGTGCTGGTGGGATGCGGTGGCGAGGGAACCCGTTGCCGCCCTGCCGCTGCGGATGCGGAGGCTCGGCCGGCGTTTCGCATCGCGCTGCCTGATGCGCCTAAGCCGTGGGAGAAGACGGCGGCGGCGGAGCTGGAGCATTACCTTGGCTTGTGCCTTGGCGGGAACCGCCTGACGGTCGAAGGACTGGCCGGCGCGACGTTTCATGTTGGCGACACGACTTTTGCGCGCGAGCAGGGATTGCCGTTCGAATCGTTCAAGGACGAGGAATGGCGCATCAAGTCGTTCGGACGGAATGTCGTCCTTGCGGGCGGCGGAACGCGCGGCACGCTGTATGCGGTCTATCACTTCCTCGAAGACGAGTGCGGCGTGAGGTGGTGGGGTGACGACGATGAGGACGTGCCGTCGCCGAAGCCGCTTGTGTTCGGCGTCCTCGACAGGCGCGGCAAGCCGTTCTTCGAGTGCCGCAACATCTACCGCTCGTATCCTTCTGACGGAAAGCCCGACCCCCGCACGGCCGTCCGCAACCGGCTGAACGACAACGGCAACTCGCCGATTCCGCTCGCGCTCGGCGGCGCGTTCACCTACGGACCGCCGCATCTCGCTCATACTTGGGACAGGTACGTCCCGTTCTCCAAGTACGGCAAGGAACATCCGGAATGGTATTCGCTCTGGGATGGAGAACGCATCGGCGGCGATCATCAGGGGCAGCTGTGCCTGACGTGTCCGGGGCTTGCGGACGAGTTTGCGCGCCGTCTTGAGGACTACATCGCGAAGGGCTCTGCTGACGCGGCGGCGAAGGGGCTTGCCGCGCCGCGCATCTACGACATTTCCCAGAACGACGGAACGATGAAGTTCTGCAAGTGTCAGTCCTGCGCGGCAGAGCGGGCGAAGTGCGGCCATACCGGACTGATGCTCAAGTTCGTGAACGCGACGGTGGAGAAGGCGGCCAAGGCGCATCCGGACCTGCTCTTCTCGACGCTCGCCTACCATCTCACCGAGCCTGTGCCGTCCAACGGCGTGGCGGCGGCTGACAACGTGATCGTGCGGCTCTGCAACACGACGCAGAACATGGCGACTGGAATCCTCGATCCCGACAACAAGTTCATGCATGACCAGGTGATCGCGTGGAAGGACTACACGAAGCACCTTTACGTCTGGGAATACGCCGTCGTCTACCACAAGCTGAAGGGCTATCCGTTCCCGAGCGAGTTCTACATCCCGGAGAAATACCGCTTCTACGCCGAGAACGGCGTGAAGGGATTCCTCATCGAACAGGAGTACTTCGACCAGTCCGACATGTACGAGCTGAAGTTCTACCTTCTGCGCAAGATGCTGGAAGATCCGTTCCAGGACACGACGGGCATGATCGAGGACTTCATGATGCGTTACTACGGTGCGGCGGGCGCAAAGGTGCTTGAGGCGCGCAAGCTGCTGGACCGCCGCCGCCGCGAGAAGAAGGCGTTCATCCGCTGGTTCCCGTCCATGGGCGAGTTCAGCTTCTTCTCCAACGGCGACCTTGCGGAGGTCAAGCGTCTTTTCGACGAGGCCGCTGCGCTCGCAAAGGGCGACAGGAAGCGCGAGGACCGCGTGGCGCGCGCCTACCTGAGCTTCGGACGGCTGGCGGACTTCCGCGCCAAGTTCGGCGGCAAGCATCCGCCGGAGAAGGGCGTCTCGGACAAGCCGTTCTTCGACATCCCTACCGATGACCAGTCTAGCGAGAACCACGAAAAGTCAGCCATCGACATTGTGAAGGACATCGAGATCGGCGACCCGCTTTCAGGCGGCGACCTGGTCACGCGCATCAAGGTGACGGACAAGGACAGGGAGGGGTACTACCGCCTGCCGTTCGAGATCGGCGTGTATGACCCCATCGCCAAGAAGACCGTTCTCAAGAAGAAGTGGGAGAAGCCGCTTGGCGAAGGTTACCGCTGGTACAGCGCGGGACGCGTGAAGCTGCCCGAGCAGGGCTTCTTCACCTACTTCACGCGCAAGTGGACGGTGCAGGTGCCCGCCTGCCTGCCAGGCATGAACGGCAACGAGTTCGAGGTGAAGGCGCTCGTCAAGTTTACGGGGCCTGCGTTCTTCCCCGGTTCCAGGGAATCTGACGAAATCCGCATCGCCCGGCTGGCATATGTGGAGCCATAAACCATAAGGAGGGCAGCAAATGGATTTGACGAGACGTGGTTTCATTGGCGGAGGTGCGGCATTGTGCGCCCTGGAAGGGCGGCTGTCAGCTTTCGCCGCAGATGCGCCGATCGACTATGATGCGATCCAGAAGGAAATCGAGGCCCTGCCGCCGGATGCGTTCATGGATTTCGTCTATGGCGAGAACATGTCGGCGAACAGGAGCAGCCTCTCCGCCGCCGAGTGCGAGGCGCAGTACGCGAAATACCCGATCCTGCGCCGCTACGACGAGGCGTTCCGCAAGGTCGTGGACGACATGCGCCGGACGAAGGTGGACGGCGACACGCCCGCAGTCTGGTACGTCTACAACATGGGCGTCATCGTGAAGACGCGCAAGTCGCTCTTTTCGATAGACCTCTGCCACCGTCTTGCTCCGACGATCGCGGACGAGCTGGACTTCGCCATCATCTCGCACAACCACCTCGACCACTACACCCGCGAGTTCTACAGGGCGATGGACAGACGACACAAGACGGTGTTCCAGAACTTCGAGTGCAACTACGGCGCGGCGCTCCACATCGTGAACGGCAAGCTGGCGGGTGCGCAGGGCGGCTATTCGTACGGCAATTGCAAGTATGACGTCAAGGACGTGACGGTCCGCACCTACGTAAGCGACCACAACCCGATTCTGCGCAAGTTCGTGATGCCTGTCGAGGTGCACGTAGGCGACTACACGATCCTGCACAGCGGCGACACCCACGACGTGCAGAACCTGCGCCCTGCGCGGACGCCTGACATGTGGATACACCATGCCTGGTGCTGGGGCGGATGCTACAAGCGTGAGGAGTGGGTGAATTCTGAGACGGTGAGGGGAATCCGGGCGTTCCATCCGCGTCTCGCCGTCGTGTCGCACCATCAGGAGCTGACCCATACCAATCCTGGCCGTCGCAGCTTCAGCGCGGCGCTGGACCGCAAGACCGCCGCAGAGGAGGAGGGCGTGCGCGCCGTCGTGCCGTTCTGGGGCGATCGCATCGCCTGATCCGTCGTGTCGGACCGGCACCTCCAGCTGGCCGCCGCGCCGTTCAAGGTGGACTGTTCAGCCGTCACCTTCCGCCAACAGGGCAATTAGGCTGTATTCCTTGAATTTAAGCAGATGCTGGCGTGCCCCTTGACGGGAGAAGATGGCTTGTGGTACACTTACGACTTGTAAGCACTTAAAGAGGATTGTACGCATGAAAAATTTGTCGTTCATAACTGCTTGCGCACTTGGCGCGGCGATGTTTACTGTAGCCACCATCGGGTCGGCGTTCGCGGAGGATGTGTACGTCGAGTACGTGCAGTCGGACCGCACGCAGAACCACACCGTCAATGTTGGCTACAAGCCGACTCCACGAACAAAGATTGTTGTGGACTATGCCTTTGTTGACACAACGACGGTGCAGCAGCGCGTGTTTGGCATCACGGGTGAGGCTGGCAGCGCTGCCATCCAGCACTACATAAACGGGGCTGGCAATCTCGCCTACACTTGCTACAACGACGCCAACGCCGGCTGGTGGGCGCTTTCGTCTGCCACTGCGGCGACGACCGACCGCAGGACGTTTATCCTCGACATCCCGTCAAGGTATGTATGTGTCCAGCAAGGTTCCACTTATCTTTGCTCTCACACCCATTCCGTCCAGGTGACGAATACGACCAAACGTACGCTTGCCATTTTCGCAAGCAAAGCCGCCAACAACACCTTGACGAGCAACAGCGACTGCAGTTCAATGAAGTTCTACTCAATGCAGATCTACGAGGACGGACAGATCGTGATGGATCTCTGGCCCTGCAAGAGCGACGGAAAGTACTGCATCAAGGATCGTCTGACGGGCAACAAGTTCTTTGACGTGAACGGCAAGTCGCTCGCGGGCGGCGCGGAGGTTGCGCCGCCAGCCGCCGACGTGCTGATCGCGCCCGGCTATAACGTAACAACTAACGTCCCCGCGTTCGGCGGAAACGTGAGCGTGCAGCTGAACCGCGACGCGGCGGACGGCGGTATCGTGAAGATGGCACCCAACAACTGGTACAACGGCACGACGACGCTCGCGGGTGGTCTTCTGGAGGTCGATAACCTCACCGCCGCCGCCATGGGTTCGCTCGGCGTCGGCGGCGAGCTGCATCTCGACGCCGCCACGTTCAAGTACACGGGCGGCAAAGGCGAGTTCAGCCGTCCTGTCGTGATCGAGAGGAACACTCCCTCGGCTGCGCGTCGGGCGACGGTCTTCGACATCACGGGCGACCTGACGCTTTCGGGCACGTTCTCGAATACGACCGGTGCCTTTGTGAAGAAGGGTCCCGGCACACTGCGCATCCCCGGCGCCAGCGGTAGGACGACGACGATCTGCCAGAAGGGCGGCTTCGGCAGGCTGACGCTGCCCGATTTCGGTGCGAACGGCATCCCCGGCGACAACTCCAGCACGTTCACGATCTTCGACGGTACGCTGGCGCTCGGCGAAGGCGGCGGCACGTTTAAGATCATCCGCGACTTTATGGACGTGTATATTGGCAGGACGATGGTCGATCCGCTCAACCCCGAAGGCAAGCAGGAGACGGACGCCGTCCTTGAAATCTACGGCGGCACGTAGATGTGACGGGGTGGCTGATGCTTGGCGTGAAGAACGGGTTCACCTCCACTACGCCGCAGAGAAGGGCCGAGGCGGGCATCCGTGTGTACGGCGGCAGGCTCAACGCCCGCACCGCGATGGCGATGGGCCGCAACGCCAGCAGCGGGCTTCCTTACTTGGACGAGAACGGCGACAAGCTCAGGCAGAACAGCTCGACATTCCTTGAAATCTACGGCGGCACCGTGCAGGTGTGGGTCAACAGCACGCGCTGCGGACTCTGCGACGATGCCGGCAACGATTCCCGCGTTTTCATCACGAATGGCGGCAGGCTGTGGGCGGTCGAGGGAGACGGGGCGGCAGGAACAGTCAAGAATGGCGGCCCCATGGTCGTTGCCGCCGGCGGCGACGGCGACACGACGGCTTCCAGCACGGCGGATGTGACGGTCTGCTCCAACGGCGTCCTTGACGTGACGAATTTCTCCATAAACAATAGCCGTCCAAACGTGACGGCGAACCTGAAGGTCATCGACGGCGGCATTTACCGCAACAATACGACCCTCAAGAATACCACGAAGGCGAACACGGCGATGAACATCCTCTACGACGGCGGCATCGCCGAGTTGCGTTATGCCGGCCATGCGAACTGGATCAAGAGCGACGTGACGAAGGCCGAGATCGGTACGCGCGGCATGTCGTTCCGCGTCGCCTCCGACGCGAACGTGGACGATGCCATCCTCAACATCAACAAGACGTTTGAGGCGGCGGATACGCATCCGGGCGAAGAACCGCAGGGTGTGAGCTTCTATCCCAATCCGAAGAGAACAGCCGCGGCCAACGGCGCGGGCTTCCGCTTCACCGTTCCGCAGGCGTGGGCGGGGCCGACGCGCATCGGGGACACGGCGGTGTTCGAGCTGACTGGCACGGGTGCGTTCCCGGCGTCGAGCGCGGTGACGATGGAGCCGGGCGGTTCGCTTGCGATTTCGGACGCGAGCCAGACATTCGCCTCGTTGACGCTCGGCGCGGCGGGGAAGAGCGGCACAGCGAAGCTCAGGCTTCTCAAGAACCTTTCCATAACCGCGAACGCCTTTGAGCTCGTGCCCGGCACGACTGTGGCGTTCGACCTTATGGAGACCGTGACCGTGAACAGCACGACGGCGGTGACGGGCGATCCGCTCACGACGGCGGGCACCTACACGCTGCTGACGGCTCCGTCGGCCTCGGCAAGCGATCTTGCGGCGCTCGCTCGCAGCGCAACGGTGGCGAATGCGGCGGACGGCGTCCGCTATTCGTTCGGCGTGACACAGGACGGCGACACGGCTTCGCTTACGGTGACGGTTGGCGCAACGGCTGCGACGGACATCGCGGCGGCGAGCGGCGAGACGGAGACGGTGAGCGCGGCGATCACGGGCGACAATGTGCTGCGCACGAACCCGAGCGAGTCGGGCGCTGGCACTGTCGATCTGGGCGGCTATCTTTCCGGCTTCGGCGGCGCGCTCGTCTCCGGCAGCGGCACCACGAAGATTTCCGACCTCTCGTTCGTTGGCGGTGCGCTTGACTGGGTGATCGGCCCCGGCACGCTCTGGTACACGGGAGCGGCGACGACGGTGGGCGGCCTCACCATCGACAGCGGCGCGGGTCATTGCGGCGAACTGAAGCTTGACAATGACGTGACGATCCTGTCCGGCGCCACGCTCTCTGGCGCGATGTGCAAGAGCGGCGCGGGAGACCTGATCCTGAAGGGCAACGGCTCCTTCCAGCTCGGCAAGACGTCGGCAGGATGGAAAACGAACGGCACGGGCAACGTCCCGCAGCCGAACGGCGACGGCCGCACCTCCGGCTTCGGAGCCTTGAACGTCTCGGACGGCCGGATCGTGGTGGGCACGGCAAACGACCCTGCGGACGCGCCGACGGTCGAGTCTGCCGCGCTTCTCGACATTTCGCCGCGCACGACGGAGACGGCGGGCACGACGGAAACCTTTGGCGAATTCGTGATGAACAACGGTTTGCTGAAACTCGCGAACGGGATCAACATCGGCTACTACAACGGCCTGCCGGCGACGATGCCGCTGGGTACGATGCTGCGGCCGAAGCTGACGCTCAACGGCGGCGCGATCAACGCCACGCACGTGACCATGGGCGTTGATGTGACGGGGCAGCAGACCTGTTCGCCGGAGCTGGAGGTCAATGGTGGCGAGCTGTCGCTTTCGTCCTACTTGATGGTCGGCTACCAAGGGACGAGTGCGGGCGTTGGTGCGACGAACAAGGTTGTGGTCAACGACGGAACCGTCAGCTGCAGCTACGTCACCATGGGCTATGCGAATGACGCCAACGGCAGTGCGCCAGGGCGGTTCGAGATAAACGGCGGCGAGGTGCGGTGTGCCGGCACCAGCGGCAACAACTTCACGGTGGGCAACAAGTCCATATCGGGACGCCAGGAGCTGTACCTGAACGGCGGAACGCTCACATGCTTGAACCTGGCGCACACCGGCACGGCGGGTTCGACCGACGTCGGGTCGGGCGCGGTGTACTTCCGCGGCGGCGTGCTGAAGCCGGGGCATGGACGCGGCGTCAACAGCGGCATCACGCTCGGCAACGCGGACGCCGCCAAGCAGATGGAGCTGTACGTGGGCGCGGCGGGCGCGAAGTTCGACCTCACCGACTGGATGAGCGGCGGCGAGGACGCGGCGCTCATCGACGTGCGCAACAAGTTCCTGAAGGACCCCGACTGCGCCGGCGACGACGGCGGGCTCTGGTTCTACGGGAAGGGAACGGCGGTTCTCCGTTCGCAGATGAGCGGCAGCACGTTCACCGGACCCATCCGCGCGACGGACGGCATGATGATCGGGCTTGAGGACACCTTCACGGATTCGCGCACCAAGACCTTCATCATAGAAGAGGGCTCTGGGCTCCGCGCGTCGTCCATTTTCATGTACGTCAACCACCTCACGCTTGGCACGGCGGGCGGCACGAAGCCCGTGCTGCTCGACTTCTGCGCCGACAGGGCAAACGTCGGCCTGATCGTCTCGAACGACGTGTCGATCCTCTCGCCAGTCACGGTGTCGTTCCACCGCCCGGGCGGCGCGTGCAACACGGTCGGCGCGCAGCTTGGCACGTATGGCGTCCTCTACTACCCGGCGGCGCTCGATTCGCAGATTGATCTGAGCAAGTTCGTCCCCAACCCGCAGCTGCCGGAAGTGACGATGACGTTTACGAAGGCGGACAGCGACTACGCCGCGACTGCGGCTGGAATGCGCATGGTGAAGGTGACGATCACGGCGGCGGCCTCGACGACCGGCACCACGTGGACCGGCGTGGCGAACGACGGCCAGTGGACGACGGGCGGCAACTGGAACGGCGAAGCGCCGGACGGGCGTGACGCGATGGCGGTGTTCCCGGCGGCGGGCGCGGGCGCAACCGTGTCGGTCGATACGGGCGTGACGGTGGGGCGCATCGCGCTCTACGGCGGCGACGGAACAGGCTATACGTTCACGGGCTCGCCCAACTTCGAGCATACCGACTTCAAGAACGCGCCCGGCATCGTGGCCGAAAGCGGCACGCACACGTTCGCGGGCGGTCTCGTCACGGAAGATACGCAGGCAAGGTCGAACGAAACGACGGCCAACGGCGGCCGTTCGGGTGCCATCGAGGTCAAGGCCAAGACGGGCTCGCGCGTGGTGATCGATGGGCCGGTGAAGATGGACGCGAAACGCGACCTCTACATCAACAACCCGACGTCGGGTGGCGGCACGACGGTGCTGAACGGCGACGTGGACACGGCGAACGTGCGGGTGCAGAGCGGTACGCTTGAGATGAGCGACATGTCGCATCTGGACGGCAAGACGCTCACCATCGGCCCAGGCACGTTCCACTACACGGGCCCGGCGGCGGCTACGTCCGCGAAGATTGTCACGAACCCCGGCGACAACAGCCTGGCGATCGCGTCCATCATCCGCATCGACGACGAACTGACGCTGACGGAGAAGTTTGATTCGCAGAGCGCCAGCCTGATGAAGTCGGGACCCGGCGCGCTCGTCTTCGCCCAGGCCACTGGTTCGTCTGTCACGAACCGCATCGGCTACGGCGGTGCCAACACAAGCTGGAACAGTACGGGGGCAGATTGGTACTGGCCGTCGAACGGCGACTCCTTGACGAAGCAGGGCATCGGGTCTCTCTGCGTTGACGAGGGCGAGGTGGTTCTCGCGGGCGGACCTGATACGATCTTCCACATCGCTAACAACGGCACGGGAAGGGACGCCTTCATCGGCGCGCAGTCGCGCGGGTGGCCCTACCAGACGCACAAGGCCGCGCTCACGGTCTATTCAGGCACGGTCAAGGCGCCGTGGGTGTACCTCGGCCATACGTTCAACCACGGCAAGGACGCCAGCGGACATCTCATCCCGACCTACGCCGAGTACAACCAGTACGGCGGCAACGTGTCGTTCGCGACGCTCTGCTTCTGCTACGACCTCTCGGACTTCGACACGGCCTGCCAGGCGACGGCGAACATCTACGGCGGCACGCTCAACGTGAGCGGCGTGATGCGCTTCGGCCAGACGTACAACAAGACGGGCATCAATCCGCCGCACGCCACGATGAACATGTACGGCGGCACGTACAACCATACCGACACGGCCGGCACGAAGGGTACGCGCATGGGCTACCTTGGCTCGAAGGAGAACGGACAGAAAACGCTGAACCGCGCCTGCGACGCCACGCTCAACATGTACGGCGGCGAGTACAACGAGATCGAGCGCATCCACATGGGCTGCAACGCCACGACCTCGCGCCTCAACCTGCACGGCGGCGTATTGAAGGCGGAGAACATCTTACTGAATACAAGCACGGCAGGCAGCTACTGCTTCTTCGCGGGCGGCAAGGCGTATCTCTACTGGAACGGCGGCGTGTACGCGCCTGTCGGCACGACGGCGGCGAACCAGACGCTGCAGGGGCTGACGGAGGCGCTCGTCTCGACGAACGGCGCGGTGGTGACCACGGCGTCGCTCGCGGGCGAAAGCTACACCGTCGCCCAGCCGCTTCTGCACGACCCCGCGCTCGCGGGCGTGGACGGCGGCTTCACGAAGACGGGTGCTAAGCCGCTCGCGCTCGCCGGGGCGAACACCTACAACGGCGACACGTACGTTGCTGAAGGTCAGCTCGTGATTCCCGCCGGTGCGGCGGCTACGGCGCTGCCGCCCGACTCGGCGGTCGTGGTGGCGCCGGGCGCGGAGCTGGTGATGGAGGCCGGCACTCAGGCAGGCGTCGGCACGCTGGCCGTGGACATGACTAAGACCTACGGCACGATTACGGGGCTCGCTCCGGCGCGTGGCGGCAAGCTTTATCTCACGAGCGCGAGTGGCGATGTGCAGAGGGGGCTGGAATTGCCAATCAACATTTCGGGCAATGGGCAGCATATCGGCCGCTTCAGCAGCTGGGAGGTGTACGTGAACGGTGTCAAGGTCGAGGGGTTGGTGCCGACTGTGAGCGGCGGCAAGCTGGTTCTTGACTTGCCGTCTGGCGCATGTCTCATAATCCGCTGACGGGCAGATCTTAGACGCGCACGTTTTGAGTGGCATGGTTGCGGCAAGATGCGGCCTTGCCGTCCGGTGAACTGTCCGCGCGAAGAATGCGGCGACCTCCAGGTGGAGTTCGAGCTGCTTTCGGGGTGATGCCGCGTCAACGACGGCGAGAATCCTGTCGTTCAACCCTTCGGGACCCGCGAAAATCGCGCAAGGCTCTCCAGGGTCTCGACAGCGTTTCCCAAAGGTGGGGCGACATTCCAGCACGAGCGGGGTACTTGACGGATGAGAGCGGCGTGTGATATACTTATATTCACTTCAACCTCATTGGTGGGATACTCAAGCGGTCAACGAGGGCAGACTGTAAATCTGCTGGCTTACGCCTTCCAAGGTTCGAATCCTTGCCCCACCACCATCACGAAAGCCCCGTAAATACGGGGTTTTTCTGTTTTATCTGGTTCCGCCGTGATCTTTTGATTGCATATGACAAGCACGAAAGATGGACAAAAGACTGCTAGCAACGTCATTGGGCGGAGGCGGTGAGCTCGGCAATCTCATTCGCGACACCGGGGAAATCCGATTTCGCGAATGCGGTTGCTGCTGAAATCGCTGACTTGCGCGACTCCTCTAGCTTCTTCTTCTCCATCTTGTTTCGTGGCGTTGTGGCGTCGATCGATTCCAGCGCGCGACGGAGCTTCACCACCGCCTTCACGTCGGCGGACGAAGAGAGCTTGCTCAAGGCCTTTGCGCAGTTGGTTTTTTCTGAAGGCCACGTCTTCACCAGGGTCTCAAGCTGCATGAGCGCAAGGCCGGGACGTGTCTTTGCATTGTTGCGGATCTCGGACTTGAGCGAGTTGCGTGCGTCTTCCACGGCGGAGAGAAGCGCTTTCGCCTCCTCGGCTACTGGGCCGTCCTTGGCCGCTGCGGATTTCAGTCGCGTGACTACGGGCTCCACGTTTTTCCCAGCAACGAGCTTTGCCGCGTCCTGCCTGAAGTGTACGGCTTCCATGCCTCCGCAAAGCGAGTCCGCCGACGGCATCTTGGCGAGCGCACTCGCCACTGCGTCCTCTAGCTCTTTGGCCTTGGCGGGAGAGAAACCGATGCCCTGATAGACGATATCGCCCTTGGGATCGACGATGTAGTAGGCCGGGATTCCTTGGAAGTATGGTTCTCCTACGAGTTTCGCATTTAGGTAAATGCTGTAGGTGAGCTTGTTCTCGCTGACGAGCGCGGCGATCTTCTCCCGCTCCTCGCCTTGGCAGTGGGAGCCGATTATGACGAACGGCTTTGAGCGGAACTTTTTCCATAGTGATTCGATGTGCGGGAGGCTTCTGCGACATGGCGGACAGTACACGCCCCACTTGTCGACCAGCACGACCTTGCCCCTCAGTTTCTCGGGCGTCAGTTTTGGTCCCGAACACCATGCGCTTTCGTCCAGCCCGCGCCATTCGGCGGCGGACGACAAAGTCGCGAACAATGTCGCGGACAGTACTGTCGAGAGAACTTTGAGACGCATGGGACTTCCTTCCGTTGACATGCATATTCTACCATAATCTCCGCGCAAACGGCCGCTGTTTTTGATATAATGCCTGCCAAACATCTCAAGGGAGATTAAGACGTCGCCAATGAAGAAGCTTGTCGCAATTGCCGTTTTTGTCGCAGTCGCCTTCGCGGCGTCAGGCGAGCGGACGCTTACCATCGGCGAATATGCCGATGAGGTTCGCGGCAGGGTCGTAGAGAAGATATCGGAGGCGCTTGCCGGGGCAGGGCGAGTCGCCGAAGTGTCTGGTGTCGTAACGTTTGCCGCCGACGGGAAGTTCTTCCTGCAGAAGGACGACGATGGGCTGAAGGTGCTTGTGAGCGGAGCGCTGCCCAAGGCTGGCGACGTGGTGACTGTCGAGGGATCGCCTTCGCTGGAGGGGGGACGTATCGTTTTCGTGGCGGCGAAATGGCAGCGCACGGGATCCGCGCCGTTGCCCGCGCCGCGTCCCGTGTCGCTCGACGAACTTATCTATGCGGGCGGGGGAAAAAAGGACGTCAACTGGCTGCGTGTGGCGCTGGCCGGTCGTGTGATCGGGGTGACGGAGAACGGTTTTGCGGTGAACGTCGGCGGAGTCCCGGTGAACGTGATGACCGATGACGCGCCAGACTTTCTAGCCGATGCCGATCTTACGCACCCGAAGGTTACGGTGAAGGGCGTGGTGGAACTGATGCTTGACCAGTCGGCGCTTATCGGTCGGTCGAACTATGTCATGGGCGTGAAGATCAACGTGGCGGCTCCTGGCGACATGACGCTTGTGCCTGACCTCGCGTATCTCGCCCGCCGCCGCAGCCGCCTGGTAACGGCTGTAGCGCTTCTGGCGGTTGCCGCGCTTGCTGCGGCGTTGCTTGCGGTGGCCGTGATTGTCGTGCGCCAGCGCCGCCGCCTGTTCCGTTCCCGCACCATCATAGCCGAGCGCCGGCGAATGGCGGACGATCTTCATGACACTATCGAGCAGCACCTTGTAGGGGCGGGGATGCTGCTGAAGCTGAACCGCATCCAGGAGGCGCAGGACGTGCTTGTCAGGGCGAAACGCGAGATACGCGACGTCGTCTGGGGGCTTAAGAACGATGACATGATGCGGTTGTCGCCGGCGGAGATGCTGCATCGGCTTGCGCACGAGGAGACTGCGAAGGGCATCTGCCGCGTGGAGGCCCGCATCGAGGGGCTCCCGCCGAAGATGGACGCTGCGTCGATGAGAGACCTGAGCCTGATCGTCCGCGAGGCGATAGGCAACGCCGTCAAGCACGGCGGAGCGCGGAAGGTTGCGATCTCGTCGGATGCTGCGGGCGATGGAGGCTGGCTTCTTCGCATTGCCAACGACGGGGCGCCGTTCGACCCAGATACGGCGCCAGGCGCCAAGGAAGGCCATTTCGGCCTGGAAGGCATGCGCCAGCGCGCACGGCGGCTGGGGGCGACCGTATCGTTCGCCAGGCGAAAGGGCGGCATGGTGCTTGAGCTTTTCCGTCTGGCGCCTCCAGCGAAATGACGGCGGAGAATGTGGTATAATTTCCAACCATGAGCGGAATCGAAAGACTTCATGAGATAATGGTTCGCCTCCGGGATCCGGAGACGGGCTGCCCCTGGGACCGCGAACAGACGCTTGAGTCCCTGAAGCCCTGCGTCCTTGAGGAGGCGTACGAGTTGCTTGCGGCGATGGACCGTCCGGAAGACAAGGCGAATCACATCGAGGAGCTGGGCGATGTGCTGCTGCAGGTGATGTTTCAGTCCGTTATGGCCGAGCAGGAGGGGCGCTTCACGTTCGATGACGTGGCTAACGCGATATCCGACAAGCTCGTTCACCGCCATCCCCACGTTTTCGGTGACGTCGAGGCGAGAGATTCCGCGACGGTGCTGCGCAACTGGGAGCAGATCAAGCAGCTTGAACACAGGAAGGAGTCGCGGCATTCGGCGCTTGACGGCGTTCCGTCCGCGCTGCCGGCTTTGCTCAAGGCCCAGCGCACGCAGGAGAAGGCGTCGCGAGTCGGTTTCGACTGGAAGGACGCGGAGGGTCCGCTCGACAAGGTGCGCGAAGAGACGGCGGAACTGGAACGGGCCGCTGCCGAGCGCGCGTCGAAGCGTCCGGCGGATTCGGATCGCGTCAAGGAGGAGCTGGGTGACTTGCTCTTCAGCGTCTGCAATCTGGCGAGGCATCTCGGCGTGGACGCGGAGAGCGCACTGGAGGGCGCCAGCGCGAAGTTCGCCAGGCGTTTCCGTGCGGTCGAGGCAGCGGCGAAGGAGCAGGGCCGCAGCATGAAGGAAATGACGCTTGCCGAGATGGACGCGCTGTGGAACGAGGCGAAGGGGCACGGCGCCGCGTCTGATTTGTTATAATACCCAAACCTTGGCCAGAGTGGTGGAATGGCAGACACCGGGGACTTAAAATCCCCTGCGGAGTTTCCCGCGTGCGGGTTCGAGTCCCGCCTCTGGCACCATGGACTTTCGCCAGACCGTTCCGATTTGTGCTATAATACCTGTTACCGTCATGCGTGACGGTGAAATTCCATGATAAACTCTACGGAAGGAAGAAAGACAAGATGAACTACAAGTATAACTGCCTCAATCCGATAGCGGATTGCGGGCTCGGGAATTTGCCGGACAACTACGTCCGCACCGAGAAGTTCGAGGAAGCCGACGCCGTGTTCGTGCGTTCGGCGAAGATGGACGAGCTGACTCCTGGGGCGAAGCTCCTCGCGGTCGCGCGTGCCGGCGCGGGAGTGAACAACATTCCGCACGCCGAATACGCGAAGAAGGGAATAGTCGTGTTCAACACGCCTGGCGCAAATGCCAACGGCGTGAAGGAGCTGGTGATCGCCGGCATGTTGCTCGCTAGCCGCGACATCGTGGGCGGCATCGAATGGGTCAAGGAGAACGCCGCAGACGCGGCGATAGGCAAGTCCGCAGAGAAGGCGAAGAAGGCGTTCGCCGGCACGGAGATACAGGGCAAGCGCCTTGGAGTCATCGGTCTCGGCGCCATCGGGCAGAAGGTCGCCAACGCCGCGGTCGGACTTGGCATGGAAGTGTTCGGCTACGATCCCTACCTGTCGGTCGACGCCGCATGGAACCTTTCCCGCGCCGTCAAGCACTGCAAGAACGTCGAGGCGATCTACCGTGCCTGCGACTACATCACGATCCACGTTCCTGCGCTGGATTCGACGAAGGGCATGATCAACGCCGAGGCCATCGCCATGATGAAGACCGGCGTAATCATCATCAATGCGGCGCGCGACGCGCTCGTGAATGAGAAGGACATGCTTGAGGCGCTTGAGTCGGGTAAGGTTCGCCGCTATGTCTCGGACTTCCCGAACGCGACGACCGCCGGCAAGAAGGGCTGCATCGTGATTCCGCATCTCGGTGCGTCCACCGCGGAGGCGGAGGACAATTGCGCCGTCATGGCGGTCAAGGAGATGCGCGACTACCTGGAGAACGGCAACATCGTCAACTCGGTGAACTATCCGGCGTGCTCGCTTGGGGTGCCCACGAAGGCCGGTCGCGTCGCGATCTGCCACAAGAACGAGGCGAACATGATAGGCACGTTCACGTCGATTCTCGGCAACGCCAAGGTCAACATCGATGCCATCGCGAACAAGAGCCGCGGCGACTTCGCCTACACGCTGATCGACACCGACTCGGCGATTCCGGATGAAGTCGTTAAGGCGCTTGCCGCGTCCGACGCGGTGATCCGCGTGCGCGTCGTGCGCTAGTTCCCGCCACTGCGGCCGCTTTATTCGCCTCTGACGTCATGACACGGGAAGAGATCGAGTTTCGCGCGGCGCAGATTCCTGCCGAGGAACGCCCCGTTCCGCAGTCGCGGCTGTCGGGGCTGGGCGACTTCCTTGGCATATACGGCGGCGAGCACATCGCGGCGACGGAGTTCGTCATCGGCGCCCTGCTGGTGACGTGGGGCGTGCGGGCAAAGGAGCTTCTGCTCGGGCTTGTCGTCGGCAACCTGCTTGCGACGTGCATGTATGCGTTCTGCACGGCCCCGATTGCCGTTGATACGCGGCTGTCGCTCTTCGCCTACCTGCGCAAGGCGACGGGCTCGTGGTTCCAGCGCGCCTATAACGCGGCATGGGGCGTGACGTCCATCTTCTACGCAGCTGCGATGACGGCCATTGCGGCGACATCGCTAAAGGAGGTGTTCGGCCTGCCAGTGCAGCTGGAATGGTATCCTACGAGCGCGGGCTCGGTCGCGCTGACTCTGGCGCTCGCGGCGGTGACGGTGTTCGTGGCGGCGTACGGTTTCAAGGGCGTGGCGAGGTTCTCCTCCATTTGCGCTCCGTGGATGATCGTGATGTTCTTTTGTGGCGCGGCGGTATCGTTGCCGGCCCTTTGCAACGCGACGGGATTCGGCGATGTCCGCGGCGCCGGTGACCTTCTGCGGCTCCTTGAGTCGCACGTCTTCACCGGTAAGGTGCCGGAGGGACGTCCGCACCTTTCGTGGGTTCATGTAGCGGCGTTCGCATGGATGTGCAACCTTGCCTATCACGCGGGTCTGAACGACATGTCGATATTCCGCTATGCGAAGCGCAAGTGCTACGGCTGGGTCGGGATATACGGCATGTTCATCGGGCATTTCTTCGCCTGGACATGCGCCGGAATCATGGGTGCGACTGCCGCCGCGCTGATCGGCAAGGATCTCACGCAGCTCGATTCGGGCGCGGTTGCCGGAACGGTGCTCGGCTGGATGGGCCTTTTGGCGGTCGTGGCGGCAGGCTGGACGACGGCGACGCCGAACATTTACCGCGCCGCGCTTTCGTTTGCTACCTTTGCGCCGAAGGCTTCGTTGCGTAAGCTCTCGTTCGCCGTTGGCGCAGTAATCGCAGTCTGCGCCTGCTTCCCCGCGATGATGCGCATAGACAAGCTCGTGAACGCCGTCGTGCTGGTTCTGCCGTCTGTCGGCGCGATCTGCCTGGTCGAGCATTGGCTCTTTCCGCGCATCGGGTTCGTCCGCTACTGGAACCTCTATCGCGGACGCAAGGTGAATCCTGCGGCGCTGGCGGCGTGGTTCGTTTCGGCGGTTTTCGTTGCCGTGGCGCTGAAGTGCGGCTGGATGCATCCGTTTTTCCTGTTTCTGCCGACGTTCATTCTCGCCGGCGCCGCGTATGTAGTATTCGCCGGGCTATGGGGTGCAGGCAGGCCGATCCCTGCCGACGTCCGCCGCGATGTGGACGCCGTAGAAGCGCGCATTGCTGAACTTGCGGAACAGGACGCGCCGCCGCCGGTGCGTTCGACGAGCGTGCCCGTGCGCCGCCTGCCCATCTTAGGCGTCCTGGCGGCGGCGATGTTGGTTTTGCTCGCATTGCTGTCGATTATTGCTCCGCAGAGCTTCAAGGGTACATCTATAGCATGCACGGTGCTATACTTTGCATTTGCTTCGGTTGCAGCCGCATTGAGGCGGGATTAGTTCCCTGATTGGGTTCTTTTGCTTCGTCATTTGACGGGATGACGGGGGAAATGTTACAATACTCCCGTAAGCTTAAGAATCAAGGAAGGAAATGTTGTTATGCGAACTTTGTTTCTGTGCTTGTCACTGTGTCTCGCCGTTGGTGCGAGTTTCGGTGCCTACCAGTATATAATCTTTGTTGATCCGCAACTTGCGACGAATCCGTCCAATGCGGTGACTGTGTCCGTTGGAACGGTCAATGCGCAGACAGCCAGTAAACTCGTTATGACATCTGCGCTTGAGACTCGCTATCGCACGTTCACGTCGTCGGCTGCCTGGGGCAGCGAGTTCTACCGCACAAGGGTAGATTTCAGGCTCATTATCCGCTGACTTTCTACCAAGAGGCAAGGAATGCAAATGAAAACTCAGCTTGTCACGCTAACCGCCGCGTTCGCCGCCGCGTCAACTTTCGCCCTGCCGCGTGCCGAAGTCGCTTCGTTCAGCCAGAGCGGCCCGACCGTTACGATTACCTACACTCTTTCCGAGTCGCCGGCCATTGTCACAGTTGACATCCAGACTAATGTCACTGGTGAGGCATGGGCTTCTATTGGCGGTGCGAACGTCGTCTCCGGCATTTCCGCCGACAGCGACGTGTTTAGAAAGGTCACGGGGGCCGGAGTGCACACGATAAAGTGGACGCCTAACCGCGTGTGGGCGGACCACAATCAGGCCGCTAACAAGACGCGTGCCGTTGTCACGGCGTGGCCTCTCGCCAACCCGCCGGACTACATGGCGGTGGATATCACGGAATATGCCCAGCCAAACACCCAACGCTATTATCCGAGCGTCGATTTCGTGCCGGGCGGCGTTACAAGCTGTCCGACGTACCGCACGTCCATGCTGCTGATGCGCCGCATCCACGCCTGCAACCGGACGTTCACGATGGGGAGCTTCAGCGAGTTTGGACGGAACTCCACTCGTGAACCGTCGCACACGGCGACGTTTACCAACGACTTCTACATTGCCGTTTTCGAAACTACTCAGTCGCAATGGCGGCAACTCAAAGGCAATCTTCCCTCCTATTTCATTCATGAGGGCTATCGTGTCATGCGCCCCGTGGAGCAAGTCTCCTACAACGACATCCGCATCTCGACCGACAACAAGTACTACAAGGCAAACGACTTCCCCAATCCGCCTTACGAATTTTCTTGGCTTGGACTTCTTCGCACGCGCACGGGAATCGATTTTGATTTGCCAGGGGAGGCGCAGTGGGAGTACGCCTGCCGCGCCGGACACGGCGAGGGAGAGTGGGGCAACGGCACGACCTATACGACCAACGACCTTACGATAGCGCGTCACCTTGCATCGGCAGGAAACAATCAATCCCCCACAAACATTTGCAACACAACGCTCGGCACGGCCATCTGCGGTTCCTATCCGCCAAACGATTGGGGTCTTTACGATATGCACGGCAACCTTTCCGAGTGGTGCCTCGACTGGTATGTGGACGGAGTCGATCTTGACTATCAGGTTAACATCAATCCGGCCAATCCAGTCAATAGGCTGGATGCGGATGTCGAGGGAACGCAGAAGTCAAGAAGGGGCGGAAGTTGGATTCATGCCATTCAGGATGCCCGGTCGGCGGCACGAAATCGCGATGGAACCGGTACACGATGGAATGCCATCGGCTTTCGTGTGATCTGCCCTGTTGAAGCGAACTAAACCACTTAAAGGTCATTTGAAAGGAACGCCATGAAATCGCAAGTATTTTTGTTTGCAGCATTTGCCGCAGTTGCGGCAATAGCCGATCCGCCTGCGGCAACCATCACGGACAGCACGATTGCGGACGATGTTCTGACCGTCACCTATACGCTTGCCAATGGCCCGGCAGTCATTACGTTCGACATCTTGACGAACGGGGCCTCCATCGGCGGTGAGGCCGTCGTGTCGGGCGTCCTTTATGGGAGCGAAGTGTGGATGAAGGTGACGGGCGAAGGACCGCATAAGATCAAATGGCGGGTCTATGCCTGGAACGGAAACGCAGATATCAGTGCCGTAGTTACGGCGTGGCCGCTCGATAATCCTCCGAACTACATGGTGGCGGACATTTCCACGAAAGCGCACCCAAATACGCAACGGTACTATCCAGAAGCCGATTTCGTCCCGGGCGGCGTTCTTGGCGATACGCGCTATCGCAAGACCGCTCTCCTGATGCGCAAGATCATGGCGAAGGGCATCACGTGGACAATGGGTAATAATGGTTCTGCGTCGCCATGGCGGGAAGTCACGCTCACGAACAACTACTACATGGGCGTGTTCGAGGTGACGCAAGCGCAGTGGGCGCAGGTCAAGGGAAATTATCCGTCAAAATTCACTTTGCTGTCTGCCCGTGAAATGCGGCCCGTGGAACAGGTTGCGTATGATGAGATTCGCGTATCTTCGGGCAATTCGTGGAGCGCAGATTATGAATTTCCAAATTCGCCGCATGGCAGCTCTTTCCTTGGCATCGTGCGGACGCGCACGGGCATCGACTTTGATCTGCCGGGCGAAGCGCAGTGGGAATATGCCGCCCATGCGGGGCATGACTATTCCTGCTGGGGCGATGGAACGCCCAATTCGTCCGTGAACCTGATGACTCAAGGTCGGTTTACCGGCAATGGCGGAAATGGCAATGATGCGGCAAACTGCGACACGAACAAGGGTACGGCGGTTTGCGGGTCGTACAAGCCAAGTGACTTTGGGCTTTATGATATGCATGGTAACGTGAACGAACTTTGCCTCGACTGGTACACTAGTGACGGTGCGCAGACGAACTTGGATTACCGGGTCAACATCAAGCCTGAAGATCCTCAATACATGTTGTATCCAGCTAACACGAAGACCTCTTCCAAGGTAAAACGGGGGGGCAGTTTTGCGCAATCCGCCATTGGCACGGCAAGTCGTAACAGTGATGCTCATACCACGCGGTATTACAACTTCGGCTTTCGTGTGATATGCCCTGTCGAGGTGCCCTAGCCCCGCCGTATAATGTTTTATCCAGAAAGGAACACCATGAAAGCCTATCTCTCGATTTTCGTTGCGCTGACCGCTGCAGCCGTGCTTGCCGTGCCGGTCGCGGAGAACGTTACGTTCTATCAGGACAATGTGAACGCAGTTACCATCACCTATACGCTGACCGAGACCCCGGCCATTGTCACGCTCGACATCCAGACGAACGTCACGGGCGACGTGTGGGCGTCCATCGGCAATGACAACATCGTGCCGGGGCTGATGCCGAACAGCGAGGCGAATCGCAAGGTTTCCGGGTCTGGGACGCATACGATCATATGGCGTCCATACCGTTCGTGGCCGACGGACGATCCCGAAGGCAATCTTCCTGCCGGAAGGATACGCGCCGTCGTCACGGCGTGGGCGATGGACAATCCGCCGGACTACATGGTTGTGAACATTGCATCCAATGCAAAACCGAACACATGGCGGTATTATCCGGATGCTGGTTCTGTTCCTGGCGGGGTCCTCGGAAATGAAGCATATCGCAAGACAGCTCTTCTGATGCGAAAGATTCTTGCCAAGGACGTGACTTGGATGATGGGGGCGATAGGCGAGAACGGACGTGGCACCAACGAGACGTCGCGCGCCGTGACGCTGACCAACGACTATTACATGGCTGTTTTCGAGACGACGCAGGAACAGTGGCGGCAGGTGACGGGGGGCTGGCCAGTGGCAGAGTCAAAGAACAATAGCGGTAGCTATACCTTTACAAATGCGGCCTATCGGGCGATGCGTCCGGCCCAGAACATTTCCTACAACGAGATCCGCACGTCGGATAGCTACAACACTTACAACGCCTGTAACGATTTCCCCAACGCGCCCCATGCCGATTCGTTCCTTGGCAAGTTGAGAACGCGCACGGGCCTTGATTTTGATTTGCCGGGCGAGGCACAGTGGGAGTATGCATGTCGTGCCGGAATGGGAGAGGGGTTGTGGAATGATGGAACCGTTATCGTTGTGGATGAAATGCCGGGGCGTCACAATGGCAATGGAGGCGCTTTAGGGAATGGCATTGACTTCAGTTGCGGCCCTGATCACGGCACTGCCATTTGCGGTTCGTATGCGTCGAACGGGTGGGGGCTTTATGATATGCACGGCAATATGGGAGAATGGTGCCTTGACTGGTTCCAAGAGCTTGTGCCGAAGGGTCTTGACTACCGTGTTAATGTCAATCCTGCAGATCCATCCAAGCGTTATGATGGCACGGCCGAATCATATGCGCAGAAGGTCAAGCGAGGCGGCAATTATGGATATACCTACACCGCCTGCCGTTCGTCTTCCCGCAACAAGGATGGCCCGCAGGTGCAGTATTACAACATCGGCTGCCGCGTGATCTGCCCATTTGAACGATAGGAGCTTGAGAAGGTCATGAGCATTTCAGGTTGCACACGGCGGAAATTCGGGACGGTTGCGCTTGCGTTCCTCGTCGGCATGCTCGCTGGCACGGCCTGCGGGGCGACGCGGCTTCTCTACTGGAACATCCAGGACGGAATGTGGGACGGGCAGACCGACAATTTCAACCGCTTCGTCGCATGGGTCTGCAAGCAGTCGCCAGACATCTGCGTCTTCGCGGAGGTTAGGACCAAGCGGCAGACGGGCAAGACGGATCATGTCAGCGACGAATCGCAGCGGATTCTCCCCAAGGGCTGGCCGGAGCTCGCCGCGCGATACGGGCATCGCTACGTCTGGATCAGTTCGGACAATCCGAAGTGCTACATGCAGGGCATTACGTCGCGCTTCCCCATCGAGGGCGTCGCCAAGGACCTCGTCCCGACCGGATCGGGATGGGCTCGGGTCAGGGTGGAAACGAATGTCGTGAACATCGTGACCGTCCACCTCAACTGGGCGCCGTGGGGACACGGCTGCAAGACGGACGCTGAGCGCAAGGCCAGCGCGGCGAAGTTCGGCGGCGACCTCGCCCGCCGCGACGAGATCGAGACTGTTCTCAGAAAGTCGTTTTTCACTGTACCGGACGCATCGAACCAGCTCTGGGTCGTCGCTGGCGACTACAACGCCCGCTCGCCGGTCGACGCAAGGATGTACGACTATCCGCCAGATTCACCTCGCTACGCCGTGCATCGGTGGCTTGCCGAAAGTACGCCGCTTGTGGACGCCCTGCACGAATGGCTGCCGAACGACTACCACGTCACCTGCGGGGATAAGGCGCGCATCGACTACGTATACCTGACGCGTGGGCTTTACGACCGGATGACGGAGATTCGGGTCGTGGTCGACCGCTATACGCGTCCGACATACGCCGGTGTGAGCGATATCTGGTATCCGTCCGACCATCGTCCGATCCTCGTAGACTTCGATTTCTGATGTGCAAGTTTAGCATTGTCCGGACCGTGTTGCTGGCGTGCGCGCTTTCATGGGGAACGGCTTTTGCGGATTCAGCACCTCTGCTTGACGACGGCGAGATGTTCACCTATGCGCTTTTTCTGAAGTGCGGATTCGTTTCGGTTAAGGCGGGAATGGCCAGTCTTGACGTCAAGGAGCTGGATGGGGCGTATGAGGTGACGATGACGCTAAAGGCGCTTCCTGTCGTTGACATCATCTACCACCTCTATGCCTGCTTGACGACGCGCCTGACGCTGGAGTTGAAGCCGCTGCGCTATGAGAAACATGCGGAGGAGGGGGGCTGCGTTTACGACGAGGTGTCGGCCTTCTCCTATCCGTCCGAAGGAGGGTGTCTCATCTCCTCTAGGCAGGTGTTCAAGGACGGAACGGTCAAGGAGGGCGAGGCGCGGCGGTCCGATCAGGTGTTCGATCTCCTGAGCCTGATTTTCCATGCGCGGAGGCTTGACGTCTCGCGGCTTGACCCGGGCGCACGGCTGGACGTTGCGGTCGTTTCGGGCGTGAAGGTAAGGGAGCAGTCGCTTGTGTACAAGGGCGTGGAGGAGATCAAGACGGACGACGGCTCGAAAGCGAAGGTGGGGATATTCTTCCTTTCCTCGGACGAGGACGGCGGCGTGACGGCGAGGTTTGCGTTTTCGCAGGAGGGAAAGCGGGTCATTCAGCGCATTGACATCCTGCACAAGTACGGCGCCCTTTCTGCACGGCTGTGTCCGCTTGGGCGATGAAGAGATGTGAGGAACGCAGGACTATGAGAAGAAGAAGTTTCTTGGCTGCGATGGCGGGGATTGGCGCTGCCAATTTTGGCAGGGCGGACCGTCCCCAACCTGCCGTTGCGGCGCGACCGGAGACTGCGTCCGGTCAAGTCCCGCCGCGTAACAGGCGGCCATACGCTGACATCGACTGGGCGACGGTGAAGGAGGTGCATACCTCTTCCCATTGCCACTGCACGAACCAGAAGATGCTGGATTCGTACCTCAAGCGCGGGTTCGAGTTCCTGACGCTATCCAATTACTATCCGTCCGCGCCGACCATGCCGGTAAAGACCTTCCGCGACCGGCACTATTGGGTTCACCACGATTTCCCGGTAATGCTGAACGGCAAGCGGATCAACGGGCCGATAGACTGGACGAAGGTCGTGGGGCAGTGGGCTGACCAGCTGAAGCCGGAGCGGCGGGCGATGCTGCCGTTCACCGAGGGAGAGCTTCGCTTCCCGAATGCGCCGGACAACATACTTGAAGCGCCGAACGCCGAGCACCACTGGTTCACCGACCGCTACTGCAGTCTCCACCTCTGCGCGCCCGGCTCCGCCTACGCGTCCGGAACGTTTGACCAGGGCGGAGGCTTCAAGACGTTCAAGCACGGCTACAGCTGGGGATGCGGAGAGCCGGTGAAGACTTCTATCCAGCGGATGATCGACGCGCTCGTCTATCCCGATGGCGGCGGCGTGACGATCAACCATCCCTCTTGGTCTCATCACCCGGACGAGCTGATCTGGGATTTGCTTGACTTCGATCCGCGTGTTCTCGGCATTGAAGTCTATAACATGAGCAAGACATATCCGTGGACCAACCAGAACTGCGAAGACTACTGGGACCGCACCCTTTCTACGGGGCGGCAGTGCTTCTGGTTCTTCGTGCCGGACTGGGGACAGGTCATGGGCACGAACGTGTTGCTCGTGCCGGAGAAGACGGTCCATGCGTGTCTTCGTGCGTATCGGCTTGGCAACTGGTATGGTGCAATAAAAGGCAAGGGCATTCTGCGGTTCACGTCGATACGCTTTGACGGACGCCACCTGAAGGTGACGATAGACAAGCCCGCGCATATCCAGCTCATCACGCGGCGCGGCATCAGTCAGTGGAAGAACAAGGCGACTGACCTGTCGTTCACCGTGTCGGCGGGAGAAGAGGAGCGCTACGGCTATCTGCGGATAAGGGCATATGCGCTGGATGGATCGGAAGAGGTAGTTTATACGCAGCCGATGATGCTGGCGAAGGGGCCGACGACGGTCGCTCAAAGCAATCTCGACCGTCCGCAGGAGTCTTCGGCAGGATGGTCGGCCGACGGCAGCTTGTAGTTCATAAAACGAGGGAGGGCGGACATGGAAAAAGACATGATTTGGGGAATGTTGCTTCATCTGGGCAGCAACATGTGGGGCGAATGGGAGAATGGCCTGCCAAAGTCGACAGAAGAGGAGCGCAAACGCTGGCCGGACGACAAGCTTGACAGCCACGGCCTCATGCCGTCCCGCGTCATCGACTGCCTTCGCGTCGACGAGGCGCTCTGGCGCGAGGAGACGGAGCTTGTGGGTGCTGAAGGCTACAACATGTTGATTGTCGACGTGGGCGAGGCGTATGCCTTCCCCAGCCATCCCGAGCTTTGGGTGAAGGGCAGTTGGGACGCCGAGAAGATTAGTGCCGACCTGGCGCGCTTGCGGAAGCTTGGCCTTGAACCGATACCGAAGCTGAACTTCTCGACGGGTCATGACGCCTGGTTGAAGGATTATCACCACGTCACGTCCACGCCCGAATACTACAAGGTCATCGCGGACGTCATTCGCGATGTGGCCGAAGTGTTCGACCATCCGCGCTATTTCCATATCGGGTACGATGAAGAGGTCCCGGTCGTCATGAAGGAGCGAAAGCACGCCATCATGCGCCACGGCGACCTTTGGTGGAACGACCTCTACTACACGGTCAATCAGGTGGAGCGGTGCGGTGCGCGGGCGATGATGTGGTCCGACCGTATCTGCTGCGGAAGGGAGGAGTACCTGAAGCGCATGTCGCGCGGCGTCCTGCAGGTGCCGTGGTACTACGGCGACGAATTTCCGGAGCGGAGGCGGAGTTGGCGTCCTGAACTCGAGAAGAAGCTCGACACATGGGAGCATCAGCACAACCTTGCAGCCTCGATTCTCGAGCTTGACCGCGTCGGGTTCGACATTTTGCCATGCACCTCGAACTGGTCGCATGTCGGTGGGGCGGACGCGATGCTGGGGTTCTGTAAGGAAAACGTCAATCCGGCGCATCTCAAGGGCTATATGATGGCGCCATGGGCTCGCACGGTCGCCGAAGAGAAGCCGAAGGTCATCGAGGGAATCAAGGTTTTCGCCGCCGCCCGCCGCAAGCATTATCCGGAAGAGACTTTAGTAACTGGGTGGCTGATTGACGGGCCTTGCAGATTGTGATACCATTTCAGGCATGAAAGCGACTACCGAACATCCATATCCGAAGAACTTTGAGGAGTTCCTTGATTGGTTCTCAACCGATCAAGACTGTGCAGATTACCTT
>JAFWKK010000004.1 GCA_017514235.1 Kiritimatiellia bacterium | reverse complement strand
AGGTAATCTGCACAGTCTTGATCGGTTGAGAACCAATCAAGGAACTCCTCAAAGTTCTTCGGATATGGATGTTCGGTAGTCGCTTTCATGCCTGAAATGGTATCACAATCTGCAAGGCCCGTCAATCAGCCACCCAGTTTTGCTAATTTTAGCAAACCTTGTACCTTGAATCCAAAGGGAATCTTTCAATTGTACTTTGAGGTGAAGGAATTGTCAAAACTGTATTTCGGAGTTTTGGAGTTGCAAGTTCTGACGACTTTCGCAGCAGTTTATCGCCCTATAGAGGAGTGGATCGATGAGTTGGTAGAGAATGTAACATATGATCAGCATTTTGCCATTGAGCAGATTCCATGTGAGGAGATGCTGGAATTGCTGAATGGGATAGTTAATCATTCTTCGGATTCCATGAGGAGTGCTATTTATCTATCGATCATGGAGTGGGTGTGTAAGTCGAAGATCAAATTAAACTCATTGAATTTTGATCGACAAGAAATTTGTAAAGCTCTCAGAAATCGGTTCAGCAGTCAAGAAGTTGATGAAGCTTTGTCAGAGTTGTCGACTGATGCTTGCGACCTCAATTGTGGATATTTGGACCCTATGGATGTAACGAAGCGAAATTACTTCAAGAAACCTTTTGTCCGAAATGGTGGCGACTACATATTACTGTCGAAATATTATTTTGCCAAAGGATTTTATCTTTCTTGGCTTGAAAACCGTTGTGCTGACAAAGCCAAGGTCGGAGGTGCCTTTGAAGACGTGCTTGTGGATTTGTTTAATGATCATCAAGTTGAATTTATTCATTCTGCCGAGTATGAAATTCCGGTGAATGTTCGTAGAGAATTGTCGTGTACAAGCGAAAAAGAGGAGTGCGACTTTATAATTCAAAGTGATGACAGTGTTTATTTTATCGAACTTAAAAAGAAGGAGATCACAGCAAAGGCTATGTCAGGTGCTGCGGTCGATGCATTGATTGATATGTCACGTTCTGCACTTCATGGATTAACGCAGGCGTTTACGCATGAGTACTGCATTCGCAGATGGGGCAAACTTGATCTTGTTCTTAAGGATGGTACGCAACAAACTGTTACATTAGGCAATCGAAAAGTTATAAAGATCCATGTCTCACTCTTTGATCATTATGGATTACATGACGGCGTATTTCTGCAGCATTTCCTTCGAAGTGTGCTTCACTGTGAATTCAGCACAGGCAATTCGGATGATCTTCAGGCGTTTATTAAGCAGCAAAAAAAATTTAGAGATGTAGCGAACACGGAATTGATGAGGGGTGTGTACAAGCGGGGTTTTCTCCTGACATTTGCGTCTTTCTCGTTGTTGCATTTTCTTCGTGTTTTGAAGCGGACGTCATCAACAGAACAATTTTGCAGGGAGATTGCGATGACTCTGACGGCCACAAGTTCGACAAGAGACTGGTATCAGGAGGATGCGCTCCTCAACATTATCAACTCGTAAAAGCTTTTAATATATTGAAGAATCACTGACATGACTCGTAAGGAACTGACAGCCGACATCAAGAAGCGCGTTGCCGCTGGGGAATCGAAGCGTGCGATCTTCTCCCGCTATTCAATGACAGAGTGGGAGGATGCCGCGTCACGGATTCTTCCGCTTCAGGTCACGCTTGCTAAACGCAAAAGATGGCGTTTCCTGAATTGGGCATTGGTGGGATGTCTTTCAGTGATCACGCTGTTTAAGGTCGTGGACATTATTTTCATGACAGGCAACTTGAACAGCGCGGGCGCAAGGATGGGCATCGTCTTGTTCGGCTTGACAATAAATGTCGCAGTCCTCGTGGGCGTCATTCGATACAGTGGTATCGCATACATGATAACCAGCATCCTCATTCTGCAAAGCTTTGCGAAGATACTTGAAGCGGCTGGTAAGATGAACTTTGCCTTTGACCTCCCCACGGCAATCTTTGTAGCCAACGCCTCGTTCGCAGTTGCCGCATTTGCGCTGGGGCTGGTTCTCCATCGGCTAATGCTGCCATGTACGACTTTCTTCTTCACGGCGAAGAAGACCGCGATGGGGCAGCCTGTTTTTGAAGACTGAAATCATGGGAAAGACATACACAGATTTCTCGCAGCTCTCCAAGGGGATGTTCAAGAAGCGCGCCCCGGTTGAGGAGATAAAGCCGTTGCCAAAGACAAAGGCGGTGGGCGGGGACGACGTGTTGTCGTTCTTCGGACTGAACGCGCCAGAAACGCCCACAGGCGCGTCCGGCGGCGGATCGGGGAACGAGCGCATCCTTGCGCTCGAAGCCGACGTGCGGGCTGTACGCGCCGAATCCGCCGCCCTCGAGGCGGCGAAGGCGGAAGCGGAACGGAAAGCGGGCGATTTTGAGCGCCAGTTGGCCGCTGAACGGCAGATGCGGGTGGCGGCGGAGGCTGAGCGCGAAAGGCTGCGCGGCGAGGTGATGCGGTTGCGGAACGAGCTGGAAGACGCCTTGACTGCGCCGCCAGCCCCGTCTGTTACGGTCGAGCCTGTAAAAGAGGTGCGCGTCGATGGCCTGTTGAGGATGCCGACGACGGCAGAGACGTTTCCGGGAGAGGTTCGGGAACACGTCCTTGCCGCGCTTTTGGAAGCACATGAAGCGGCGGAGAGTTCCGAACGCGATAGGCGGGCTGCGGTATTGGGCGATGTGCTTGCGGCCAACAAGCCGAGCGGTGAACTCGAAAGCCGCCGGAAGGCGTTGCGGCAGATCATCAAGGACACCGGCTCGTTTGTCGATGCCCGCACGATAGCCGCGCTGGAGAAGTTGGGCTTCAAGTGTGTGTCGGGCAACAAGCATTGGAAGATCGACTACGCCAATGTCCGCATTCCGATGTCAAAAACACCATCCAACCATCGCGCCGCCTTGAACACGGCGACGGACATTGCCAACAGATGCTTTTAAGGTGGCCGGATGATCATCTGGAATCCGTGGCATGGCTGCCATAAGGTGAGCGAGGGGTGCCAGCATTGCTATATGTACTTCCTCGACCGTATGCGCGGCATCGACACCTCGAAGGTGTCCCGCAACGCCAACTTCGACATGCCGTTGAAGCGTGGGCGTGACGGGCGCTTCAAGGTCGCGCCCGGCATGGAGCTGCTGGTCGGGCTTTCCACGGACTTCTTCGTTGAGGAGGCGGACGCCTGGCGCGACGAGGCGTGGGCGGTGATCCGAAAGCGCCCGGATGTCTTGTTCCGCATCCTCACCAAGAGGGCTGGGCGCATCCACGACCATCTTCCGGCCGATTGGGGCGACGGATACGAGAACGTCATGCTTCAGGTCACGACCGAGAACCAGACGCGGGCTGACGAGCGGCTGTCGATCCTCCTCGATGTCCCCGCCAAGCACAAGGGTTTCATGGCGGCTCCGCTCATCGGCCCGGTCGATGCCGAGCGCTACCTTGCCACCGGACAGTTTGAGCAAGTCCTCTGCGGCGGGGAGAACTACGACGGGGCGCGGCCTTGCCATTACGAATGGGCGAAGGGACTGAGCGACCAGTGCCGCCGACACAACGTCACGTTCGACTTCATCGAGACCGGCACGGTGTTCGTCAAGGACGGAAAGGAGTACCGCATACCCGACAAGCGGGTGCAGAGCCGACAGGCGTACCTTTCGGGCTTGAGCTTCCAGGGCAAGCTACCACAGTACAAACTTCGCCCTGCGGAAGGATCGCTCTTTGACGATCCGATTGCATTGCGGACGGGCGAGTTCCGCGAAACCTGCGCCTCATGCGGCTCGCGCCTCACCTGCAACGGGTGCAGCAACTGCGGGGCATGCGAAAGTTGAATCAGAAAAAATAGAAATATTTTCTCCACCAACTTTTTCGGGGAGAAGTTTCATGGTTCAGCATTTATCACATATTCAGAACCTCGTCACACCCGAAATATGGTATAATATAAGGCGTTTTCGGAGGTTGGTTTCTCCGCTCGGCGCAAGTGGGTCGGGCTTCGGAATCTTTCAACCTCCACCAGTCCAAAATGTCGAAAGGGAGAAGTCCGCTTCTTCTTTTTCTCGTCTGTTCGACTGACACGCGAAAAACGCCCAATAAACAGGGCTTTTAGAATTTGTAGGCTTGGGGGTGTCGGATTCGAACACCCCATGTTTGACACGTGCGGTTTCAAGGCGTCTGCGATACGCCAGTTTTGCGCGGCTCGACGGATGGAACGGAAAGGTGCTATCTTTCAACCGGCTCGTAGTCGATCTTCGATTCCTCGTCGGTTGCTTCAAGCTTCATGATGACGGGGCGGAGTCCGTCGTTGCAGCTCACGATGGCGACACTGGGCTTTTTGATCCAGTCGCCGTAGTAGAAGAGCGACTTGTCCGCGCCGTGCGCCAGCGCAAACACATACTGGTAGATTGCCTTCCAGGCCTCGTCGCAGAATCCCTGCGGCTTCGCGTAGTCGGCGTAGAACACGTCGCCGGCCTTCATCATCGGACAGGCGGACAGCCCGTCGACGCCGTATTCCGCCGCAAGCTCCTTGTCGAGCGTCGTCTTGAGTACCGTTATTTTTACCTTCTTCATGTTTATCTCTTTCAGTCCCTGCCGAGAAATGGTCCCGCCTCATCGTCGGTGGCCTCCAGTTTGAAATACACCGGACGCAAGCCGTCGTTGCAGCAGGTGATGACCTTGCCAGGCTCCTTCATCCATCCGCCTCCGTAGAACTCGCGCACCCCGCAGGCGAGGGCGAACACGTACTGGTTGATCGTGCGCCATGCGGCGTCGCACATTCCCTTGGGGCATGTGTTCGTCGCGTAGAACACCTGCCCGGCCTTCAGAACGGGGCATGGCTCAAGGTTCGGCACGGCGTACTCGTCCGCCAGATCCTTCTTGAGCGATGTCTCAAGCACGGTTATTTTCACGACTGTCATAGGTTCCTCGAAGTCGTTTTTTTTCATTCTTCCTCGTCGCAGGGGATGGGCACGCCGAGCTGGGTGAAGAAATCGGCGCCCCACTTGTCCATCGCGTGTACGATTGGGACGGTCGCCTTGCCAAGGTCGGTCAAGGCGTATTCGGTCTTGGGCGGAACGACGGGATAGACCTTGCGTGAGATGATGCCGTCCGCCTCCATCTCGCGGAGCTGCTGGCTCAGCATCTTGGCGGTCGCCTGCGGCACCTTGCGCTGGATCTCGCTGTAGCGCATCACGCCTTTCTCGTTCAGCCACCAGATGATGATGGCCTTGTACTTCCCGCCGATGACGGCAATCGCCGCCTCCACCGTGCAGTGCAGTTTCTTCGCCTCGCTCTTGGTCATTTCGCCATCCTTGGTTTCCTTTTGGTTAGTATGATACAAAAAAGTGCATTCTTGTGCTTCGGGCAGATATTATATTATAATACGCCCCGTTTTACAAGAAGCAGGATTATCCTGAAAAAAAAGCAAAAGGAAAAGAAAATGAGATCAAACATCGCAGACTACAACGCGGTTGTCGAGGCCGCTTCGAACTTCACGCGCAGCGTCGCGGAGGGCAACAGCAAGTACGCCAAGGAGCTGTTCACGGAGGACGCCTGCCTGTTCGGCTTCCTCAACGGGAAGTTCGAGCGCGGCAGCATCGAACAGTTCTACCGCAACGTCGATACCGTCGGCGCGGGCGAGAACTTCAAGACGCGCATCGACGTGCTGGAACTCGAAGAAACGCTTGCCGTCGTGCGCGTCCTCGAAGAGGGATGGGGCGGCAAGATCGACTTTACGGACGTCCTTCTGCTGCTGAAGATCGGCGGCGAATGGAAGTGCGTCGCCAAGGCGTACAACCAGAACTCGAACACGATTGAGAAGTAAGGTGGAATCGAAAATGAAGTTCTTCGCAGCATTGTGTTTCGCCGTGCTAATGGCGACGGTCGGAATTGCCGACGAGCCGAAGTCCACCACATGCAAGTGCGCATGTCCTTGCAGCTCGTCAGTGGACAAGGGGATTGTCACAGCCGTCGATCTTTACATCGAGGGCGGCCGCAAGGGCGACAGCAAGATCACCCGCAAGGCGTTCGCGCTGAACGCGACCATGTCGTGGTCAGAGAAAGGCAAGTCCGTCACCGTGCCGATCCAGGCGCTCTACGACTATGTGGACAAGTCTGGCGCGCAGACCGTCACGCGCGGCGAAATCAAGGTTGGCGCACAGACAACCACGACCGCCATCGTGTCTGTTGACACGCAGTTCGGCGATGCGAAGTACACCGATATGTTTGCCCTCGTCCGCGACGGCGACGACTGGAAGATCGTCGCAAAGGTCTATCACGTGAAGTAAGGAGTCGATACTGCGCAACTCAACGCGATCATCTTCGACCAGTTCCAGAGCGGATACTATATTTCGGGCGAAAAGGTCGGCCAGGCGTGGAATGCGGGGAAGCCACTCATGCAAAAGTAGCAGAACCCCGTTCCGGACAAAGTGCACCTCAAACGCAAAGCCCGCCACGTTGTCCCGTGTCAGGCTTTTCACATTCGGGCGGGCAACCACACCCGCCCTCGCGCAGGAACGCGTCACAGGCCGCCGTGCCCGTCTGTCCGCCTACGGCCTATCGTCCCTGAAGCGCAGCCCCGCCTTGAATGCATCGGCGGTCTTGCCGCCTACCGTGCGGTAGGCAAACTGCTCCTCGTCGTAGATTATCGGATTCAGCTTGGCGAGGTCGTACTTCCCACGCTCGTCGATGATGCTTTCGTCGGCCTGTATGTTCACGACCTCGCCCGTGATCTGCGTGTGGCTTCCGACGGAGACCGTGTTCACGACCTTGCACTCTATCGTGAGCTTTAGCTCATTGATGACCGGGGCGTTGACCTTTTCGGCCTTTACGGTCGTCCATCCGACCTCGGCGATCTTGTCGTGCTCGTAGCCGGACGCCATTCCGATCCAATCCGCCTCCGCCACCTGCTCGATGCTTGGATAGCCGACGGTGAACGCACCGGAGTTCAGAATGCTTTTCAGCGTCTTGCGCTTCGCGGTCGCGTTGATCGCGATTGTGAGGCAGGGCGGCTTGTGGCTCGTCGGCGTGTAGAATGCGAGCGTGCAGGCATCCACCTTGCCGTTCTCGTCATACGCCGCCGCGATGATCGCAGGCATAGGCGAAACCACCGCCCGTAGCTTGAGTGACTTCTTCATGATATTCAATCCTTTCAAATCTTCCCCGCGAATCTGTGTATGCAGGCCGTCACCTTGCCGAAGTAGTCCAGCTCCTGTCCGGCACGGAGGCGGATGACGGGGTAGTTGGAATTCGCCGGTTCCAGGCGGACGCCGCTCTTGTCGCGGCGGTAGGTCTTCACGGTGAAATCGCCGTCCACGCTGGCGATGATCACGTCACCATCGGCGGGGCGGAGGGAGCGGTCGACCACCAGCAGGTCGCACCCCTCTAGCGACATTGCTCCGTAATGCTCATTTCGTTCGGGGGATATTTCGCTGATCCACGCGCCGACCATCGAATCGCCCTCGACGCGCACAAAGTACGTGGCGGCCGGACGCTTCACCAGAAGTTCATTCAGGTCAAGTGGCGGCTCAAGATATTGCTCGGCCGGCGACGGAAACCCCGCGCAGCACCTTGCGATCCCTACGGGCGCTCGTTTCACTCGCGGCGCATCCTCTTGCGACCTTGCTTTGCAAGGCTCCTCGCTACGCTCGTCGGGCGACCCGACGCCTGCGGCGCGGGTGCATCCCCCTCCGAAGCGGAGCTTCTTCGGTGCATTTCCACCGATCCCGATACTTTTGCCTTTGAACTCGCGGCGTAAATTATACAACAAACCAGTATTGGGAATTGGCGTTTTGTTTAACTCTTCGCTCAAATTGGCAGTGGAGCGAGTATATGTGAGCGAGGGACATCAAAATGGTTTAAAAAATTATTTCGCATGGTAAGCATTTACCTACTTGTGTGGTAAGATGTGTTATGGTATAATACGCGCCATCAGACCTCAATAGGAGAAATCAGTGGAAAACCGTAATACAGAAGTTGAACGTCTTGCATGGAAGTTGGCAGACATGGAGAGGAACTACACATCGTCTCCATGCTTCTCTGCAATTTGTGGTGCCTTTGCAATGTATCTGGCGCAAGATGCGCGCGAAACTACCGACCTTATCGACATCCTAAAGAAGAACGAAGTCTCCGAATCAGTATTCGCTCTTGTGACGGATCGTATTGCCGATCATTGGGATCGCTATCAGCCACTCCTCACCACATATACACAGGCAGATCTCTCCGATTCTATCTTCCTGAACCTTGATCGAGGCTTTATAGAGGGCGGACGGAAAAATGGTTTCTCGTCCTCTATTCCGATTATCGACCTTCTGCTTAAGACTTTGGCGATTAAGAAAGGCGATTCAGTATGTGACATTGGCTGTGCTGCAGGAGATTTCCTTCGGCGCGCTTATTACAAGGCGTTCTCCGATAACGAGGAGAATGATTTTTGTGGCATCGAGCGTGCAAAAGATATGGCTGCAATAGCCGAAATTTGCGCATGGTGTCTTGATGCAAAAATAAAGATTCATGGTGAGGATGCTTTTGCCGAAACCTTTGACGGTATTGGATACGATAAGGTTCTTTGCGATGCACCACTCGCCGTTCGCGGAATGCCACAGGAGCCCAATGTCCGTCGTTTCTTCCATGCTACATTTCCCGATTTTCCAGAACTTCGCACGGGAATGCAGGGTGATTGGCTCTTTGCCGCTCGCGCTGTTGCCGCGATAAAAAGGGACGGTCGCGCAGCGGTTGTTCTGTCACCGTCTGCCATGTTCGACAACCGTAACGAGGCATACAGACGGTATTTCATCCAACACGGTCTGATTGAAGCGGTTATCGAGCTGCCTTCAAATCTCATGATGTCCACCAACATTTCGACATACCTTGTTGTGTTCAGCCACGGCAACGATGTTGTCAAGATGATTCGCGCAGATGAACTCTGCTACGTCAGTCGCCGCAAAAAGGTTCTAGGGAAGCAGCACATTGATATCATAGCCGCGTGTCTTGGAGTGGAAGCCACTGCGGATACCAAGGGCTTAGATCGCTATTGCGCAACAGTATCGAGGGATGTCCTACTCAAAAACGAATGCTCTTTGGCTGTCAAGCAGTACTTCGCCGACCCGGTCGCCATCAAGGATGGCATCCCATTCGGCAATTTTGTGACCGATGCGAGACGAGGCGTTCTGCTCACCAGAGACGAGCTAGACCGCATCTCTACAAAATCTGAAACGGATTGGCTCTACCTTTCCGTCAAAGACATTTCCGAGGGCGTTATCGGGGGAGACCTCATGTATTTGGGCAACATCCCAGAGCAAATGATTTCGTCCTGTGTCAAACAAAACGACCTTATCATATCCCGTGTGAACGCTAGTGGAGCAGGATTCAAGGTTGCTGTCGCGGAAATCCCCGAAGGCAAGCGACTCGTCCCTTGCGAAAATGTGCTGATTGTCAGCGTCAACGAGGATGAGGCCGACCCCTATTACCTTAAGGCCTGCCTTGACAACGAATATGCACAGCGTTACCTCGACAAGCACTCGTCTGGATCGGCGATTCGCATTCTCAGTTATCGTGATCTTGAATCACTCCCCGTGCCTAATCTTCCAATCGAGCGTCAGCGGGAAATCGGCCGTGTCTGCCGCGAAAACGCGCTCAAGATCGTCTCGCTGCGAGACCAACTTGCAGCGGCGAAGGCATCTCTCGCTTCCGTGTTTGAGAACGCGGCGGCGGATGTTCTCGTCAAAAAAGGGCAGGAGGGCTGAACGTGGCTGTCAGCCCTGATAGAATGGTCGAGATATTCGACCGCGTGAAAGACCGCCTCGAAGACGCCAACGAGAACGGGACGCTTCACGAATTGCTATGTTCGCTTGGACTTCAAGGTTTAATTGACGAGGATGGGGAAATCGATCTCGGTGAAGCCGACAATGCCTACGGCGACATACTTGTCCTGGGTCGTTGCGACGCCAAAAAGCATCACCTACAGGCTGTAGCCTACGAATGCGGCTACGATAAGAACCGCGTCAAATTCGTGGACTACGACGAAATGCAACAATTCGATTGCGCGTTGCTGTGCTACAGTATGCGCTACTCTGCCATAATGTGTGGGCCGGTGCCGCACAAGGCTGGCGACATGGGTGACACGTCAAGCATCCTCGAAGAGTTGCGCCACCCCGAGCGTGGCTATCCGCCGCTCGCAGAGCTGCGGGAATCAGGCGGAACAGGAGAATTGCGAATAACAAAGACAACATTCAGATCGGCCATTGGCCAGTTGGAATCTATGGGCGCAATCAAGCCCAACAAATGAAGGGAATAAAACCGTGGCAATCAGAAAGAACGATTTGGACAACTCGCTGTACAGCCTTTGCGACGAGCTTCGCGGTGGTATGGACCCCAGCCAGTACAAAGACTACGTGCTGACGCTTGTGTTTGTGAAATACATCTCCGACCGCTACGCGGGGGTGAAATACGCGCCAGTCACGATTCCCGAGGGGTGCTCCTTTGAGGACTTCAAACAACTCAGGAACAAGCCTGACATCGGCGAGAAAATCGACATTGCTCTCGCCAACCTCGCGGAGAACAACCAGATGCTCGCGGGCATGTTCAAGGACGTCCACTTCAACGACGAGACAAAGATCGGCAAGGGCGACGAGATGGTCGACAAGCTTACAAGGCTCATCAACATCTTCTGCCGCAGCGAGTTCGACTTCAGCCGGAACAAGGCCTCTGGAGACGACATCCTTGGCGACGTCTATGAAAATCTTATGCGCCATTTCGCCGTCGATAGCGGCAAATCCAAGGGGCAGTTCTACACGCCTGCAGAGGCATCGCGAGTCATAGCCGGCATTCTGGGGATAAGCGAGATAACGGAGCGCGAGGAAGGATGGTCGATCTACGATGCAGCCTGCGGTTCAGGATCGCTCCTCATCCGCTCGGCAAACGAGGCGCCATGCCAGGTCGCCATATATGGACAGGAAGAGAACCAGACAACTGCCGGCCTTGCCAAGATGAACATGGTGCTCCACAACCTCCCCACTGCGGAGATAAAGGTAGGCAACACGTTCTCCAGTCCGCAGTTCACGCACATCGAGGATGGCGAGGAGGTCCTCGACAAGTTCGACTTCGCCGTTCTCAATCCTCCGTTCTCGCTCAAAAACTGGAAGTCCGGGTACAAGGACTTCGGGCGGACTGAAGGGTATGGGGCGATGCCGCCAGAGAAGAACGGCGACTATGCATGGGTGATGCACGTCCTGAAGTCCCTGAAACGAGAAGGCCGTGCGGCAATCATTCTTCCGCTTGGTGTCCTTTCGCGCGGCAACGCCGAGGAGACGATTCGCAAGACGCTCATCGACAAGGGTATAGTGGAAGGCGTCATCGCATTCCCGCCCAATATCTTCTTCGGAACCGGCATCGCCGCCTGCGTTATGGTGTTGGCAAAATCAGGAGCCGACGAGCGCGAGGGCGTTTTTATGATCGATGCTTCCCGCGGCTTCATAAAGGACGGCAACAAGAATCGTCTGCGCGAGCGCGATGTCGAGAAAATCGTTTCCACCTACCGTAACCGCCGTAAGGAGGCGCATTACTCGCGATTCGTGAAGTGGAGCGAAATAAAGGATAAGAACGGCTACAATCTCAGTATGTCCCGTTACATCGATTCGGGTGTGCGCGAGGATGTGCAGGATGTCGAGGCGCATCTCAAGGGGGGCATACCGTCCGCAGATGTCGAAGCGCTGGATGCTTACTGGACGGCGTTGCCCGGAATGCGGCAGGCCCTTTTCAAGCCACTTCGCAAGGGCTACGAAGCGCTCGTTGTGGAGCCGCCGCAGGTTCGTGGGACTATTCATGCGGAAGCCGCTTTCGCGATGTACTCTGACAGGGTCGCCAAGGCGTTTAAGGCTTGGGCGCGCGAGGAGGCACCCGTGTTCTCGGATATTGATGCCTATACGGACGCCAAGCACTTCATCGCCGATCCAGCGCGTGTGCTGATGGAGCGCTTCTCCAGCCTCAAGCTCTTTGATCCGTATGATGTCTATGAAGTGCTGCTAAAGTACTGGACTGACACGATGAACGACGATTTGCACCTCGTCGTTGCAAACGGATGGGAAGCCGGGCGCGAAATCGAGACATTCTACAAAGAGACCGAGAACAAGAAGACGAAGCAAATCAAGAAGGTCGAGACTGGCTGGGATGGTCTTCTCATCCCCAGAAAACTTATTGACGCGAGGTTTTTCAAGGCAGAGTCAGAGGCTGTTGCAAAGGCCGAGGCCGCGCTCGAAGCGGCAAAGGCAGAACTGGAAGACCTTGCCGCAAGCGGAGAGGCGCAGGACGAAGATTCACAGGGAAGTGAAGAAGAATTGGTGCGTCTCCGCGCTTGCGCGGAGGAAAAGCGTAAAGCAGCATCCAAGGCTCTCAAGGCCGCACAGAAGAAGCTTGAGACCCTGGAAAAGGCGAAATATCCAACGCTCTCAATCGACGAAATCAAGGAACTCGTCGTTGCCGACAAATGGATTGCTACAGTTCATAACGGAATAGACGAACTGTTTCGTTCGATTTCGGTTGCGCTCACGGAGCGCGTTGATGAGCTTGCAAGACGCTATGCCAAGCCGTTGGGCGAAATCGCACCGGAGACCGCAGCACTTGAAAAGAGCGTTGCCAAACGACTTGCCGCGATGGGATACTGAAGTATGGGAGGTAAACTATGATAACCAAACAAGAGTTGACGGAACTCCTTTCTTCCACCGAGACGTACCGTATCGAACGGACGGTCTCCACAACCGACAAGGACAAGTTCGGCGAGGCGGTATGCGCTTTCGCAAACGACATGCCCGACTCCGGCAAACCAGGCTACCTGCTGATTGGCGTGTACAACGATGGCAGATTGAGCGGCCTTAAGGCGACAGACGAACTTTTACAGAAGTTCGCCGCCATCCGTTCCGACGGCAACATCCTGCCTATTCCCGCAATGGCGGTCGAGGCGTTTTCGTTTCCAGAAGGCGATGTCATCGCGGTCGAGGTGCAGCCGTCCGACCAGCCGCCAGTTCGCTACAGAGGGCGCACGTGGATTCGTATCGGCCCCAGGCGCGACATCGCCTCGCCAGCCGAGGAGACGATCCTTGCCGAGCGCAAGGCGCGGAACTTCACGACATTTGACGCCCGCCCGTGCTTTGGCGCGACTCTTGACGACATTGACCTTGATCTGTTTCAGCATGATTACTTGCCCAAGGCCGTAGATGCGGCGATTCTTGCGTCCGACGACCGGCCTATTGAGCGCAAGCTGGAGTCGCTGAGGCTCTTCAACAGCGTCTATAACCTGCCGACAAATGCCGCCGTTCTGCTGTTTGGCAGGGATCCTCGACATTTCTTCCCTGGCGCGGCTGTGCAATATGTCAGTTTCGGCGGATTGGACAAAGGAACGGAAATCCTCAACGAGCATCTTTTCAAAGGGCCGATCATGAAAATGCTTCCGCAGATCGACCTGTTCATCGAAACGACAATCGCACGGAAACGACCTGTCTTGGTGACGGCTCTGCGCGAAGAGATGCGTGTCGATTACCCCAAGGCGGCCATACGCGAGCTCGTCATGAACGCCATCATGCACCGCGACTATCAGGGCAATGCTCCGATTCATTTCTACCAATATTCCGATCGCATTGAAGTCGTCAATCACGGTGGTCTGTACGGGCGCGCACGGCCGGAGAACTTCCCCAACATCAGCGATTACCGCAATCCCATTGTCGCCGAGGCAATGAAGGTGCTCGGCTATGTGAACTGCTACAATCGCGGAATAGCTGATGTACAAAGGGAACTCGCCGCAAATGGCAACGGAAGTGCAGAATTCTCATTCAGGCTGATTACGGCATTTGAAGCCAAGGTTGCCAAGGCAGGGCGCCAACAGGAACTCGACCAGTCCACACGGGATAGTAGCATGAAAAGTAACCTGAAAAGTAACCTGAAAAGCAACCTGAAAAGTAGCCTGAAAACCAGAGACAAAATACTTAAGATTATCGAAGTAACCCCATCCATAACGTTGCCTGAGTTGGCGACCAAGTTGGATATGTCACTTGCGGGCATTAAGAAGCACATAAGGCAATTACAGACCGATGGTTCTCTTCGTCGCATCGGTCCCGACAAGGGCGGACATTGGGAGGTGGTCAAGTGAAATCGGCGAAGTTCAAAGATTCGTCCCTTGGCCCCATCCCGCAGGATTGGGAGGTGAAGCGGCTGGGGGAGATTGGCGAACCACTCATGTGCAAACGAGTCTTGAAGCACCAGACATCAGACCAAGGGGATATTCCGTTCTACAAGATAGGAACTTTCGGCAAGACTCCAGATGCATATATTACAAGATCACTATTCGAGTCGCTAAGGTCGAAGTATCCATTTCCACGCAAGGGAGATTGTTTGATTTCGGCCGCAGGAACAATTGGCCGAGTTGTAGTGTACAATGGAGAAGATGCATATTTTCAAGACTCAAACATTGTTTGGATTGACAATGACGAAGCTGTCGTCACAAACGAGTACCTTGCATTGTGCTATGCGCTTATGAAATGGCAATCGGAAGATGGCGGAATCATTAGCCGACTGTACAACGCCAATCTTAAAGCACAAATCATTGTTTGTCCTCCTCTCCCCGAACAGCAGCGGATAGCGGAGTCGCTGGGCGAGGTCGACAAACTAATCGAAAGCCTTGACGAGCAGATCGAGAAGAAGCGCCTCATTGCCAAAGGCGTAGCGCACGACCTCCTCTCCGCCAAAAAACGCCTGCCGGGATTCAAGGGGGAGTGGCGATGTGCGAATCTCGGTACACTGGTAGACTTTATCACTGATACAATCGCTACAAAAGACATCGACACGAGAAAGTATGTGAGTACCGACAACATGCTTTCCAACCTCGCTGGCGTAACTCCTAATAAAAGCATAGTGCCATATGCAAGTGTGCGTGAGTTTAAGAGTGGCGACATATTGCTTTCCAACATTAGACCATATCTTAAGAAAATGTGGTTTGCCGATTATGATGCTGGATGTTCGACAGATGTCCTTGTGCTTCGTGTGGTTGCAGATTTAATAGATAGTCGATTTTTGTATCGAGTACTTGCTCGTGATACATTTTTTGAGTTTGTGTCGGCAAAGGCAGTCGGGACCAAGATGCCGCGTGGAGATAAGAGGGTCATAGCCGTATTTCAAGTGCCAATACCACAGCTTGCCGAGCAGCAGGCAATTGCCGACCTGCTCGGCGAGCAGGATGCCGCCATCGCCGCGCTTGTGGAGAAGCGCGAGAAATATGTGCGCATCAAGGAAGGCATGATGCGCGACTTGCTCACTGGCAAAGTGAGGATGAAGGGTGAATTGACCAAGAAGGAGGCTTGCGCATGAAGCTATTATTAGATGACGTCGTTTGTGACTTGATGTACGAAACATTGAATAATACGAATGTGTTTAAATATGACGAGGAGTTGAAAGCTAAACACACGCAAGTGTGTGCTGTACTAGATCGGCTGCGTCACGCCACCTCGTGGATAAATTCCAACCAGAAGACGCCTAAAGGATATAATGCTCCGACAGGGTTGATGACATTTATGATGTTTGCGAGTTTAATTAAGGATGCTGTCGAGTGTTTGCGTGAGGGATTCGGATTGAGTGCCACGATCTTTGACAAGGGACATCCTGATAGCCGCCAGTTCTTCAAAGACGTTTGCATGAATGCGCCGTTGAATATTGCGGAAAACGAATGTCCAACAGATGATGCTTTCTTCATGTATTTTCGCTCATTGGTTTTTGCGCATTCCTCCGCTGTGACCAAGTCGCAAGGAATCCTTTTCCCAGGGGAGATTCAATACTGCCCTTATGTCATCGAACATGAACTTGAGGAATACTCATATGAGCCGGATGATTATGTTGGGGTGGTGATTTATTCTTCGCATGAGGATAGAAACTGGAAAGCGTTGCGGGTACGATTTTCGGCATTGAAGGCATATCTGAAATCGCGATACGATTCCTTGAGTTTGGTCGTGGATCTAATCAACAAAAAGATCACGAAAAACACTCGGACATGGAAACGTGTCAAGGTCGATGATCGGTTGTCGCCCTTAGAACAATTGAAATTCATGCGAAACGAATTTGAAAAAAGATGCGACGAGTGGCTCAGCTTCGAGGTCCAACAACTCATAGATTTACTGGAGAGTCCTTGTTCAATTGAAGAAAATCAAGAACGAGTGGGCATGTATAGGCAAGAGATTGCCAGATACGTTCCGCAACTTGCCGAGGCTTTCACAGCGTTGAATTACTCTGACTTCTTTTGCATAGTAGAGCATCTCACCCGGACGAGCATAGATGAATCACGAAAGTTGAATTATACGCTTAGAAAGGTTTTTGAATATCTGGGAGATACCAATAAACGGGCTTGGGCGACGCTGGATATTGATATGTTAATGAAAGAGTTTGCCGGGAAGTGGGTGTCCATAGACCAAAAAACAATGACAGCAAGGGAGATTGAAATGTTGTTAACCGTTGCATGCTATTATGAATATGGCCAGTACCAACCGATGGAAAGGCCGTGGTCATGATATTGAGAATAAAGAAACGTCACATGATAGCTTCGCCGCGTGCGGCGAAGAATCAAGGAGAAGAACTATGAAAGACACTACAACCCCAATTGGCGCACCGGAACTTGCCACGCAGGCCCGGCTCATTGAGATGTTCGAGCAAGATCTCGGTTACGAGTTCCTCGGCAACAAGACCGATGAAGACAACTCCAACATCATCCCGGAACTTCTCAGGGCGAATCTTCTCAATCGAAAAGACAAAGAAGGCAAACCGCTATATTCGAAACGCCTTGCGGACGCGGCGATTGTGAAACTCCAGTCAGAGGCGAAGGATCTCTCATCCGGACTTTATGCCGCGAACAAGGCCGTCTATTCTATCTTGAAATACGGCGCCAAAGTCCAGGACGAGAAAGGCGCGATAAAGACAGTCATGCTTATCGACTGGGATATAGTCACCAACAATGACTTCCAGATAGCAGAGGAAGTGACGGTCGCTGGGCTATATGACAAGAGACCCGATCTCGTCATCTACGTGAACGGCATCGCGCTCGGCCTTATCGAACTCAAGCGCGCGAGCGTGTCGGTCGTCAAGGGAATCGCCCAGAATATCGCCAACCACACGAAGGAGATGTTCATCATGCCGTTCTTTACGACGATGCAGCTTCTCACGGCTGGCAACAACAGCGAGGGGTTGAGATACGGCACAATTGGCACTCCGGCGAAAAAATATCTCGAATGGCGGCATGATGGATTCGGCCAGCATCCTGATGAACGCGATCCTGTTGACGTGCTAATTGAGTCAGAAGCGGCGGAATTCGAGGAGAAGCTCGACTCGCAGGTGTATGAGATGTTCTCGCCGAGCCGCATGCTGGGGCTCATACGCAACTTCACGATATTCGACCGTGGCAAGAAGAAGGTCGCCCGCTATAGTCAGTATTACGGTATCAAACGCACCCTTGCTCGCACCGCAAAGCATGAGGGCGGAATTGTATGGCATTCGCAGGGTTCCGGCAAGTCTATCGAGATGGTGCTTCTCGCCAAGCACGTTATCGAGCGCGATCACGACGGACGCGTTCTTATCGTCACAGACCGCGAAGAACTCGACGAACAGATCGAAAAGCTATTCATCGGTGTTGACGAGAAGATTCGTCGCACAAAGAGCGGTAAAGATCTGATTGACGCCATCAACGACACGGCGGGCGGCAATCTCATCTGCTCGCTCATCCACAAATTCGGCAAGCATTCTGGCAAAACGGACGAATCCGAAGACAAGCTCGATGAAGAGGCTGTAGCCAAGTATATCGAGGAACTAAAGGCAGCGCTTCCTGCCGGATTCAAGGTCAAGGGCAATTTCACCGTCTTCGTCGATGAATGCCACCGCACGCAGTCCGGTCTTTTGCATCAGGCGATGAAGGCAATCATGCCGGATGCCATTCTTGTCGGCTATACGGGCACGCCGCTTTTGAAGAAGGACAAGAAGACGTCGATGGAGGTGTTCGGCCCTTATATTCACACCTACAAGTTCCCGGAGGCCGTGCGTGACGGAGTGGTCCTCGATCTTCGCTATGAAGCGCGCGACATCCCGCAGGATGTTACTGCTAAGAAGGAAATCGATGCTTGGTTCGAGGCAAAGACCGCAGGTCTCACCGACAGGGCAAAGGCGCGTCTGAAGGAGAAATGGGCTACGATGCAGAATGTCGTATCCTCCAAGTCGCGTCTCGGCAAGATTGTCGAGGATATCATACTCGACTTCGCCACGAAGCCGCGTCTCATGAACGGCGCTGGCAACGCTATGCTTGTCGCGGATGATATCCTCACCGCCTGCAAGTTCTACAACCTATTCCACGAGCACGAGTTCAAGGGGTGTGCAGTCATTTCTTCGTATGTTCCTGCGCCAAGCGACATCTCTACCTCGGTGGTCGATCCAGAACATCGGACGGATGAGGAGGTCAAGTACGACACCTACTGCAAGATGATTGGCGTCAAGCCGGGCGAAGATGTAAAGTCAATAGCCAAGAAGGTCGAGGACTTCGAGAAGGAGGCGAAGCGTCAGTTCGTGGATGAGCCGGCCAACATGAAGCTTCTCATCGTCGTGGACAAGCTTCTGACTGGATTCGACGCGCCGCCTTGCACATATCTTTACCTTGATAAGCACATGCAGGATCATGGGCTCTTCCAGGCGATCTGCCGCGTAAATAGACTTGACGACGAGACCAAGGACTTCGGCTATATAGTGGATTACCGCAAGCTCTTTGGAGATTTACAGGATTCCCTTGCGATGTACTCAAGCGACAAGGCGTTCGCCGGGTACGATGCGGAGGATGTGGATGGCTTCGTCAAGAATGTCGTCAAGGAATCAAGCGAGCGCTTCAAAACAATCCTCGCCGCACTTGACGCACTCTGCGAGGGTGTCGAGTCTCCCGCACAGGGGCCGCAGTACCGCGCGTATTTCGGCTGCCAGGGCGCGGACACGCCCGAGGAGGAGACGCAATACGGACAGCGGCGCGAGAAGCTCTACCGGCTCGTCGGCGCACTTGTACGTGCGTATGCCGTGTTCTCTCCTCGCATGGAGAGCGCCAAGGTGCCGCAAGCCGACAGGGATTTCTACGCTGCCCGCGTGAAGTTCTATCTCGAGCTTCGCAACGACATCGGCCAGGCGAGCGGCGACTTCCTCGACCTCAAACCCTACGAGCCAGATATGCGCTATCTCATCGACACATACATTGCCGCCGGCGAGAGCGAACGCTTGACCACACTCGAGAACTTCTCCCTCTTGGACTTCATTGACGATAAATCAAAAGGCAACGAGTCCGAGCCCATGTCGAAGGAGGAGCAGGACAATGTCGCCGAGACGATAGAGAACAACGCGGCGAAAGAACTCGTCCACAAGAGGCTCATGAACCCTGCGTTCTTTGAGCGCATGTCTGTAGTCCTCAAGAAACTCATTGAAGACCGCAAGGCTGGCGTAATCGAATACAAGAAGCTCCTTGAAGAATACAAGAAACTTGCCGAGGAGATCAAGAATCCATCCGTATCGGGGCGCTATCCTGCATCCATTGCCGGATCGCCCGTCAAGGAGGCGCTCTACGACAACTTCGGCGAGGACGAGAAGCTGACACTTGCCCTGCACAAGGCGTTTCTTGGCTCCAAGCTGCAAGGCTTCAAGTACAACATCGCCAAGCAGAACCAGATCAAGAGCGCTCTTTTTGCCGTTCTCAAGGATGACGACAAGGTTGAAGCCGTGTATAAGATACTTGAAGCACAGGAGGCGTAGGGAAGTGGAACTGAAAGTCGGAGACGTGCCTGTTGCGGTTCGCCGAAAGGCAATCAAGCACATGCATCTGTATGTAGAACCGCCTGACGGCAGTGTTCTCGTCAGCGCACCCAAAGAGGCGTCTGACGAGGAGGTGCTGTTTTTCGTGCGGGAGAACTTCGGCTGGGTTCTGCGGCAACGCAACGGAATGCTTGCGCAGCGACGCCAGCCGCCGCGCAAGTACATCTCCGGCGAAACCCACTACCTCTGGGGCGAACAGTATTTTCTTGAACTCGTCAAACAGGACGGCTGGGGTGGAATTAAGATTTCCGGCAATACGCTGACCATGCTTGCGCCGCTGGAATCGACCGAGAAGTCACGTCGCGATTACATGACGGAGTGGGAGCGCTCGCTCCTTTCAGATGCGGTAAACCGCGCCTTGCCGCTCTGGGAGAAGAGGACTGGACTGAATGTCCAACGATTCTCCATCATGAATATGAGGCGAAGCTGGGGCAAATGCAACCCCAAAAAGGAGAGCATTATCTTCAATCTCCAGCTTGTCCGAAAGCCGAAGGAAGCGCTCAACTACATAATCCTGCACGAGCTTTGCCACCTCAAGACCCGCACACACGGCAAAGAGTTTATCGCGCTTATGGATCGCTTCATGCCCGACTGGCGCGAAGTTCGCAAGCGCCTCAATGATTCACCACTTGATTACGTGAGCGGCGAGAAAGCAAAAGATGGAGAGGCAACATGAGCAACAGCAGAAAAGGGACTCCGCCTCATGTGAGGTGCTTGCTTTGGGGCAGGGCGGCTGGAAGATGTCAATTCGCGGGATGCAATCGTGATTTGACAATGAACCCAAATACCAAGGAGGCAGTAGGAATTTAGGAGTTTATATCACATGAAGCAAATGCAAGATCAGACAGAAAAGACGCTTGCGACTGAGCGCAAGTGCACGGGCAAGATCATCAGCGGTGATCTGCTGGATATCGAACTGCTCGACGGACGCAAGGCGAAGTGCGAAGGAGAAAAATCATGAACAAGACGTTGATTCTGACAGGCTGGTCAAAAACGGTCTACATGACGGCTGCGGCGCTGGCAGCACTAAAGGTTGACTCGGCCGTAGCCTCGCGGGAAAACGTCTACCGCCGCTTGATCCTTTCGTGCCTTGCAACGACATGAGACAACGATGGCATACTCTATAGACAGTCTTGAAGTTGCGGACAATCCGATTGTGCTGTTCAGGGGCATCGTCGGGAGCCGGGCATACGGAACGCAGAACGCGAACAGCGATACGGACGTTCGCGGGGTCTTCGTCGTGCCATCCGCCGAGTATGCGCGGCTTGCCCAGCCGCCGAAGCAGGTCTCAGACGAGCGGCTTGAGACGCTGCTCTCGATCCGGCGCGGCGAGTGGAAGTTCGACGAGATCATGGCCTTTGCGGATGAGAAGAAGTCAACCATCGAGGCTGGCAAGAGTCGTCTGCCGCCGGATTGCGATAGGTCGGCTGTGGATGCTTTGATCGCTGCGGTCATGAAGGAGGCGGGTGTGGCATGAAAGACAGCAAGGCGATGATAGCGGAAGCTGGAGCCTATGCCAAGTTAGAACAGCTCTTTAGAGACATTGTGAAAGGTTGGAAGCAATGCGGATAATGGCGACATCAGATTTGCATGGTAACCTTGAGGGACTTGACCCCAGGGGCGCGGATGTCGTTGTGCTGGCGGGCGACGTCGCGCCGCTGCGTGGACGCGGGCCGTGGTACATCAACGACCAGAAGAAGTGGATCAACAGGAAGTTCAAGGAATGGACGGCATCGTATCCCGACATCCAGTTTGTCGTCATCCCCGGCAACCATGACTTCTACCCGATTGCACACATACTCTTCAAGGAGCAGGGAATCGACTGGAAGTACGAGTTCTCGCCGAACGTCCATTTCCTTGGCGACAGAGGGACGGAAATTGACGGCGTAAAGTTCTATGGGACGCCTTGGGTTCCGATCATCTCCTACTCATGGGCTTTCGAGGGCGAGCCGGACACGCTGAAGAGCTGGTTCTCGAAGATTCCCGCTGGTCTTGATGTGCTTGTGACGCACTCGCCGCCGCGCATTCCGGGAAGCGACATCGACCGTTCGCTCCAGACAGACTCGGAGCATTTCGGATCGCCGGAGCTGACCGAGGCAATTATCGAGAAGCGTCCGCGTCTTGTGTTCTGCGGACATATCCACACGGGGCAGCACGGCGGAGTCGATTTCGAGAGAAGCCGCATCTACAATGTCTCCCGCCTTGACGAACGCTACGAAATCGCCTACGAACCGACGTGGGCGGAGATCTGAACAAGGAAACTACTGGAGGACAAACCATGATGCAGATTGTACAGGGCGACATTACGAAGCTTGATGTTGATGCAATTGTCAACGCTGCCAATCAGGTGATGCTGGGCGGCGGCGGAGTCGATGACGCAATCCATCGCGTGGCGATCAAGGACGTCCCGAAGATGGGGAAGGACGATTGTCAATGCCCATAGGGGCGTCATGAGGCATTACAAGAAAGACGAATTCTAACGGAAGGAGAATACCATGCAGAAAGTGATAACAGTTCGCGGCTCGGCTAACGTAAAGGTGAAACCGGACTATGTCAACATCCTGATCAACCTGGAAACCCTAAATGTCGAATACGGTGCCGGGATGGATGCGGCGGCGCAGCGGATCGAGGCGCTGAAGGCCGCTCTCAAGTCCGTCAACGTCGATCCCGAGGACCTTCGCACGACGGACTTCGGCGTCGATACGGAATGGGAATGGACCAAAGACAAGTACGGGAACCGCAAGGATCACGTCTTCAAGGGGTATAAGATCCGGCAGAGCCTCAAATTCGGCTTTGACTTTGAGCGGAAACGCATGGTGTCGATCCTTTCCGCCGTCGCAAGGTCCGGTGTCGATCCGGAGTTTCGCGTCCAATTCACGGTGAAGGACAAGTCGGCCGTAAAGGAGGAGCTGTTCGCAAAGGCATCCGAAAACGCCCGCAAGATCGCCGAGGGGCTTTGCCGTGGCGTCGGCAAGAAGCTCGGCGACATCATAAACATCAATTATTCCTGGCAGGAGATCGACATCTATCACGAGTTCGACAATTGCTGCGAAGCGGAGTGTGTTGCCGGTGGCGCGGCACCGGATATCACCCCGGAGGATCTTGAGGCGTCGGATTCTGTCACGTTCACCTGGGAGTTGGCGTGAAATTTTTTCCGTTTTGGTATATATATATGCTAGAGGAACGAATGAGTCACAGTGAACTGGCAGAAGAGAGACCGCTACCACGCTAAAAGGAGCCAATTACGTGCTCTTCCTTCTGTAGGAGTGGTAGAGTAACTATGGCCATGCAACAGAAAGACACCGCGATCATTGATTCGGCAACAAATGGGGTTGACACGTTGGGAGGGCCGCGCTCCGTCGCGGCCATATAGAACGGACGGGACGGAGCCCGTCCCTCCCGGATGCCGTCAATGCCTTTAGTTGCCGAATCTATAGGTGAGCGACATGCAGTGGGAGAGAAGGGCCAAAGGAGAGGTGTGGCACCCACGCGAGGATGAGGTGTGATATAATCCCTGTGCATCTGTAACCTTTTGGACGCTTGCGTGTAGAAAGGGTGGGCAGAAACGGCTTAACGACAAGGAGGAAAGCAATGAGCGGACATGCAGGTTTTCTACCGATAGGGAACAACATTCCCCATCCGAGCGTCAATAGCGTTCCGGTCGTGGACGGCAACGAGAACGCGGGCAACAGCGTCAACAACGTGCAGGTCGGCGGCGAGCCGCAGCCTCCGGCCGAAGTATCGGTTCGCGCGGCGGATGTCGCCGGACAGCTCGACATCCTTCTTCTCAAGGCCGCGAAGATCGTTGCGGTCGGCACCGATGCGAAGGGCGTCGAGACCGCTGCTAAGGCCGCAGGACTCCCGAAAGCGACGGTAAAGCAGCTCTTGGCGCTCGCGAATGCGGCGCAGAAGAGCCTTGCCAAGCTGGACGAGTTCACGGGGCGTCAGCTTGCTTCCGCATTGGTGAAAAACGAGGACGGCACGATCGCGTGGAAGCCCAAAGACGCCGCCGCGACATCCCTTGACGCAGCGCAGACGGCGCAAATGAAGCTTTCCTCCGCCCTCGCCGCCGCACTCGGAAAGGCGTCCGACGCCACAACCCAGGCCGCGCTTGAGGAAATCATGCTGCAGTGTGACAGGCGCGTTGCCGAAATCGAGACGCTCACCCTGCAGATGGCGGAGATCGTGGACAAGGGCGGCGACAAGGTACAGGAGGAAGCGGACAAGCTCGCGGGCGGCAAGATCAGCGCGTTCACGAGCAAGGAGGCCTTGGACAAGTTTGACCGTGGCCGCGCGCTCGAGGCGATGAAGGCCGAGATCAAACCGCTCGCCGATAGGCTCGCGGGATATGCACAGGGCCTCGCGCGGTCCATCACCGAGGCGGACGTCGCAAGCTGTACGCAGGAACTCAATGCGGTCAAGACGAAGTTTTCCGAAGCGGCGGCGTCCGGCAAGATCGAGGTCGGCGGCAAGACCATCTTCTGCGACCGCTCCATGCTGACGGAGGCCGCGAAGCTTCTGTCTGGCGTGGAGGACAAGATCGCCTCCATGCACCGCGATATCATCAAGGGCGCCATGCGCAACCTTGTCGAGAAGTCCTTCCCGTTCCTCAAAAACGAGATCTTCGAGGACCGTTTCGTGAATGAGCTCTCCAACGTAAGGACGCTGGACGGCGACAAGGCGGATGAACTGGCGCACTTCGTCAATCTGATGAACGTCTTGAGAAACGCCGCGCGCGCCTATGTGGAGTCTCCGACGCCTGAGAACAAGGCGACGCTCGACAACGCTGCAGAAGTTCTCCGGAGCATGGACAGGAAGGGCGCGATCGACTGTCTCGACCAGTCGTTCTTCAGCCAGGCCGTGCCCGGCAGCAGGGCGTCTGCCGAGTTCAAGGAGGCCTTGAAGAAGTTCAAGGTGGATGTCGCTGGCGCACAGGGCAAGAAGATTCTCGCGGATCTGGCGGTCACGGTCAAGCGCGCCTATGCCGGAATCGATGTCGCGGTGACGCATCTCGCGGAACTCGCCAAGAAGCTTGACGCAGGGCCGGAAAACAAGGTGTACGTGTCGAGCTGGGTGCTTGGCGCGTTCCGTGGCGAGCAGACGGTCTCGTCCATCGTCGAGGCGCGCGCACACGGCTACAGCGACAGCGACATCGACGCGCGGATCGACGACGCCAACGTCGTCGACTCCTGCGAACTCGGCAGCGGCGCCTTCAACACCGTCACGCTCCTGAAGCTCAAGGATGGCTCGGAATGGGTCTTCAAGCCGGAGATGCCGGGATGCCTCACGACGTCCTTCAGTTCGCATTACCACGGTATGGCCAAGAACATGGAGTTCACGCGCGTCAACCTCGCCGTGCAGGAAACCGCCAACCGGCTCGGCCTGAACGACGTCATGGTCACGACCAAGGCCGGAACCCACAAGGGACGCTTCGGCATGTTCATGGAGAAGGCACCCGGTCTGACGGCCCAGAAATACCTGAAGGCGAATGACGCAAAGGTCGGCGCCGGCAAGCTGAGCATGACGGCGTTGCGCACCCTTGACGAGGCAAAGTTCGGCAAGGTCGTCGGGCGCCTGATGCGTCAGGCAAACCGTCTCATGTGGTTCGACATCCTAACCGGCCAGGGCGACCGTCACAACGACAACTACCTTGTCGAGATCGACAAGGAGACGCTCGACGTCAACCTGAAGGCCATCGACAACGACGCGAGCTACGGTCTCATGCGCACAGGCCTCAACACCTTCAAATTCACCGCGGGCTCCCAGGCGCAGAAGGCGTTCGCTCGGACTTTGAATACGCTTGCCGTGTCGAGCAGGGTAAATAACGATTTCCTGGACCAAGTCAAGGACGACCCCGGAATCAAGATCGACGACAACGGTACGGTCGAGATCGACATGGAGAAGGTCGTCAACAGGCAGCTTGTTCAGGGACTGTTCCATTTCTGCGGCTTGCGGTGTACCGCCGTGCCGGAGGAGATGGATAGCGAACTCCACGACAAGCTTGTGGCCCTCGCGGCGGACGCTCCGGACGGCGGAGCGGCCAGGGCTGAATATCTCGACTCCCTCGCCACGCGCCTTGACGCGGAGAGCGAACAGTACAAGTGCGCGGTGAATCGTCTCGACGAGGCGATAGCCCACGCCCGCAAGCTCAAGAGCGAAGGCAAGGTGTACACGGCCGGGCAGTGGGAGTCGCACGACATCCAGAAGACCGTCGCCAATGCTGCGCTCAAGAAGGCGAAGAATCACCCCGATCTGCCGTCGGCAAGCCTGCAGAACAGCGAAGCGGTGAGGATCAGGAGCGACTACGTCGGCAGCACTAACTTCTTCATGCGCGACTTCTACGCGATGGTTACATCCCGCGGCTTCCACACGAACTGGTTCAAGTGATTCGCTGAAACTCCGCCTCTGTATCTTGCATCGCAGAAGGGACATGACGGGGCCGAACGAATCTTGGGCAGATGGTGGGGTGATTAGATGCTGATGCGATGCTGCTCTCCATCGCGAAACCTTGCCCTTCCGATTTGACTCACCTGATTGTACAACTTCCATTGCAAAAAAGTTTTCCAGTGCCCCCTTGTGCAAGGGGCGTGGGTTTGGTATATTATACACATGTTTAAAACAAATGTTTAGGATGGACGCGACCAAAAAGAGAATCATGGCAGCGGCGATGCGGCTGTTTGCCGAGAAGGGTCTCAAGCTCGTGACAGTGCGGGAGATCTGCAAAGCGGCGCATGTCAATGTCGCGCTTGTCAACTATCATTTCCATAACAAGAACGGGTTGTATCAGGCGTGCGTGGAGCGGCTGTTTCACGAGAACACGGGCGATGAGCTGTGCACGATTGACGCGACGGTCTCTGACGCGCAGTCCTGGCGCGAGGCCGTACACGGCTGGATTTTCGGCGTTTCGCGTGCGCTGCGGACCACTAAGGGCGGGGCGGCGCTGGCGGCAGGTTTCTTTCGCCAGGAGATGGTCAATCCATCCCCGATATGCAATCTAGTGCGCGAACGGTATGTCATCCCGGTGCAGGACAGTCTGTTGCGGCTCATCGCGATGGCAGTCGATGACGTTCACGAGCAATGTCGTTGGGTTGATTTGATCTGGTCGCAGCTTTGCGCCTATGTGCTGAGAGATTCTTCGTGGAATCCGCTCTTTCGTCCTGCAGACGTTGAGGCAGAGGCCTGGGCCGATTCGATTGCCGATTTCGTCTGCCGCCAGGTTATGTCCGGCATGAAGTACTGTGCTAGGCGGGGCGTGCGCTGATCGGAGGCGGGCGGCATGTACGGACGATTGCCTCAGTTCGCGCTGGTTGCGTGGATCCTAGCGGGATGTACGAATCCCGATGCCGCCTACCGTGAGGAGGCGGCGCAGGCTTTCAAGACGAATCTGGTTGCAGAGACGGAGCGTGTGCTTGCCGAGGCGGGCGGCGTGCTGACGCTGTCGAACGCGCTGGAGCTCGCGCGTGTGCGTTCGCTCAAGCTGGCTCAGCAGGACTTTGAAGCCAAGCTCGCGCGAATCAACCGTGCAACGGCGTTCTCGGCGTTCTTGCCGACGGTCGGTCTTTCGGGGATGGGGCTGCTCGCCGATGGCGGCGTCTACGATCTGCCGAATCTCGGGGATCTTGAAAACAGTCGCTTGCGCGCAAGGGCCGGATCGCTTGTCGTTGCCCAGCCGGTCTTCACGCCGGTGGCTTGGGTGATGTTCGCCGAGTCGCAGTACGGCGTGCGCATCAAGGACATTGTGCGCAAACGCGCGGGGCAGCTCCTGGATGTACAGGTCGCCGCGCTGTTCTATCAGACTGCCGTTGCCGCGCGTCGCGTCGAAACGGCCGAGCGTCAGCTTGAGAGCGCCCGTGCCCTGACGAACCGTGTGATGCGGCTTGTATCCGAAGGGTACGCGACACCGGCCGATGCGGCGCGGGCGAAAGCGCGTTGCGTGCTGGCCGAGGCATCGCTGGATGCGGCGCGTGACGATGCCGCGGCGGCACGGGAGGAGCTGGCCGGGCTGTTGCATCTCTGGCCGCTAGCGGAGTTCAAGGTGTCCGGCGAGTCGTTGCTTGCGCTTCCGCCGCTGCCGGAGAAGCGCGTCGAGGAATGGGTATGGGACGGACTTGTCTCGCGAAAGGATCTCGCGGCCGGTGACCAGACGCTGGAATTGCGCAAAGCCCAGGTTGTTGAGGCGCTGGCTGGCTTTCTGCCGAATGTCGTGTTGGGTGGCGGCGGGGCGGCCGGTTCGATTGAAGACGTAGCGCTCCGCGGATGGGCCGGGTCTCTTATCGGCACGTGGGCCATCTTCGAGGGTTTCCGGACGGTGCAGCAATACCGTGCTGCGCGGGTAGCGCGAGAGACCGAGTTCAAGCTGCAGGAAGAGCGCATGACGGCCGTCGTGATCGCGGTGGCGGACAGCTGGCGGCAGCGGCGTCTCGTGCGCCAGAAGGTGGCGGCTGCCCGTGCCTGGGCCGAGGCCGCGGGTCTCGACTACGAGGCGGCGGTGCGACGTCATGAGGACGGGAATGAGACGCTTTCGTCCGTACTGGACAAGTTAGCGGTCAGCGAGGAGGCGGAGACGAAGCTTGCGGAATCTGCATATGGAGAGGCGATGTCTGACATTCTTCTGCGTCAAGCTGTCGGAGTAAAGGTTTACGAGACGCTTCCCCGCGACGAGTCGTCCGGTGAAAACATGTAGCGGATGCAATTTGCCTTATCATGAATGCAGCATTCTTTGACCTGGACGGAACACTCATAGATTCAAAGGCGGATCTGTGCGCAACGGTCAACCACGCGCGGCGCGACCTTGGACTTGCGGAGCTGCCGCAGGACGAGGTGATCAAACACGTCGGGCGCGGTGCGCGGCACCTTCTTGCGACCGCGATACCCGAGAAGGCCGATGACGTGGATTCCCTGATGGAGGTCTTCATGGCGCGGTACGGAGAGCACATGCTTGAGTCCGTCGCGCTCTATCCCGGCGTTCGTTGCACGCTGGAAGCGCTTGCGGACCGCGAATGGCTGCTCGGCATAAACACCGCGAAGCCGTCGTTCGCCGTGCATGCAATCCTCGAGAAGTTCGGCCTTGAGCGCCTTTTCGGTGATGCCGTCATCGCGGGCGGAGATTGTGCCGAGATGAAGCCGAGCGCACTCCCGCTAAGGGAGTGCGCCTCTCGCATGGGCGGACACCGCCTCTCGCCCTGCGACTGGATGGTCGGCGACAACTGGACCGACCTCGACTGCGCCAAGAACGGTGGGATAAAAAGCGCGTTCTGCTCATACGGCTTCGGCACCATTCGCGATTCGCAGTGCACAGTGATGATAAACTCCTTCCCTGAGCTTCTCAAGTATCTTAAAAGCGAAGAAGAAAGGTGACACGGATTTGATATGTTAAGCATATGGTTGAAGCATAAAATGAACATGGCAAGGGATACCCTCATCGGCGCAAGGCGGCGGGTGAAGTGGGCATGGGCGCTCGTGCTGCTCGCGGCTGCGGGATGCTCAGAGCAGGTCGTGGAACGTGCGGAGACGCGTCCCTTGGTACGCGTCGGCGTGGCACGGCAGGACGTGACGTTCGTCGATTCGCTGCGTGTGCAGGGTTCCGTTCGGGCGAAAGATGCGGCGGTCGTCTCCGCACGCATCCCAGGCACGCTTGACGCCGTTTTCGTGGACGAGGGCGCACAAGTGAGGAAAGGCGACGTGCTCTTTCAAGTGGACCGCCAGAATCTCGAAAACGCCGTGCGCGCGGCCAAGGACGACCTCGCGATGGCGAAGGCGAAGCTCGCGCAGGCGGATGTAACGGTCGGCAAGGCGAAGCTGGACGCCGATCGCATGGCACGGCTCTTCGAGGGAGGGGCCGTGACGAAGGACGCTCTGGAGAAGGCGCAGGTCGCAGCGAAGTCGGCCATGGCCGCGTTCGAGGCCGCGCAGGCGATGGTCACGAAAGCAGAGACAGGCCTCGCCGTGTCCGAGAAGAACCTTTCCGACTCGTGCGTGCGCGCACCGTATGACGCCATTGTGACGCGCAAGCACCGGAATGTCGGCGATTACGTCGGCCCGGGCATGTGTGTCTTCGAGGTGGAGAATCCGTCTGTCTACGAGATCACTTTCTCGCTCAACGCCGCGCATTTCGCACGCGTGAAGCTCGGCGAGACCACTGTACGCTTAACCCGGCCGTTGGCAGGGGTGCGCGACATTGTCCTTACCTACCGGGCGCCGACGGTGAGTGCCGTCACGCGAACGTTCGAGGTGCGTGCGCAGCTGCCGCGGACGGAGGATGTCGCCGCAGGCATGCTGCTGGACGGCGAGATTGTCTTCGCGTCTCGTGCGGGACAGGGCGTGCCGTCGTCGGCCGTAGCGGACCGCGGCGGCTCGGACGCCGTCTTTGCCGTAGTGGACGGCAAAGCCGTACGCATTGCGGTCGAGGCAGGGCTCGAGACCGACGGTTGGCGCGAAATCGTGCGTCCGGCACTGGGGCCAGATAAGAAGATCATTCTCGAAGGCATGCTGCTTGTGAACGAGGGTGACGAGGTGAGGACGCAAGATGTTTCTCTCTGACACCGCCATCCGACGGCCGGTCCTGACGCTCGTCGTCCTGAGCGTGTTGATGCTATTCGGAACGCTCGCGACGCGCAACATGGGCATCGACATCGTGCCGAACGTCGTCGTGCCCTATGTGTCGGTCGTAGTCGTCTATCCGGGCGCATCGCCAGAGGAGATCGAGACGTCCGTCGCACGTCCCATCGAAGACGCCGCAGTGCAGGTGGACGGCCTCAAGCACATGACGACGACGTGTGCGAACAACTTCTGCCAGGTCTTGCTCGAGTTCAACCTCAACGTGGACCAGAACGTTGCGGCGGACGACATCCGCGCGAAGATCGCGGTGATCGAGGGCGACCTGCCGAGCGGTGCCGAGAAGCCGCAGGTGCAGAAGTACGACGTGAACGCGATTCCCGTCGTCACGCTCGCACTGACGGGTGAGCAGCCCGTCGATGAACTCTACGACTACGCGGACGACCGGCTTTCGGGGCGGCTTTCGACCGTAGCGGGCGTCGCCTCGGTGGAACTGATCGGCGGCGAGGAGCGCGAAGTCGTGGTGACCGTTGACCGCGCGAAGCTCACGGCCGCCGGGCTCACGCTTGCACAGGTTGTCGAGGCGGTCGGCAAGGGCAACCTCAAGATCCCGTCTGGACAGGTCTCTGACCGTGCGCGAGAGTTCTCCGTCATGTTCGACGCGGAGGCGCGCGGCATTGAGGATCTCGGGCGGATCGAGATCGGAACCGTGCGCGGAACGCGGCTCTATCTGCGCGATGTCGCAACGTTTGCGTTCGGCACGAAGCGCAAGGAATCCATCGCCTCGTTCGACGGACGCCCCGCAGTCATAATGAGGGTGACGAAACGCGGCGAGGCGAACGCGGCGAAGACGGTGGACGGTCTGCGCGCGATCTGCAAGACGCTCGTCGGGGAGTTGCCTGGCGGAATGCGGCTCGACTGGGTGCGCGATGACGGAGCATATGTCGCCGCGACTGTTAAGGGCGGTGTGGACGCCATTTGGCAGGGCGTGCTTCTCACGGGTTTCGTGCTGCTCCTGTTCTTGGCGGACTGGCGGATGGCGATGACGGCGTTCGTCTCCATTCCCGTAACGATCGTCATTTCGCTCGTCGCCTTTTCGCTGTTCGGCTATACGGCGAACATCATCACGATGAACGCTGTAGGCATCTCGGTCGGCATTCTCGTCGCGAACTCGATTGTCGTCCTTGAGAACATTGCGCGCCGAAATGGAGATGCCGCACGCGGGGCCGGCGAGGTCGCGCTTGCGGTTGCCGCCTCGGCGCTCACCAACATAGTCGTCTTCCTTCCGATTGCGACGATGCGGACTATGGCTGGGCGGTTCTTCGTGCCGTTCGCCATCGTGGTCACGGCCTCGACGTTCGCCTCGCTGCTCGTTTCGTTCACGCTGACTCCGATGATGGCGGCAAAGCTCGGCGCACGCGGCGAGGGCGCCAACAGGCTGATGTCGAAGGTCTTGACGCCGTGGACCTGGCTGTATGGACTGCTGGAGCGCGGATACGCCGCATCGTTGGAATCGGTTCTGCATTTCCCGAAGACTTCGATCTCCGTGTTTTCCGCGTTGACGGTCGCAGGCTTCATGCTGCTCGGGCCGAGGGTCAAGTCAGACTTCGTGCCCCTCTTCGACAAGGGCGAGCTGTCCGTCAAGCTCGAGTATCCGGCTGACATCACGCTCGAACGCGCTGCGGAGCGTACGCAAGCGATTGCCGCGAAGTTAGCGGACGTGCGGGATGCTGCGGGCGGGCGGCTTGTCCTGCGCCATACTGTTTCCGTCGGCAAGACTCAGGGCATACTCGGGCAGGTCGGCCGCGGAGCCCATCTCGCGCAGATCGACTTCGTGCTCCGGCCGATGACCGAGCGACGTGAGACGATCTCCGACGTCGCTGCCTTGATGCGCACTCGGTTGAACGAGGTGCCTGACGTGCTTGCTTCCGTGCTTGTGCCGTTGCTAGTCGGCGGTTCTGCCCAGTCGATCCAGGTTAAGCTCATGGGCGAGGACTTGTCCGTGCTGGACAAGGCGTGCCTTGCCGTTTCGCAGGACATAAAAGCGTCCGACATCGCGACGGACGTGGAGAACAACGTGCGGGCGGGACGGCCCGAGTTGCGCATCCGACCTAATCGCGCTGTGATCAACGATCTCGGCATGACGCCATATTTGCTGGGCCTCAACCTGCGAGCTTCGCTTGCGGGCCTCACGCCGGCCACGTTTTCGGCGGGCGAGCGGAGCTACGACATCCGCGTGCGTTATAACGAGGCCGACGGGGTGCGCCAGCTTGCCGAACAGAACTTCCCCGGGCCAGAGGGTCGCCCGTTCACGCTGGGAGCTGTCGCCGAGGTGACGCGGTCCGTCCAGCAGGTGCAGATTGTTCGCAGCGAGAAGCGGCGCTCGACGATCGTATACGCGAACAACGCGCCGGGGCATGGCATGGGCGAAGTGACGGAACGTGCCCTTGCGCTGGCGAAGGCCGAGCTTCCACACGGCTACACGGCATCGCTCGGCGGACAGTCCGAGTACATGGACGAGGCGTTTGCAGAGTTCGGGCTTGTCACCGTCATTGCCATAGCGCTGACCTACCTGCTGCTGGCGGCGATCCTTGAGTCGTGGACTATGCCGTTCGTCATACTCTTCACGATCCCATTCAGCTACCTCGGCATCTTCGCGGCTGTCGTCGCCGCGCATCAGACGCTTTCGATCTTCGGCCTTCTGGCAGGCATCATGCTCGTTGGCGTTGTCGTGAACGCGGCAATCCTGATCATCGACGACTGGCGCCGGACCGGGAACGTCATGGCTGCGGCGATGGCGAAGTTCCGTCCCGTCCTGATGAGCTGCGCTGCGGCGCTTGTCGGCATGCTGCCGATGGCGCTCGGCGGCGGACTTGGCTGCGAGCTCAGGCAGTCAATGGGCATTGGTTCCGTCGGCGGCATCTTCGTGTCGACACTTGTCTCGCTCTACTTCATACCCGCGCTCTGCGCCTGTCTAAAGTCGCAGAACCGGTAAATTCTGGCTTGGCAACCAAGTAACGTCCGTGATTGCGGCAAATCCTGCGATTGCGATCTGATCGTAGCGGCAGAATATGATAAAATATCTGCAGGAGGGTTGGCAGATGGCACTCGACAGCACAATAGCCGGGACATGGTATCCGGGGACGGAGAAGGGGATTCGCGCCCTCGCCGAGAAGTGGGAAGCCGCCGCATCGCATGATTCGGCGACAGCTGACGGGGTTCCGAACGTTCTCGTCTTGCCGCATGCGGGATGGGCCTATTCCGGCGAAGCGGCTTGGACCGCTGTCCGCGCCGTGCGCGGCGGGAAGTTTCGCCGCGTCGTCGTGCTCGCTCCCAGCCATCGCGCCTGGATTGAGAACCGTCTCGTCGCTCCGGAGTCCGAAGCTGTGTCGACTCCGCTTGGAGAAATCAGGATTGACCGCGACTGGCTTGATCGCCTTGCGCTCGTCGCGCCCGTTGCCAGGAACGACCGCGTGCACGCCGCCGAGCATTCCGCGCAGATCGAGTATCCGCTTCTACAGGTCGCGCTTGGTAACGGCTTTACGATCGTGCCGCTTGTGGTTGGATCCTTCGGACAAGACCAGATGGGAATGTGCGTCCGTGCGCTTTCGCGACTGATAGACGCAGAGACATTGCTCGTCCTGTCGTCCGACTTTACTCACTACGGCGAGGATTTCTCCTATACGCCGTACGGCAGCGGCGGAGGCGAGGACGTCCGGCGACAGGTCGCGGCAACGGACGCCGAAGCGTTCTCGTTTGCCGCGAAGGGCGATGCGGACAGTTTCGCCGCGTTCGTCAAGCGCACGGGTGCGACTATCTGCGGACATGTCCCGATAGAGCTCGCGCTCCGTGCCTTTCCGTATGGCACGGCTCTCGTCCGGCAGCGATATGCGACGTCTGGCGACGCGAGCGGCGACTATACGCGTTTCGTGTGCTATCTCGCCGCTACCGGATATGCGAAATGGCAAGGCAATGGGGCCGCGGTCCTCTCCGCAAATGACAGGGCGTATCTCCTGCGCGTCGCGCGAACGTCGCTGGAGCGTGCGGTAAGGGAAGGGTCTCGCCGTGGCGAGGAACCGGATGCTGGATCCGCGCCCAAGGCGACGCTTTCTAAGATGGGCGCTTTTGTGACGCTTAACGACAAGGCGACGGGTGCGCTGCGCGGTTGCATCGGCGAGATTTTGCCTATGCGTCCGCTCGTCGAGGCCGTTGCCGCGCGTGCTGTTGACGCGGCGCTTCGCGACCCTCGCTTTTCGCCGGTCACGGAACGCGAGCTTGGCGAGCTCCGTGTGGAAGTCTCAGCCCTGACGCCGCCGAAACGCGTCGCGTCTTGGCGAGACATCGTGCTGGGACGTGACGGCATGACGTTGGAGAAGGACGGCCGCTTCGCCGTGTTTCTTCCTCAGGTTGCGCCGGAACAGGGCTGGGACCTGCCGACGACTCTTGCCTATCTTTCGCAGAAGGCGGGGCTTCCCGCAGACGCATGGCGAGAAGGGGCGAAGTTCGAGACGTTCCAGGCCGAAGTGTTCCATGAGTGACGCGACAGAAGCGGTTTGCGGAACATGTCCGCGCCGATGTCGGCTTGCGAACGGCGCTTTTGGCTTCTGCCGCGCGCGTCGGATGGAACGCGGACGCGTTGTTGCGGCTAATTACGGAAGGATTTCATCGCTTGCGCTCGACCCCATTGAGAAGAAGCCGATCGCGTTCTTCAGGCCGGGGAGCAATGTCCTTTCCGTGGGTTCCTTCGGATGCAACCTTCGCTGTCCGTTTTGCCAGAACGACGGGATATCGCAGCATGGCGGGGACGAGGTGCCGTGCCGGACGGCGACGCCTGCAGATTTGGCAGACCTTGCGGCGAGACTTAGGGACGAGCAGGGCAACATAGGGCTTGCATACACGTACAACGAGCCGCTTGTCGGATGGGAGTTCGTGCGCGATTGCGCACTGGAAGTCCGCGCAAGGGGAATGTGCAACGTCCTTGTCTCGAACGGTTGCGCGAATGAGGAGATCGTCGCGGGCCTTGCGCCGCTTGTCGACGCGGCGAACATCGACCTCAAGGGGCCGTCGCAGGAATATTACGACTGGATTGGGGGCGACTTCAATGCCGTCTGCCGGACCGTCAGGACTCTTCACGCCGCCGGATGCCATGTCGAGGTTACGACGCTAGTTGTGCCAGGGCGAAACGACACGGACGCCGACATGGAGGCGATAGCAGCCTTTGTCGCGTCTGTTTCGCCGGACATGCCGTTGCATGTTACACGTTTTTTTCCGTGCTGGCGCATGGCAGGCGCATCCCCGACGCCAGTCGCGACGGTCTGGCGTCTCGCAGACGTTGCCCGTCGCCGTCTCCGCCGCGTCCTCGTCGGCAACTGCCCTGCCGAATGATCGCAATGCTGTTGCGGTGACGGCGTATTGTTAAATTTAGAAGTGTGGTATAATATGCCTGTCTAAAGATGACGGTGCAGGAGAAATGGAGATGAGTCTGTACATTGTGATTGCAGCGCTTGCGTGTGTAGCCGGTGCATTGTGCGCGGCCCTGGCGATGGCACTTTTGGCTTTACGCAGGTCGCGTCGCCAGGTTGCGGAGCATGCCTCCGAGGTGCAGAGGCTTGGCGGCGAAAACGCCGCGCTTTCGGCAACTCTGGCTGCCAAAGACGAGGCTGTCGAGGCGCGGCTTGCGGACAAGGATCATGCTTGCGAGGCGCGGCTTGCGGAACTTAGGCATACCTTGGAGGAGACCATCGCGCGCTTGCGCAGCGAGTTCTCGTCGCTCGCGGCGGATAAGTTGGAGGAGAAGTCCGGCATGCTCTCCGAGCGCAATGCAAAGGACGTGAAGCCTCTTTTCGACGCTCTTCGCCAGAACATCGACGAATTTCGCAAGGCGGCCGAGGCGTCGAGGGAATCCAATGTCAAGCTCGGCGGCGAGCTTTCGGTAATGATCGACGAAGTAGGGCGCAAGGCGCAGAACCTCGGACGTCAGGCTGATGACTTTGTGACGGCGCTCCGAGGCGGGAACAAGAGCCAGGGCAACTGGGGCGAAGGGATAGTGCGCAACGTCTTGGAGGGCGCGGGGCTTAGGCCGGGAACGGACTTCGTTGAGCAGCATGGTGCGAGTGATGCGGGAATGCCCGACTTCACCATTCTCGACGGGACGCACCGCAAGATACTCATTGACGCGAAGGTGAACATCGACGCCTTCCTTGCCGCCGATCAAGCGGCGAAGGAGGGACGTGCCGAAGACGCCGAAAAGTGCCTCGGGGAGCATGCGAAGCGAGTGCGAGCGCAAGTTGCGAATTTGTCCTCCAAGAACTATCCCGTTAAGCTCAAGGAGCGCGACGCCGATGCCGAGGCGGAGTACTCGCCTGTCGTAATAATGGCAATGCCGAGCGAGGCGACGTACTCGGCCGCCATTGCCACTGACCCGCAGCTCGTGTCATTCGCAAACGAACGTGCTGTCGTGCTTGCCTCTCCGCAGATGCTGTTCGGATACCTTGTACTTTTCAAGATTGGCATGGACAGGCTGAAGGTTGACCGCAACAACCAGAACATATCCAACCGGGCAAAGCAGATACTTGAACGCATGGACGCCGCGTTTGGAGCTCTCGAGAAAATGGGCAGGTCGCTCGGTGCCGCGCAAGATCAGTATCACGAGGCCATGCGCAAGCTAGGCGCGGAAGACGGAGCGCAGAACATTCTCGTTCCGGCACGTGAGCTCGCGAAGCTTGCCACGACACCCAAGAAGTTCGCCTCGCTCGCGATGCAGCAGGGATGAGATGAAGAGACGGCTATGACTTGATGCAGGATTGACAGATGATTGTCAGCTGCTGTTTCGTTTGGATGCGATTCTCTCGGAAACGGGGCGAATAGCCCGCCGGCGGCGTACCGTTGAGATTCAGCTTGTGCGTGGTTGATCCTGTCAGATTGGTTCCTTCTTGACGATTTCGATCCAATCTGGCGAAGAGATTTTGACATCGATCTTGCCGTCTTGGAGCTTGCGGAGCCTGACGTTTACCGATGAGCCGTCCGGCAGGGCCATTGCGCCCTCCGCCCATTCGAGATCGCCGAGGAACGGCTTTACCTCGATGCGGCGGCAGCCGACGTCTAGGGGACGGATGCCAAGCACGTGATTGATGCACCATGAGGCCGGTCCGCCCGCCCAGCCGTGGCAGAGCGAATGACGGAAGCCCGAGTAGCAGAACTCTCCGTAGTCGCCGTGGATGTCCTTCTTCCCGGCGACAGGCATCTCGTCGATGCGGAAGCAGTCGTTCGTCCAGGCTAGCTTGAAGTCCTCCCAGAAGCTTGTCGCGCCGACGTCAAGCATCGCACCCCAGTATTCGCGCACCGTATCAAGCGCCCGTTGGTTCTCGCCAGCCGCGCTCATTGCCTCGATCATGTAGTAGCCGTAGAACGTTGAGACGCCGTCGTGCCCGTTCTGCCCGAGGACCTGCGAGAACATCTCTTTTGGATCTCGCAGGCCGGAAAGCGCAAGCATGGCGGCGGCGGATTTCTCGCCATGCGGGTCGGGACGGAGCTTGGCCAGCTCCGCCTCCAGTGCGCGCGCCTTGTCCGCAAGCGCCGTCAGCCCGGCCACGTTCGCCAGGAGCGCTGTTTCGCGTGCGGTGACGAGCGCAAGCCCTTGCGTGCCGGACAATGCCGCCTTGTCGTTGTGCTTCGTCGGCCAGTCAAGGAATTTGCCTGCGCGCCATTCGCCGTCCTTCATGCCGGAAAGCACATGTTCGAACGTCTTCTCCAGGTATCCTGCGTGGCGGCGTACATAATCCGCGTCGCCCGTATAGCGGTACCATTCCGCCAAGTTGCGGATCCACCACAGCGTGTAGGTGGGTATGCCGTGCATCCAGCGGTCGGTCGGCGTAGTGGCCGCCATGTAGTCGAGTGACTCCGGAAGGATCGATGCCGCGCCGAACACGTTCAGAATCGCCATCGTCTCCGGGTGCGTGTCGCCCATCCAAACGAGCCGGTCGCGCTTGATGCCGTCCCACAGGTAATCTTGGCAACAGAGGTGCACGGTGCGCACGGCCGTCTCGAACACGCGGTTGAGGCGTTCGTCTGACGAGCGGAACGATCCGATCGCCTTCATCGGGCGCATCAGCGAGACGGCGCGTATGAACTCGAAGCCCACTTCGCCGCCGGTCACGAGATCGATCCTCAGGAAACGGAAGCCGGTGTTGCCTGTTTCGATTGAGCCGAAGCGCGGCACTGGCAGCTCGAAGTCGCGCAGGGCGTGGTCGTTCGAGGCGTGCCTGGCGTCGCCGACGGTGCTCGCCGTCTCCGAGACCGACTCGCCGAAGCGCAGCCGCAGACGCGCGCCGGGCGTGCCGCCGGGGCTCATGCCCAGCGAAACGCCGCCATGCAGCTCGCGTCCGAAGTCCAGCAGAATGCCTGCCGGTTCGCCCCTGTTGATCAGTTTCGTGCCGCACGCAGACCCGAACGGCCCTTCACAGACCTGGCCGAACTTGTGGCCGAGCAGAAGTTCCGTTTTTTCGGCGGCGCACCTTGCCGGCTGTCCGTCGGTGGATGCCAGCTCCGAAGTCTGCCATACGATGCGCTTGGGATAGACGAACGTGCGGACGCGCACGTCGCGCACGTCTTCCTGTGCTCCAGGGCAGGCGAAGGCGCAAGCCGCCGCCGTCAGCAACATAAGATTCTTCAAACTGGGTGGCTGATTGACGGGCCTAACATTCCGGGCCGTCCTTTCTGGGTGATGAGACATAGAACTCCTTTATTGACTTAGGGCGCATTGTCACGGCTTGCTGAATCATCCGATGAAACAACTTTCCCCTGT
>JAFWKK010000037.1 GCA_017514235.1 Kiritimatiellia bacterium | reverse complement strand
GGCGGCGTAGTAGCCGTGGTACTCGTGGTTGCCGGGCGCGGCGAGAATCGGCGTTGAGCCGGCGGGGTCGTTCAGCCCGCCCGCGTTGTGCCGCCAGAACTCGTCCCAGTGCGTCTGGTCCGAGCCTTTCTCGGCAAGGTCGCCGGCAATGACATAGAAGTCCGGCTCGCGCGAGACCATCGTGCAGATGTTGCTGGCGTAGCCGTCCGTCTGGTCGATGAAGTACTTGCGCGTGTTTGCGCTCGGGTTCGCGTCCCCGTCAACCCTGTAGTCCTCCCACGCAACGTGGTCGCCGGTGGAGGACGGCTGCGTCTCGCTGTCGGAATATGCGACGAATCGGACGGGACGGAACTCCGCCGGAGAGGTACGGAACGAGTTCGAGTACGTCTCTCCGCCCGGGAGAGTGACGCGATAGGCGTACTTCGTATCTGGCTCAAGGTCCTCGATGCGAACACGGTACTGCCACGGCACGAGCTCGGGCAGGTATTGCTTGGCGTGGGAGTAGCCGAAGTAGCCGAGCTCCGTCGCAAGGCGCGGCGTGACCGACGCCGTTCGCCTGTCCGCCGCATCGCTCTCCGGCCACCATTCGACGACGGCGGTTGCATTCGTATCCGAGACCCAAAGGAGCGACATGGCGTTCGTGGCGGGATGCTGCACGTAGGGGGTCACGCGAAAGGTTGCGTCGGCGCCAGTAGGCACTGGCGGCGGCTTCGTGCCGCCATATGCCACCATCACGGCAACGGCAATCAGCACGAGAAGCGTATTAAACCACCCTGTCTCCCTCACGCGCATGGCAATGCGCACCAGAGGTCGGCTTAAAAGAGCTATAAGCGAAGACAGCAAGATGGCTCCCAGCACACCCAAGCATGCGTAAAGCAAAAACGTCTGGAAATCATGGATAATATTCATTGCCATTGCCTTTTCTTAGGGAATTTAGAAGACGCTTGTAGTTTATCATACGCGTCTTTTCCTGTCAACGACACAGGAAAGTTGTAGAGTTTTTGCTTGCTCACCCCCCTTTACAAGTCACCGTAACTTCCAGTGTCGCAACGGTTAGTGCGCGGCATCGTCCGCTAATCCATTACCCTGAACTGGGGGTTATCTGGCGAGATAGGCCTGCTCCAAAGTCATTCCGGATGAGACAGAGACCACGCCGCAGGAGAAGAGCATCGGCAAAAGCCGCGCGTTCACCTCCTCCGGTGCCGTCGCAGGATCGAATTCGACCGTCAACTCGCACGTGTCCTCCCTCCACGAGACGCGGACGCCCGCGACCAGCGTCTCAAGCGCCGCGAGGTCGTCCGGACGGCGGCGGAGCGTAACAACGAGCCGTCCCGCGCCGGAGGTCAGCGCAGCAAGCGTGTCGACTCGCTCCAGCCGCCCCGAGCCGATGAACGCGACATGCGTGCAAAGCTTCTCGATGTCGTCCAGGTTGTGCGACGAAATGACGATCGTCTCCTTGCGGCGACGGGCGCGGATGAACGCCCGCATGCGGTTGGCCTCCTCCGGGTCGAGTCCACTCAGCGGTTCGTCCAGGAGCACGACGTCGGGGCTGCCGATGAACGCCTGCGCCACCATGACCTTCTTGCGCATGCCGTGGGAAAGCGCACGCATCGGCTTGTTCGCATGGGCGGAAAGGTTGAAGGCCGCGAGAAGCGAATCCGCCTCCCTGTCCGCAACCGCAGAGGTCAGTCCCTGCAGGCGGCCGTAGCGCGCAAGCAGTTCGCCGGGCCTGGCTTCGAGCGGAAGCTCCGAGTCCTGCGGCAGAATCGCAAAGCGGCCCGCATGCTTGTCGGCGTCGAACGGCCCGAGGCCGAGAATGCTGATCTCCCCGGAGTCCGGAAGCACGAAGCCCGCCACCGCCATCATCCAGGTGGTCTTTCCCGCGCCGTTCCGCCCGACAAGGCCCATCGTCGAGCCTGTCGGCACGGAGAGCGAAAAGCTGTCAAGGGCGCGTCCGCCGCGATAGAGCTTGACGAGGCTGCGCGTCACTATCGCGTCGTTCATCTTGCGTCCCTCCGCGCAAAGACGGCGTAGCCTGCCGTAAGATAGAGAAGCCCAAGGAAGAGAAGCCAGAGCGAGGCGCTGACGACGGGCGCGAAGGACGCGCGCCAGAGCGCGTCGTTGACGGCGGACGGGAAGAGCCGCGCCAGGACGGCAAACCGGTCGCCGAAAAGCGTCAGCGACGTGGATGCCGCCGACAAGGCGACAAGCGCGGACACTCCGAGCGCCGTCGCCTTCGCTCCGGTCTTGGCCACATGGGAGATGCCGAGGGCGAGCCCGAGCCAGGCAAGCGAAAGCACCCACGCCTTCGCGCTCCAGCCAAGCATCGAAGGGAGAAGTTCCGGGATGTCGGCCCCGGAGAGCCGGAACGCCGCGACGCACCACGCCGCCAATGCGCCGACCGCCAGCCCAGCCGCCAGCAGAAACGCCGTGCCGATGTACTTGCCAAGCGACCACTCGAAGCGTGCGACACGCGTGAGCATGTAGCGCACGGCTCCGGAGTGTATGTCGTCCGCCACCCTGTTCGCCGCAATGAGCACCGTCAGAAGAGGCACGAACAGGAACGTGAACCACGCATACAGCAGCTCGGCGGGATGCTTGCCGCGTATGTCCTCGTAGACGAGCGAGTCGCCGACGACATGGCGCACCATCCGCTGGAACTGGTCCGACCGCCAGAGCGTCTTGGAGATCACGCCGCTCCTGCCGTCTTCCGCCGTCTGGAGGTGGAGGACTTCCGCCAGCTGGCTCTCCATCTTGCCGAGCACGGTCACCGCGCCGTTCATGCAGAGGAGCGACGACGCGAGATAGAGCACCAGCACGACGACTGCACGACGGGTGCGGATTGCGCCGAAGAGCTCGAAGAGCCCGGCCTGCCACACGCGGCGAAAGCTCATTCCCTGCGCCCCTTCCCGCCGAACATCATGCGGCCGTCGAGCTTGTCCTGCACGGCGACAAGCGGCTCCGCGACCAAAGGATCGATGAATTCGGCGAGATTAAGCTGCGCCACGTCGCCGCGCTTCGCCACGTCTACGCAGCCGCCGATCTGGTCGTATGTTTCGACCATGGTGGCTGAGATGTCGTTCATCAGCCTCACGCCTATCTCCGGCGTCATCTCCTCCTCGTTCACGAGCGCGTCGGCTATGGCTTGCATCGACTCGCGCAGCCTGCCGTTCATGTCCGAGAGCGCAGTGTCGAAGGCATCGGCGGAATCCGCCGCGATTCCGAGCTTCTCGAGCGCCGTCGCGCGGGCGAGCTGGATGCGCGTGCGCCACAGCTCCGCAGCCTCGTCTATGCGCGCCTGGAGGTCCTCCGGAGACAGCACGGCGCGCGAATCCGCCTTCGTGTCCGCCACGGCGGACGGCGACGCGGCGGACGGCACGGCGTTCGTGGCCGACGCATCCCCCTTCCTATTCGCGACCGGCGCCGCCGCAGGCTTCTTCGCTCGTCGCGGACGCTTCGCGGCGTCTGGGACGTTTATGAACTGGGACAGCGGGTCGAATCCGCCGCGCTTCGCTGGACGCGCCGCGGCCTTCGCCTCGTCCTCCCGTTCCTTGAGCGCGCGCAGTTCCTCCATCGGCCCCCAAGCGCCAACGATTCCGCCAATCACTGCCGCCAGCGGCAGCCATACGATCATGTTCTTCATCTTTGCTCCGTTCATAAGGACGCTGCGAGACATTATACCACACAGCACGTGCCCGGAACACGCCTGACCTTCAAAATCGCCCTTGAACCAAAGCGCACTGTCCTTCGATGCGGACAGAACCCCGTTCGAGAAAGTCCATGCGTCTTTCTCAAAGTCGGCGGACTATTCGATGGCTCCCAGAATCAAGTCGCTCCAGCATGTCTTGTCCGGAAAGTTCGAAAGCTCCATGCATTTTCCGTAATCATGGGTTTGTCCTTCTCTTTACATTGTTTTTCCTGCCTGTCACTCCAGCGGTGCGCAGTTGACGTGGGCGGCGATAAGCCGTTTGCGGTGAACGGCCATGCGCCGCGAGAAGTCCGCGAAGTGGCGCGGCTTGGCGGGCGCGGTCCACAGTGCCTCCGCGAACGCACACGCACGCGGCCAGAGCTTGAAGTCGAGGTCGTAGATGTTCCAGGTGCATTCGCTCCACATGCAGCATTCCGCCCCCAGCACGTTCGGCCTGGCCTTTTCGGTCATGCCGGAGAACGGATCGAACGAATACGCCGTCTTCAGCGTCAGCCACGTTCCCGGACTCAGATATGTGAATGGATCGTCCGGCGTCTTCTGCGGCAGGGAGAAATACGTGCTCTTCAGGTCGGAAACAATCGTCGGATGCCCCGCCTCGGCGGCCAGGAGCCCGAACTTGTTGCCGTGCCGGATGTGCCAGCCGTGTATGATCGTCTCCTTGCCCGGATTGCCGGCGAAGACCTCGTCCCAGCCGATGGCCCGCCGACCTTTCTTTGCAAGGTAGTCGGTGAAGTGGCGCGTCACCCATGCCTGAAGCGCGTCCTCGTCCCTGAGCCCGAGGGCCTTGATGCGGGCCTGGCACTTCGGGCACTCCTTCCACCGCGTTTTCGGGCATTCGTCGCCGCCGATGTGGATATACGCACCAGGGAAGAGTTCGCACACTTCGTCGTACACCCGCTCCATGAAGCGGATGGCATCGTCGTTTCCTGCGCAAAGGACATCTTCCTCGATGGAGTGGATCGCATTCGGAACTCGCAAAAGGTCGCCCTTGCACGAGAACTCAGGATGCGCCGCGAGAAGCGCCCGTATGTGCCCCGGCATCTCTATCTCCGGCACCACAGTGATGTAGCGCTCTTTGGCGAACGCCAGTATCTCGCGCACGTCATCGACCGTGTAGAAGAAGGGACCGTACCTTTCGGCGTTGAACACGCAGTCGCCGCGCTCCGCAAGGCCGGTGTGTCCGTACGCCACGGAGCAAGGCCGCACGGCTCCGTACTTCACAAGTTCCGGAAAGCACTGTATGTCGAGCCGCCACCCCTGGCATTCGGTGAGATGCCAGTGGAACACGTTGAGTTTGTGGTCCGCCATCAGCTCCAGCTCGTGCTTCACGACCTCCTTACCGAAGAAGTGGCGTCCTTCGTCCAGCATGAACCCGCGCCACTTGAACGTCGGCCAATCCGTCACCGTCCCGCAAGGAATGGTATGGTCACGCATCCACACGCGTCTGTCTTCGCCCGCCGCCAGTTGCTTCAACGTCTTCCGCGCGTAGAACGCGCCCGCGTCATCTGCACTGGCAACCGTCACGCCGTCCGGCGTGATGTCGAAGCGGTAGCCCTCAGGCGGCAGTGCGGCGTCGCGCACGTAGCGAATGTCCTTCTCCACGAAAGCACACGTGCCATCGCGCCACGTCTGCTCCTTGGGCGCTGGCACGAGGGCGATTGAAGCGGGCGTTGCGGCCCCGGCGGCCATCGCCGCCGCCGCGAGAATTATTACGCACGTAGTTTTCATTTGTCTTGCTTGCCAAGCCGGCGGATGCGGAGGTTGCGGAAGTAGGGGCGTGCGCCGCCATGCATGCCTTGAAGGCCGATTGCGCCGTGCTTTGGAAGGTCTGCAAGCGGCTTCGACAGCCAAGGCGGTATAGGCGAGCCGTCGGGGTTCGTCTTTGCGCTCGTGTAGCGCGAAAGGTCGTCGTCAACGGTGACAACTCCGTTCACCATGACCTTTACACGGTCGCCGCGAGCCCAGATGTTTAGGCTGTTCCACTCTCCAGCCGGCTTACCGCAGCTCTTCTAAGGGCCGACATGTCCATAAATACCCCCGTTCTTCAGCCGAGGTGGATCGTTCTTCCATTTGTCAGCATAGTCGTCCAAAAGCTGCACTTCCACCGAATTGGGCACCCAGTTCTTGACATCGCTCGTGTAGATGATGACACCGGAATTCGCGGCGGGGTCGAGCTTGTATTCGAGATCGAGCGCAAAATCCGAGTAATCCCCCTTGAACCACAGCGCACTGTCTTTCGACGCAGTCAGAACCCCATCTGAGAAAGTCCATACGCCTTTCTCAAAGTCGGCGGACTCCTCAAGGTCACCAGGAATCAAGTCGTTCCAGCATGTCTTGTCCGTAACATTCGAGAGTTCCAGAAGCGCGGCGGCGGCGGATTCCATGCAGTTGAGCCAGTCGTATCTTTCGTTGGCCTGGCCCGAATCGTCAGCCCAAAACGTCGGAATGCGGCCCGACGGCTTCTGGACTCGCGTCACCGTGCCCCCGAGGGCCCTGGCCTTTGCAATGTCCTCTGCACGGCCCTCCGCCTTGTATATTGCAAGGTAGGCGCAAATCATCTTCGCAGCAGATGCATCAATCGGCGTGAAGCATACATACTGTTCGAGTACGGATGGCGTCGGCCACTTTGCATGGTTCTGCGGCGCGCTCCACACGACAAAGCGCTTTTCGCAGAATTCCAGCAGCCGTCTGCATTGCGCCAGCCGCGCCTTGTCTCCCGGGAAACGTTCGAGGATGTACGTCATCACGTCCATCACGTTGTGCTCGGTGGGGTTTTTGTAGGGCTCGGCGGGCTGGACGTCCTCGAACTGCCCGTCCCAGTTCCAGTCGCGGAGCGGATGGTCCTCCAGCCATGCGAACGTCCTGTCGGCAGCCTCGCGCCACCTGCCGTCGCCAGTCGCCTTGAAGAGAGCCTTGAAGAGAAGAAGCGGGCGTGTCGGGACGAGCACAGCGTCTCCGACGGGTTCGCCTGTCGCAAGTTTCATCTTGAGCGGCCACGAGCCGTCAGTCCTGCGCGTCTTGACATACGTATCGCCAATGCCGACGGCCGCGGCGAGGAAGCGCGCATCCCTCGTCGCCGCATGGTATGCGAGGAACGCGCATCCCACGTCGGCAGGATAGACCAGCATCACCTCTCCCCTATACTTGACGGCGCCATCTGGCTCGTTGCCGACCATTCCCTGACGCTTGGGCGGACCGTCCGTCTCGGGATTGAACTCCAGCGGCCTGCGGCCATATGTCGGAGGCCAGAACGCAAGCGCTGCATCCGCCGGCTCCAGCTCTCCGAGAAGGAACTCGGCCGAAGCCTTCGCAAGGCGCATTGCCCTTTCGCGGCACTCCGGCTCTTCCCTGGCCCAGAGCAGCATCGCGTCTATGTGCGCGGCATGCGTCTTTGACACGTATGCGTTGTGCTGGTACAGGCGATAGGGCCTGCCTGTTTCCACAAGAGCGGTCATCGCGGGAAGTGCCGCCATATAGCGGTATGCGGCTATAGCCGCTTCGCGCCAGGGCTTCGCCGGCGACGGATACGCGCCATCCTCGAATTTCGCAGCCGTCTCCGGCCTCGGCGGGCAGAGGGCGTCTATGTCCACTTCAGAAGCACCTGCGGCCATCGCCGCCGCCGCGAGAATCGCTCCACACAGAGTCCTTGTTTTCATGGAAGGTATCATATGCATTCTCCTTACTTGCGCTTGCGCTACTTGAGCGGCGCACAAATGCGAAGTGCTATCTTGTCCGTCGTGTACACGAGGCGGAAGTCGGGATGCCGCCAGAGATATGACGCGGGCAAAAACGGGGTGGGGCGACCCTTCTCGACGATGGCATTGAGCGGCGCCTGCTGCTCACCGAAACAGGCGAGCAGCAGGCACTTCTTCGCGGCGAGAATCGGCGCCATTCCCATTGTTGCCGCATAGCGAGGCACGAGCGAGCTGTCGCCACCAGCCGTGAGCGCCGTGTTCTGCTCTATCGTCTCCTTTGAGAGAGGGAGCACACGGGTAGGGAGGGCGGCGAACGCATCTGCGGAGATATCGTCCTCTCGCATCGGCTCGTTAAACGCGATATGTCCGTTGAAGCCAATTCCGAGGAGCTGTAGATGAAGCCCGCCTACAGCCAAAATAGCCGGGTCGTATGCATCTGGCGCGGCGGGGTCTGGGAAGTGCGCGTTCTCCTCACGGAAGCCGAGCGATGGATCGAACCTTGCAAACAGGTTCTCGTGCATGTACTTCCAGTAGGAAAGCGGATGGTCGTGCGCGACAGGACTCTTTCCGTCAAGCGAATATTCATCGAGATTCCATGTCGACAGAAGCGAGAGGTCGCATCGTGCCGTATTGAACTTCTCCGCAAGCTGCGCATAGAGTTCGATCATCGTGTTTCCCGTGGCCAGCCCGAGATTGTACCGCTCGCCGCGGGAAAGATGCGCCATCGCGTCGTCAAAGATTATCGAAGCGCCAATGGCGCTCATCGCGCCGTAGTCTTTTGCCGGTTCTAGTTTCATTTTTGCCCTCACAACAACATACATTGCCTTTTTATTTCTGCGTCGCGTTTCTAAGGGAAACCTGCGCGGCAACGCAGTCTTCGAAACTGCATCCTTCGATTTCGATGCCGCGCATCGGCGAAGCGAGGTCCTTCGACCATTTCGACTTCTCCTTGTCGCACATCCGTATCCATGAAGAGACGCCCGTCCCGCAATCCGAAAACCGGCAGTTCCGAATCAGCGCGTTATAGGGCGGCGGACCTTCCATGTAGTCCCCAAGAGCCCCAAGCCGCACACCCGAATCGTGAATGTGCCCGAACGAACAGTTCTCGACAAGCAGGCAAGGCGACTGGAGTACAAGCCCCGCAAGGCGTCCGTTCCTGATCGTGCAGCCGGAGACAATCGTCCCCACGCCTCGCTGCCGTGGGAAATAGAGGAACTGCCCGTCCTTCGCCTTCTCGGGGATAGGCGACGTGAAGCGAACGGTGCGATACCAGCCGTCTGGACGGTAGAACGGCTCGCTCTCCGAGGCAACAGTGCCGAGGCCGAGGTACATGGCGGTCCACGAGTCGGCGAACGAGGCAACCGAGCCCGCCCGGATGGGGCCTGCGTCGCGCCGCAGTATCTCGTCTGGGCGGTCCGTGCGCTGGACCGGTATCGCATACGTCCGCACGTTGAAGGCGTCGTCGCACATCGACTCGAAGCGGCAGCCGACGAGGATGGAGCCGGGGGTGGTAAAACAGGCGTCTGCATTGCTGGCGAGAAGGTGTCCGTCCGGCGGGAAGACCCGGCAACGGTGATAGACTGTGCCGCGAGAACGCAGCCCGTTGAAGGCGCTCGACCGGCTCGTCCTCACCCAGACATCCTCGACCGTGCAGTGAAAGCTGAAGGCCACATGCAACGCCCCATGCGAGTTGGCGCGGTTGGGTATGACGATTCTATGTCCGGCCCGCGCGGACTCAAGGCAGCTGCGGTAGGTTTTGCCGTTGAACGAGAGCTTCCAGCGTCCGTCGGCAAGCTTCTCGTAGCGGCGGTCCGGCCCCCAGTTCATGAATGCGGCTTCACGGACGAACTGCCCCTTCTCGTCGAAGAGGGCTCCAAAGCACTCGCGGCTGCTCGACTTCTCGAAGCTGTTCGGCGTCCAGCTTTCGTCGTCCGGCGTCAGCGAGCCGGGCAAGAGCCGAACAACGCCAGTAAACGCCTGCGGGTCGTATTCCTCTAAAGTGCCTTCTATGTACGGAAGCCGCTCCAGCGACAGCTGAAACCCGCTTACGCTGCAATTGCGGCAGTTGAGCAGCATGAACGGCCTGTCGCGAAGCCCCGTGACGAGGGAGGTGCTGTCGGGCCCGTCGCCCTCGATCCGGCAGTTTGCAAGCTGGTCGAACACGCAGTAGCCGTGCAAAACCCACGGATCGCCGCAGCTGGCGCCGTTCCAGAGCTTCATCGGCTTGAGCGGGCGAGGCGTGGCCAGGCGGTACGTGCCGGACGGAATCCGCAGCACGGACGGCTTTCCGCCAAGCGCCCGAATTGCCTCGCATGCCCGTGCGAACGCAGCCGAGTCGTCCGCCTTTCCGTCGCCGCGCGCGCCAAAGTCGCGCACGTTCAGCACGGTCGGGCTGTTTTCGGGACGGGGTGCGTCGCGCCAGCACGCCAGAGATTCCTCCATCAGGAGGTTGACCTCCTCCGCGTCGGCGAGCGACTGCGCGGCGAAGCAGAGCCCGTCAACGCCGCCGCGACGGAGCTCTGCATCGGCAAAGTCGATCGCCCTGCTGCGGAGGAAGCGCCGCCTGTCCATGCAGAAGCGGACAAGCTTTCCGGCATTCGCTCCGGAGAACGCAGAAGCGATCGCCGCGTCCAACCGGTCGGAGCTGTCGCGGCACTGCCGCGCCCGGGCCTCGAGCGCGGCAGCGACGTCCTGCCGACTTTCCACGGGTACGGACGCCTCGTCGTAGCATTGCGGCACGGGCGCGTCTTCCGCCAGCGCCAACAATCCGGCAAGCGCCGCAGCGACAGCAACCATCCAATTCATATCTATCGCAGTCCGGCGGTGCAGACGACGCGGAAGCCGGCGATGTCGAGGCGGTTATCTGCAGGAATCTCGGCACGAAACGCCGACCGACAGTCTCCTGCGTTGCGTTTCCAGCACCCACCTCGAACCACGCGGTTCCCGCCTGGCTGCCCAGACAGCGCCGCAGAAGGAGTCGAGGGATTGATATTCACCTTGCCGTCGTACGCTGTGATGTCGGCTTCACTCCAGTCGAGACACCATTCAAACACGTTGCCATGCATGTCATAGATACCCCAGTCATTCGGAGCGTACGAGCCGACTACCTCAGTGCCGGCCTCCGCCCCGCCATTGTTAATGTACCGTCCCAGCAAATTCAGATTCTCGTCAGTATTTACATTCAAGATGGCGGATCCGTCACCCCACTTTGTGCTACCGTTGCCAGCACGACAGGCGAACTCCCACTGCGCCTCAGAAGGTAGATCGAAAACGATTCCCGTCTTCGTGTGCAACTTGCCAAGGAAAGAATTGGGGTTTGGGTCGGCTGGCCAGTTATGTGAAGTATCGGCCACTACGGAGCTGTCGGAGTTGCGGATCTCGTTGTAGCACACTTTTTCCACAGGGCGCATCGCGTGCTTAAAACGAGATGGCGAGACGTAGCTTGGCTGAATCAAATCCCATTGAGCCTGTGTCACCGGATACACACCGATATAGTAGTTGTTAGTGAGCGTAACCTGATGTGTCAATTCGGTTGCCCCACGTGACGTCTCCTGCGCAGTCGAACCCATTGTCCACATCACGTCCTTAGCCATGATCTTGCGCATAAGGAGCATCGTCATCTTGTAGAGATCGCTCGTTACGCCGCCTGGCACAAAATCAGCCGAAGGGTAGTATTTCTGCGTGTTCTGTCGGGCTCCATCGGAGACGTCCACGGCCATGTAGTCGGGCGTGTTGTCGAGCGCCCACGCCGTCACGACGGCGCGGATGCCGCTCGCCGGAATCTGGTGGTCGGCCCAGCATGTCGTCGCGCTCCACCTGATCCTGTGCGAGCCGGTCGCGACCACCTTCCATACGTCGCCTCTCGCTCCCGAGACGGCCCGGCCGCCGATGGACGCCCATGCCCCGCCTGTCGCGTTCGTCTGGATGTCGAGCGTAATGACGGCACTGGCCGAGGAAAGACTGTATTCGATTATGGCGTCGCCGTTGGCGTTCTGCGACATGCTCACGTCAGACACCTGCGGTGCGGGCACTGCGGCGCAGAGAGAAAAGACGGCCCCGGCCGTCACAATCGTAGGAATGGCCTTGCTGTTCATTGTTTTGTTCCTTTTGGTGTTGTGTTGAAGGTTCAGGGAATGATGATGCGCATTCCACGTACGGGACATTCGCCGTCGGACACCGCCCACGTGAGATAGCGCGGCTCGAAGTCGGCGGACGGCGATGCGTCGGCGGACACGGCGTCGGCGCCGGACATCGCCTCGGCGGTCTGGTTGTTGTACCAGAAGCGGTATTTGACGGTAACGCCGTCGCTTTCATATTGTATCTCGTTGCCGTAGACGTCCGTATCGGCGAATACGGCTGCTGCCGCAAGCGCCACTGCGGCAGCGAGAATTGTTCCGCATAGTGTTCTCATTTTGTTGTCCTTTCTCCTTTCGGATTGATTTCAATCGTCTCAAGCGGTGCGAGGGTGCGCGTCTCCGTGCTGCCATCGGCGTAGGCAATCCTGAGTTCCGAGGGTTCTGTTCGCCAGTTAGACGCAAAGCCCATGCATTCGCCATTGGCATTCTCCCAGAACGACGTGAGAATTTCCGTGGTCTCGACCGTTCCGCTTGTCCATCCCCGATACTCTATCGTCGCCGGACGCGATTCACACTTGAGAAACGGACTGATCATCTTGCCTTCAAGCAAGAAAGATGGATATTTCTTTCTAATGGCGTTTAGTTCCTTCAATACCGGAATCAGCCCTTCCTTTTCGGGGAACTGCTCGTTCTTGTGAAACGTCCAGCCGCTGACGACTTCTCCCTTGTCGTCGAGAACGAGAGAAAACATGTCGCCGTTGTGAAAGCCGCTCATCCAGCGCCAGAAAGCATTCATGCGTCGATTCATACCGCATTGGTTCCCTGTGAAGTTGCACATCCATTCGTGGAACACGAACGCCGATCCCGGAACAGGACGTCCGAAGTACACAAGCCCCGGCATCGGCCTTGCGTCGCTGTATGGCAGAGTCGGCACGTATGGAGTAGCCGCCGTCTGCTCGCAGCCGAACACCATGCCATTACCCGCCGCGACGAGCCGCTTCTGGAGGGCGACCATAGCGTCCGTCGCCCACGCGCCGGGAATCGGCGGGTGGCCATGGTGCTTCGCATAGCAGAGAAGCCACCCGCCGCCCATGTTCTGGTCGAAGAACTGGCTGTAGTCCATGCCAAAGCGCGAAAGCTTCGCCGCCTCCGCGACAACCTCGCCGACGCACCAGTCGTCCGCAAGGCACATGTCGTAGCCGAGCTTCGTTGAGTCGAACCCGTTGAGAATACAAGCGGTAATCTCGCCTTTCGGCCCGCGCATCATGTGGCGGCCGAGGTGCTCGTCCTCGAATCGCTGCTCAAGCGAATACGAAGGCACGATGGCGCTGATCTGCGTCCACGCCGTGCCTGAACAGTAGACGCTAAGTAAATCGCCGCGCTTGTGGAGAGCGTCGCGAAATTCGGCAAGCGCCTTTTCGCCACCGTACGGCGGCCACACGTAGGGCGGCGCCCAGGGGGCTGTCCCCTCCCAGTGCATCAGAAGCGCCATAATGCGCGAGTCAAGAAGCTTACCGTATCTCTCCACTATAGGCATCGCGTTGACGTATGGGAACATGTGGTTCGGCTTCATGTCACGTCCGGTGTCGCGACCGTATCCGCGTATTGGATAGATAAGGTTCACGGGCGAGTCATACATCCACTTCGGGCGTTTCGGCTTCTTCTGGAAATCGGGCAGGGTGTACACCCAGTCGCGGTAGATTTCGCAGGCTTCCATCCAGCCACCTTCGTAAGAACGAAGGGAGTAGTAAAATTTCGGCCGCCATGCGCCGTCCTTGTCGAGGTCGCCGCAGAAAGTCTGGAGTGTCAACCGCACGGTCTTGTCGTCGATTTGCTCCCAATTCACGGCTTTGGGCGTATGGCGGTTATCGGCAGCGGAGAAGTAGACGCCCTTCCCTTCCTTGTACGCCGCCATGAACTGCATCTGGGCAAGACCAGGATAAAGAGGGCTGGAGAAACTCGGCGAGAAGCGTTCCCTGTATCCGACGACCCGATATGGGCGGGTGTTGTAGTTCGTCACCTCGATTCCGTCCCATTCGGGCCAGAAGAGTTTCCTGTCCGGCGAAATGCAGACCTGCGGGCCATCGAACCATTCGAGGAGCATTCCTGAGGGGATGCCCTCGACCGAGGGCCTGAAGCGGAAATCGCCGTCCACCGCTGTCACATTCATGCGAACAAGCAAACCACTTTGATGTCTCCATGTGCAAGTTGAGAAGTTCCTTGAAAACTTATCCTCATTTACCTTCTCGCCGATGCACGAGGTACGGTCAACTTTCTCTACACGATCTGCACGTTCTTCACGGCTATATCCCTCAAACACAAAGTCGGTCGACTTGAGGCGCGTCGGTTCGCCCTTGCCGTCGAGAAGCTGAAGGGTGAACGCTTCGGTTGCCGCGACGACGCGTTCAACGCCGTCAGAGGCGACGAGCGACTCGACCGCGCCGTTCGCATCGGCGAGCCGGAGCGTCGTCCCGCCGGACTTGAACTCTATAGACGCAGGTGCGGCGAAAGCGAACGCCGCCGCCAAGGCAAATACAACCGATTTATGGCCAATCGTCCCCGTCATGCCGCAAATCTTACCACAGGCTTCCGTCGGCGGTCAATGGAAGAACGCGGTTTATAAAGCAAGAATAAAATTGTTTATTGAGCAATACACATTTGTGGGCCTGATACTGTTGTGGTATAATACGAGGCCAAGAGGCTCGATGATGGAAACGACGAGACACGACTTGCAGCCGGGCTGGCACTATGACGAAGACACAGGCGCGATAATGCGCGATGTGATACATCGCATGGGCCGGCGTTGCTTCAGATGGGATTACTGCGGCAAGGGAACCTACATGATAACGATGACGCTTACCGACAGGTCGAAGTCTCTCTTCGGGCGGCTAGTCGGCGTAAGCGCAGAGACCGCAGCCATTGAATTGAGCGAGCTCGGCCGGGCTGTCGACGCGCATCTTCGGCGAATCAGCGAATTTACGCCCGAGATAGAACTTCTTGGGGCGCAGCTCATGCCCGAGCATCTTCACGCGGTGCTGCGGGTAAAGCGGCGAATGGCCAAGCCACTCGGCTTCGCCCTTCGAGGATTCAAGGGCGGGGCGTCGCAACTCTTCTGGCGGTTGACACCGCCAGAAGAGACTCGTCGTCGGCACGGCGAGCGTACAGACGCCGAGCGTAGGCCGCTGTTCGCCGAGGGCTACGTCGACAACATATTGGGCGATGAACAGGCGATCGAAGGTGCCATTCGCTACTTGGCCGACAACCCTCGCCGCCTTTGGGAGAAGCGCGCCCACCCAGAGCTTTTCAAAGTTTTGCGTGAGGTGAGGGTTAGACTCGGCGTTGGCACGCCGAGCGAACCATCTGGCGATTTTTCACCAGACGCAATCGCGCCCGCCGTGCCAACGGCGGGTTCATTCTCCGCTATCGGCAATCTTGCACTTCTCGACGCGCCCAACGTCTTTCAGGTTCAATGCTCACGCTCTTTCTTCGAGTATCGACGCGCCCCGGACGGCTCACTTCTCAAAGACGCGCCGCCAGCCGTCGAAACGCGTGAATTCATCGAAAAGCGCGACGGCTTTCTCGAAGCCGCCGAACATGGCGCAGTTCTTCTTTCGCCATGCATCAGCCACGGCGAGCGTGAAATCGCCCGTCTCGCGTTCGAAAAGGGCCTAAAGGTGATAACCCTCGCCAACAAGGGCTTCAACCCGCTCTACAAACCGGGCGGGCGGCTCTTCGACCAGTGCGCCGGCGGCAACCTCCTGATGCTCGCGCCCGTCGCTTGGCCCTATGTTCCAGGAGAGAAGAAAATGACGCGCGTCGACGCCTGCGTCCTGAACCGCATCGGCCAATGGCTCTCGGGGGCAGGCGCAGTAGAGATAAAATACCGCGGCGCAGAGCCGAGCCAAGTCAATAGCCTCGCACGCGCAGCACTGAAAGCGGAGTAACGCACCATGAAACAGCATTCCAAGCGCATAAGGCGCGTCGCGGTTGTGCTCAGGCTGTCCGGCACGGCAGGGCGCGACATCCTGACCGGCATTTTCCATTTCACGCGCTCGAATGCAAACTGGCGCACGCGGCTCTTCCAAATGCCCGACGAATTCACTCCAGACGCGTTTCGGACGGAAATGACCGTAGGTCTCGACGGCATAATCGCGAGCGAACCGGGTCCGGACGAAACGGCGCGTCTCGTCTGCGCCTCCGGCGTCCCCGTCTCGTTCATCGGCGATCCGGGACCGATTCTCTCCAGGCGCAAGTCGCACATAGCCTTCACCCGCAACGACGACGAGGTCGTCGGGCGCATGGGCGCCCACTATCTCGCTTCGCTGGGCCAGCGCCAATCCTACGGCTTCGTCCCCACCGTCTCGAACCAGTACTGGAACACGTCGCGACTAAAGGGTTTCAAAGCGGCGCTTGCCGCAAGAGGGACTGGCGTAGAGGTCTTCGATTCGCCGGGAACCGCCCCGGGGTCGCGCGAAGACCTCGCCGCGCTCAAGGACTGGCTCGCCGCGCTGCCGAAGCCTGCCGCAGTCATGGCGTCGTGGGACACGCGCGCGACGCAGGTTCTCGCCATGTGCAAGGACGCGCACATCAAGATACCGAGTCAGGTCGCGGTGATAGGCGTCGACAACGACGAGCTTCTCGACGAATCGAGCGACCCGCCGCTTACAAGCATCCTTCCGAACCACGAGCAGCTCGGCTACGCGGCGGCGCGTACGCTGAATAATCTCATGGTGGGGCGTTCCGTCAGGTCTTCCGTTCCCTTTCTCGTAAAGCCCGTCAAGGTCGCCGAGCGCGAGTCGGCCATCGCCTCGGCCCCGGCGGCTCATCTTCTCTCCCGCGCCACGGCGTACATACGCAAGAATGCCGCGAAGGGCATAAAGGTGAAGGACGTCGCCGCGTTTCTCGGAGTCTCGCGGCGGCTTGCGGACCTCCGGTTCCAGCAGTTCAGCGGCGAGACGATAAACGAAACGATCACGCGCCACAGACTGGATGCCGTGAAGAAGTTTCTCGCGACGACGAACCGTCCTATAAAGACCATATCGGAGGAATGCGGCTACATCGACCCTAGCTACCTGAAGGTTCTCTTCAAGCGGCGCTTCGGTTGCACGATGCGCGACTGGCGAAAGCAAAACCGCGCCCCGTCGGCTTCAACCGCGTAGGAGCGCCTCGGCCTCGGCGGCACCGGGGGTTGTTTTAAAGGCATAACGTCCGGAACGACGAGCCATTGGCGATTGCGAGGGCGATGATGCGGTTCGCCGTTGCGCCGATCCGCCATTCGCGGGCGAGGTCGAGCCGGTACATCCCGCCGTCCCGGCGGAGATATTTCGCATCGAGCGGCCTCTCCAGGCGCTCCGCTGCGGCGGAATCGCCGCAAGCGCGGGCTGCTGCGGCAAGAAACGGCGCCGCGACCGTCGGCGGCACCTTCGCAGGGTCGCAGCATGTTCGCCCGTGGCCCTCGATCGCATCTGCCGGGGCAGAAAGCGCCGTCCAGTCGATTTTCTCCGCCGCCGACCGCCAGAGCGCGAGCGCCCTGCCGCGATCCGCCGCCCATGGTTCGTACCAGAGGAGCGACCAGGCGTCAAGCCCTGAATTGCCGCGTGGATAGAAGAGGCCTGATTTCACGTGATAGACGAAGTTCAGCGCACCGCCTCCGAAGAGCGGTTTCGCATAATGATCAAGCGCCCACCGTTCCCAACGGCGGGCGTCCGCGCTCCAGTCGCCGTGGCCGAGCTTCGCGAAGAGGGCGAACGCGACGTGCGGATGGTTGTTGCAAGGGAAGAACATGAGACCGGGTTCGCAGGCAATCCCGCCATTCGGGCCGTGCCGCATCTGATATACCGTCACGTCAATGAGCTTCTGCGCGGTATAGTGGATGGTGCGACCGTCCGTCCAAACGAAGTCGAAACCGTCCGTCCAGTAGCGCTTGTCGCCCGTGAACGTCTCGTAGAGGGCGAGCAGCTGAAGGAGATGTCCTGTGTACATCACGTTCTCGCGGTAGCAAGGGTCTGGCGCCCACGGCTTAAGCCCCCAGTACGACTTGCTCATCGAATACGCCCATGCGTCACGTTTCAGGTAGCGCTCGATGCAGTTGCCGAGGACGCGTCCTGCAGCCGCCCTCTGTGCCGTATCGCCGCGCATTCCGAGCGCCGCCGCCGCGTAGCCTGCGAACGCGATGCTGTAGCGCTTCGCGAAAAGGCCGTGCTGGCTGCCGCCTATTTCCCACCAGTCGCGTTCCTCGTCCGGCGGCAACGCGCCCGTGATGCGCTCCAGCCAGCGGAGCGCGGCGCATTCGTCGGCGCAGAGAGGCTTCGCCGCTGCGTTCGGCGCGTTCCCGGCGACGCCGATTGCGGCATCGGAGCCGCCGTGCACGGCGGAATACGATGCGATAAGAATGAGCACGGCGCAGATTCCGACGGCCGCACGTCGGGATGCCGCAGGGCCGATCGGCCATACGAGGCGGACTATCCACGCCGCAAAGGAAACGATCAGGGCCTTCTGTGCCGTTGGCACGGCGGGCGCGAACGGGATGACATGCAAGGCATGCAGCACGATGGCAACGAAGAACACGGCGACGACCGAGAGCAGCGCGACAGTCCAGACGCGCGGCGCCGCACGCCGGTCGAGCGCGAGGAGCGCCATGCCTCCGCCGATGGCCGCGAGCCAGCATCCCGCATTGTGCAACGGCATGTTGACATTCTCCGACACGGCTGCGATCGTAAGCAGCCCTGCGACGTTCAGGGCCGTGCCCCATTTAAGGATCCGGAGCCGCGCATCGTCCACAAACCGCCGGCACGAAAGAAGGGCGGTGGCTACGGCGGCGGCGGCCGACAGCATTCCCGCGACGAAAAGATGATGGCACCACGGCAATCTGACGCCATTAACGTTAGTCCTCCCAAGGGCGCTCAGCATCCTCATCAGCGGATTGTATCCGCCTCCAGGAAACGTCCACATCGCCGCCAAGAACGCCGCCGCCGCAAGAATTCCAAAAGCTACCGTCACGTCGAACGGTCGCGACGGCGGGGATAGGTGTTTGGCCTTGTTCGTCGACATGGGCGTAGTATAGCATAAAATCGGGGTGCTCAAGGACAAGTTCGCTCGCGTTGGAGAGAGGACAAGGCCATTGAGTGCAACATGGGTAGCGGAAGAGTTTCTCCACCGCCCGCGCTGCTCACGGAAATGTCGCGCCGGGATGGTATGTTAGTGGAAGTTGTGTGATGCGGGGGACTGGCTTGCCGGCAAGGAACATTATTGCCAGCTCGGCCACCCTCTCTCCGCACAGGAACGGATCATCCTCTATGCAGGCAAGCGACCCCGGAAACGGAGGTGGGCTTCCGCGCCGCGCGGATGCTACAATCCGCACATCTTCGGGTATCCTCGCGCCGTGCCGCAGCAATGACACGATTGCCGCCGTCGCCGCGTAATCGTCGTCGAAGTAGATGAGGCCGGGAAGACTGAACTTTCCGCCCGCCAACCGCGTCTCGAAGAAATCCGTTGTCCCTCGCTGGATGTTCTCGATGGGATCCACGCCGTCGAATGGCGCAATCTGCCATGTTTCAGTTGTAATGCCAAACCGTTCCCACGGCATCGCATCCGCATATTCATTCTGGGGCCTCAGCCGCACATGCGCAATCTTCCGTACGCCAGATTCCACACAATGCCGGGCAAAGTCCTCCATTGCGCCCGAGTCGTCAAGGCGCATGTGCCCAACGACTTTCGGCAACGGACGCTTCCGCTCGGAAAACGTGATCACAGGCACATCGGCGGCAACAATCCGCTTCACCGTCGATGCATCGTGCCCATGTCCCGTCCCCAGAACCACGACAAGGCTCACGGGCTGGCGCAGGATGGCGTTAAGAGGCTCCATGTCGTACTCTTCCGCCGCAACGGAAACGACAGACGGCAGATAATTCGCCCGGATGAGCCGCTCGCGCAAGATGCCGTTCACGCGGGAATAGAAGAAGTTGCTGCGCGTCTCGAAGTCCACAATCACCACATGGCCGCGCCAGAGCCGCGTCGTGCTGTCCAGCACAACCGTCCCCACGCCCGGACGCGGATTGATACGCCCCGCGTCCACCAGGCGGCGTATCGCGTTGCGCACGACGATCAGGCTCACGCCAGTCGCCGCCGCAAACTCGTCCAGCGTCGGCAGAATGTCGCCGGGCTTCCAGAAGCCCGTCTCGATGCCGCGCTCCACGCCGTGCTCTATCTGCGAGGTCAGCGGCTCTGCGCCGTTTCGATCGATCTCAAAAGGTAGTTTCATGTGCACCATATTATAACAAAATCCCCATCTCCGTGAACTGCGCCGCCGCATTGAGAAAGTGCGCCGTCAGCCAAAATACCGTCCACTTCTCGGAATATCCGCCGCGCAGCTTCCGCACGTCGTTCATTTCGCCCTGCTGGGCGAAATTGGTCTGCTGAATCTGCTCGCCGAGCGAACCGGAGTCGTCCGTCAATTGAAAGCAGCTTCGGTACATCACGGCGGCAAGACGCTTCAACCTTTCGTCGCCAAGGTATTCGCCCATGCGCCATATCTCCGGCGTGGTCAGCACCCCGAACGCATCGAGATGCTGGTTTTGCGCCGAGACCACCGTCCATCCCGTCGATTTGAACGCATGGTCGCTGAGCCGTCCCGGCGGATAGGTGGCGTCCCAAACCATCGTGTAGGTGAGCATCATGTTCATCGCATGACGCGCCAGCCGCGCATAGCGACGCTCTGCCGCCGCGTTCCCGGACGCAACCGCGTTGCGCAACAGCTCCAGATAGCCCTGAAACGCCGCGTATGCGCCCTCCTTGTCCTCGCACGAAGCATCCAGCGTACCGCCCCAATAGACGGCGTCGTAGCCGAAGTATTTCCGCTCAAACGTTCCCGCGAGTTTTTGCGCCGCCGCGAGGCAATCCGGCCTGCCAAACATCTCCGACGCCACGACGAGCGGCGCCACAAGAAAGCCGGGGCCTGTCGAATCAGGTTCACGCCAGTCATTGCGCAGGATGTCCGCCGCCACTGCGTCCGCAACCTTCATCGCGAACCGCCGCCACTTCGACGTATCGAGCCGCCCTTTGCCGCCCCGCTCAGCAAACCGTATGGCCTTCAGCACGGAATACAGCCCCTGCCCGCACGAAACCGCGTCGCCGCCAACCGCTTCGCCAAGAGCGAAATCCGCGCCCGTCTTCTGGCCCGTCTTCATGTCGAACGTCACGCGGAACAGTCCATCGGTCTGCACCGTGTCCGCAAAGGCGTCGCAGAGGAAGTCGAGGGAACGCTGCGCCTTGTCCCAGTCGGACGGATCAAGGTTCAGCACCGGCAGCGCATACCCGCACGTGGCCGCGCATCCGCACCAGCCGATCGTCAAATGCCGCCATTGATAGTGCTGGTCGTACATGTCGAAGCCGCAGGCGTTGGGGACAGGCCCTTCGACCCAGCGCGACAACGCGAACTTCCGCTTGGTCTTCACGATGTCGCCGAACTTCTCGAACCTCTCGGCGTCATACGGCCTGAACAGGGCGAGAGACACGTCAAGCGCCTGCTCGAACCCGAACTCCTCTGCCGTCGCCGTTCCTGTTTCGATCCAGAACGTTTTTTCCACGATCTGCCCCGGCAGAAGCGTGATGTAGGTTTCGTCGTACGGCATGGCCGCATTCTGCAACGCCTTCACAACAGACCACCGGCGATTGTAGCCGACAGGCCCCGAAAGCATCACAATATCCGCGCCGCCGCTTGCGGTTTCCACGCCGATGCTCCACCAGAGGTCTTCGCGCTTCGCCCCGCGAACAGGAGATGGCAGCACGTGCAATGCCGCGAATGCGCCAGTCCTTGCGTCTTCGAGGAGCGCAAACGGCATCGGAACGCGATGCTCCTCGAAAATGGCGAACTCGCCGGGCTCCCCCGCGAACACGGGAACCCTGCCGTCCGTGCGCCCTTTGTTGGACGGATTGCCGTAGAGCAGAACGCCAGGAATGAACGGCTTCAACGTCTTCGCGTCGCCGTCCACGCGATAGCGCACGGAAAGCGTCACGCGCTCCAGCGGCGTGGTCCCCGTCCACGTCCAACGGCGCACGACCTTTATCAAGCTTTCGGAAACCCTCTCGCTGCAATCGGACACCTTAAGCCCCGGCACATCTCTTCGCCATTCGCGCACCCAGCCGTTCGTCCAGCCAAGGCCGATTTCAGGCTGAAGCAATTCCGCCGCCACCGACAGCGGCAGCAGCCAAAAGATCGTCGTCCATATTCTTCTACACTTCATCACCGAAGTTTGCTCCTCGCTTCACGCCGCCCCTTGCATCCTGAGGCAGAATTTTGTACAATGCTCCCGTTTTCAACAAAGCATACAGCAGGAGACAGAGAAATGCCTAAAGTCATTGACGCGCCCATTCGCCATTGCCGCCCTTCCGAGGACGTCGTTCCGTTCTCGGAATGCCGCAACAACCTATCGACGTATATAGGCCGCGTCCGCAAGACGCACCGTCCAGTCCTCATCACGCAGAACGGACGCGCCGCCTCGTATCTCGTGGACTGCGAGTCGCTGGATACGCTCCTCGACCAGATCGAGCTTTCGCGTGACATCGACATCTCCCGCCGCGAGTTCGCCGAAGGCAAGGGGATACCAAGCGACGAAGTATTTCGAGAGATGGATGAGTTGATCAAGGGTTGGGCACAATAAAGGAGACCTGTTTCATGACGCCCAAATGGTCGCCACACGCCAAAAGTCTTCTTGCAGACATTCTCCACACAATCACCGTTGAACGTTCCAAAGAGGATGCCGCACGCTGGAGTCACCGCATCCAGTCCGAAACTAACCAGCTCGCCGACTTTCCCAACATCGGCGCAATGATTCCTCTTGTCTGCTTCCATACCGTTCCCGCAAACGCCGACCGGCTTCGCCAGATAATCTGCCGTCCCTACCGCATCGTGTACGAGCCTGCCGAAGGCGAAATCCATATCCTTTCCATCCGCCACGCACGTATGCTCATCGCGGAAAACGACACGAACTGGTCGTAATCCGCGATCACGCATATTGAGCCTGCGTCGGTGACCACCTGATTTCCTCGCCCCTCGCCCCATCGCTCCTAGTGGATGGAGATAACCATACCGGGGACTGGTCTGACAAACAGTCCAGAACGCGAGGCGCGGAGCGGCAGTTGGAGATTCCAGACGAACGTAACATCTGTCGGTTTCGCCGACCACGACGTCAGCTGGTCGTCAAGTGCGAACGTCCGTTCGCCGACATCTACAGTAATTGTTGCGTTCGGCGCAAAGGAGAGCGTGGACACACCCTCAAAGTGTGTGCCTTGGCTCGTCGCGGTCCAGACGCCAGTCACTCTTGAAAGGTCGAGAATTGCGCCGTCCTGCAGCTCCACCGAATGCCATCTTACGCCATCGCCGTCTGGACGGAACCTGTGCACAACCTTGATCGGCACTGCCGGACCGAAATCATAGTTGCCGTCGTATCGCGCGATATAGTCCAGGAACGTACTGACGGAGTTCGCTCTGATGGAACGCTGGATATCCAGCACCGTGCCGGACGCTCGAACACCTTCAGCCCCCGGATAGCCCAGCTGAAGGAATCCGCCAGTGCGTTCAAGAATCGTGCCGCCGCCCGTCACCGTCAAGTTCACCAAGGCGCAAGACTGACCGTCTCCAATGTCGAACGTGAGCGTATGGCCGTTCATCTCCAGAGTCGTCTCGGCAAAATTGCGGTTGGCTAGAGCCACACTGGAAACCGGGGCTTCAATGAATGAATCCGCCGCAAGCGTGATGTCGGCCACATAAGACGGATTGCGCAACGTACCGCCCGCAAGAACGAACGGGTTCTGCCAGTTCTCGCCGTTGCCGCAGCAATCAAAGACCGCTCCGGCAAAAATGGTGTTGGTGGTTCCCACCGTGCCGTAAACGCCTGCAGCGCCTTTACCGCCACATGCGAACGTGCCGCCCACAACATCCGTGCCGCCGGAATACGTCTGACCCGTCTTCGCTGCCACAAACGTTCCGGCACCTTCCTTGACAAGCGTGAACGTGCCGGCGAAGGCGACCGCCGTGTTGGAGACAACCAGCCCGTTCGGCACCTCGATGCGCAGCGTACCGCCACCTACGGTGTCGGTGACTGTGGCAACCCGCAGCATATCAACGCCAGCCAATGCATGCAACGAATGCCCGGCAAGGTCAATCGTTCCGGAGACGACCGCGAAGTCGAGTCCGCGCCAGTCATGATCGCCTGTCAGCGTACCGTTCACAAAAAGCGTCTGACATGCAAACTGCGAACCAGCCGGACAGTTGAACGCATCGGCGGACGGGATAGTGACCGCCGTGTATTCTCCTGGCAGGCCCGAAACCGCATCCCCATACAGGTTTGTGCAGGCCCAGTTGTTGGGATCGTCCAACCGTCCTGATGCGCCACCGCCTGTCCATGTGGCCGTAGCGACAATATCCTCAAACGACACCGCCCGCCACAGATGCTCCGCCGCATAGGATGCGTTCGTCACCGTTCCGGCCGTGAAGTCGCCGCCGCCCGTGCTGACGACAAAGACGCCCGTCGCACGGTCGATGAAACCGACTTTGCCATCAACCGCCCGTTTCGCCGGCATGTAGTCGATTATGGCAGAACCTGCCGCGTCATCGAAACGCACGTAAGACCACCATCCGTAGTGACAACGGCTGGTGCTGTCCTGTGAACGACCGAGCAGGATTCTAAGCCCCTGCACACCGATAGGACCTACCGCGAGGTTGGACGCAACAGTGTTTCCGTTGAGCGTGAACGTGCGATCCGAAAACGCCGCCTCGTTGATGGAGGTCATTGAAACCGACGGACGGTCAGAACCCGACCGATAACCATTGTACACCCAGAACCAGCTTTCGTAGCTGGTGCCGTTCTGCCCGACCAGGAAACCACGCTCCGCATTGCTGCTTCCCTCTTTGGTGCCCATGATGTAGTCAAACGAACCAGAATTGCCGCTGTTGCCGTAGAATCCGAAGCGGACGCCGTAGCAGAAAATGTCCTTGACACCCGTATCAACATACGCCGCAGTACTGGACATTTCAAGCATGTCCAGCATCTGCAACTGATTGACGGTCGCGATGCGGCAGACGCACCCTCTGCCGATGCCAAGCGTTGCAAGATTGGCCGAGTATGTGCCACCCTGCTCGGGAAGTGTGGCGGACAGCACCTCGCTGTGCGCCCACGCGGAAGGATCGCTGCCCTTGTCCGAATCGTCCCACATGAGCAACAGCTGTTCGCCCGCAAGACCGGACGGAGCCGTCACGTTCAGCACCATGCCGTTGAGCGCGACGTCAAGGAACGGAACGCCACGCGCCACGATGGAGGCACTTGAATTGGCCACTGTCCACGATGCGTTCGTCACAGTGCCCGCATTGAACGAGCCGCCGCCCGTACTTGTCACGAACTTGCCAGTGGCGCGGTCATAGAAGCCCACCTTGCCGTCCGTTGTCCGCTGTGCGGGAATGTAGTCAAGGATGGCGTTGCCGTCCACATCGTCGAACCGCACATGCGACCACCAGCCGTAGTGGCAACGACTGCCGCTGTCATGGGAAAGGCCAAGCAAGATGTTGAGACCCTGCACGCCGACGGAACCTGCCGCGAGGTTGGAAGCGACGACGTTTCCGTTCAGCGTGAATGTGCGATCTGCGAAAACCGCCTCGTTGATGGAAGAATTGGATACCGAGGGGCGGTCGTTTCCCGACCGATGTCCATTGTAAACCCAGAACCAGCTTCCGTAGTTGCCGCTGTTCTGCGCCACCATGAAACCACGCGCCGCATCGCTGCTTCCCTCTTTTGTGCCCATGATGCAATCAAACGCGCCAGAATTGCCGCTGTTTCCGTAGAAGCCGAAACGGACGCCATAGACAGCCGTGTCCTTGAAACCAGTGTCGATATAAGCCGTTGTGCTTGACAGTTCAAGCATGTCGAGAAGACGAAGGCTATGCACGGCGAACACGCGGCACGTCTGCCCGTTGCGGACGCCAAGGCGAGCAAGGTCGGCGCAATACGTTCCGCCGTTCGCGCCCACAAAGGCGGCGAGTTCGTGGCTGTTCGCCCACGCGCCGATGTCGTTCCCCTTGTCCGCGTCATCCCACACAAGCATGAGCTGCTCGCCCGCGAGACCGGACGGGACATTGGCGTACAGTCTCGTCCCACTCGCCTCAAGGCTGATTGCCCGGTTCGGCGTCACGCGCTGTGTCAGGTGCACGACATCGAAATTCGCGTTGGTCACGGTTCCCGCGCCGAAGTCACCGCCGCCCGTGCTCGTCACGAACTTGCCCGTGGCGCGGTCATAGAAGCCCACCTTGTCGTCGCTGCATCTCTGCATGGGAATGTAGTCGAGAATCCTGTTGCCGGAAGCATCGTCGAAACTCACGTGCGACCACCAGCCGTAATAGTAGCGGCTGCCGTTGTTCTGGGCACGTCCGAGAAAGATGTTGAGTCCAAGTACGCCAACGGAACCCGACGCAAGGTTGGACGCGATAGTGTCCCCGTTGAGCGTGAACGTGCGGTTTTCGAAAACCGCCTCATTGATGGAATCGGTATTTGCCGGCGGACGGTCAGAGGTCGCACGATGGCCGGAATATGTCCAATACCAGGTGCCAAAAGAGGAACTGGACTGCCCGACGACCAAGCCACGCGCCGAGTCGCTGGAACCTTCGCCAGACCCCAAGATGAAGTTCCATCCGTCGTTATTATTGCCGCTGTTGCCGTAGAAGCCGAAGCGGACGCCATAGACAGCCGTGTCCTTGAAGCCGGTGTCGATGTAGCACGACGTCGAGTCCATCTTCAGCATGTCCAGCATCTTGTACCGTTCGCTTACGACGATGCGGCAGGGCGTTCCGTTCGCAATGCCGAGAGCGGCGAGTTTCACGGTGTAGCGTTCGCCGCCCGCAGGAATCACGGCGGCAATCTCGTGCGAATTTGCCCAAGCCGTCGGATCATTACCCTTGTCGGTCGTGTCCCACAGAAGCGTGAGCCGCAAACCGGCGTAAGTGGACGGTGCAGTCACCGTCATGCCGGTGCCGTTGAACGAACACGACACATCGGCGCGTAACGCCATGGACGCCACCGCCGCGCATATCACTATCAGTAGTTTTTTCATTTTCTTTGTTCTCCTTATTCAGAGGTTGAGTGTCTTTATCATCAAGTGGTTGAGCAATGTAAGTTCTTCTCAACAAGGGACTTACTTGACGCCTATTTCGATCTGCCCAAAGGATACGTCGGTCGCGTACGCCATGTCGAACGGTCTGCCACGGATTACGCCCTTGATGTTCTCGAACGTCATGCCACAGACGGACGACTGCGCGTTGCCTCGCACGAGGAACGGAAAGTCGCTCTTGACGGTGAAGTTCCTGAACGTCATGTGGCCAAAGTCCCTCAACTTGATGCCGTCATCCACGAAAATCGCCAGCGGACGTCCATAACTTTCGATATTCCAGTTCTCAAAGAGGATGTTCTCTGTCTTGAGGTAGCCGTTGTCGCCGCTCGCCAGGTAATGGCGCGGCTGCTGCGAGCCAATGGCGTTTGCGCCGGAGAACTCGATGTTCCTGAACACGGCATTGCGCACCGTGTCATCCGACGGACACCCGATGCGCACGCCCTGGCAGAACGTATCGAACACGCAATTGGACACAATCACATCCTCCGTCACGACCGGCACGTCTTTCCGCCGCTCGTCACGGATCGCGCGCAGCACCACGCAGTCGTCGCCCGTCTTGAAGAACGAATCCCCCACCCGCACATGGCGGCAACCATCGAAGTCTATGCCGTCCGAGTTGATCATCTTCTGTTCAGCCTCGATACGGACGTGCGACACGGCGACATCCTCGCAGAGTCTGAGCCACATCGCCCAGAGCGGACAGTCCTTGAATGTAACACATTCAATTCTCACGCCTCGGCATCGGTACATGACAACCATTCGAGGACGCGGACATGGCGGCTTGTCCCAGAAAAACTTCCAAAGCCTAGTATTCTTGTCGAAGAACGAAGGGCCGTTGATTTCAATCATCCCCTTCCCTGTGATGGCAATGTCCGAAGCATCTTCGGCAACAATAAACGCCTTCCTGGTAACGGTCGGCGTGGAATTCGTATCGCCGTAGCGGTAAACCATCTCAAGCGGAATCACGTCGTCATAGTCGTCGCTCGCAGATCCGCCTTTCAGCACCGCCCCTTCTTCAAGATGCAGTTCCACGCCGCTTTTCAACCGCAGCGTCCGGCAGGGATGTATGCCTTTCTTTACCGTAACGCGTCCGCCGCCTTTCGCCGCAGCGGCATCGATCTGCGCCTGGATAGCCGCCGTTTCCCATGCCATTTCCTGCGGCGGCTCCGCAACGGCCATGCCAGCCAGCGCGACTACGCACAGCACTATCAGTAGTTTTTTCATTTTCTTTTACTCCTTAGTACAATTCATTCCTTTACAGAAAAGCATTTTATTTCAACACGACCCGCTCAAGCGGCAGAATCGTGAAACAGACGCGGCCATCCTCCGTCCGCAGATCTCGCGGCGTTCCGTGAAGGACCTGCCCGCCCGCAAACGGAAGCGAAACCTTCGCCTCCTTGTCGCGCACATTCACCGCCACAAGCCGACGTTCCGCGCCGAGCGTCCACGCCGTCGCATAGACGCCGTCGGCGTTCTCCGCCAGATGCTCACCCTTGCCGTCCAGCAGAAACGGCATCAGCCCTTGCAGTTCGGTCGGAAACGTCTTCACCGCCTCCAGCAGGTCGGGTTCCTTGAGGATGTCGAAACTGAGATCGAAATACGTGTAGTAGATGATTCCTTTCACGCCGCCCATCAAGGCGAGGTAACTCATCGCACGAAACTCACGTGCATCGGGACAACGCGGCCAATCCCCGCTCTTGTCGTATTTCTGTCCGCCGAACGACTGACAAACCGCCCACAAAGCGGTGTCAACGCAGGTCGCCTCCACCTTCGCCTGCCTGGAGCAGCGATACACGTCGCCGATGAAGTGGCGCGGCACGGGATACAGGTCCGGCGCGAGCACGTCAGTGCCTGCGGCGTAGCGCTTGTATTGGCTCGGCTTGCAGATCACCGTGTACGCAAGATGGTCTGGGTCGAGCTGCTTGAAGCGGTCGTACCGCGCAAACATCTGTTCAGGCGTGATGCCATTGTGCGCGGGCTCGTCGCCTGGATTCCACCCCATCACCGCCGGCTTGTCCTTGTACTTCTCGATCACCGGCCCAGGATCGCCTGCAAACTCCGTGATCACCCTCACGCCAAGCCGTGCGCACTCGTCAAGGACTGCGCCGTGACTGCTGCCCTTGCACGACACATGGACCGTATTGTAGCCCCATGCAGCAATGTTCCGCACCATGCGGAGGCAATCTTCTGCCGGGATATTCCAAGCGACCTGATAGAATCCAAGCGGGAAGAACGGCTTTCCGTTCTCAAGCAGCACATGGTCGCCGCGCATCCTGTACTTCGGCTCCGGGTGAGTGAAGAACTCCGCCTCGACGGACTCGCCCCAATCGAATAGGCTGCGTTTCTTTGCATCCATTGCCGACAAAAATCCCGGACGATAGACCAGCCTCGCTTGAAGCACATGCTTGCCAACTGGAAGCGACGTCGCCGGAATCGTCCATGCGCCGTCCTTCGCCTCGCGCTCGTTCCATTCGCCACTGTCAATACGCCACGCTATCCCCGTCAGTTTGTCGCGTCCTTCCGCAGTAGGAGCTATCGCAACATGTGGCGAAACGTTGTCGCCAGGGTAGAAGTGTTTCCGCTTCAGGCAAAGCGCAATCGTCTCCGGCGAAGTCTCATCCCACTCGCAAGAGAGAATTGTGCGCCCGTCAACTGTCACCTTCAACTGCGACGCCACCGTGCCGCTCCGCACGAGTGCGCATGATGGCGACAGCACCACCTCGCCGTTCGCCGGCACAACCGCCTCGTCCATTCCCAACGCCTCAACCGTTCCCTTCGCTCGGTCGTTCCTCGCTACGAGCGTCGCCGCCACCTTCTGCCCACACTCCGGCGAAACTTTCAATCGAAGCCTGCTGATGCGCTCTGCCGAATTGCCGCCCGACAGGTGTGGCTCGAAGGATTCAATCGCAATCCCCCTTTCACGCAAACGGCTGTCAGTCACGATGTTCTCAAGGAGCGCGGACGCGATTGGACCCTTTCGCAGGGATGCTGCGGACGTAAGGACAACCATGCCATTCCCCACGCGACGATAGGCGAAAAGCGCCGCACCGTCCACGCAGACGATTGGAGTGCGCCAGTCCGCGCCGAGCTTCGTCAGATGCGCCCACTGCCCGTAGTTTTTCTGAAACAGCCGCCCAAGGGGCCTCGGGCAGAAAAGAAGCGGGTCAGGATGTATGGTCATTGTCCGTGTAGCGTCCGACGGCTTCGTGTGAGCCGAGCAGAGCGCGCATCCACATTCAAACCCCGGACCGAACGCCGCCACCCAGTCATCCAAGACACTTGCGTAGTTCGCATCCGTCACGACAAGTATTCCGCCGCTCGCAAGCCATTCGCGCCACACCGCCGCAAATGATTCCATCTTCACTGTCTTCGTGTAGTTTGCCAGCAATGCCGCAATGACGAGGCGATATGCGCCAAGCTTCTCCGTCAGTTCCGGCAGACGGACGTTCTCGTATTTGTCGAACGCCAACCCGACCTTTTTCAGATGTGCGTCAAACTCGGTGGCCGCCGAACCGCCGCTGTAGCCACTGTACACCACCGCCGCCCGCTCTTGTGACGCAGCCACCGCAACACCCCCGCAAAGCATGGAAGCCGCAAACGTACCCGCAAAACAAAACGCTGAACGATACAAGTTTTTCATGATATCTGTTCTTATCTTTTATTCCGAGAACCTGATTTGGCTTTCAAGACGCCGCGCATTATACAGAATAAGCAGAATTATGTCAAGCAGGCGCACGGAACACCCTTATCACGGAAATCCGAGATGCCGATCATGAGCGAATCTTCAAGCGACTTCACATATGGCGTCTGGGGTTCATCCATCGTAAGCGCGTTCTCGGCGCGAGCGAGCGGAAAGCCGTCCGCGCGCGCGGGCACACGGTTGATCTCCGTGACGCACTCGTTCTCCCAGTCGCGGTTCCCCTTACTTAGCGCCGCCAAGCGCGCCAGCTCCGCGTCAAACACATCATCAGGCTGCGGCCCCTCCCTCCGTCGGCGCTATGCGCCGCAAGTCGTCTGGTGCCAGGCCCTGCTTCGCCACCGTAAAGAAACAGGCAGGGCGCCGCAAGAATGCGGCGCCCTGCTTGTCGGACCGAATCCGCGAGACGGCTCCTTACTCCTGCGGAGCGGACTCGTCGAGGATCGTGATCTTGAACTTGACCTTGACGCCGTGGCCGAAGTCGATGGCCGGCTCATAGACGCCGACCTCCCTAAGGGCGTCGTCAAGCTCCAGCTGACGGCGCTCGACCTTGATGCCGCGGTTCGCCTCGATGGCGGCGAGGATGTCGCTGACGCTGACCGCGCCGTAGAGCTTCTTGCCGTCCGTCGTCGGGGCGGATACGGTGATCTCGAGCTTCTCAAGCTTCCTGGCGATCTCCAGCGCAGCCTTCTTCTCCTCTGCGGCACGCGCGGCGCGCTCAGCCTCAAGCTTCTTCAGCTTGCGCTTGGCGGCTTCCGTAGCGAGAGAGGCAAGGCCCTTCGGGAAGAGGAAGTTGCGGGCATAGCCGGGCGCGACCTTGACGATCTGTCCGGACTTGCCGAGCTTCTTCACGTCATCCATGAGCATCACTTCGATATGCATTGCAACGCTCCTTCCTCAGGCCATGAGGCCCATGTTGCGGGCGCGCTTGACGCCCTGACGGATCTGGCGCTGCTGGGCGCTGGTGACGCCGGTGATGCGCGCGGGCAGGATCTTCCCGTAATCCGTGACATAATACTTGAGCGTCTCGATGTCGTTGACGTCGATCTGGTCGGTGGGCCGGAGCGGCGGACGCTTCCTCGCGGCGAACTCCTCGCCGGCCGAGCTGTTTGATTTCTTGAAGACCATTGTTCGATTCCTTGAGTGTGTTTAAGTTGATTTAGAACGGTATGTCGTCGGACTCGCCTTCAGGCACGGCCGCGACCGGACCCGCCGGGCGGATGGGCGCGCCAGCTGCGCGCTCTCCCTTCGGCAGGAACTTGACGGTCGAAGCGCGGACCTTGAGCTTCTGGTGCCGGACGCCGTCCTTTTCCCACGTGTCCATCTGAAGCCGCCCTTCGACGAGCACTGAACTGCCCTTCGTGAGATACTGGCCGCAAAGCTCAGCCAGCCGATCCCACGCGTCCACGTCGATGAACACCGGAAAGTCCTGCATCTGACCGCTGCGATCGCGGCGGCGCTCGTTGATCGCCAGGCCAAGCCGGGCGACGCGCATGCCGCTCGGCCCTGTCGCGCGGACGTCGGGGTCGCGCGTCAGGTTGCCCATCAGGATCACCTTGTTGAAAGACGCCATGTCGGCACCTCGCCTTCCTATGCCTCGACCTCGTCAGCCTCCACCGTCTTCGCGGCAAGGGCTGCCGCTGCGGCGGCATCGCGCCTGGACTGCTCTTCGGCGCGCTCTGCGCGCTCTTGGGCAATCTTCGACTCGCGGCGCTCGTCGACGGCGAGTATCTGCACGCGGAACACGTCTTCGACGAGCCGGTAGCGCTTCACGAGGTCTCCCACGAGAAGAGGATCGAACTCGAAGCGGACCTTCACGTAGACCCCGTTCTCGCGCTTGCGCATCGGACGGGAAAACCCGCGCTTTCCGAGAGAGACCTTCTCCAGGATGTTGCCGCCGAGACGCGTCACTTCCGCCAGCGCCTTCTCGAGGCTCGCCTCGAGCGCATCGTCCTTGTTGATTCCGACGAAGATGTAGAGGGCGTCGTATTTCTTCATCACTTCTTCTCCTCCTTCTTCTTGGCGTCACCCGACGCCGGCTCCTCTTCCTTCCCCTTCTTGATCACCTCGGGGGCCGCCGCGGCAGCAGGCTCCGCCGCACCGCCCGCGGCAGCAGGCGCGTCGTCAGGCGCCTTGACCACCGCCACGGCGAACTCGCCGCGGGTGACGACCGTGAACTTGTCGCCGAGCTTCAGGTCACGGACGAACATCGTCTGGTCCAGGCCAAGCGCCGTAACATCAACGTCGAACTTCTCGACTATGTCCATGGGCAGGCACTCGACGTCGACCGTGCGCAGAACCTGCTCGAGGACGCCGCCTCCGAGCTTCACGCCCGTAGGCTCGCCGACGAGATTCAGCGGAACCGTAACGCGCACCTTCTCCGACAGCGAGACCTCGCTGAAGTCGACATGTATCGGCGTACCGGCCAGAACGTCGTTCTGGAGCTCGCGCAACAGGGCCGAAACCTCCCTGCCACCCATGTCCAGCGTGACGAGGAGCTGCTTGCCAGTCCTGCCGCGCATAGCCATCATGAAGTCATGGGCAGGGCACTTTATGAGTTCCGTGCCCCCCTTCTTCATCTTCATCACCGAGCCGGGAATCATTCCCGCACGGCGCAACCGACGGACAGCAGCCGTGCCTTGCTCCGCACGCGCCTCCGCCTTGATCCTAATCTGATCCATTCTTGCCTTTTCTGGTAATTTCCCGCAATACTCTCGCGCACTCGCGCTACACTCTCGCGGATAAAACTTTGTTAGTATATCAAAATGCGCACCCGAAAGTCAATGCTGCACGGCACCATAGCGGGCGGCACCCGACTTCCCTCATTTGCTTGCCAAAACATGCATCGAGTTCGCAAAGCTTTCTTAATCAAGATTTCATTGACTATGCGACATCAGCTCCTGAATCCAAATACAGCGCTGACCGTCATGGATTCATCTTTTGCCGGAATGACGGACATGGTATACGTCGATCCTCCAGGTGGCACATCAAAAATCATGTGGCTACCCTCATAAAGGGCCTTCGGCACGTCTTTCGTCCATGGCTTGCCTTTGTCTTCGGCACGACGCTCTGCAGTGAACACGCTCGGGCAGATCATCCGTTTTCCGGAATAAATGTCGCGATCAGCGAGGACTTCTGCGACCGGAGAGAGAATATGCAGCTGATCCCATACGCACACAAGCCATACACGAGCCTGAAGAGTGCCGACCAGCTTCTTGGGCATCGACCAATGGCCGTGATGGTTGACTTTCGCCACCTGAACCTTTCCAACTGCTTCGCTCAGCACGTCTTCTATGGCGCAAACCGTTCCGTCATCATTCTTGAGGTAGTCGGAAAAATCACCTGCCGTAAAGAAACTGAAAGCCCCATAGCGAAAGATGTGCCCCATTGACATTGCGTTTTCGCTCTTGCGGCCGGTGTTCTTGTAGCGCAGGTAAAGAGAGTCGTCAACTGTGCCGTCCGTTCGGAAGACGAGTCCGTTCCCGCATATGTTCTTCACCTCGAAATCCGGGTACGACTTTCGATCATGCAGAGGAACGATCTGGTCCGTCGCTCCGAGCCTGATTCGCTCGATGTGCAGCCCATCTCTTTTCTGCAGCCATGCATACACCTTCTTCATGTGCGCCAGCTCTTCCGCACCATCCTTATCGATGACGAGCGGCTGGTTGTAATCGGGCCAGCCGCGATCGATGGCTCGGCGGAATTTCACTTTTTCCGCAACCAGCGCGAAGCCGCTGCGAGCACATCCTCCATTGTCTGGAAAGTCCGGCGGCTTAGGCTTTGCCCAGCTCTCTATTCCAGTGTGATCGGAGTGGAAGTGGGATACGATCATGTAGCCAACTTCAGGCTGTATCGGGTTGACGCGTTCGATATAGCGTGCTATCCATTCTCCGGCATGGGTGTCGGAGTTCGGAAGCACCGGCACGGCCAGCTTGCCGCGCTTTACGGCAGGCCAATCGCCGCAGTCGACGAGTGCCGAGGTGCCGTCGGGGAATATCAGGTATAGCGATTCGCCAACGCCGGTGTAGATCGAATGAATCTGGAAATGGCCTTTCGACCACCCTGCCCACTTCTTGCCGACAAGACGAAAGTCTGGTCGCATCTCTAAATCGTCACAACGTCCAGACAGCACCGAAGCACCTGCCGCAAGTCCTGCGCCCAGAAAATCTCTTCTATTGATTGTCATGGGCGAGCCTTATTGAAAAGTGATTGCCAGTCCAGGAGGCATGTAGCCGAGCACAAGGCTCCCCCCCGTCGATGCTACGGCCCAGTTGCCTTTTTTGTACTCAGGCAAATCGAAACCCCATGCGCCAGTCAATGTCTCGCCGTCACCTGCCGAAATAAGCTCGATTGGCAACCTGCCGGATTCTGACAATGCCGCGGGATCGTAGGAAATCGCAAGCTGCCCGCCAAGCGCCGTCGCCGCGCCAGTCAGGACAATCGGCATGCGACCCCAGTCCGCAGAAGCGTCAGAGAGGTTGAGCGACGTCGGCAACAGAAGCGCAAGGTCTCCCGAAGTGGCGGCATTCACGCCACCTACGGAGCCGATTGGATTCGCCCACTTTACTTGCACGCCCTCGGCTCTGCCGACATACGCCCGCGACGAAGCGACGAATGACGGATAGAAGCACCAAGCGCCTGTCGCGTCCGACGATTCGGCCGTGACGACAGAGGCTTCGTTGAGCCCTTGATTCCCCTTTGACACTCCGACTCGCCCGCGGAAATCGCCATAATAGGTAATTGCGCCAAATATGCCTGGATATGGGCAGTTGTCGTCGTCGACATGCGCATTGCCGGTCACGCGGATTGTGCCGCTATAGTTTACCACGCCGGAGCATCCGACAGCGCTTGTGTTCCCCGTAATCGCACCGCCTGAAAGTTCGATCGCACCGCCGTAGTTGTAGACTATGCCGTTATATCCGCTGGTGGGCAGAGCCGTGGCTGAGCAGTCATTGCCCGTGATCAGCCCGCCTTTCATCTCGAACGCCGCGCCAGAGCGCATCACGAGGACGCTTCCATATGAAGATGTGTTGGCCACGTCGGTAAGACAGTCGGTAATGAGGGCGCCATCCTCCATGACCAGCTTCGATCCGGCACCTTCCGCGTAGACGGCGCTTGCGCGTGTCCAGGCTACCGAACTCTTAAGGACGCAGCCCGCCCCAAGCTCGATCACCCCGCCGTTCAGAGCCGAAACCAGCCACCCGGACGTGCTCGATGTCGCGGGATAAAGCGAGCGCTGCCCGTCAAGAACAATGTCTTCAAGTCGCAACTTGGCGTTCGAGACCGCAAAGAGGCAGAGATAGTTGGCATTGCGCAGGATGGACACGTCCTCGGCCCCCCCCTTGATCGTCAGGTCCTTCGTAATGTTCTTGGTCTCTGCAAGCTTCACGTTTTGGCAAACGGCAATCGTATCCCCGGCGACGGCGTGGTCGAGCGCGGCCTGGAAATACTCTTCGTTCCTCCGCCCCTCAATGCGCGCCTCAATCTTCCGCCAGATGCCGTAGACACTCTGATAGAGTGACTCGAAGCCGCAGCCGATCGTCGGGTCGTCCTCCGCGACGATGTTGAGACAACCCTCCCGGGGAACGTCTGCATCAGTGGTGATCACTGGAACCTGCCAGCCTTCCGTAGGCGTCCAGTGGCTGTCGAATTTCACCGTCATCCAGCCCGTGTAGTCGCTGAGTATCTTAACCTCCAGATTGGCTGCATAGCGGATGAAAACATCATTAGCCGTCTTGCCGACGTTGTTGGTTGCGGTGAAGCTGCCTCCAAACTCAAACGTGCCCAGGTAACACAAGATGCCGGCTACTGCCTTGTCTGATGTGTTTCCTGCGACAGTTCCGCCGGTGGCTGTGAACTTTCCGTTATAGATGTAGATCACGCCATCGTAATCCTGGCGTTCACTGCTGAAGTGCCCGCTGCAGCCAGTTATCAGACCTCCGTCCATGATGAACCCTCCGGCGGAAGACGACACTCTTACCGCAACGCCGTAACTCGGGTTCTCGAAGCCGCTTATGACCGCGCCGTCGCGCATAACCAAAGTGCTGGTCCCGAGCAGGGAGATCGTGCCATTGACATTGCTGTAGTAGTCTTTTAGGACGGCCCCTGACGACAGGGTCAGTCTGCCGCCGTTCATGTATACGAACTGCGCCTGCGCATGGCCGCCGGCCTTGTTTCCGTCGACCGTAATGTTTTCCAAGGTCAAGTCGGCTGCTGAATCGGCGGGGAAAGTCAGAAAATTGCCGTTTGCATAAGAGGTTGCCCGCCTGATCACATAGGATTTGCCAACTTCGCTCGCCAATGTAAGCAGCTTGTTGACTACAAGCGGCGACGAGTATTCAAGATCGCTCGTCACATAGACAGTGTCGCCGGGCGCGGCCTGGTCTATCGCCGACTGAAGCTCGGCCTGGGTCATTGCCTGAGCCGAAGTTCCAATCGCAAGCATTAGGGTCGTTATCGTCGAGGACTTCATCTTAGGCGTTCCTTTCTTTGATTGTCGTTTAGATGTCAGGCGTACCGGCTTCGTGCGTCGGCCGTCAGGTCGAAGGCCTTTAGAAGGCGCTTGCGGTAGCGCTCGTGCGTCGGCCACCATGGCGCCATGATGAATCCTTTCAGGCTCGAGGCGGGAATCGTCCGCTTGCAGAACTTCACGATGCCGGAGATGTTGCCGTCGTTCACAAAATTGGTGGCGGTCGGCAACTGGTCGTATCCGGCCTCACCAAGGCGACGGAACCAGTCCAGATGGCGTTCGGTCTTGGGCTTCAAGTTCTCAAACATGTCGTCGTAGTACCAGTGCGAGATTACGACGTCCTTTGGCACACGACGAATGAACTCCTGACACTTTTCCTCGCTCTTGTAGCAGTCGCCCCACATCCACGGGCGCATGCCAAGGCCCTGAATCGTCCTGATGAAGAACAGAAGATCGTGCCACCAGAGTTCATCCTGGCGCACCACCGAATACGAATACTGCGACTGGGCGCCTGCCGACTCCTCGTCCCAACCGAAATGGAAGAATCTTGGATGATCGAATATCTCGTACACGTCGCGGATGAGGTCGCCGCAGACCTTGTAATAGGTTTCCGTCGACACCATTCGCTCATATTCGCCAAGCCATAGATCGTGCGCCGTAGAGAAGTTGAGCTTCGGAATCGGCTCGAGTCCAAGCCCGCGCAGCCGTGACAGCTCGCCTCGCATCTTCTCGACTGACCATGTGCCCTTGACTGCAAGCTCGGGATGACTCGGGTAGTACATCGCCTCGGCCAAGTCGATTATGATAATGTTCATGCCCGTGGCAGCCATGTGCTCGGTAACGGCACTCCAGACCGATTCGTCGCAGCGAACGTGGTCTGCGCCGCAGACGTTCGCAAGTTCTTCCTTTGTCGGATAGCTCAGCCATTCCCTTACAGGAATGTCGCTCCACATGTTCTGCCCGATGTGCAGCAGTCCGCACCATGTCAATCGCCCGCTTCCTGCCGCCGTTGCCGGCATTAGCGCAGCAGCCATTCCGTTTGCCAGAAACTCTCTTCGTCTTACGTTCATTAGCCAGCCCTCCATTCCTCAGCCTTGCATATTTCGTGCAGAAAATATGATAGGTTTCCCGCAGTTGCCAAAGGCATCTCGCGGCTTCACCGTGAACGAAACCGTCGTACGCCAGTCCCTGGGCAGCTCGCTTTTCGCAAACGGGCATTCAACAGGCAAGACGTCCTTTTCATCCGCCCAGTAGCAGCCTTGAGAGAACACAGCGCGCGTCTTCAACGCCTTTCCGCCTGCCGATGCGGTCACTTCGTAGTCGTAGGCGCGAAGAGCAGAGCCCGTGGCATGCGCGACAGGGAAGCGGAGAAACACTTGCTCGACAGGAACGTGTTTGCGGTTGTTCCCGATGCGTTCCGACACGGTCACTCTGGCATCCGGGGCAAACTGCGGCGGAACCGACCGCTTCGCACGCACTTCCCTGATCAAATCGTCGTTCGGCGTCGGCAGAGGAATCACCCAGTCGTAGCCCAGCGGAAGCCCGTTAAGGAAGTCCCGGCGCTCTACCACGATCCGATCGGCATAAACCGAGGCAAAGAGCCCTTGCCAAGACTTCGAGCAGTCCACCGCCTTGAGAAGCGCCTCGGGGAAAAGCTGCCGCGAGTTCTCGCGCCAGTAGCGTGTGCCGCAGTAGTTGAGCGACGGCACACTGATCTTAACGAAGCGCTCCTGCGTAAGGCTGAGTTCATCGACGCAGTTCATGTGGAGATGCCCGTGAAGCGCGATGACGTTTGGATAGGATGCCAGCACTTCTGCCGTGTCTCCGACCTCGAAATGGCGATGCTGCGAGTAAAAGAACGGCTTGTTCGGATCGAGTTTCAACGCTTTCATAAACTCGGCAAGCCCAGGTATGCGGTTCCCATTGTTCGATTCGGTCGTGTGGACTGGATGATGGGCCAAGACGAACGTGTACCCCTTAACCGTCTTGACCTGTATCGGAGCCCACTTCTCGTGGAAGCTCTCCTCCCACGCCTTTCCGGGACCGTAGTCTAGGATGAAGTGGTTGAGTTCGTCTGGATCACTGCTTACTTCCAAAGCCCATTTTCGGTATTTCGGATTTTGCATGAGTGTGCTCATCTCATGATCACCATAGTGCATCAGCTTGGCTATCGGCTCTCCATCCGAACGCCGTCCGCACGGGAAGACGCGGTCCCACATCGCACCAAGTTCATGCAGGGATGCGACCGTGCCGAAGTCGGACAAATCGCCGCAGACGATAATGCCGTCTGCGCGGCGCACGTCGAAATATCGAAGTGCAGGTTCTATGCATAGGCAGTTCTGGCCTCTCGTTCCATCATCCCTCGTCGTGTGGTGAAGGTCCGAAACGATGCCAAGCCGAAGCAGAGGCTCTGCCGCAACGTGCGCACAGGCGGCGTGAGATCCTGCTGTTGCAATGGCTGCAAGCCCCTCCACAAACTGTTTACGTGTAGTCTTCATGGCAACATGGTCATTGGCAATTGATTTTCCAGAGAATCAGCAGGACAGTTTAGCAAATGGCACCGCCCCAATTGCAGCCATTTGCGTATCTTGCGCTGCGCATTCATCGCATCAAAAATGGTAATTGCGCCGCCGTCGACGGCGACAGCAAAAATCAGCTCTAGAACGGAGCTAGCGCGAGTTCTCACGTCGCACATTATACCATTTTTGCCACGTTACATGTTGGATTTTGCCGAAAATTATCGAAGCTCCGTTCACTCACAGAACTTGCGCTTAGTTCTGGACACGACGGACATAATTGAAATCGCCCTTATTGCTTGACGACTGTAAGGAAGTTGCGGTCGCGCGTCCGTGCGTAGCTCATCGAATCGGCCATCTTCCTGACCATCATGATGCCAAGGCCCCCGATCGGGCGCTTGTCCGCAGGAAGAGACGTGTCGGGATCTTCGTGCGACAATGGGTCGTACGGCACGCCGTCATCAGCAAATGTCAACTTGACGCCGCCAGATTCCGCGAGCAACTCAACGCCCATCTCAAAAAAAGACGCCCCGGAGTGCTTGACGATATTCGAGCATATCTCGTCCAGAATGACGTGAAGAACGGGAAGGCAGGAAGTTTTCACTCCTTCAAGCCTCCCAAAACATTCATCCAGGAATGCCGAAGCCGCCGCTATGCCACCCTGCGTGGGAATGAACGAGTTCACGAACCGCTGCGGGCGCGAAACGTACTCTACCGCAAGAACCGTCAGATCGTCCGCCTGTGGAACGCCCTCGGCAAACGCGGCGACGGCCATGCGCACGACATTGCAGAACGCCTTGGGATTCGGCTCCACTACGGCATCTATTGCGTTCAGCAGCCGTTCCTCGCCGAAAAGCTCGTTCTTGCCGTCAAGCGCCTCCGTCACGCCATCCGTGTAGAGGAACAGCGTGTCGCCAGGGTTCAGCGAAAGCGTATGCGACTTGTACTCGATGCCGTCCGCAAAAGCCAGGACCGGTCCAGACTTGTCTGTAACGAACCCAGATTTTCGCCCTTCTGCCGCTCGACCTTCGACCTTTAGGGGCGGATTGTGCCCTGCATTGGCAAAAGTCACCTGTCCCGTTTCCAGATTGAGCACTCCTCCCCACGCCGTGAGGAACATGTTGGCAGTATTGTTCCTGCAAAGCTCCGCGTTCACTCGTGCAAAGGCAGCGGCCGGGTCGCGGACCGCAAGAATGGCGTCCTTAAGCAGCGTCTTCGCCGTCATCATGTAGAGTGCGGCTGTGACACCCTTGCCGCTCACGTCGGCGACCATGAATGCGAGATGCGTCTGGTCGAGCATGAAGAAGTCGTAGAAGTCTCCTCCGACGTCCCTCGCCGGGGCCATGGACGCCGACATACGGAAACATGGGTTGTAGCCAAGCGGAACCGGCAATGCCGACGTCTGGATTGTCTTCGCTATCTCCATGTCCTTCGCCCTTGCCTCGTCCTCGGCACGATAGAAGGCCCTCAGCCTGTCTGCGTCGCGGAAGATCCGGTCAAGGAAAAGCGCAAAACCGCCGAGGACCAGGAACAGGAGCAAGGCCATCGTAGCCGCAATCATGTTGCGGGTGCCATAGAACTCGTCTTCGGGTTCGACCATGATGAAACGATGCCCGCCGACGACAAAACTGCGGCAGAAGGCACGCCGTCCGGACAACGTCAGCGCGAACGTCTTGTCGGTCTCTACCCCGCCCCCGTCCGACAGCGGCTTGTCGGACTTCGGAACCATGTTTGCGTCAAAACCGATTTCTTTGAGCGTCTGCGGCATGTCGCGCTCAAGCTGCGACGAAACGAGCGCGCCCGTTTTCTCGTTCGCGCAGAGGTAGCACGTCGTATCCTTAACCTCCGCGTCGAAGAGAAAGGCGAGCTGCAAGGAGATCATTTTGTCAATGCGCGACTCGTCAAGCCCTATCTGGACATACCCGTCCCCGTTCGGGAACGGCACGCCAAGGTACTTGCGGCGCGAAGTTCCGTACGCATGGCGGCGGAACGGCTGCGAGACGACTCTCGTCACGCCGTTTGTCAATTCTGCAAAAGAACGAGTCGCGCTCTTCACGTTCATGTCGACGCCGAGGCAGTCGGGATCGTTCGTGGCGATGATGCGCCCCGCGCGGTCGACGACATTGATCTCGTCGATGTCGTAGGCCGCGGCAAGGGCGGAGACATCCTCAACCGAATACGCGTCAGGCTTCTTGAAATGGCGCACGGCCATGGACGCCAGATGCTCCAGCATCGTGTCGATCACGCCGTCCAGCGTAATGCGCATGTCGCTAACGGCATAGTCCAGCATGGCCTCGGTTTTCCGTTCCGCCTGATCCGTCCCGACAATCCAGGTGACGGCCATGACGGCAACGTAAAGCGCAACAGTGCCGCCGAATATGACGATGCGCCTATTCATCACAACCTTCGACTCCAGCCCCTCAGCCTTCGACGATGTTGAACACGTTGTTCATGCCGGTTATGTCGAACACGCCCTTCACTATGGCGTTGGGGCTTGCCACGGACATCTTGCCACCGCACGCAGCCATCGCCTTGTGCGCCGCCATCAGGACGCGGAGCCCAGCAGACGAGATGTACTCGAGCCCGGAGAAGTCGAACACAGTCTCCGTCACGCCGTCGAAATTCAGCTCCGCCTCCAGTTCTGGCGAGGTGTTTGTGTCAAGGCGACCTTCAACTTTGAGCGTGAGGCATCCGTTGTCAAGCTTTTTGTCTATGTTCATTTTACTGCTCCATATTATATCATCTTCAGACACGTTACGTCGTGGTGAGCATGCGTGCATACAGAAGACCGAAGTCTATGTTTGCGATGTCATTCGGCAAAGACATGGCTTTTATTCGTGTTTCCGTCACGTCTAGACACCACGCGACGGAACGCTACACCTGCATGAAGCCGGAGGATCCGAATGACGGGCTATCCGCTTCGACACGTTCTGCGGCGGCCTTGGCGATCGGACGGAAGTCGGCAAGAAGACGGCGCCATGTCTCAGCCAGGTTGACTAAGTCTTCGAGGGCAGCGTCGAAGGCGGCCGAGTCGATCTGCTGCAGCGAAAGCCGCCGCACGACGATATATGGCCCGGGGTCTGGTGCCTTGGCAAAAAACGCGCCAGACTGCATGTTCGCCTCAAGCAGCAGCTCGGCGAACGAGGAAGCTCCTTCGGCAGGCGGTTCCCCGATGTCAGCTGAAATGTTAAGCACATCCTCCTTGGCGACTATTGTGACGACGATTCCGTCGATGTCGAGCGCGGCGGCGGCATCAACGGCCACGAGGTTCTCAACCTTGTGGCGAGTTGCGAAGTCGGCGATTAGTTCGTTGAATTCCATATTGCTCCTTGACACTATGCAATTCGCATCAGTTGCTGATATTATACCAAAAAAATTTCCGTTCCAGCGGCTTGCCCGGATGGTTCGGGATTAGGGGGATCAAACTTGGCGACGGGAATTCAGCGTCCAAGGGCCTTTCGTTCGGCGGGGGTGATCGCTCCCGACTCGACTTGCTTGTCGAGGTAGATCTTTAGTGCGGACTCCGACTTCTTGCAGAAGGCCTCGCTCTCCTCCTTCGTGCAAAGCCCCTTCTCCGCACGCTTGCGCGAACGCGCCATCGCCTTTTCCGCCCCGGCGATCGCACGCTTCACGGCAACCGGCACGCGCAGCAAGTCAACCTGTCCGCCGCCTTGGCGAAGGAGATAGTCCGCCGCGATGCGACGCTGCTCCGATTCGGGGAAAATAGAGAGCGGGTAGGCCGTCGATAGTCGATAGTCGTTAGTGGCTGGTGTGGCGCGCTCCGCCAACACGACCTGCGTCGCCGTAAGCTTGACCGGCCACCCCGCAATCACATTCCCTGCGTGGTTCGTGTACCCCCCAATGATCAATGCTGCAATGATTAGCACTTCCATTAAGCCTTTTGCCCGCCGTCGACGAGGACGGCAAGGGCCGTGATGTCGTCGGACTGTTCCGCACCCGCCGTGAAGGCGTCAAGATCCCGCTCCAAGTTCTCGACGAAGCTGGCCGGCGCATCCTTTGCATGCACGGACGCGAACGCCAGCAGCCTCTTGTTCCCGTACTGCTCGTGGTCGGTCCGTTCGGCCTCGGTGACGCCGTCCGTATAGGCCAGCAGCATCGTGCCAGGCTCGAACGTCGTCTCCTGCATCGCATACGCATATCCGTCCATGACCCCGGCGACGACGTTGCTCTTCGCAGCGAAGAACTCCGCGCCGCCTCCAGGCTCCACGACGACGAGCGGCGTATGCCCCGCGTTGCAATACTCCAGCCGCCCGGATGACAGGTCAAGGCGACCCACGAAAAGCGTCACGAACATGCACGCGTCGTTGTCCCTGCAGAGAAGCGCGTTGATGCGGGCGACGATCTCGTCAGGCGGGAGCCCCATGTCCGCCGCCATGCGGAAACCCGCGCACGCCAGAAAAGTGAACAGAGCCGCGGGGATGCCCTTGCCCGATGCGTCACCCACCGCAAAATAGAGCAGGCCGTCCTTCTCCTGAAAGTCGTAGAAGTCCCCTCCTACCTCCCGAGCGGGACAAAGCATGGTTCCGAGGTACGGCGGCGCCTTGCGTTTCAGCACGCTCGACTGGATATTCCGTGCGATGCCCAGCTCGCTGCTGAGCCGCTCGTTTGCCGCCGTCGCGCGCTGCAGCCTCGTCGAGAAGGACCACGAGACGAAGAAGATGAGCCCCAGGCCGACAACCGAAAACAACGCGATCCGTCGGACGAGCCTGCGCGCGCCCTGCAGTATGTTGGCCAGGGGGCAGACGAGCTCCACCGTCCAGCCGTTGCTGGTCTTTCCGGCTATCGTCACCGTGTCGCTCGCCGGCGCTGCATCTACGGGGGCGCCGACGAGCTGCTTGCCGCTCTGCGAGAAAAGAACGGCATGGGAGTCCGGGTACGGCTTGATCGCCGCCACGTGGTGCGTCAGGTCTTCGAGCGAGATGTCTGCAGTGAGCACGGCGTAGACATTCCCGGCGCGATTTATCAGCGGGACGGAATATGTGCACATCATCACCTCCGCGCCGCCCTCGTCAAAATATGGCTCGCACCACGAAGGCTTCCTCGATTCCTTCGGGATGCGGTACCACTCCATGTCATGGTACTTAAACGCCTCGCCGCCCTGCTGGATGCGCTTGATTCCGCCCTTTGCGTCCTTGCAGGAAAAGGCGGAGTAGTAGTATCCCTTTGACGGGAAGAAGTTCGGCTCGAATGCGACCGTGCTGCCGACGATGAACGGGTTGTTCTGCACGAGCTCGCCAGTGATCCTGAACATGTAGTCTGGATCGGAGAGATGCTCCGCGACGATCCAGGCCGAATTCTCGACCGCGCTCTCGACCGACGCCATCTGGCGGTCGATGCGGCCGACCGTCGCCTTCACGACGTTCTCGACCGTGCTGCGCGCCTCGTCCTCCATCATCTTCGACGTGCTGAACGCGACGAATGCCGCGATGGCCAGGAAGAGCGTCGCCGTGACGGCGACAACCGCAAAGTTGATTCGCTCGACCGAACGCGTCTTCAATCGCGCAGAATTTGCTCTCGTAGACATGATTTACGCCTGGATGTCACAATGAATGTACGGATATTATACCATAACTCTGCCACTGCCAGCCACTTTCTGACGCCAATGCGTTTTTGCGCGCCGCCGACAGCAGTCGTCGCCTAGTTCCCGCTGCGGGAGTAGGCGCGGAAGCCGATCTTGATGTCGGAGACGCCGGGGATGTCGATCTGCCCGTCCTTGTCGGAGTCGAGTCCGCTGACGAACGTCTTGAGGGCGTTCGTGCGTTCGCTCGAAAGCGAACTCGCCGGAATGACCAGCAGCCACCGGTCGTTCCACACCGACCGCCCGACAAGGCGGCTCGACGTCGTCTCCGCGCCCATGCGCAGGGTGGAGTGGCGGCGGATCGTCGCCGTCGAATCCACCGTGCCGTCGAGGCCGGAGAACGTTGCGAGCCAGTCTTCGTCTCCGAGTTCCGCCGCCCCCACTGCATACGGCAGAGGCAGCACCTGGTCGACGACCTTGAAGGCGATGGTCTCGCGGCCCGTCTCGGTCGGGGCGCGCATGTAGTCAGAACCGACGGGCACGAGGTATATGTTCGGCTCTACGGAAAGTCCGTCGGCGGACTGAACGGTCAAGCGATCGTAGCCCGCGAAGGAAACGCCGACGGAGTTGATCTTGACCGCGTAGTCGCTGGACGAGAATGTCGTCTCGCCTCCGAGGAGGGGTCTCCCGAAGAAGTTCTCCGCCAGGTTGATCGTCGTCGAGAATGGTATGACAAAGCCGGGCTCGCCGAGCGGAATGGACGATCCCTGCGGCCTCTGGCAGTAGCGCAGGACCTCCGGATCGGCGAATATGTCGCGCACCGCGTACTTGGCGAGCTCCTGGCGCCATGCCGCGTCCCCCTTGGCGCCGGGGTCGATGCGGAAGAGCGAGTACCTGAGCGAGAACCACTTCGTCGAGACATCCGGATTGTTGACTCCGAGCCGTCCCTTGAGGACCTCCCAGTTGCCCTTCATGCGGCTCACGATGTCCCAGAGCCCCCCGTCCGTTCCGTCCGCGACGACGCTCACGCCCTTCTCGCCGAGCGCGCGCGTCGCGACGATTTCGCGCAGGAACGCGTCGCCGGCCTGCCTGTCGGACGAGACGAGCCCTGTCTCGTAGTCGTATACCTTCGCGAGCTGCCACACGTAGCGCTGCGCGACGTCGAAGGACGTGTTGAACTTGGAGAGCGCGGCGTTCCTCTGGACGCGGTAGTACATGTCCTGGTAGCGGCGCGCAGTCGCCGTGTTGGACTGGTGGCGGCGCATCATCTCGCGCTCGGCGAGAAGCTGTTGCCCCTTCTCGACCTCCGCACGGTAGGAGGCCTCCGCCGCCGCAAGCGCGGCGTACGCGTTCTGTATCTCGAACGCAGCCTCCTCAATCACGCCCATCGAGTCGCAGAGCGCCTCGCGGATCTCGGCCTTGGTGTTGTATCGGTCCTGCGCCGCCGCCTCGACGTCGAACGACGACGAAATCACGTTCACGACGCTTTCGGCGACCTGCTGGGTTATCTTCGCTCCGCGCGACGTCGTGTCCGCCGCGGTCTTGACGCCAAGGTGGACGGACCCCATCGCGGCATTGGCAACCGCCTGCGCGGGGTTGCCGCCCACCGCCATGCCGGCCACGATCCAGGGTATGGACCCGTCAGCGGTGTCGGCGACGATCTTGGATGTGCTAGCCGCCGTCTCCGCGACGGCGATTACGATTTCCGTCGTCGCCTTGACCGCCTCGTTGATGATCTTGAAGGCGTTGATCGCCTGCTGCATGTGCCACATGATGTTGGAGTTGGTCCACTTCTGGGGCAGGTACTGGTCCAGAAGTTGCTGGTGGTCGAGCTCGTTGAGGTAGAGCTTGATCTTCTGCTGGACGAGCGCGTACGCCTCGATGAAGTCGCGGTAGGCGGACTGTATCGACCCTTCGGTTAGGCGGACGCTCGACCACTCGGCAGGCTTGACTACGACTCCGCCGGACGCGACGTTGTAGGTGATGGGAATCGCATAGTCGAAGTCCGCGCCCGGCTTGACGTTCAGCCAGTCCGCGTCAAGTTCCGCATACACCGTGATGCTGGTGGAGATCGACGTCTTCAACTCCTCGATTCCGTACTGCGACACGTCTATGTAGTTGTAGTGGTAGAGGTCAGGTCCGTCATAGCCCTGCGCGTATGTTCCGCTGGGACCGATGTCGTCGGGATACGGCGTGCCGTAGACGGCTATGAGGTCCTTCTTGAACGCGGCCTCGAATTCCTCAAGGGAATCCGCGTCGTCCGCCTCGGCTTCCTCGATCTGGCGGATGCGCGCGCCGAACTTGTCGGCGTAGTCCAGGACAGTCTTTGCGTTGTCGAGGGCTCGCTCCGCGCGCTCTAGTATCTGCTCGAAGTGCGAGGCCGTTCCCGAGGCGACGCGGGCGGGGTCGATGTCGAACGGAATGGCGTTGTCGGAAAGCCCCATCGGGTTCATGCCGGCGTCGAGGCGGTTCACCTTCGCGTCCACCGCCGCGAAGTTCTCCGCGAGAAGCCGGAGCGCGGGGATCGTCTCGCGCGTTATGTCCTTTATCGACGCGTCGGCGAAGCGGTTGGTGGCCGAGGCAGCGTCAACCGGGACGAGGGAGTTCACCGCAGCCCAGTTATAGAAGGCACCAAGCCCCGAGCGGACGGCCCACTCGCCGTATCCGAAGCCCTGCTCTCCGTCGGCGTCGAAATAACCCGCGCCGGTTACGCCGCCCTGGTCGCGCCAAGTCTTGCGCGCCGTGAGGTCGACTACGTCAGCGCCGGCCTGCGCCATCTTTGCCGCCGCCATCGCGAACTTCTGCTCGTCCTCGTAGTCCATGTTCACTATCGAGTCCGCGACAAGCATCTCCATCATCGACGGGTCGCCCCACTCGAAGTGCGGGTTCCTGAGAAGGCGGTAGTAGCCCCACACGGCGGAGAGGTAGTGTCCGTATGCGTCTCCGTGCCCCATCGGATAGCGCGCGGCCGCCTGCTCGGGGGTTATCTCCCCGCCGGACCCGGCGATGGCGTAGTTCTGCACGTAGGCCATCTCGCCTTGCGTGATGCCCTTCGTGAAGTTCCACATGAGGCGGTTGTAGTACGGATACGTCGTCATGTTCGGCGCAACGGCCCGGGTGCGTCCCCTGAGGAGCGCGAGCTCCTCGTCGAGGAGCGACGGCACCTGGTTCGCGAAGCAGTATGTCGAGGCGGGGAACGTCGCGTAGTCGCTGATGCGCGTGTCCGTGGAGGACGTCTCGATAGTCGGGTTCACAGCGTCGGAATACGCGTCGTCGCCGAGGAGCATGTAGAGGTCCGCAAGGCGCGAGGCGGCCTCCATGAGCTGCTTGTTGGCGTTCGGGTCGTTTATCCCGAGCGCGAGCGAAAGCGACTCGGCCTTGTTAAGGACTGTCTGGTACAGTTCTACGAGTCCGACGGAGTTGAGGTTCGCGTCGTTCAGCGCCACGTCGCCGCGGTAGGGCCCGCCGATCTGCTCGGGCATCGTGTAGTTGATCTCCGCCGCGTTGGAGTAGAAGTCGCTCATGCGCTGCGCGAACGGCGTGACCGCGTTGAGGACGCGCTGCACCCAGCCCTCGGCGAGCGTCGGGCCGCACCATCCGCTCCACGTGTCGCCGATCGTCTTGTAGGGGTCTGTCCCCGGAAGCGGCTTGTAGCGCATCTCGTAGTACGTGTTGACGAGTTCCGTCAGGTTCGCCCCTCCGCCGCCGAGGAGGATGGACGTCGCGCCCACGCCGTTCGTCTTGACGCTCCAGCCCTGCTCGCCGGCCGTCGGCACCACGCCGTCCGATGCGGGCTCGCGCCGGCGCCACTCGAACGTGTAGTTGTCGGAAGAGTCGCCGAGCGGCGAAGCGTAGAGTATGTTGAGCTGCTCGGAGAGCTTGTTGTTCGGGTCGGCGAGGACGACGAGCGGACCCGTGTACAGCTCCGGGACGACCTTCACGACGTGCATCGAAATCGTGGAGCCCGCCGGCACGACCTTCTCGTCCGGGGAATCGTTCTCGATGAGCGTGACGTAGTTCGTGCCGCATCCGTTCGCGACGAGCGCATAGTGGTTCTTCGGCGCGTAGTCCACCTTGACGCGCGGCGTCGTCGCGTTCACGAGTCCGTCCGTGGTCGTGTCCACCACGATCGCGACGCTCTCGATGCGGCGCGGCGACGGCTGCACTTCGCGCGGCGCGAGCGCCGCTACCCCCGCGTCCCACCTTGCCTTCGCGTCTCCGACCGCCTTGCAGATGTCCTTCAGCGCCTGGCGCTCGGCGGCGGACAGCGTGTTGATCTGCAGATAGCTCGTGCCGGCCTTCTTGGATACCATCTGCCCGACGAACGTCATGCGGTTGGACTCCGCCGCGTTGGTGTCGATGTAGAATCGGTTCGAGATGTTCGGCGGAAGTCCCGAGAAGTAGTACTTGCCGCTCTTCAGCTGGCATGTGCCGGCCGGTCCGACGGTGAATGCGTATTCGTCCGCGAAGTTGCGCGCGATCGCGAGCGGCGCGGTCTGCGCGACCGTCGGGTCGATGAGCGTCGCGACCGTGTCCGCGCGGTTCGTTCCGTCGTCGCGCGGCACGGGGTAGACGACCGCCATCGAGAGCGCGTTCCAGACCTCGGGAAGCCCGGCTTCCGCAGTCGTGAGCGTCTGTCCGATGCGCATAGCGGGTATCTTGTCGTCGGACGGCCAGACGGCGTTCCACCTCCATGGCTCCGGGGCGCCGTTCAGCACGTTGTCCTCGGTCGGAGAGTCGATTCCAAGGCACGAAAGCCAGCCGACGAGCGTGCCGGCCGCGGGCTGCTCCTTCAGCGACGGGAACCAGAAGCCCTCCAGGACCGGATAGTGGTTGAACTGCCACGTCGTGCCGTCGCGACGCGCCCACATCCTGTTGTGGCGGTCGCAGTAGATGACGTACGCGTCGGATTCCATGGACGCCTCGAGGCAGTAGTTCTTCGTGTTGTAGTAGCCGTCGATGTAGTCGAGCGGATGGGGCCCCGCCAGGAGGTTCCCCACAGTGACGTCGCTCGAGAAAGACGAGTACACCTCGTTGGTTAGCTGGACGTCGAACGCCTTCATCGCGCCCTTCCCGCCGTTGTTGTACTCGACGAGCACAAAGGGCTCCGAGGATCTGGCGCCGTTGAGGTCGCACCGAAGCGCGTATGCGATTCCGTTGCGGATGAACGCGTGTTCCTCGTTCGGGTTCCAGCCAGCGGCGGAGGAGTCGTTCACGTAGTAGACGCGCGGTTCGACGCCGTCCACCGTCTTGAACACGCCGCTCGACTTCGCGGGCCCGCCTGGTCCGAGCGCGAGGCACTTTGCGGCGAGGAGAGCCATGCCGCCGGCGTCGTCCAGGGCGATGCGGAAGTTCAGGCCTCCGATGTGCTCGAGGTCGTCTTCTCCGTCGAACGTCCACGAATAGCGCAGCCGCGCAGCCGCGTCGCTCGTCCCGCCCGCAATGAAGGACGCGATGTCGGACGCGGCGATCGCAAACGGCCACACGGCGAGGTGGTCAATGCCGAGTGCCGTGGCCGAAGGACGCCCGGTTCCTTCCGCGTCGGCGAACACCTGTGCGCCGACGGCAATCCTCGTGCTGTTCGTGGCGAAGCCGGGGGAGGCAAAGGAACGCGAAAGCGCCGCCGCGCCGTTCCTGTAGACATCCAGCGTGCCGTTCGTAGTCGCGGCGATGGTTATGTGCGTCCAGGCGTTCGTGGGGATGTCTATCGTTGCGCCGGCGATTTCGAGCGCCGTCGCGCCAGTCGCCTCCACGGTCACGCAGCCGGCGTCGTTCGTGAGCGTCAGCACCCGACCCGGCGTCACGCTCTCGCATCCGCCGGCGCGGGGGGACGGGTTGATCCAGAATCCGACCGCCCAGCCCGTCGCCTCGCCGCCGAGGGTGAGACCGCCCGCGACTGCCACGGAGTTCGAGTCGGCGAGGTAGAGGGCCTGCCCGGTGGACGCCAGGGATTCGCCGGCTGAGCCGAGCTGCGACGCGAGGACGATCGAGTGCGTCTCCTCCTGAAGCGGCCATATCGCCCGGTAGAGCTGCGAAGCCGTCGGGAACGTCATCTCTGCAGGCATGTCGTCCTGCCGGACCGACCGGAACCACCATACCTCGATCGGCTCCTCTGAGGCGCGGACCGCGTAGATCGCGCTCGTCAATTTCGCGTACGGATCGGCGTTGTCCGCCGCGGACTGCGTGTCGCCGACCGCATCCTCGGCCGCCGTCCTGGCGCGCGGCGCGTGGTACAGGCGGGGGTTCCAGTTGCGCCCGCGGGAGCCCGCCTCGTAGACGTAGCCCGGCAGCGTGGCGTCTACCGCGTCGGCGATCTTTGCGCCGCTGCCCGCAGCGGCGTCGGCCCGCGGCCTCAGCTCCATTCCGACGTGCCACTCGCCGGGAACGCGGTCGTACCAGTTTGTGTCGGTGTTGAGGATGCCCTCGAACGGCTGGAACCACACGTTGTCGTCCGCGAGTATCCTCAGCAGGAACTTGCCCGCGCCGGTAACGACTACGGCGTTGGACGAAACGCTCGCAATGCGCGCCGGCGTGGAGAAGTGCTCCACCGCCGTCACGCCGTCGAACTTGGACGGGAGCAGTATGCCGCAGCCGGGCGAGACCGATCCGCCCGTCACGACCTTCGGCAGGTCGTCGCCCCAGCGGATGAGGTACTGGTCGTGCTCGAACGGCCAGAACGTGCCCATCGGGTCGGTCGACTGCCAGTAGATGTCCGCCTTGTGGGCCGAGTCCTTGCCCGAGGCCATGTTCGCGGCGTCGTTCGGGGCGACCGCGAAGACGTAGCCCGTCTTGGGGCTGAAGTCCGTGAAGCCCGTGTGCTTGTAGAGGTAGGGCGAATTGACGTCACCGGGATCGTCCGCATCGCCGGAGACTATTAACGCCGAGATGCTGTCGGTCGAATAGCCCGCGCCCGTCGGCTCAACGCGGTCGCCGACGTCGACTTCCAGCACCGCGACGTCAGGCTCGTCGACTTCGACTACGACTGTGTATATGAGCCGGCTGAACGAGTCCGTGTCGTAGTACGCGAGGACGAACTGTCCACGCGGACCCTGGTGCTCGCCGCGGTCGGGGTTCACGTCGTGCTTCGCGAAGGCGCGGATGGTGTGCGAGTCGGAGTCCACAACGACCCCCGAGACCAAGTTGGTCATCGACTGCTGCACGCTCACCGGGACGTTTGTCGCCACGATCGACGGATCGCCGAAGAGCCGCACGTGCCGGTAGCCCTGCCCGTTGCGCCCGGCGAGCGAGACCGTGGGGCCGTCGAATCCGTCCTCAGTCCAGAAGATGCGGTACGGACGCGACGCCGTGGTGGACGCGACGATGTACGTGCGCTCTACGCTCTCGTCGCCGGTCCTGGACCTGAGGTACCAGTTGATCTTGACCGTGCCGCCGCGCGTGAACATCACGCGCTCGAGGTCGTTGGTCGCGGATGCGTTGTAGAGGAACCGGCCCTCCCTGTATGCCTGGGACTTGAGCAGCTCCTCGCCCGTCTTCGCCCAGTCGATGTCCGCGGGATTGTCCGTCGGCAGGTAAGTGCACCAGTCGCCGAGCGAGAAGTCGGGCCTCTGCTGCGAGACGAGCGTTCCGCACCTGACCGACACGAGACTGAACGCCGCGTTGCCGTTGTTGTCGATCTGCCGCGGACCCGACGCGTTGTTCGTCGCGACGAACGCCCCGCCGGAAAGCAGCAGGCTCGCGGCGTTCGTCAGGCTCCATTCGGACGGCGTCGCGGTGTCGTAGATGTCGAGCGGCCGCATTTCGCCGAGGTCGTATTCGGCGAATGCGCAGCTGGCGGAAATGGCCAAAAGCAGGCAGGCGGCAACCAACTGCACATTGGTTCTGGGTAATTTCACATTTTCACATTTCCACATTTCCCACCCCCCTTTTAGTTCGCAGTTCCGAAGGGATAGAAGTAGACCTTCACCGGATGGCCGACGCCGAAAGGCGGATAGATGTTGCCCGGACTGACCGCCCATGTCACGCACGGAACGGAATCAGCCCTGTCCCAGTCGGAACTGCTCGCCGACATCACCGTCACGAGCCCGCCGCTCGGCGTGGAGAACATCGCCCTGTTGGATGCAATGCTGTCGAAGGAATACGCCTGCGGCGCGGACGGCCTGAGCAGCGAGACCTCGCCGCCCTTCTTCAGGATGAGCGTGCTGCCATCCCAATTTCTGGCATATGTCAGCGTGAGCGAGGATGTGGGTTTCGTGAACACGAGATTCCCGTACAGGTCAAGCCATCCGAGAGACATCGTCTGGGCACAGAGGTTCGTCACGTAGACCCTCTCCGCGCTTCCATTCGGGGCGAGGCTGGCTGCGGACTCCGCCTGGTCGACGAGAGGTGCGGCGAACACCTCCTGCCGCGGATATTGCTCCGCCTCGCCGCCGATGCTCACGCCGAGGAAGCGTGCGTTGGCGTTCGTAAACGCCGCCGCAAGCCCGTCGCCCGCCAGTTCGCACTGGAAAAAGCCGTTCGTCGCAGGCATGACGGAGTTCGTCGCGGTCCAGAGCGCAGTGCCGCCCGCAGCCCGGTCATAAAGCGCGAACTGCACGTCCACATGTCTTGGAATCGACGTCCCATTGATACAGCCGCGATAAGTGAAAGCGAAGTCCTCCGCGCCCAAGGCACAGTGCGAGAACGCCGCCAAGATAGCCAATGCTGCAAAACTTCTCATTTTCCCACGCTCCTTTCTCATCTCGCGCCGAAGTAGACGACCTTGGCCTTCGCCCACGACTCTACGTCGCGCCAAGTATAATAGCGGTAGTTGTGCAGTTTAATCGACACCTTTTGACCCTTGCGCACAGGAAAGGTAAAGAGACGCGCGCCCATCTCGCCCGTTACGCCAATCAGCGTATCGTCAAGTATCTTAAAGTCGCCGTTCGACAGCGTCGCCTTGACCCAGTAGTCTGGATCATTTTCCAATGATATGTCGACGCGTATCATGACCATGACGATTCCGTCGTCCTCGGCGGTGAAACTGTCCGTCTTCGTTTGGCTGCCAGAACCAAAGATTCCCGTGGTATCAGTTGCCGCCAGGCTGTAGTCCGCGTTAAACTGACTCCACTGCGTCGATACGCCATTCGGCGCGTTCGCGCGCATGAAACTGACGTTGCCGTTGTTGAGGTAGAGATTGCGGATGTAGATGTCCTTTGCGCCATTGACACTTCCCCGCAGCGTTATATCGCCAGTCAGCATGACATTGTCGGCCGTCGCATCCGCGTTAACGACTCCCTGATCTCCAACCTTGGTTGCAGTAAGGTCGCCGCCGAGCGTCACCGCGCTCGCCGATTCGACCCGCTCGACATTCGCCGCGACGATTGCGAACGGCGCGGGCGAAACGCGCATGCGGGGCTTGATTTCGGCTCCGCCCTGCGGCGTAACGCCAATCCAGAATGTCGTGTACGTGTTCGTAACATTCAACTCCTCCGCCAGTGCAGCAAAACGTCCGTCGCCATCCGTCGCAATTGTGGTTTCCGCCGAGGCAAGCACAGCCGTAGCGTCTTCGCTCGCATACGCTCGAATCGTCGCCGGAACCTGCACATTGGCCTTGATGTTGCCATAGGCATCGAGATACCGACCCTCGTAGCAAATGCTGACGCCGAACGCGCACGGAGCAAACGCAGCCCACAGAGCGACAGTCAACAGACCACGCACACTGAGAGTCCTGAGATTTTCGTTTTCCCGCATCTCAAAACTCCTTTCCAAATGTGATGACGACTTTGTTGTTGGATGGATTGCGCAGCGTCGCGCCTTTGGGGACGACGATCGACGACCAGCCCGACCCCTTGACGCCATCTGCGTTCTGGGACATGACGATCATGTCCGTCGGCGCAGTGCCCGGCAGGGCGCCCGTGCGCTCTTTGATGTTCACGCCGTGCATCATCTCGGTCAATTTCAATGTGCCTGAGGCGTTTAGCGTCTGGTCGCTTTGAATGATCAACGACGTGGTCCCCGCTGTCTGGCGAAATGAGTCGCCGACGGTGAGCGAGTTCAATATCGCGCCTTTGGCGTTAAGTGTATCTACATTAAGCGACGGCGCTTTGAACACCTTGGTGGACTGAGCCGTCTCGGCAGTCAGGGCGCGCGGCATTGAAGAGAGCTTCTGGCGCGGGAGCATCTCAGAAAACTCACCGGGGGAAAGCCCAATCCAGTACTCATTGCCAAACACGAGCGCCTCGGCAAGTTTTTCTGTCATGGCCTCCGGAACGGTGCTTCCCACATCGTCGGAGAGTTCGACGTAGAACGAACCGTCCGCCGAAATTCGCACGGGCATCGTGCGCCCCCACATCATGTAGCCGCCAAGCGCCTTCGTGTAAAGCCGGAATGTCATCGTCATCGGAAGCGAGGTGTTGAAATCGCTCCCGTCGGGCTTGGCGAGCTTCCCCGAATACGATATCTTCTCCGCGCCAAAGGCACATGGCGATAGCACAAAGAAGAGTGTAAAGTTTAAAGTGTAAAGTGCAAAGTTGCGGATAAATTTCTTCATTTCACATTTTTCCTTTCTCGATTTTCCATTTTACACTCTATTTGATTGTGGCGGAGTCGCTGACGCGCTTCAGCGCGAAGATTCCGCGCATCATGATCGGATGCTTCGCAAGGCCGGTCAACTTCCAGTCGAGCCGTCCGAACGTAGTTTCCTCGGGCGTTTTCGAATATGTGTTCCTGCCGTTGTCGTCGGACCACACGAACACGACCTGGTTCGTGACCGAGAAGCTCTCGGGCTTGATCGAGCCGATGAAGTTCGCCGGCACGTCGCCACTCGGCGAAGGCGCGGAATAGTCGGCCTGCTTGCCGTCGTGGTCCGGATGCCAGGGATGGCGGAAGGGATTCTCCTTCGACCTCTCGCCCACCGTAAAGCGGAACGTCGCCTCGCGCCCGAACTCGCTCGCGGACGTATCGGTGTTCGCCCCGCCCTGGATCGCCCTGTTCGCCGTGTCGATGAAGACGGAGGATACGCGCCGCGCAGCAACGTCGCTCGGCACGTCGTCGAGGTCCTTGTACAGCGTGGTGCGCCATGCCCCGTCGGCGTCCTTCTCCTGCGCGACCACAATGCGCTGCAGAAGCGTCGTTTTCCCTTCGCCGTCGACGTGCAGCAGCAAAGTCCCCTTCATCTCTCCTCCTGCCTTTTTGAGGCTCCCTTCGACGTCCGACACCTGCGTCATGCGAGCCTGTCCGATCCAGAGACCAGTCGGGTACGCGCCCGCGCCTTCGCGCTCAACGTCCTTCGCAGCCGAGACGGGCAGCCTCACGCGCATCTTGGTTCCGCTAAGGTCCTCTACCGCAAGGACTGCCGCGTAGTTCACTCCGTCCGCCATCGCCGACTTATCGCACTGGAATATGAACGTATGCGACTCGCCCGCGAAAAGGATGGCGTTGGTCGCGGCGAACCCCGTCCACGACGAGCGGCTCGCCGCGCCCGGCGGAACATAGAGATAGAGCCGCGGTCTCACATCCCCCTCCCGGGCGGAATCTGCAAGCGACACGCGTACCTCGCGCTCTTGCGTGCCTGCGTTGCGCACTGTGACGCCAATTTTCGCGACACCGTCGGAAAAGTCAAGCCCGCCGAGCTCCGTCGCCACATCGATCACGCCGGGCCACTCGCCGGCGGTCTCGCTCTCGAATGCGTACACCTTGCCGCCCTCGACCTTCGGCTTCCTGCTGAAGGCGTTGAGCGGTCCGACGGACGGTGCCACGGGGTCGGAACCCCAAACCGAGTACGGAACCGCCGAGTGCGACGCCCCGCAGGGGCCTTCGCCGAAGTACGTCGCGGACAAAACGCTCTCGCCCTTCGGGGCGGAGACAGGCGCGAAAGTCGCAAAGCCGTCCGATGTCACCTGCCAGGATACGTGCGGAAGCTGCGGGACGCCGAGGAAAGTCTTGGACGCGGCATTCGTCGCGAAGAGGAAGTAGCACTGCCCGCCCACGATGTTCTTCAGCGTTGAGTTCGCCTCGTCGCTTATGTCATAAACGAGGTGGGACACGGGCTTCTGCGAAATCTCGCTTCCGTTGTTTGCGAGCTGCTCCGTCGCGGAGTATACGCTTGAAATGTAGCACGACGCCTTGGTCACCGCGAGATCCGCGAAGAACGCCGAGGCGTCCGGACTCTCAGGCGTCGATTCTATGTACACCGCGTTCCACCCCTCCTCCACCGACACCGTCTCGGAGATGTACGAGGCGAAAGCCGAAATCGGCAACAGAAGCAAAACAGCCCAGAATTTGGTTTTATCCATGTTTCAACCTCCAACTCCAACACTTAACTCCAACTTTACTTCGCCTCCACCTTGTAGAACCTCTGCGGTGTGTCGGCGACGGGAGTGACGTACAGCGTCGCCTCCCCGACGTCTTCGTCGCCAGGACCCTCGTAGACGGCCGTCGTCTGCATGGAGCCGGACTCGCCCGAGAACCTCGTCTGGACCCATTCAGGATTGGACAGGCTCTCCGCGGACTTAAGCGCATAAAGGTGCCCGCCGACAAACTCGAACTTCAAAACGTGCACGGACGGGGTCGCGCTGAACGCCGTAACGCGTAGGTAGTCGGTCGGATCGAATGGATTTGTGCCCGCGACGTACTCCTCGTAGTTCGTCCTGCCATCTCCGTCCCAATCGTCAGACGCGCTGTATTCGGCATGGCCCTTTGACTCCATCCAGTAGGAGATTCCGTCGATGTAGTCCTCTGGCACAAGCACCGTCTCGCCCTTGTGGTCGTACGCACGCGCATTGGCGTACTTCACGACGCAGTTCGTAACCGCGCTCGCGGAGAGTATCGGAGGGAAGGACGTCGTCGCGGCGGAGCGCATGCCCGTAGCGGACTCTATGACGCAGTTAGGCGCGTCGCCCACTGCGGCGGACTTCTCCGTCGCGAACGTCGAGACGGGCACCTCAAGTCGGAAGTTGCATCCACTTCCGTCCGGGTCGACGAGCTCGCAGCTCGAAAGCACCATTCCGTTTGTGGAGACCGCATATATCGTGAGTCCTGATTCCGCGCCCTGCACGGTGTTTCGGAAGTCCATGACGCTTCCTGCGTAGACATACGTCCCAAGAGGGAAGTTCACCGCTCCGTGCGCGAGGGATGCAGCCGCCAGCACGGCGGACGTCAAGACCTTTGCCTTGCAATTTTTCATGGTTGGTCTCTTTCTTGTGATTCGTGCATTATCCATGCATATTATACCAAAAATCAGCCGTCAGATGCCAAGCGGATGCGGACCGTTGATGCGCGGGTAGTCGCCTCGTTCAATGGCCGATGGCCTTTCGCTCGGCGGGCGTGATCACGCCTTCCTTGACCTGCTTGTCGAGGTAGTTCTTGAGCGCGGCTTCGGACTTCGCGCAGAAGTCGTCGCTCTCCTCCTTCGTGCAGAGGCCCTTCTCCGCGCGCTTTCGCGAACGCGCCATCGCCTTCTCCGCACCGACGACGGCGCGCTTCACGGCAACCGGCACGCGCGGCTGTCCGAAGTCCGCCGCGATGCGCCGCTGCTCGGATTCGGGGAAGATCGAGAGCGGGTAGGTGTTGGTAGTTGAAAGTTGAAAGTTTGAAGTTTGATGTTTGATGTTTGATGTTGAAAGTTGGGAGTTGGTAGTTGAAAGTTGAGAGTCAGGGATGCGCACGGCAAGGGTGACCTCCTTCTGGGTGAGCTTGACGGGCCACCCCGCGACGATGTTCCCGGCGTGGTTCGTGTACGCGTTTTCCGCAAACGCGGAAAATGCGCAAAGAAGAATAATTGTCGAAACTATCGATCTTCCCATCATCTCCACTGTCCTTTACTCCGCCTTGGCCCTGATTATCTCCGGCAACCTGAAGGCGCACCACTGCGGCAGGGTCAAGACGCAGTTTTCGCATCCTACGTTGCCATTCACCAGTTTGACGCCCCAGCGGATTTCCGGGTAGCTGTCGGATTCGATCATCGTTCGAAGGCTCTTGGCGCGGTTGTTCTCGGCCTTCACCTCTATCGGAACAAGGCAATCTGCAGACCGCGCGAAGAAATCCATTTCAAGCGTCGAGTTCTCGCGCTTGTAGTATGCGAGCGGCACGCCCGCCTTGACGAGCGCCTCGCCGACGATGTGCTCGAAAAGGCCTCCCTTCCAAGTGCCGAGATTCCGGCGAATCCGCACGTCTTCCTGCACCTCTTTCTCAAGCATGGACAAAAGCAGCCCGGAATCGCACAGATAGAGCTTGAACGCGTCGTTGTCAAGGTGCGCACCAATCGGCAGTTCCGGCACGTCCATGCGCCGGCACTTTGCGACTACGCCGGCATCCTCAAGCCACTCCACGCAGCCCCAGAAGTCCTTGCGCGTCGCGCCCTTCGAAATCGTCACCCACTGGAACTTGCGGTTCTCCCTGGCAAGATTCGCCGGTATGGAATCGAACACGGCCTGAATGCGAACAGGATCCAACCCCTCGGCATACTTGCGAATGTCCGCACGGTAATCGTTGAGTATGCGTCGCTGCGTCTGCGGAACGTCCTCGAACGTGCCTTTCGTGAAGTATGTCTCAAGGACATCCGGCATTCCACCGGTCACGCAATAGTCAAGGAACAACCTGTCCATCGTGTTCTTGACTGCCGCGCCGAACGGACGGCATGCAAACGCCGGCTCCAGAAGATCGGCAATCTGTCCGTCGCCGTAGCCGCACCCCCACAGGAATTCCTCGAAGTCCAGCGAACGCATGGTCTCCGTTTCCTGATAGCCGACGCTGTAGCTCTTTACGCGCTTGACCTGTATGCCCAGCAGCGAACCGCTGCATATCACGTCAAAGCGTCCGTCCTGCGCAAAGAACTTGAGCGCCGTCGCAATCTCGGGGAACTCCTGGAGCTCGTCGAAGAACAGCAAAGTGTTCCCCGGCGTGAAATGCAGACCGGGGTCTATGGCGGAAATGTTCCTGACAACGTTGTCAACGGAAAATCCGTCTCGAACAATCTCCTTGAATTCCGGTCGCTCGACAAAGTTGATTTCGATGTACGACTCGTAGCCCGTCTCCGCAAAGTGTCGCACAGTCTCCGTCTTGCCAACCTGCCGCGCACCTTTTATCATAAGCGGCAAGCGATTCTCCCGCGCCTTCCAATCTTTAAGGAAGGCGTCAAACTTACGGCGCAGATATAAAATCGGCTTTTTAGGCTTCATGTTTGCACATTATACCATAAAAAGATGCCGGAAAGCAACTAAAGTCTGTTTTTATGAGCGAACTTTTCGCCTTGTCAGCCACTTTTATGAGCGAACTCTATGCCATGCAATCCACTTTTATGAGCGAGATTACTTAGACGCTCATGAAGCCGGGGCCGTTGCCGCCGAACCTTAAGAACTGGGCCGCTTCCTCGTCGCGGACGGCGGCTTCTTCAGCGGCGGGACGGAAGTTCTCCACCGTCTCGCGCCATTCCTCGGCCTTGCTGACGAACTCGTCCAGGCTCTTGCAGAACTCCTTCACCTCCAGGTCCTTGAACGGAAGGCCGCCGATCAGGGCGATCTCGCCGGTGTCCGGCAGTTTCGACAAGGCGACGCCAAGCGTCCCGTACACCTGCGTATTCGCCTCCAGAAGCATCTCGTAGAAGGCCTCGCGCTTCTCCGGCGGCGGTTCGCCGATGACGGCGACGCCCACCACGGCAAGACCGTCCGGCGACTCCGTAAATTCCATCGGGATGTCGTCGATCGTTAGGGAGCAGGTGCCGTTCTCGACCGCGATCCCCTCGATACCGAGTTTTTCCGCAAATGCGGACATCAATTCATTCAGTTCCATGGATGTTTGCCCCTAAGCGTTCTAGAGAACAAGGTTCAGGTCTGCCGGGTCAGGCTTGCACGGCTTCTTTCTTCTGGACGGGTTCTCCGAAGATAACAAAGCACAACTGCCAGTTTTCATTTCTTGTCTTGACCGTCGTTTTCCCTGTTTTGCTCGGCACCCCGACAAGCAGCGAGTCCATGTTCTCCTTGACCTCCTTGGCACGAGCCATGAGAGCGTCCTTCATCCCCGGATTCTTCTCGAAGAGGACTTGCATGATGCGAAGTCTCACCTCGTTTTTACCGTCGACGCTTCCGTTGTGCCAGTCGTCAAAGCCGTACGCATCTTCGCCGATCGTTTCGATCTGCTTCGCGAAATCGCCGACCGAATTGAGGATGGCCTTTATGTCGTTCCCGGGCTTGAAGCCGTCGATAAGCGTCTGCGGATCGAGCTTCTTCGACATGGCCATGATTTTCTCCGGGGAAAAGCTTTTGGCATTGGCGGAGAAAACCAGTTCGTCCCTCCACGTCTTTCCAAGATTCTCGGAGATTTCGCCGGACGACACGAACTTGTCAATCTCCTTGATGCGGGCTATGAAACCGCTTGCTGCTTCGTCCACCAGATGCTTGACGGCGGCCTCCAGACTCCATCCGAGCTTTTTCGCGTCCTCGTTTTCATTCGTGAGGATGGAACTCGAGAAATTCTGCATCTTGGCCAGAAAAGCGCTCCTCTGTGTCGATCGGTTCGAGAAATTGAACCGGATGTCGTCGTGCCCCGTACCATCGTTGATCGCCTTCTCGACCATAGATATGAACTCGTTTTCGTATTTGTGCAGTTCCCCGCGAAGTTTCAAGACGTCCTTGATCGTCTCTTTGTGTTTTTCAAAGCAGACCTTGACTTCGTCCGGGCTCTTGCAAGCGAGCAGATCGTCGAGGATTTCCGGATGGCGTTTTGTAATTATATGAGGATTGCATTTAGTCTGGCTCATCTCAGTGGTCAACTTGTCCAGCAGACCCTGGATGGACGCCGCCGCGACGTGGCGCTCGTAAAACGGCTTCATGGCGTCCGAAAATTCCTTCACGGTTATGCGGTGGCCTTCCGCATTGGCGGTTTTGACCATTTTGCTAATCAGTTTCTGTGCCCCGCCTCTGACGAAATCGATCGGCGTCGGTTCGCCAGACGGCTCTCCTATGTAGCGCCTCTGGGCTTCGGTCAATATGTTCCGCAATTCATTGGCGAACTCGGTCGGCATTCCGGACTGGGAGATTGGGTCGCAGCTCTGCATTCCCGTGTGCAGCTTCTCGTTGGCCTCCTTGACCGCCTTGTTTTCCTCCGCCAGCATCTGGACGATCGCCTCCTTGACCGCCATGATTCGCCGCGCGGTGAGGGGCTTGCCCTTCCCGTAGTCCTCCATCTTCATGGCGGCCTGCACGCTTTCGGGGATGTGGTCTTGCCCGCCGAACATGTCGGAGACCGCCTTCAGGAAGGTAGCGCGGGTGGTGTTGTTGGCCTTTTTCAGGCTGGCGAGACGCCCCACCCCGATGCCGACCCAGTCGCCGGACCCGGACTTGATGGTGCGGTTGGCGATCCCGCCGACTTCGGACGTTTCGACGCGGGCGATCGCCTTCCGCTTGCCTGACGCGATCGCGGTCTCGGCGAATTGCACGAACTGCTGGAACTCTGCGAGCTGGATGTTGACGTTGCTTGGCATGGGGAGTTCTCCGGTTTAGAAGTTGAAAAGTTGAAAAGTTGAAAGGGGCCGGGGCGCTGCCGCTAGGCGACGATGGGGCCGGCGTCGCGCTGCGCGGCGATCTCATCCTCGAGGGTCGGCTTCAGGTTCATCGTGAAGTCCATCATGCATTCTTCGGCCTTGACCTTGAACTCCTGCGCGAATTTGTTCACTGTCCCCTCCAGCTTGTTCGCATGGGATTGCCGGGTGCCGTCGGGCATGTCCTCCTTTTCTTCGAAGAATGCCACTCCCTCGCTGTCGTCGAATTTACTGAAGTCCAGTTTCGCGAGGCGGTTGAATTCGTCGCCCTTCAAGGTGTAGTCCAGCGTGCACTTCCACCTGCTGCCTTCGCCAACGCTGATTTCGTCATTCAAGCCGTCGTTCGTGGTATTGTCCTTGATGTCCGTGATCTCATTGTCCATGACGTAATGGAGTGCGATTCCCCCGTCATGGCGCATTTTGACCGTGTAGCTCCTGCTTTGCCCATCGTGTTTGAACCACTCCCCGAACGCCTGATCGCTTTCGCGTGGTTCAATGGCGATTTCCGAGCCCATCTGCGCGGCCTTTTCCGTCTCCTGGGAGACCAAGGCCATCAGCAGATGGACTTTGTTCTTGTCCTCGGCCTTGGTGAGGCCCTCGTAGGTCGCGTTGGCGTCGCCCGTGACGAACTGCGCCAGTTCGTCGCGGGCCGTCTCGAACTTCATAGTGAGCTTGAAGCTGTTCTTGCCGTTTGTCAGGGTGACGTTGGTGCCGCGATAGATGTCCGCCTTGAACTGGCATTCCTTGCCGGTGACGATCTTCTTCATTTCGCCGCAGATATTCCAGTTCATCATGGCTTTCGCGTTGGCGCTCAGGCTTTTGCCGAGCTTTTCCTCCGGCTTGCTGGCGTTGCCGAGCTTGGCCCGGAGAAGGTTCTTCATGACTTCCGCGCCCTGTCCGCTTCCCGTCACGGTCGCGTTGATGTAGTCGTCCGTCCTCTTGGCGTTGTAGGCCTCGGCCGCGGAAACGATGTCGGAAACCATTTTATCGCCGCCGACGGCCCTCATGTTGAGATTATCGTCGATGAAGGGGATGGGCTTCATCTTCGGCTGGGAGGGATTCATCCGATTGATGTTCTCATTGACTGCGGCGTCCAGCCCCCGCAGGCAGAGCTCGCACTCGTCGGCCACGGACTCGGCGCCCTTCCGGATGTCCTCCGACTGTCCGTCGAGCTGCTGGAAGTCCTCCGTCCTACACTCGCGGTAGAAGGCGAGCAGCTGCTTGGACGAATTGGAGTTGAGCGCGTCGTGGATGTTCCGCAGCGCGACCTGGTTGCACTGGGACATCGCCACGCTTGTCAGGAAGAGGCGGGCGTTGGTTCTCTCCTCGGGGGCTTCCAAATGGTTCGCCACGCCGGAGGACACCATCGCGTCGTCGAGCGCCCTGTTGAGATCCGCGACGGCCTTGTGGATGCTCCGGGCCGGCGAGGAAGCGGAGAGGTCGCGGATCTGGTCGAGGGGAATCTTGGCGGCCGCCTCGGCCATCTTCGTGAACAATCCTCTGGGGAGGGTATTGCCGCCATGTTCCATCAGAAACGCCTTGCCCGCCGCCACGACCGCCGGATTGCCGTTCGAGGCCGCTTTCAGCTCCTCCAGGCTGGCAGCGATGTCTCCAACCTTCTGCCGGATGTCCGCCTCCGTGCGCAAGTCCGAGGTTCCGGTGTACAGGATTTTCTTGGTGATGTTCTTCGTCACGATGTCCATAACGTCGGCATCGCCGTTGCAGGCCTCGAGCGCGATCCGGACAAGCGGCTCGGCCTTGGCATTCGGTTTCTTGCCGAATTTCTTCATGCATGTCTCGACGGCGGACTCGATTTTCGCGTCGATCCCGCCCGCCGCGTCCGCGCCTTGGTCCGCCGCGGCCGCGGCCTGGTCGATCGCGGCCTTGACGGCGAGGATGCGCCGCGCGGTGAGCGGCTTGCCCTTGCCGAAGTCGGCGAGCTTCATCGCGTCGAGGACGCTCATCGGGATGTTCGACTCGCCGTGGAACAGGTCGGCGATCGCCTGCTTGAAGAGCTCGCGCACTTCGTTGTTCACGTCGCGCGATGCCTGGCGGCGGCCGACGTTGCCGATGAAGTCGAATCCGGTCTTCGCGACGATCGTCCGGCCCGCGAGCGGGCCGGCGCCGACGACGGTGTTCTTCTCGCCGCCGACCTGCGCGATGGTCGAGCCCCCCTTCGCCTGCGTCGCGAAGTCGGTGAAGGCCTTGAACGTGTCGTTGTATCCGTTGATTCCGAGTGGCATGGATGTCTCCTGTTGAAAGGTTGAAAGGTTGAAAAGTTGAAGGGTTGAAGGGTTGGCTAGGCGGCCGGGGCGTCGAAGTGAAGGTTGTAGGAGGCGTTGACGGTCGCTTCGAGGCGGAATTGCTCCGGGATGGCCGACAGCTGCGCGTCGGTGTTGTTGCCGGCGGCGTTGACCGCCCCCTCGTCGAACGTCGACCAGTCCTGGTCGGCGAGGGTGGAGAGGTTGCCGGCGGGGATGGTGATGTCGAGGGTGGTTTCTTCGTAGCTGGCGGTGTCGTCCAGTTTCGTTTGGCCCTGGGCGGTGAAGAGGAAGCCGATGCCTTCGGTGATGGTCACCGAAGCCTTGATCGAGCCGTCCTCCGCCTTGCCGAGCGTCCAGGTCAGGGGTTTTTGGAAGGGGTTTGGGGCTTCCTTGCGTCCGCCCGTGAGATTGTATTCATGCCCGGCCTTTTGCAGGGTGGAAATGAACCCGTTCTTGACCATGCTCGGAGCGTATTGCGTGACGATCGACATCAGAAGGCCCGTCTGCTTCTTCACGTTGGCCGAGGCGGCCTTGTAGGTGGCCTTGTCGTCGCCCGTGATGAATTGGACGAGCTGGTCGCGCGCGGCGGCGTAGTTCTTGGTCGTGAGGGTGCCGCCGCCCGGCAGGTTGACGGTCATTCCGCCGGCCACCACGTCGCGGTTGAACTGGTAGTGCACGCAGTCGAAGTCCTCGGTGCGGTTGCCGCCTCCGTCTTTCTTGACTAGGTGCTTGTTGACGAGGAACGCGAAGGTGTTGACGAGGTCCTTGCGGGTCTCTTCCTGCAGTTTGGCGTTGAAGCGACCGAGTTTCTCCATGACGGGGGCGTTTTCCTGGGCTCCCGAGGCGTCGAGGATGAAGTTCTGCATCGTCTTGGCGGCGGGACTGGTGCCGCCGGCCGTCTTGGCGAGCGCCTTGTTGCCGGACTCCTCGAGGGTTTCGGTGAACTGGATGGGGGTGGACGTGGAAGAGCCGTCGAGGGCGACGGTGGTCTCCCAGTGGAACTTGACGGGCATGCCCTCGGGTTCGGAGTAACGGATGGTGATGGCGCCGGTTTCGTCGTTGCGCGAGAGGGTGTAGGTGAGCGGGATGTGCTCGTTGCCGATGCCGCCCTGGATGCCCTGCTCCGGCAACAGCGGCAGGAGCGGCTGGTGCGCGGCCTGCGAAAGCGCGCGCATCACGCTGGACGCCTGGCTCACGTGGACCTTGCCGCAGAGGGTCTCGATCCTGCCGGCGATGACGGCGTTGCCCGCGCCGCCGTTTTTCCCGTCGGCGGTGAACGTCTCCTGTCCGATTTTGACGGTGAAGTGGTTCTGTTCTTCGCCGAGGATGCGCGTCCCGTCGAGGTATTTCGGGTTTTCCGGACGCACGAAGTCGCCCAGAATGCGGCGGCGTCCGCCCTTGGTCGAGCCGTCGATTTCCTCGATCTTCATCGTGGTGGGCGAGTAGTCGGGCAGCGTCTTGGGTTTGGGGCCTTTGCCCTCGGCGGCGGCCAGCGCCTCCGCGAGGGTGCAACCGCTCCGCTCGATGTAGTTCGAGACCTCCATGAGCTTGCCCTGGTTCGTGCTGTACTTCTTGTAGAGTTTGTTCATGAAGACGTCGTTGACGTCGTGCGAGGAGGCGTCCGGCGGAATTTCGAGGTCCGGCACGAGCACGGCGTTGATGTGCGTGCGGTCGAGCTTGCCGGCGTTCTTGAGTTCCACGATCTCGTCGAAATGCCGCAGGATTCTCGAGAGCGTGTGGGAGTTGGCGGCGACGTTCGTGGCGCCTTTCGGCTGGGGGGATGGCGGTTCGAGCGCGGCGAACACGGCATAGACGACCTGGCGCTTTTCGGGGGAGAGCTGCGCGACCGTGCCCGTGCAGCCGGAGCCGTTGCCGCGGGCGAAGAAGTTCATCGCCTTGTTGTTTTCGATGCCGAACGCCTTCTCCGGGTCGGGCGCGGCGAGGTCGAACGCGGGGTCGATCGCAATGTCCTCGAAGACGAACTTCTCGAAGCCCATGAGACCCTCTTTCGTGAGGAACGTGCCGCCGGCGTTCTTTTCGGTGAGCGTGTTGCAATTCTTGGACTTGACGTTGGCGGCGGTGTTCTCGAACCACGTCTTGAAGGAATCCATGAGTTTCAGGCCCGCCTTGAAATTGTCCGCTGAAGCGGTGAAGCGCCCGCCGTATTGGAAAAGGCGGCGCTCGGAGCTTGCCGGGTCCAGCGTCTTCTTGAGCGCGTCCGCGTCGCTGCAGCCGGTCGCGGACTTGATGAACGCGAAAGCGTCCGCGAGCATCGGGAGCTCGCTCTTGTGGTAGCCGGCCGCGAGGACCTTCCCCTGCATGGCCGCATCCTGCGCGAAGCGCTTCGCCGTCTCGTTGATGGACCGAAGCCCTGCGGCGTCGATTCCCCTGGCCGCGCCGCGCGCGATGCCGTAGAGGAAATTCGGCGTGGGCGACATGTCCTTCGGCATCGCGGCGAGGGCTTCCCGCAGGATGCGTCCGGCGGCCGTGCCGGCGCCGAAGGCGGCGAGCTTCTTCTCCGGCGGCAGCTGCGCGAGGCCGGCTTCGTCCGCCGCCTTCATGAGCGCCTGCGCGAAGAGCGGCTGCATGTCCGGCTTGCCGAGGGTGACGGCGAGCTGGGCGGGGGTGAGTGGCGTCCGGCCCATGTACGTGTCCACCTGGGTCACGCCGTCCGGGAGCTCCCCTCCGTTCGCGTGGCCGATCGCGTTCCGGACGTCGCCGCCCGCAAGGAACTTCTCCAGATCCACCGCGAGATTCGGAGCCTTGTCCATCGCCATGAAAAGCAGCAGCGGCACGCCCTTGATCGTTTCGTCCGCGCCGATTTCGCGGGCACCCGCGTAGAGTGCGGGGATCTTCGACTCCGCGCTTGCGTTCAATTTGCCGATTTCCTCGAAAATCTTCGCCATCGGCGCCTTGGCGGCGAAGGCGTCCGCCAGCGGCTTGACGTCGATTTCCCCGGCAAGCGCCTTGACCTTGGCCAGGTCGAGGCGTTTGAAGCTGTTGATGCCCAGCAAATGCTGCTTCACGCGGTCGAGGGCGTCGCCGGAAAGCCCGAGGGCGTCGGCGCCGCGCAGGAATTCCGCGTGCGCATGCGCCGTCTTCTGCGCCAGCTTCTTGAACTCCGCCGTGATTTCTTCGGGCGTGCCGGCCTTGACCTTTCCCATGAGGATGTCGGTCTTGAGCGCATCGCCCTGCGTGGTTGCCAGGTACTCGAAGGAAGCGAGTTCCCCGTTCGCCGGATTCCACTTCACCCCGATTTCCTTGGCGAACGCCTCGTTCATGAAGTCTTTGAGCTTTGCTTTGGCATCGATCGCCGCCGCCGCCTTGGCGGTCGTCTCGCGGATCGTGCCCATCGCGCCGTCGAGGATCGCCTTGGCCTCGTCCGCCGTCTTCGCCTCCGCGAGGGCGCGGAACGTCTCCGGCATGATTTTTTCCAAGTCCGACCTTATGCTTGCGCAGCCGTAGGTCTTCCGGCCCATTTCGCGCAGCAATCCTTCGACGGTCGTCTCGACCAGGTTCAACGCGCTTTGCCTGAAGCAGTTCGCGCGGTAGACCTCGCGGAGGTTGTCGGCCGTCACGGCCTTTCCTTCCTCCGTCATCTTCTCCACATCCTCGCGCAAAGTGGAGTCTTTCACCAGGCGGGAGACGGGCTTGTCCGCCTGCGCCACCGCCCCCTTGCCGAAAACCGCCGTCGCCTCCGCCCGGACGGAATCGGCCATCTCTTTGATCTCGAACGGAATCGGTTTCCCGACCGAGGTGGTCAGGCAGAACGCAATCGCGGCGTTGCGCTTTTTGAGATTCGTGCCGCCGGCCAGGAGGAGATACGCCTCGTCGAGCATCCGGATGGTCTCGCGCTCGCTCTTGGAGCTCGCGAACAGGATCTTCTGCCCGTTTTCGGTCGTGTATTCCAGGACGCAATTCCCCTCGGCCTTGGGGTTGCCCTTCGCCTTCGCGACGATCGCGTCGCGCTGCGCGAGGATCGTTTTCAGCATCTCGCTGCGGTCCTCGTCGGCGACCTCCGACGCATCGCCCTCGATGATTTTCTGGAAATTCGCGATTTCCTCCGACTCCGTCATGGTGCGGCGGACGGAGTCGCTCGCCGCGCGGCGGTATTGCTCAAGGTTGTGCAGCGTTGTCTGGTTGGTCCCGTAGAGCTGCGCCGACGTCTTGAACGCCTTCTGCCCGCGCTCGGCGCGCGTGGCGTTGATGGCGGCGGCGTTGCGGTCGATGATGTCGCGGATCTGCTGGCGCGACAGCGGCTTGAGCGAACGCCCGGCCAGCGCCTTCGGCGCCGTCTCGTCGGGCGCCAGCCCCAGTTCCTTGCGGATTTTGTTGATTTCGACCATGTCCACGCCGTTCGCGGAAAGCGCCTTCATGAAGGCGTTCTTGATCGCCAGGACTTCCTCATGGGAAATCGACTTCGTGTTCGCGCTCAGGCGGTGGACGTGGTTGTTGATCTTGGTGAGCTTGGATTCGCTCTTGAGCGCCACTTCGCCGGCGTTGTAGTCGCCAGTCGCCATCTTCTGGAACTGGTCGAGCGAGATGTTGAGGTTCGCGAGATTGATTGCCATAACTTTGTTTGACTCCTTGAAAAGTTGAAAGGTTGAAAGGTTGAAAGGTTGCCGAGCGACAAAGCACGGGGTTTGTCGTCAGGTCGGGTCGGCCCTAGAGCCGTTGCGTGTTCTCGTCGGGAACGCCCGAAATGCTTTTGAACACGTTCGCGTCGAACTTGTTCCAGTTGCCGATTGTTGGTCCACTCATCGTTTTTCTCCTATTTGGTTGTCTAAACTCTTTACACGCGGCGCGTCGAAAGGTTACACAATGTCACCATCCGAGCGCCTTTCTTTCGGCCGGGGTGATTACACCGGATTCCACACTTATCTTTATGCCCTTTGTGCACTTTGTGTTAAAAATCTTCAGCTTTTCAACCTTTCAACTTTTCAACTTCTCAACTTAGACGCTGATGAAGCCGGGGCCGTTCCCGCCGAACTTCATAAACTGGGCCGCTTCCTCGCCACGGACGGCGGCTTCTTCAGCGGCGGGGCGGAAATTCTCCACCGTCTCGCGCCATTCCTCGGCCTTGCTGACGAACTCGTCCAGATCCTTGCAGAATTCCTGCAACTCCAGCCCCTTGAACGGGAGACCGCCAATCAGGATGATCTCGCCGGTGTCCGGCGATTTCCCCAGGGCGATGCCCTGCGTCCCGTACAACTGCGTATTCGCCTGCAGAAGCATCTCGTAGAAGGCCTCGCGCTTCTCTGGCGGCGGTTCGCCGATGACGGCGACGCCAATCACGGCCTCTCCGCCCGGCGACTCCGTGAATTCCATCGGGATGTCGTCGATCGTCATGGAGCAGATGCCGTCTTTGACCTCGATTCCCTCAATCCCCAGTGTTTCCGCAAAGGCGGACATCAGTTCCTTCAGTTCCATAGTTTTTTCCTCATGTTGCCAAGTTGTCGAAAGTTGCGTTGGCTGGTTCAAGTGCTCATTCGTGCACGACGATCGGCGTGGTGCTCATGGCGCCGTCGGTCTTGACCGTGGCGGTCCACTCGAAGGCAATCGGCAGCTCCTTGGGGCTGGTGTAGCGAATCGTGATGTCACCCGTCTCGTCGTCCTTCGAGAGGGTGTAGTCCACGGCGCTGTGCTCGGAAGAGAAGATGTTGTACTGCATGAGCCCGCGGTTGAGCGGGCCGAGGCCGGACTGGCTGAGCATGAGCATCACGTTGCTGGCCTGCTTCGGATGGATGCGTCCGCACATCTCCACGACCTTGTCCCGCACCTTGGAGATGTTGTCCTTGCCTGTTTGCGTGTGGTTCGTGACGAAGCGGGCCTCGCCCGGGAAGGTAAAGCCGAATCCTGCGTCGGGGCCGCCCTTCAGGAGAGGTTTCTGCGAGCCATTGTAGTTGTAGCCGCCCGGACGGTCCAGGTCTGCCTTGATCATCTTGAAACCACCCTCGACCGTCTCGAGCTCATTGATCGGCATCTGGCCCTGCGAGGCGTACTGCGCGGGCGGGAGGGGATTGCCGTTCTCGAGGAAATCCACGACTTCGTCGACCGTGCCGCCCGTCGTCTCGAAAACGAGCGTGGCAACGTTTGCGATCTTGGAGTGGTTTTCGGACAGTTCGTCATCCATGCTGTTGAAGAATGCGCCGAGTGCCTTGAAGTCCCAGTCTCCGGCCGCACCCGCCTTGACCATGTCGGGGAGACACACCCTGATGAAGTTCTCTGCGGTGAGCTGGCCTTCCGCGTCAAGCGCGATGACATCGTCGAGGTGGCGCAGGATACGACCGAGAAGACGCGTCCTGTCGCTCGGAATCAGCTGGCGGTTCTTGACCGGAATCGACTTGTCTTCGGCGGTCCTGCACATTGGGCAGAAGAGGTCGAACACCTTGAAGACGCATTCGCGCTTCGCGGGCGGGATGTTGGCCACCGTGTTGCAGCACGAACCGGTGAAGCCCTGGCCGACGAAGCGGCTCGCGCCGTTGTTCGCGAAGCCGAATATCTTCTCGCCGTCCGTCTCCTTGAGATTCGCCGAGGGATTGGCGGCAATCGACTCGAAGACGAACTTCTCCAGTGCGTCCCTGCCGTTTATTGCGTTAGAATCGACATTGAGCTTAGACGGCGTGTCGGCGATGGTGTAGTCGTATCCATCCAAGCTCGTGCCACTCTGCCTGATGGCGTTGTACCCTTCGGTGAGGTTGTCATGCCACGCGGCGAACGTATCCATGAGCTTCAGTCCGTCGGCGAAGTTTTCGGCATTCTGGGCGAAGCGTCCGCCATAGTCGAAGAGCCGACGCTCGCGGCTTTGCGGATCGAGCGTTTTCTTGAGCGCCTCCTCGTCGCTGCAGCCGGTCACGGTCCTGATGAATGAGCGCGAACGCCTTCGCGAGCATCGGAAGTTCGGCCTTGTTGTAGCCGATGGCTAGCGCCTTATCCTTGACGACGGTCCCTTCAAAGCGGCGGGACTCCTCTGACATGAAATACAGCGGGGTGGTGCTAACGGAGCCGTCGACATTGATCGTGGCGGTCCACTCGAAGGAGAACGGCAGCTCCTTGGGGCTGGTGTAGCGAATCGTGATGTCTCCCGTCTTGTCGTTCCTGGAGAGCGTGAAATCGACGGCGGCGTGTTCGGAAGAGGCGATGCCGTATGTCTCAAGACCGCCCTTGAGCGCGCAGATGCCCGCTTGCGAGACGGCGAACAGGAGCGCCGTCTGCTGGCGAGGGTGCACCCTGCCCGCGAGCGATTCGAGCTTGTCGAGGATCTGAGGGATGTTGCCCTTGTGGACGCCCGCGTTGGCCTTGAGCGAGGTGCCGTCGGGGAAGGTGAAGCCAAAGGCGAGAGAATCCTTGTCCTTGATGAAGAATTTGTCCTTGTTCTGGGGGTCGTCCGCCGCGCCGTAGTCGTAGGCGCGAAAGAGGTCGCCCGCCCCGTCGCCGTCGAGCTGGGCGCGCGCGGCCTTCGTGGTGCCGTCCAACTTGTAAATGTCATACGTCGCGTTGGTCATGTATTTCGGCGGGGCGACGCGCTTGCCGGTCATGACGGCTTTCACGGCCTCGTCGACCGTGCAGCACGTCTCTTCCATCACGAGCCGGATATTCTGGCCGAGGTCTTCGACCTTTTGTTCGTCCAGGCCGAGAGCGCGCATTTTCGTCTTGGCGACATCGTCGACGTTGTGCGTGAACTCGTTGAGTCCGTTGATCGTCCAGTCGCTCGAGGGCATGTCGGGGCAAAGGGTCTTGACGATGTTCGCCTCGGTGAGCTTTCCTTTCGCCATGAGCGATTCGATTTCGGGCAGGTGGCGCAGGATGCGGCCGATGACGAGGCTGGAATCCCTGACGCCGCGTTCGACGAGGGGCATGTCGTAGAACGCCTTCGCGTCCTCCTTCGTCTCCGGCAGCGGCTTCGAGAGCTTGTCGAAGACGGCGAAGATCGCGCCGCGCTTCTCCGGCGGCACGGACGCCATAACGCCCGTGAAGTGGGCCTGGCGGTTGGTGCCGAAGAAGCGCATCGCCGCGTTGTCCTTCATCCCGAAGAGCTTCTCGGGGTCGGTCCCGGAGAGGTCGTGCGCGCCGTTGACCGCCAGTTCCTCGAACACAAAGCACTCGAAGCCGGCTGTGGAGTCGTGGCGTGCCATGTGGCTGTAGATGTTGAGGTCGGTGAACGATTGCGCATTGGCGAACGAATTGCCGTCCGCATTCTTCGTTGCGCGCACCGCCGTGAACCAGTCCTTGAAGGAGTCCATGAGGCGGAGGCCGTTCGCAAAGTTCTCCGCATTGTCAAGGAAGCGCCCGCCGTATTGCATGAGGCGGTTGGGCTTGGAGTTCGGCTCTGCGACGGCCGTCAGCGCTTCCAGCTCTGACAGGCCGGTCACCTGGGCATAGAAGTGCGCGGTGCGCGCGAGCTTCGGGAACTCGGACTTCACGAAGCCCATGGTGAGCGCAATCCGCTCCGTATCCGCCGACTGGAAGGTCGCGAGCTTGACGGCGTCGATCGCGGCCTTTACGGCGAGGATGCGCCGGGCGGTGAGGGGCTTCCCCTTCCCGTAGTCCTGCATCTTCATGGCATCCTTCACGTTGTCGGGGATGTGGTCCACCCCGCCGAACATGTTGCCGACCGCATTCATGAACGCCTCGCGGGTGATGTTGTTGGCCCTCTTCAGGCTGGCGAGGCGCCCCACACCGATGCCAACCCAGTCGCCGGATCCGGGCTTGATGGTGCGGTTGACGATTCCGCCCAATCCGTCCGCATCGGGTTTTTCGAAGCGAGCGACGGCTTTGTCCTTGCCTGCCGTATGCTGCGCCTCCGCGAACTTCACGAACTCGTTAAACGTTGCGTTGTATCCAACGATTTCCAGTGCCATTTGTTTTCCTGCTCCTTAAGTCTTTAGGTTGATGAATGTTGCCAATGTGGAAATGTTGCCAATTCCAATTCCCAATCCCAATTGGTCATTGGCAACTGGCAACACTGGCAACATTGGAAACATTCCTCAGTTCCCCTGCCGCGAGTAGGCCTTTAGGCCGATCTTGATGTCGCCGACGCCGCTGATGAAGGTCTCGAGGGCGCGGGTGCGGTCGGCGTTTAGGGAGGATGCGGGGATGACTATGAGCCACTTGTCGTTCCACACCGAACGGCCGACGAGGCGGGTCGACGTGAAGTCGCCGCCGGCGCGCAGGGTCGAATGGCGACGGATGGTCGCGGCGGAGTCGCTGGTGCCGTCGAGGCCGCTCATCGTCGAGATCCACGCTTCGTCGTCAAGCTGCATTGAGCCGACGGTGTACGGAAGCGGCATCACCTGGTCCACGACGTTCCATCCGAGCACCTTCCGCGTCGTGCCCGCCGGCGCGCGCATGTAGTCGGTGCCGACTGGGACGAAGTAGATGTTCGGCTCGGTCGCGAGGCCGGTCGTCGTCTGGGTCGTCAGCCTATCGTAGCCGGCGAAATCGACGCCGACGGCGGCGATCTTGGTGGCGTAGTCGGCGCTCGAGAACTGCGATTCGCCGCCCTGCAGGGTCTTGCCGAAGAAGTTCTCCGCGTTGTTGATCGAGGTCGAGAACGGGATGATGAGGCCCGGCTCCTTCATCGCGGTCGGGTTCTCGCTCTGCTGTGGCTGGCAGTGGCGCGCGAAGTCGGCATTCGCAAGGATGTCGTCCACCCAGTACTTGCGCAGTTCGCGGCGCCACGCCTCGTCTCCGGAGGCGTCCGGCTTGATGCGGAAGAGTTCGTACCGGAGCGAGAACCACTTCGCCGGCTTGTCCGGGTTGTTGACGCCGAGGCGGCCCTTGAGGACGTCCCAGTTGGCCTTCATGCGCGTGACGACGTCCCAGAGGCCGCCGTCGGTGGTGCCGGACGAGGTGGCGAGCCCGGCGCTTCCAAGCGAGCGCGTGGCGACGATGTCCGCGAGGAACTGCTTGCCGCTTTGCGCGTCGGAGGAGAGGAGGCCCGTCTCGTAGTCGTACACCTTCGCGAGCTCGAAGACGTAGCGCTGGGCGGTGTCGAACGCCGTCGAGTACTTAACGAGCGCGTTGTTGCGCTGGACGCGGTTGAACATGTCCAGGTAGCGCTGCTGCGTGGCGCGGTTGGAGACCTGCTTGCGCCACAGTTCGCGCTCCTCCAGAAGCATCTGGCCCTTGTAGATCTCGGCGCGGTAGGCCGCCTCGGCGGTGGTGAGCTGCGCGAGCGCCTGCTGGATGGCCGACGCCGCATCATTGACTTCGCTGGCGGCGGTTTCCATTTTCGTCCCGAGCTCTCGGAAGGTGTCCGCAAGCGTCCATGCCTTGTCGAGAATCGTACCGACGCAGTCGATAAGCTGCTGATAGCCTTTTTTCGCGTAGGCGAAGTTCTTGGCCTGGAGCAGCGTCACGTAGGCCGTGTACATATCGGTCAGATCCGTGGGGAGTTTGGCCGCATTGGCAAGCGAACTGGGGTCGTTCACCACAGTGGTTCCAGCACCCATGCAACTCGCGACCGCGAACCTTGCCCTATCGTTGGCCTTCGTGGAAAAGTCGTACTCCGTCTGCAGGAGGTCAACCCAATGTTCGGCATCTATGTAATACGCCACGCCGAATATCAAGGATGCCATCGTGGTTGTCAGCGTGGCGGATACGCGGCCTTTCGTCTCCTTGACGGCTCCCCAGGCAATATTCAGAATCGCGAGCTTCACCTGATACGTGGCCATTGCGGTCTGGAGCTTCTGGTAGGCACTGATGTAGTCGCGGTAGGCGCTCTGAATGGAGCCTTCCGTGGCGCGGACGCCGCCCACGGTCGCGGGCTTCATGCGGATGCCGCCGTCGCTGACGATGTAGTTGAGGGTTACCTTCACGTCAATGTTCGTCTCGTAGCCCATCTGCGCCTTCATGTTCCAGTATCCGGAAAGCCCCGCTTCGTACATCTGGAACGAGTTGGTGAACACAGTCGTGAGACCGGCTTCGATCCCGAAGACGGAAAGATCCATGTAGTTGTAGTTGTAGATGTCCGGGCCCTCGTAGCCCTGCGGATAGGTGCCGCCCGGCCCGATGTCGCCCGCGAACGGCGTGCCGTAGATGGCGATAAGCTGGTTCTGGTAGGCGAGTTCCTGCTTGGCGATGTCGTCGGTGGTATCAGTCTCGCTCTTCTGGGTCTGCGCGAGGCGGCTGCCGTAGATGTTCGCCCAGTCAAGGACGGTCTTGCAGTTCGCGAGCGCCTTCTCGGTGCGTTCGAGAATCTGCTCGAAGTGCGAGCTCTTCTCGGCGAGCGCGTCGGGGTCGATGTCGAACGGAATCGCATTCTCGGAAAGTCCAAGCGGGTTCAGTCCGCCCTCGAAGCCGCCGAGCGTCATCTCCAGATTCTCCACCGTACGACAGAGCGCCTTCATCTGGGCGCCGTTCTGCTCTCGGTCGATGCGCTTCAATCCCAGATCGCTGAACGTCTGCGCGGCCTCGTTTGTGGTCGGCGTGATGGCGTTGGCGACCATCCAGTTGTAGGCCGCGCCCATGCCGGTGCGCGTGGCCCATTCGCCGTAGCCGAACGCCTGCTCGGCAACCGCGTCGAGGTAGCCGCTCCGGAGGTCGCCGGCGTTCTCCTTGTACGCCTTGCGGGCGGTGAGCGACATCGCGTCAAGCCCGACCTGCGCGAGCTTCACGGCGGCGTCGGCGAACTTCGCCTCGTCCTGGTAATCGACGTTGATCGCGGTCTGATCCATGAGCATTTCGGTCATGGAGGCCGTCCAATCGATGTAGGGGTTCCTAAGAAGCCGATAGTAGCCCGTCAGCGCCGAGAGGTAGTGACCCCAGGCATCGCCGTGGCCCTGCGGATACTGCGCGGCGGCGCAGTTGACGTCCATCACGCCGTCCCGCGCGCGGATGCCGTAGTTGTTGACGTATGCGGCTTCGCCCTCGGTGATGCCCTTGGTGAAGTTCCACAGGAGGCGGTTGAAGTAGGGGGCGGCCGTGAGCTTCGGGAACTGCGTCGCCGATGTGCGGCCACGGAGGAGCGCCAGCTCCTCGTCGAGGAGCGTCGGCACCTGGTTCGCGAAGCAGAAGACGCCGGATGCCGTCGGTTCGTCGGTCGACGATCCGATCAGCGGGTTCTTCGCGTCCGAATATGCCTCCGCGCCAAGGAGCGAGTAGAACTCGCCCATGCGGGTCGTTGCGAGGATGAGCTGCTTCGAGAGGTCGACATTCTCGCCGCCCGCCGCGATGAGGATGGACTCCGCCTTGTTGAAGATCGTCTGGTAGAGCTCAAGGAGGCCGACCTCGGTGAGGTTGTCGTTGTTGAGCGCGACGTCCCCTTGGTAGGGACGGCCGATCTGCTCGAGCATCGTGAAGGCGATGTCGCTCGGGTTGTCGTAGAAGTCCTCCACGCGCTGCGCGAACGGCGTCACGGAATTGAGGACGCGCTGCACCCAGCCTTCGGCGAGCTGCTCGTCCGTCCAGGCGGACCAGCCGGTGCCGACGGTCGCGGCGGCAAGCGTCCCCTCCTTCGCGCGGTAGCGGAGCGAGTAGTAGGTGTTCACGAAGTCCTGCACGGTAGATTTCTTGCCGAGCTGCAGCGACGTGAGGCCGGGCTGGGCGGCGGGGGCCGTCTTGTCCGTCCACGCGGCGGACTCCTTGTCGGTCGCTAGCGTCCCGTCGGCGTTGGGCGTCGCGTACTTCCACTCGAACTCGTAGTCGTTCGCGGCAGCCCCAAGCGGCGTGCGGTAGAGAAGCGTCAGCTTCTCGGAGAGCTTGTTGAGTGGATCGGTCAGGACGGCGATGCCGTCAAGGTAGAGCTCAGGCTCGACGCGGATGACGTGCATCGAGACGGGAAGCCCTGGGTTCACGACCGACTCGTCGGGGTTGTCGTTCTCGATGAGCGTGACCCAGCCGGCGCCGAAGCCGTTGGCGACGAGCGCGTAGTGGTCCTGCGCCTTGTAGGTGGTCGAAGGCATGGCGTCAGTCGCCTCCCACTCGAAGTAGCCGTTCACGTAGTAGATGTCGTCCCAGGTGGTGGCCTTGTTCACCAGGTTCGTCCAGTCGCCGATGAGGGCGGGGAGGCCGGACATGTCATAGTAGCGCTTGGCCGCGTCCTTGCTGGCGGAGCGAAGAGCGTGATGGCGCTTCCACTTCTCGGTCACCTGCCCTATTTCCGCGACCGGGGTCACCCCTTCCTTGTAGGCCGGCCCGTTCGTGCTCGTGACGGCGAAGTGTGTTCCGTCCGCAGTCATCACCGGGACGGCGTTCGTCTTGATGTAATCTTCCCACATTTCCTTGGCCTTCTTTGAGGGGAAGATGTAGTTGAAGTAGCTCTGGCACTTGCTCGTGTATGGAAGTGTCGAGTTGCGCTCGGACGGGACGACAACCGATTTCGCGAGCGCGGCTACGGCGGCGTCCCACAGGGCCTTCTTCGGGGCCTCATCGGGGCAGATATCCTTCAGCTCCTTGCGCTCCGCGTCAGTGAGAACGTTGAGCTCGAGGTACGAGCCGCCGGACTCCTTCTCGACGAGCTGGCCCACGAGGTTCATCCGCTTCGAAACGTCCGCGTTCGTGTCGATGTAGAAGCGGTCGGAGATCGACGGCGGCAGACGCGTGAAGTAGTACTTGCCCTTTCGGAGGAAGCACGTGCCGGAAGCGCCGAGCGTGAAGCCGTATTCGGCGGTGAAATTGCCTTCGATCGGAAGCGCGGCGCACTGCGCCACGGTCGGGTCGATGATATCGACCACGGTCGCGGCGGTCGTATCGGCGGACGCCTTGGGGTTCGGATACGCAATCGCCATCGACGCGGCGTTCCAGACTTCGGGAAGCCCCAGCGTCGCCTTCGTGAGCACCTGCGCCACCTTCATCGTCGGCACGCCGTTCGTCGCCGGCCAGACGGAGATCCAGTTCCACGGGATCGCCGTTTCGACGTTCTGGAGATTCGCCGCCGAGGGGTTCTTGATCTTGACGCAGTTCATCCAGCCGACGTAATCTTCGCCGACGGCGAGCTGGTTGTCGCCGAGCGACGGACAGTAGAAGCCCTCCTGCATCGGGTAGGAGTAGAGCGCCATCGCCGCGCCGTCGCGCCGCGCCCACGCCGCGCCCTTGCGGTCCATATAGACGACGTTCGCGTCATTGAACGAATAAAGCGACGAATAGGCGTTGTATTTCGACTCGGATCCGTCAATCTTGCCGACAGGGCCGGGGATGATCATGCGGCTACCGGCGACGACGGTGTTGGTGAAGGACGGGTAGGCGGGCGACGTCGTGACGACGCGGTACGCCTGCATCGCACCCTTCCCGTTCTTCGAATACTGCGCGAGGACGACCGGCTCCGAGGTGTCGGCTGTGTTGAGATCGTTGCGCATCGCCCAGACGACATAGTCGCCGTCGAGCTTCAGGAAGGCGTGCTCCTCGTTCGGGTTCCAGCCGACCGCCTCCCGGTCGTTCTGGTAGTAGATCGCCGGCTCAACACCCGAATCGGCGCGGAGAGTGCCGTCGAAATCGCGGGGACTGCCGCGCCCGCACACCGTGAAGCCGTGCGCGACGAGCTGGTAGCCGTGGCCGGAGCTGTCCGCCGCCGTGCGCTCGGAGTTGTCGCCGGGCGTGGGCGCGAGGTCGGTCTCGGCGAAGAGGAATCGGACGGCGTCCGCAGTGTTCGTCCCGGTCTCGTCAATGCACAACACCGCGACGTCGTCAAGCGCAAAGCCGCTCGCGGACCTCTCTCCGCCGTTGGCGCCGAGCGCGAGCGTCGCCCGTGATCCGGCCCATCCGTCCGGCAACACGAAGCCGACTTCAACCCAGCCGTCGCCGCGCTCGACCGCGAGCGTGTCCACCGGCGTGCCGTCGAGTTCGCTTGAAAACACGAGGTTCGTATTGGAAGCCCCAACGAGCGATACGGCGAATGCGGAGCGACCCAAGGTCACTGTCGCGACGCGTCCGGTCGCCATTTCGGCCACAAAGTCGGAGGGATAGATTTGGAAGCCGACGAGATTCGTGACGCCGGCGAGCGGCACCGTGCCGCTCACATTGGCGTAGGCGTCCTTGCCGATGAACGCGAGCGAGCGGCCGCCGAAGGCCGTCATCGTGGGGTCGTCCGATCCGCGCTTCGACGAAAGCACGATGTCCGGGAGAAGCCCTTCGCGAAGCGTCTCCGCCCATGAGAAGCGGTAGCGTTCCACAAGGCCCGGATAGGTGATCGGCGTCGGCATGTCGGGGAGCTGGATGTTGCCGCGCCACCACACTTCGACGGAGTTCGCGCTTTCGTTGACGCCGTAGATCGCCGATTCAAGGTTTTCGTAGGGATCGGCATCTTCAGCCGAGCCATCCACATTCTCCAGGGAAGCAATGGCATCGGTGTTCAAGTTGCCCACCCCGTCCGGCGACGGCTCGTGGTAGAGGCGCGGGTTCCAGTTCCGCCCCGCAGAGGCAGGCTGGTAGATGTAGCCGGGCAGCGACTCGTCCATGTGCCGGGCGGCGCCCTCAGCCGATCCGGCTGCGGCGTCCGTGAACATCGTCGCCTCGAAGCCGATCGGCCATTCCGCGACGATTGGTCCGGCACTTGTCGAGGCGAGCACCTTCGTATCCGTGCGGTGGCACGACTGCATCGGCAGATACCATGGGATGTCCTGCGCATCCGTCATGATCTTGAGCAGGAAACTGCCTTCGCCGTTCACGGTCACCTCGCCGGACGAGTCGTCCAGCTGGGCGGTCAGCGAATCAGGAGACTTGTAGCCGAGCACCTGCGCGGTGTAGTTGGTCGGGATCGCCCACTTGAGGCCGGGCTTTGCGGGATCGTCCGAAATGACGAGCCGGTAGGTGTCGGCCGGCCAGGAGATGAGGTACCAGTCGTTCTCGAACGTCCACATCACGCCCATCGGGTCGGACGTCTTCCAGTAGATGTCCGCCTTCCACGGCATCGCCATGTTCAAGGTGCCGCTCGTCGATTTGTCGGTCGGTGCGATCGCGTATATCTTGCCGTGGTAATTGTTCGAGAGTTCCTGCCCCTGCGGTGCGGAGAACTTCTCGACGTAGGGCGAGTAGGGGTCATCGCCGGTTATATCGGCACCCTTGTTGACGGCACCCTGGAGGCCGGCGATGTCCCAACCGCCTCCGACGGGCCTGAGTTCCGAGCCGACCGTCGCCTGGAGCGTGTTCACGGCCGGCGGCGTGATCTCGACGACAATGGAGGCGACGAGGTGCTCCTTCGTCTCGGTGTCGTAGTAGGCGAGGACGAACTGGCCCTTGGGGCAGTCGATCGCGCCGGTCGCCTCATTCACGATGTAGCGCGCCGTGAGCATGTGCGACGTCACCGGATCGTAGTCGATGCCCCAGACGACGTTCGAAGCAGCAGCGCCCGAAGCGCCCGGATTCGTCACCGCGTAGCGCGGCGTGATGACCGCCGGATCGCCGAAGAACCGGACGAAGCGTCCCGACAGGTCGATGAACGCGGCGCTGTTGCCTTCGTCGCGGCGCGTCGCGAAGAGACGGTAGGGGCGCATCGCGGTCGCGGCCGAGAAGGTATAGACGCTATCGACCCTCGTACCGTCCTTGAGCACGAACGGAACCTCCATCGCGCCGGAACGGGTGATGAGGAGCATCTCGTTCAAGTTCGTCGTGCCGCCGATGACCTGGATGTAGCCATTGGAGGCCGCCTGCGATGCGCGGATCGCGGCAAACGTCGCGTCCCAGTTGATCTCGTTCGCCTCGCGCGGGAAGCGCGTGAGGAACTCGCCCACCTTCGCGTCCGGCGGCTGCTCGGAGATCATGCGCCCGACAGACCATGCCGAGAGCGACCAGGAAGTTGTCGCAGAGGTCGCGCTCGCGGACGAGTTCGCCTCGTCGGCGATCGTGCCGGACGCCGCCGTCGGATACGCCGCAGTCGGCGCCACGTAGTCCGCATGGCCGAAGACGGCTATGCCGGTCTCCTCCATGCGTATCGCGCTATCCGTCGCGGAGTCGGCGAACGCAGTTGCCGCGCAAAGCGCCGCAACGGCAATGACAGGAGAGAGTTCTTTTGCAATGCTCATTGTTTCACCTCTCACTTCTTGTACCCCCAGAACGTGACGCTCACTTTTCCGTTCTCATAAGTCGGGGCGCGGACTTCGTCGCCGGGGCGGACGAACTGGATCGTCGCCGGGATGCGCAAGGTCGAGCGCGGCGAACCTGAACAGTGGATCATCACCACGCCGTCGCTGTCGGCCGTCCAAAGGCGCTGACCGGCGACGACGTTGTCAAAATCATCGATGTGCCTCGAGTCGCCCCATGCAGACACTCCCGCGCCGCGCCAGACCGTCGTCTCCTGCCCAGTCTTGATGTCGAACGGCTTCACCACGACGGAGACGCTGCCTTCCACGCGCACCGTCTCGGACGCCTCGAGCGACCCCGCCGTGATCTTCTCCGCGACGATGGCGTTCGCGCCAAGCGTCCCCACCTTGATGTCGCTCGCCGCGCCTTCCGCGACGAGCGCGCGGTTCACGCTCGCGACGGACGCAAGCGCGCGGCGCGGCGCGAGCGGCGACAAGGCGTCGCCCACCGTCAGCTCCACATGCGTGACGTTGTTGGACGCGAAGGCGAGCGCAAGCTCGTCGTTGCCGAACACCGCCTCGAACGAGCCGTCCGGGTTGATCGGAACGTCCGTAGCATCGCCCGACCAGAGCGGCTCCGCCGCCGACGCGGAATCGTAGACCTTTACGTGCATGGTCTTCTTGAGTCCGCTCGACCATTCACCGAAATTGGTCAGGACGCCGCGGTACACGAGGCGCGTGATGCCGCCTTCCATGGTGCTCGCGACCGGCTGCCAACGTGCGTAGAGGGTCACGTTCTCTGGCAGCGCCCACACGGAACTTGCATCCATCACGAATTGGTAGTTTTCGTCAAAGACCTTCACGCCGCCCGTTTGCTCCGTGAAGTAGCCGAGGAAGCGGTCGTCCCCGTGCCGAGGTGCGATCGGCGGATGCTCGTCCGAACCATCAAGTGTCGCTCCAGCGGAAACGAAAGAGACGGTCAACGGCTTGTCGATCGTAAGGCTGCAATTGCGGAACCCAGGACCGTACAACCCGGCCCAAAAGCGTATGCCATCTCCGTTTATCTGGTATTTTACAGAGCGTGTATTAGATTTTAGAGTGAAGGTGGTCGTGAATGTAGTGGCATCAAAATATGTTCCGGACATGTCAAAGACTACATTCGTGGCGAGGCACGCACCATTCGCGTCGTACTCGTAAACTAAGGCTTTGCACTCTTCGCATCCCAAGCTGGTCTCGTTGGCGAAAGCCGTTACAGAAGCGGTCATGGTTATGCCGGCTTGGATTACGTCCGCCGTGATTCCATAGTTTGCGAGCGTCACCGTTTGCATTAGACGGCCGGGGTTATAGCTCGCCCTGAACCAATTCTCCCCTGTGGCTTCGTCATGCCAGATCCCGATTTTAGTGCTCGTATCCGCATTCTCCCATCCTTCCATCGACGAGGCATCGCCGTTCTTCAGGAATTCGATTGTCCTCGCCTGTGCGGAGAGCGCGGCGGCCGTTGCCAGCATTGTCAAAAGTGTCTTTCTCATTTGTCGATTCCTTTCAACCTTGTTGATTGTTGCCAGTGTTGCCATTGTTGCCAGTTCCATTTTCCAGTTCCCAATTGGTATTGGATTTGGATATTGGCAACATTCTCACATTGGCAATATTAATCATTCCTTCACGCCGAAGTAGACGAACTGCGTCTTGTAGCCGACTGTGACGCCGTTGGCGTGGAGGGTGACAACTTCGCCCTTCCTCACCGGGACGGTCCAGACGGCCGTCCGCGAGGAGCCGGCGCCGAGCGCGCCCATGGGCGTCACCGTGACGTTGCCGACCGTGAGGCCGACCTGGCCGCTGGACTTGACGTTGCTCGCCTCCACGCTGATCTGGACGAAGCCGTCGTAGTCGGCCGTCCAGGATTTCGTGTCGCCATTTAGCGTGCCGGTGGCATTCTCCGGCATATCTCCGCCGCCGATCGTCTTGTTGTCGAGGTTCGCCATCTGCGCCCCTCCGTCCCTCGAATTGGAGCCGAGAATCCGCAGACTGCCGCCGCGCACGTTCACGTCGTCGAGCGTGATGTCCTGGAAGCCGGCGAGCGAGCCGGCGGAGAACGCTTCGCCGCCCACGGCCAACTTGCCGACCACCACAAGGCTATCCGCAAGCGCCGTCGTGACGCGGATTTCGTCGCCCGGCAGATTCACCTCGCTCGCCTCCGTCGCGATCGCCGACGCGCTCGACGCGACGAGCGCGTAGGGCGAAGTCGCCACGGTCATGTTGTGATCCCCGGCAATTCCATTGAGCCGGACCTCCGTGACGTTGTGGGTGTAGAGGTCGCTGCCGTCCACCTCGACCGCCGTGCCGAAGACGGCATCGCCGTTCGTCTTCACCGTCACGGGTTTTTCAGCGTATGTCCCGTCGTCGTAGAGAACCGTGGCGTTCGCCGTCACGGTCGCGTTGGTCAGCCCCCACGCGACGCCCTCGACATTCACGACCGGCGGCTGGACGCCCGTCGCGATGCGGATCGAGCCGCGCACCGGCGCCATGCGCGCCCCGTGGAGCTGGTCGATGCCGATCGGCATCGTCGCGAGGCCCACGTTGTCGCCGTAAAGGAGCTTTTTGACGCCGTTCGTGACGATGGCGAGGTTCTTGATGTTGGCATCGTAGAAGACGGGCGCCGCGTCGCGGTTGCCACTCGCCGAGGATTGTACCGGCTCATACCAGATGTGCCTGACGCCGAGGAGGTCGTCCGCCTGCGGCGGGTTGAGGATATCGCCCTGGTTCTGCGTCCCGAGCGACGAGCAGATGGAAGTCGTCTCCCCCGCCGTCACGGCCGTGCCGCCCGACGGCTTCGCGATCAGCGTGTTGAGGAAGTAGGTGGCTATGCCGCTCGCGCTCACGAGCGCGTTCGCGTCGCCGGGCACAAGCGTGCAGTGGATGAAGGTGAGCTCCGCCTTGGCGGAATGGACCGCGCTGCCGCTCGACGCCTTGTTGCGGGCGAACGTGCAGTTGACGAACGTGCCGTAGACGGATGTGTCCGCCATCGCGACGGCACCGCCGCCGCCTGCGGCGTTGTTGTCCGCGAACGTGCAGTTCAGAACCTCGAGCTCCGCGTCCTTGCCGCTCTGGATCGCGCCCCGGTTGCCGATGAAGGAGCAGTCCACGACCGTCAGTCCCCCGCTGTGCACAATCGCATGTTTCGGGCAGTTCTTGAAGTTGAGGCATCTGAGGTTCACGTCTGAGCCGGAGAGCTGCAGCGCGTTGTAATTTCCGCCCGCCGTGATCGTCACGCCCTTCCCGCCGTTGAATCCGTCGATCGCGATCGGCGATGTCCCGGCACTCACGGCGATGACGTTCGTGAGCGCGATGACGTTCTTGCCGTCATCCGCGGGAAGGTCGAACTCGATGCGCCTGACGCCGTTCGTCCCCGTGAGCGTCGGAGAGGCGCAGAGCTCGCGCATCGCGTCGCGCAGCGTGATCTTGCCTTGCCCAAGGTTCTCGCCGTCCTCGTTCGTGTTGACGACGAGCATCGTGGGCGCGACTTCCCAGTGCGCATAGAGGTTCACCGAAGATTCCACACCCTCCCAGACGGGCGAAGACGGCTTGTAGTCGGGGCCGTAAACGCACCTTCCGCCCGCTTCCCCTTCCGCCACCGTGAAGTAGCCGAGGAAGCGGTAGCCGTTGCGCGTCACTTCCGTCGCTCCCGGCATCTCGAGCATCAGCGAAGCCGCGGCCGTGCCGACCTCGACGTTCTGAGAGAAGAAGTGGAGCGCCGTCTCGTAAAGTCCGGAAGGAACCGCCAAAAGCGGCGTGTTGCTCGCGCGGCTCGGGGAGGAGGTGAACTTGACGGACGGGCCGATCATGAGCTTGCCGTTGCCGCCGCGCGCGTTGTTCACATCGCCGCCCGCGCCGCCGCCGCCGCTCTTGGAATTCCCGTAGGACGCCGAATGCGTTGCCTCCGGTCCGCCGCCCGTGCCGGTCGAGCCGCTCGTATCGCAGTAAGACTTGCCGCCGCCGCCGCCTTGTCCATAAGGCGCGTCG
>JAFWKK010000036.1 GCA_017514235.1 Kiritimatiellia bacterium | reverse complement strand
ATTATACCACACCCAGCAAGTGGAACCGACTTTTCGCTTATTTCACTTCAGAAAACACATCTCGCCCAATAGAATCAGGCATACGACCCGTTTCAGGGGTCAAAAACTGGGGATATTCCAGCTGTCAAAACGATTCCGTCAGCTTGCGCAACTCTTCGCGGATGCGTTCGGCCTCTTCTTCGTCACCATGCATGACGGCATACTCAAGCAACGCGCTTGGCGCGCCGTAGCGCACGCGCGAAGGCGACTCAAGTCGCTTGACCGCCTCTATCGTACCTGTCCGCCGTAGCCACTTGTCCGCCGTAGCCTCGGCGAAGGAGGATGGCGTAGGCGGATCGTCTCTCTGCGGCATCGCCATAGTCTCTACTCCACCACTTCAACTTCACCAATGGGGTCTGTCTATCTACTATCATCTTCAGCCGACTATTTCCCATCGTCCACCCTTTGTGCCACCAATGCGCTTCAATCTGCCTTCAGATGTAAATCGACGAATATGATATCTGACGCCATCACATGTCAGACTGGTTGCCGCAGCAAGAGCCGAAATGCTTATCGCTGGATTCTTGCAGATCAACTTCCAGATCGTGAGTGCCGCTCCATACGATGTACTCTGTACAGGATTCTCAGTTGCAGTTTCTACGGTAGTTTCTGCGGTAGTTTCTGCGGTAGTTTTTGCAGGCGTGGTCGAAGCGTCATCAAATGCACCTGCGCCCTTCGTCTGCCGCCAGAACACAACCTTGAAGAAGCCAGCCTCTTCTGTGACCGTCGGAGGCGGAAGCCCAGACGCCGCACACGCGGTGAAATAGCGAGAGACGCCACCGCCCCACGCCTCGACTTCCTTCATGTATTCAAGTGCGTCGCCAAGCGCGTTGTTCCGAAGCTTGGAAAAGCCGTTCATGGCATCTTCCAAGGAGAAATCCTTCACCAGTTCACCCGGCGAGAGTATTTCAAGCCTGTCGTCATACAGCGCAACATAGACGCTGGATGGTTCAAGATAGTCTCGATGAAACACGGCATTGCATATTGCTTCTCGGATTGAATCAAGAGGAAGTTCGTATACGTCACGCGCGCGCCCTTGACGGGCTACTTGTCGAAGCTCAAGTTCTCACCTGCGATAATTAAACTCTTCAGTTTGTGTTCTTCGACGTTTCTAGTCGTTGCGCCGATACGGATGAATGTACCCTTTCTGATTCCAAGGGATTTCACATAGTATGGCGTTTTGTCACCACTCCTGACATCAAGGGCAAGCAGCACCTTGCCTTCTAAGGTCGTCGGCTTGAGGTCGATGGCGACCGATGGCGTACATGTATTTGCGACCGTATCAGCAATCGCGTCCATTTCCGTAGCCGCCTTGTCGCGTGGTATGCCTACGAGCCGCCCAGTCTTGTCCTCCACGCCGAAGAGAATGCGTCCACCACGCCCGTTCGCGAACGCGACAACGGTCTTGGTGAACTTCAGCGAGTCCTTCGGACGCGCCTCCTTGAACTCCAGCGCGACATTCTCGCCGTTCTGTATTTCCTCTAGCAATGTCATGGCATTCTCCTCTCAGATTCTGCTGTTGAAATTATACCACACTACCGCGCGCATCTGCCGTCAAACTTCATCCGTCAGCTTGCGCAGCTTCTCGCGGAGGCGTTCGGCCTCTTCCTCGTCTCCATGCATGACGGCATATTCAAGTAACGCGCTTGGCGCGCCGTAGCGCACGCGCGAAGGCGGCTCAAGTCGCTTGATCGCCTCTATCGTACCTGTCCGCCGTAGCCTTGGCGTAGGCGGATCGTCTCTCTGCGGCATCGCCATTGTCTCTACTCCACCAATGGGGTCCCTTTGTAGGCCATGAACTATTTCACTCTGTTCTTCCTTTGCGTCGGCACGGTAGACTTTACCTTGTTTTCCCTCTTCAAGAACGCTGTCACCTGTGACTTCTCCGGCAACTGCAACTGATATTTCGAGACGAAGAGTTTAGGATCGATAAAGGTGTTCACGTATTCCATCGTTTCATCACCGACTGCCGTACAAAGCAATATCCCAACAGGTGGATTGTCGTCGGGTTGCATCATGTGCTTGCGATAATAGGCCATATATATGCCAAGTTGAGATGCGTCCGCATGATTGAACTTCTTAGCCTTGAGTTCAATCAGCACATGGCATTTCAGAATTCGGTGATAGAACACAAGATCGATACGTTCATACGAATCATCAATAAGAATCTTCTTCTGGCGAGCCTCAAAGCACATGCCGGTCCCCATCTCAAGGATGAACTCCTTAAGATGGCCAATAATGCCATTCTCCGAATCCTTTTCTTCCCACACATCCTGTGGCTTGAGATTCAGGAACTCCAACACGTTTGAACAACGCTTCGGCGGATATTCGAATCGCGTCACCATATTCCACCAGTAATCCGTTCGGCGAAGATTGGCTACACGCTGTGTAGCTTTTGTCCGGCAACGCCAAAGTCGGGGCGTCCACCAAAAGGCTACACGCCGTGTAGCCTTTTCCAAAACGCTCGCGTAAATAGGCCGCAACTTCAAGTCCCACTTCAGGGTAAACCTTGTAGAAGGCGCGATAATTCTTCAAACTCGGCAAGGCGAAATTGGAGTTGTTCAGACGCGCCGCCAGTTTCTTCAACAAACCCGTGCCGTATTTCGCTCGGTCTGCGCCATGCTGCTCGTACTCGACGATGTAGTAGCCCGTGAGCCACGCACGTGTCGTCACGCTACGGTTGATGACCACGAGCGCATCCTGCTGCAACGCGTCCGACGTCGCCTGAATACGCCCGACCAGGACTTCAAAGTCATTTTTCTTTTTGCTACGCATGTTTCACCTCCATCATCTCACTCTCATCGTCGGCAATCTGTTTCTTAGGTTCTTCAAGTGTCATACCGCACCTTTACTGGATGTTTTACCACAAGACATGCCATTTCGAACCGCTTGAATTCAATTGACGACGTCTCGCCAATCATCAGATCATTCTTGAACTTGTCTGAATCCATGCGCGTTCCTCTTTTTAGAGTAAGCTGTATCCGCTCCAGGATGTCTCGATCATGTCATCTCTCTTCGGCATCGCCATAGTCTCTACTCTACCATTTCTACTCCACCAATGGGGTCTGTCCCTTTAGCATTCATCAAACGGCATGAGACATCATTTTTCACGCGACTGACGCAAGCTTCTATCTCATTGACAACTTGATGATGCCAGAAGCGAATCACATGCCAACCTAATGCTTCAAGCAAAATGTCCCTGTGTATGTCATCAGCTTTACGGCAGCCGTTTCTATCGAGATGCCAGGCTTGTCCATCAACTTCAATATCTATTTTGTGTTCTGGAATAGCCAAGTCAAGATAGCGTCCTGCGATTGGATATTGGGGTGTTGTTAAAACACCTGCGCTCTCCAATGCAATCCGCAGACGTTCCTCACCTGGTCCAATTGAGACCTTGCGCGGTGGGCGCGCTTCAGGAATCAACTTCTGTATGTACGACAAACCACTGGCAAACACTCTCTTTTTGTCCCCAAACGCGACAAACAAGTGTTTAGCTCTTGAAACGCTGACATTGTAAATATACTTGTTATCGGCCGATGTTATATACCATTCTTCCCCATGCTTCCTGTTACCGTTCAATCCCAGCAGAAAAAGAATAACGTCGCACTCTCCACCCTGGAAGCCATTGGCCGTATTGATCTGCGAATTAATGTCGAGCTGTTTTGGGAGAACCAATCTGTTATCAGCCGCACATGTCTTAAATCTATTCACCAAATCTCGCAATGGGCTTATCACACCTATTGTTCCAGCAAATCCACTACGTTTCAATCCTTTGAGATAATCCATTGCCGCTTCCATTTCGGCCTCATCGCCGCCAACAGCATTAATCCATTCCATTCCGGGCTTCAATCCATTTACTGCCGACTTCCCATTCCTACCTGTCTCACAACAAAGACACAAACCGTGATCGTAAAACTCACTATTGAAATATTCGGCAATACCATCTGCACACCTGAAATGTTCGTCCAACAGCATTGCCTTTTGCGGCAACACTCCAAAGGCATTGTTTTCACCGTAAGCAAATTTACGGTGCTCTGGTCCATCCAGACGATACTTGTGTCTAAAAGCAAGATCACGCCCCTTCTTCAAGGTGATTACTGGCGGAAATTGGTTAGGATCGCCCACTATCGCAATACGCTGTGCCCGATAGAGAACAGGTATCATCGGTGGAATATCACATTGCGAAGCCTCGTCTATAATTGCAAGCGTGTACACAGCTGGGAGACAAGGAGTAGCACGTTTCAAAGAAAGCATTGTAGCCGCCCAGGCAGGAAATATCCTCATGTATTCACCGAAAGCCTTTAACGCCGTATCGTATTTACTCCCATCGCCTACAGATGCCATGAAAGGCAATGATGCCGTCCGTAAAACATCTTCCACAGCACTTTTACATCTTGCGACAACAATCTCAGTATCATTTACAGCAGAAATGCCGCCCAACATCCTTTCGACGTACGCCGCTTGTACGGTAGACTCGGCATCCAGCAATGCCTTTTTCGTCGCTTCCTTCAGATTGTCATAACTGCTCTCCGCCTCTTCCTTCTTTAGTGCGGCAATGTCTGCAGCCTCTAGTTGTTTGGCAACTTCTCGGCATTTTAATACCGACAGCACTCGTCTAACTTCCTTCCGGACGGTTTTAGGTGACACGAACACATTGACAAGGTCTGGTGCTACATCTGCAAGTTGCCTACGCAATTCTTTGCTCGGGAAAGTATCGTGCCCGAATATCCTTTTTATCGCGTCAAACAATCGGCCAACGAAATCACGTTTAGGTGCCGCGCTTAATGCCACATTGACCTGCTCAAGCAGTGACATTGTTTCGGTACTATCGCGCTTATCTACTGAAAGAGATTTGATATGTTCGTTTAAGTCCGATAGAAGCCTTTCAAAGCCAGAGATTGTCCTTCGTAAATATTGATAGCGTGCAATGTGCGATTCTGCATCCCGGTATTGCGACAATGCGACATCAAGCTTGGCAGACCATGAAACATCATCGATCATGGAATCTGTGGTGGCATCTTGCTGACGATACGCTTTCGAAAGCCTAGCCTTTACGAGGTCTGCACGCAAATCCACTGACTGCTGCGATTTCTGCCAATCTGCATTTGTGGGATTGTCTGGCGTAGTACAAAAGGAAACAAGCGGAAAATCAGAATCTTCAATTGCATCAGGTGCCTTATCAAAGATGGCATGGATTGCCTTATGATTCTTACTTGTGAAAAGAACAGACCCACCATGCAGTACTTCGTTTGCGATCAAGTTTACGGCCATGAAAGACTTGCCGGTACCGGGCGGCCCGATTACTTTGACCACGGGGCGATTCAATGATTCCTCTACCGCTTCGAATTGCCCCGCATTCATTCTGCGCTTTGTGAAGGACACAGGGATACGCTTCTCGTCTTCGCCAGCGCCATGAACGGGATCATTCGGAAGAGGCGGATCGCGAAACACGTATGCAAGAGCGGTTTTGTCCAACACCGAATCGGGTTCTGTACTTATACGGCGCAGTTCTGAAAGCAGATTCTTCGTATATGTGGTCTTGTTGCCGACAAACAACACGGCAGTATTTAAAAGCCCCTTCTCAGATTGCGAGTGACGAACCGAAAAAGCCATTGAGTTGGGAGAAAGCTCTTTGACACCAAAACGCCGGGATATGTAGTTTAACACCAGTTCTACATCAACCCGCCCCAACTCGTCATTTGCCTGTTCGCAAGCGCGCTGAAATGCCTTTTGATCTGCCTTAGGGATATGGTATTCGATCCAGTCATGGTTTATGGATATGCCCTGCCTATCTATCTCCATCTTCATCCCAGTTGTAAAACCCGCTCCTTGCACCGAGATTGAAACTGGAAACATCATGATCGGAGAAAGGCATTCAACACCGTTAGGAGAAATAAACGATTGAAGCGGATAGCCAATGAACAACTCTTCTTCGTCTGAAGCCTTGAGCAGATTAGACCGGACAAAGACATCATCCTTTGATGTCGCGACTACAAATTCACCGTCCATGACATGCCAGTTGTATGGCAGCCGCGGCATCATGAACGATATCCCCAATTGATTTGAGAACAGATACTCTTGGCTCTGTTCCGAATACTTTACACAGTCGGCATAGTAGCGGCACAAGTTCCTGAATTTTGTCCAAGGTTCTGCCATTGATTATGACTTCTTTCCGTTTCTTATCACGCCTGATTATTTTGCCAAATCCCCATCGTCTTTAGTGTCAAGGAACAACCTTATCTGGCGATCAAAGTCTGATTCAATTTTCTGGTGTCTATTGAATTCCTCGTACTCAATAAAAGCCTTCTCATCGGCTTGCGCTCGAGACACCGTACCGGTACCATCCAGTACCTCGTACTCGTTGAATTCTAGAAACGCATTGACGCTCTTTGCGAACTGATCCATGGTGAAGGTTTGATGCCGTTTTATGATTCGCTCGATATAATCGAAATACCCGACAACTGCGCCTTCCAGTTCTCGTACCTGCGATGCCGTAAGATAGTTCTTGGCAATCGTCACATCACTTTTAAGCACACGCCCGTCCGGAGCGTTCTTCCAAGTCTGAAGTCCCATGTGATCTCTTGTTGCATCTGCACGATGATAGACTATCTCGGCGGCGGTTTCCCCGACAATCGCATAATGGAATTTGTTCTGGACCATTGCATAGAAATCGCGAGTGATTTCTGAATTCCTATCATAGTCCACGCTGCACTCGGCATAGATGTCTGTTATCTGCTGCCATATCCGGCGTTCACTTGCCCGTATGGAGCGAACTCGTTCAAGCAACTCGCGAAAGTAATCTTCACCGAATGGATTGCCGCCTTTTTTCAGACGATTGTCATCAAGCACGAATCCTTTTGTGATATATTCCGTCAAGACCCTTGTTGCCCAGATTCTGAATTGAGTTGCCCGGAATGAATTGACCCGGTAGCCAACGGCTACAATCGCATCAAGGTTGTAGAACACCACCTCGCGCGAGACACTGCGTCCCCCCTCATTCTGAACTTGTTCCATTTTGGAACAAGTTGCCGCCATCTGTAGTTCCTTTGTGGCGTAAATGTTTTTCAAGTGCTTGGTTATTGCCTGGCTTTTGACGCCAAACAATCCCGCCATCGCTTTCTGCGTCAACCAAAGTGTCTGATCACGCAGAACTGCGTTTACCCGGATCTCGCCGGTCTCCGTAGTGAAAAGCACGATTGGAAATTCATTGACATTCATTTCGACCTCCATTCCAATTCATCCGCTACACAAGCGGTTATCTTAACCAACTTGCCGCCTTGCGCAATAGCAAAGCCGCAAATCCACTTCAAGCACTCGTCGTGCCAATATTGCCAGAACTCGACTTTCTGCATTTCTCTTTTCATGCGATCACGCTCCTAGTTAGTTGCTTGGAATCCCTTCCAAGGTTCCGCGCCCGTTGACATATTCTATCAAAGACCTGCGCATTGTTTCATGTTTGCAACCAATTTCATAAGAGAGCTGCCCGGGCGGCAACAGGTTACCGTCTGTAGATTTAATCCACCCATCAGGGCCAACAAGACATTCCTTATCGAATCTCCTTTTATGCAAAATGAAAAGCATTGTTTTAATGAAGTATCCAGCGACCTTGGTGTTTTCCGCGCTATGTATCCAAACCGGTCCAAAGAGATTTGTTCGGAAGAAACGATAGGAATTGTATGCAGAAACTAGAGCGTTAAATGCTCGCTCACAAAGAGCCGTCTCACTACCCTGTATTGATGTCGGATGAAATTGCATTAAATTATACGCCAGCCGCAAATCTTTCTGATCAGGGAGTATGTCATTACAAATGTTCTCCAACGCCTTCGTGAGTAACATTCCCGTCCGAGTATCTTTAGAGGAGAAATTATTTGCGCAAAAAGAAGTTTCAATCTCGGTTAAGCAAACGCCTCTCTTTACATACTGACTGAACAACTCCGCTCTGACAGACTCGAAATCATCATTATCATATTGATATGTCCATGCGAGAAGTCGCAAATAACGTTTCCTATCTTGTTGCATCGCTGTTAACAAGCGTTTGAACAAGATTTTGTATTGTGAATCCGACACGCGTGAATCCGGGAAACGATTTCTCGGATTATTACCAAACACATTCTCTCGTTTCAACTTATCGATTGGCGACATAGTCTCTGCATCAAAAAAGCGATTTTCACCATATTTACGTTCACAAAATCTATCTATCGGATCGACTCGTCCCCAATAACTTTGCGCCCGGTAAAATAAAGCGGCATCTGGCGGAACGCCATTCAAGAGAAACGCATCTACCTGATCATGAACCTCCCCTGTCCACGCATAATGGCTCGCTTCCACATAAGGCATTGTTGGTGGAAAGTGCCTCTTCAATTCGCGTTCTATGCGAACTTTTGTCATGTCAGACGGCGTTGCCGATCCTATGTCAATCAATTTTGGACGTTCAAGAAATGATGCGAAAAAACAAGCTGTCGCTAACCCTTGACCAGGCGTAATCTCTACCTGGCACATTATCTCGGCATCTTCTTTAGTGGTAATGTCAAAATCCGCCTTCCATTCTTTGAGCTTTAAATCTTCTCGCGGCTTACCTTCAGCAAGATATAGTAACAACTTCCTAGATCCCGAATGTAAAGTTCCAACAGGTTGCTTCTCATCTGTAATAAACTTTTTCCCACCAGGCCACCGTTCTGTGTGTCTAACGAGCGGTTTTGAGAATTCGACCCGCTCATCGCGCGTGGTCACAACTAATGCCAATGAATCTAGCTCATCAAAATACGGTGTCTCGTTTAAAGACATTCTTCTTAGACATTCTCGTGCGCCATCAACTAGTAAGCTATCATTGCCACACAAACATCCAAAACGCCAACCAAAGGAATTGGGACGTTTCAATTTTGCCAACACCGCTCTATCGCCCTTGTTCCTCTCAACAACAAACCTAACATCGCCCCCAACTGCATCCTCGCCATGGAGCCGCAATGATGCTCTTTGCGGCACAACCCGTCCATTGTCGGCATTCATGAATCGAATTGTAACCGCATTGTATTTATCGTGGCAATATCCATCTTCAACCAAAAGCGATTCACCATTGGATAGTTCCCTTTGTTTTATCTGATATCCAAGTGCCGCAGCAACACTGCGCCAAAGAAGGAACATGTCGGAACGTGCGAACAACGCCGGAGGTCGAGCACAAATGATTCGCTCAAGCCAAGCAGCATCCCAGTGGTCAGGGACTAAAACGACCCATTTCTTACCACCAAGTATCCCATGTAAGTGATGAAAGTACGAAACTAACGCGTCGGCATCCCTGTTCGCAAGTATTTCTTCAAGATAGACTTTCTTCCCGGGTTCAAGACTTGGTCGATGTGGATTCTGGATGAATGGCTGTGCGTTGGGATGGTTGGCGGGGCAAATCAAGACGTTTCTGTTATCCCAAGGGAAAGTCAAATCTATGATAATAACATCGTCTTTCACCACTTCTGCCTCTTCGACTGGTGTCGCAAGAAGTTCGTTATCCCATATCGGGTTTTCGACTATGGAATTATGTCCGTCAAGGTGATTGAACCAGATTGGAGTGTCATATTTAGCACAAGGTGAGCATTGCAAGGATATCTTACCATGCAGTTTATTATAAAGGTCAGCAACCTCATCATTACGATTCCACAATCGCTCAGCAACATCTTCTTCTCGAAGAATCGTGAGATATTCGTCCCATATCCGCGAGTAGAGCCGATCTTGCTGGAGAACATAGTTAGGCTGCGGAAGGGATGATATGTCCTTGACATTCTCAAACTCAGGCCGTTCCAGAGCGCCTATGCACAGTGCCTTGAAACGCCTAACCGCGATAATTGTCGCTTCTTTTCCCCATTCTACTTTATCATTCTTACGCAAATACACAGATGACAAAGCGAGACAACGTCGTAGAAAGTCCTTAAGCACCCGATTTTCAAGCGTGTCGAAATTTTCGCGTCGCACGACGCCCAGAATCTCCTGCCTCGCCCCCGCTTTCTCAATTGGCGAATAGCCGGGCTGTCGTGTAAGCCACCGCAAACAGTGCGAATCAACTTGCTGGACACGCCCGATTGGCACTTTGCTGCGCTCCCGCGCAAGCACCTTGCGTATGTTTCCGACAATGGCATCTATCGTCCCATAATGCCGTTTGGCGATGAGTGTCAGCACAGTTTCTGGCGGCCCCGATTTTTCAAACGCGGACTTGATCTCACACCAAGGGAGTGGCAATGCCCCTTGTGCGTTCTTCGCCACGTATGGATGAACGTTGAAATAGTCCTCTGCTCGCACACGAAGGTCAAAAAACACCCAGACCTTCAGAATGAATTCATCGTATTCATCATCCTGCGGCGGCTTCGCGGCCATCGCGCCCTGAAGACGGAGGTACTCGCGAAACGGGAATCTATGGGCCATCTCTGTCATCGCATAACGCCGCGCCACTTGAAGAAGGTTGTCCCTGTATCCTGCCGACAGGCTTCCTCGAACGCGTTTTGCAGTTTCGCGTCACTTGTCTTGGCGATGGCGTCAGAGAGAGCCCGTTTCACTGTCGCAAAGTAAGGATTCTGCAACTCCATGCCATTCAGTTTTGGCAGAATCTTCATTTCAATCTGATCAGAAACCGCCTCACGATAGTTACCAGGGTAGTTCAGTACATAGAGCTTCATCGCCTGATCAACACGGAATCCGTAGGCTCTGCCCGCACCGTCAAGAGCTTCGCCAACTGGAAGAAGCGTGTCGTGCAGGAATCTCATGTCTTCTCGCCCGTCTGTGGCCATTGCCAACGAAACGCACCATTTGTCCCAACCGTTGGCCGAAAGGCGCCGCTTGCCATTTTCCCATTCGTCCACGAAGCCACTCTTGTCAGGCTCGCGTTGCGTTCCTACCGTTGCGTTTGCAAGAATACCCGGCCTCCCGAACCGTAAGACGTTTGACCGGTCAATGACCTTGTCGGAAAGCATCTGGGTGCTTTCGTCCTCGTTCATCGTCCCGACAAAGAGCGTGTGCGGCGATACGAAGAGGCGACGCATTGCCTTTACATCGTCTGCCGCGTTGCACTCCAACTCGATTTCCGCCTTGCGCCGTTCGTCATGTTTATCCGCATTGATGCCATTTCTCGTCTCCAACTTGCTCAGGAGGTCGGAGAAGTAGTATTCAACGCGAGCGATGTTCATTTCGTCTAGCAAGACCAAGTTAAGCGGCAATCCGCCGCTCTTCCACTTTTCCTCTGCCGCAGGGTTGTTATAGATGTCGAATTGCCAGAGAAGACGCGCCAATTCCGTCGCCTTATAGCGCCCCTCCATGTAATTGTAGAAGCCGAAAAGGTCTTGCGGGCTGTCCCAGCGGGGCTGCACTGGAACAGAAAGGAAGTTCGCGCCGAGTGCCGCTGAGTAGAGTTCCGGCAAAAGGCTCTTGCCAGTCCCCGATATGCCCGCCAGAACGACAAGAGGCGTATGCGTCGCGCACTTGAGACCCGTGTGGAAGGCGCGAATGGCACGCTCGTCAAACACGAATCCGTGAGGTTCAAGGCTATTTGTGAAATCTTCAAGCCACTTCTTTTCGTCAACCTCCTCAGCGGCCTTGCGAAGAGTTGCTTCGTTCACGACAGGAGCATCAAGGTTCTTCCACTTTTCAGCCTGCTCTTTGCGCCGATTCGCCAATTCGGCAATAACCTCACGGGCAACATTAGCCTCGCCCTTCAGGGCGGAGACTTCGCCTCGCATCTTGCCGACTTCTTCGGTAATACGCTCGAGTTCGTCTTTCTTCGAGGCGATTTGTCCGTTCAACCGTTCAAGTTCGCCTTTAGCTTCTGCGACTTTTTCGCAAAGGTTCCGTAGCTCCGTTTCGAGTTTTTCCTTTTCCGCTTTGGCCGATTCTACTTCCTTGTCTATTTCGGCTTTTTCAGCGCGGAGACGCGGAACCTGGACTGTCAGTTCGCCGTTCTCCTTGCGTAAGTCCTCAATCGACTTCTCTGCCTCTACAGCTTTCTTTTCAAGTTCCACCAATTGTTGCTGACGTTCGGAAATCTGTCGTTTCAAATCTTCAAGCTGAACCTTGGCACGTTCAAACTCTTCACGAATAGCCGCAAGTAGCTTCTGGGTGGTTTCGATTTCTTCTTTCGCCTTCTCAAGCCACTCTTCCGCCTGCTTGCCACGTTCTATTTTCAATTCTGCTTCTACAACTTTAGGTTGGAGGTCCCTTAACTTTTGTTCCTTTTCGAGGATTTCCTTTTGCAATCTAGCAATGACATCCTCCAAAGTCTTAATCGTCTGCAATCGAGGCGCAAGGTCTTTTGCCTTGATATAGTACCAAATCGATAGACAGAAGATACCCGCAAGGATGACTACGAGAGACATTCCAATGATGTAAACGACGAACGGATCAAGCACCATTGCCGCAAAGAACTGATTTGTCATTTCGTTTCTCCTTTCGTCTGATCGCCATCAGCTTTCTTTTGCTCCGCTTTCGAAACCTCTTTCTTAAGAGCGCTCAGACGTTTTTCCATTTCAGCAATCTGTGCCTCAATCTCCGGTTTGCGTTCTTTTAATCGCTTCTCGGCAAGTTCCTTTTCGGAAACTGCCTTGTCGCGCAACGACTCCGCTTCGCGCTTACTGTCAAGTGCTTCATTTTTATCCTTCTCGCATTGCGCTGTCTCTAAGGCGATTCTTTTTTGTTCACGTTCTGCCGTCCCTGTCTGCCGCGCAATCTCAGTCAGTCGCATGTTTGCCAATTCGATTTTGTTAGAAATGCTCTGCAATTCAATACGAGCCGATTGCATCGTTGCTTTTTGAACTTCTATTGCACCCTTGATTTGTTCAAGTTTTATTACGGCATTGTTTGTAGCATTAGCCATCTTTTCTAGTTCGCCTCTCATTTGCTCCAGCTTGTTTTCTGCAACTTCGTATTCGCCTTGCGCGTTGTCACGCTTCTTCTCGGCATCCTTTTGTGCCTTAGCTGCATCATCCCTTGCCGTTTCCACAATCTTCCGCTCTGATGTCTTCGTCACGATGTCCGTGCGAATGTCAGATAGAGTTGCGTTAGCAGTTGTCAGCTCATTCGAGGCGGTTTGAAGTTCGGCAGCAAGTGCAACCAATCGCCCCTTACCAATCTTCTCTTCATTACGTAGGGCTGACAAAAAGAGCGCTGAGTTATTTGTGGAGGATTCAAGTTTCTGCAACTCATTCTGCAACGAAACTTTCTCCGTTTCAATTCGTGACAGTTCTGACTTCGCGGCTCCAATCTTACCATTCCATTCATTGAAAGTGTCCTGCGCCTCACGCGCAAGACGCATTACCTTGTCTCGCTCATCTCTAGCTCTGACGAGGGCATTGCTAATGGATTCGTACTGCCGCGACATGTCCGCAAGAGATTCTTTCTCTTTCATCAATCGCTGCAACTCCGTATTTTGAGCCTGAATTGCACTTGCCAATTCATTTGTCGTTGCGTCGAACCTCTCCTTAAAACCTTTTATGAGAGTTGCAAAATCTTGCTTCTTTCTAGTAAGCTCTTCTTCAAGTTCTCTATTGCGTTTCTTTAAGGATTCTTCATTGGCAGTCCGCTTCCGTGAAAACTCATCCGCTGCTGCAAGTATCCGTTTCTGGCTTTCGCGTTCCGTTTCAGCACACCGCGCCTTTATGTCAGAAAGTTCCTGCATCCTTTCGGCTTTAGTTGCCGTGAAATTAAAATACTCCGTGTATAACCAATGGAACGCCGCAAAGTCCAAGACCATAACAGCGACCATGCCAACGACGAGTACCGCCACAACCAATTTCTTCGGCTTACTCAACGGATCGAATAATTGCAAGGCTTTGCTCTCGCCGTTCTTTGTCTGCACTTCAACTTCATTTGCCATTCGCTTACCTCCTGTCAACTATTATAGCTGATCCTCTTATACCAAATCATCAACAACACTCGTGACTCTCGCAACATTACACTCCGGTGCGGCGTAGTCGTCCGTCGCCCAGATGAGATTGCGACCCGTCGAGCGGTCCTTTAGCAGAACCGCAAGCACCTCTTCCGGAACGTTCCATTCCAGAATGTCGCGCTTTAACGCGCTATCTGTCGTTCTGCCTCTCATTCGCTATTCTTCTCTTGGGCGATATTATACAAAAACTCGGCCATCAAACGACCTCCCAATGGCTGGCGAAATGTCATCGCTTGCCTCCTTTCGGAGCCTTGCGAGGCACGGGCGGTTTTCCCGCCTCTGGCGGCGGCAGGGCGCGAAGCGCCATGGCCTCTTCAATGGCGGCGCGCTCACGTTGCAACTCAAGGCGCAGCTCTTCTTCCGTCGGCAGGTCTAGATGGTATTTGACGGCGAACAGGTTACGCTCGTGTTCGTTCAGCGTGTAGGCGATGACGGCATCGTCACGCTCCGAACCCAGAACAATCCCGACAGGCGGATTGTCGCCCGGACTCAACATTTCCCGTTCATAATAATGCTTGTAAAGTTGCATTTGCCCGATATCTTCAGGTGTAATCTCACCCACCTTCAAATCAATCAGCACAAAACACCGTGCGATGTAGTTGTAGAACACAAGATCGCAGTGGAACGTCTTTTTGCCGATTGGAATCGGTCGCTGCTCCCGTTCAAGACAGAAACCGCGGCCAAGTTCCATCATGAATTTTCCAAGATGCTTGACGAGCGCGCGCTGCAAATCCGCCTCGCTGTAGTCAGATGTTGAAAAACCAGCGAACTCCAGAATCGCAGGGCTGCGAACGATATCCTTGGCGTCGGGAACACCACGTTTTATCAGCTTCCCCGCAGAAGGCAAGGCGACATGGTTCGCAATCAAGCGCTGGTAGAACTGCGTCGCAATCTGCCGTTGCAAAACCCGCACGCTCCATTTCGACTTGATGGCCTCCTCGAAATAGTACTGCCGCGCGTCCTCGTTTTCTACGGTTATGAGAGTGCGGTAGTGTGACCATGACAATTGTTTACACAGCGTGTGAACTTTTGGGAACGCTAGATAGAAGCGTCTCATGTAGAACAAATTGACGCGTGTATATCCCGGTCCGAATTCCGCTGTAAGCTTTATCGCAAGTCTATCAACAAGTCCGTCTCCGTATACAGATCTCCCGCCCCCTCCTTGCTTTTCTACAATCTCGCGCCCAACATTCCAATATGCCTTTACCATCGCCTCGTTTGCGACAGTATAGACCTTCGTGCGCGCTGCGGCTATGTATGCGCGGACCTTCTTGTAAAGCTCTTTCTCCATGCTCTCGACAATCTCGACGGCATCGGATGTCTTTCGCCTTTTATTAGCCATGTCCACCTCCGTTTTCGGCAATCGCCCTAAATTCGACCGGCTCGCCTGCGTTCCAATCCATGACCTTGCAATACGTGCCAAAGTGCTGACGATTTCCTTTCTTGCTGCAACCGGGGCACTCTTCAATATGCGTTTCAACAGTTCCGTCAAGAAGCGTTTCTTTCGTCACCTTCGGCTTGCAGCTCATCGGCACGACGTACTTGATTCCGTCCATCTGCCAGATGTTCCAGCTAATGATCTCGGCAAACTCAAGCAGGGACTTCGTCGTCCAATTCAGACACGAACTCTCGTCCCCGAAGAAATCTGCGTTGAAGCTTTCCACGACCGTAAACAGGACATTTTCCCGTGCGAGCAGGACGTTGTCGCCCTGCCAGTCGAAACCATAGATGCTCTGAACCGCACGCTTGGCGTAATACAGCCAGTCCTGCGGATCGATCGTGCCGACGTTTTCCGTGATGACGCGCAGCTTGCGATCCAGCAGCCCGATGCGTTCGCATACGGGAATGATCCTGCCACTCACCGTGTCATATCTGCTTGCAAGATACGGAGCCTCCCCGCACGACACCTCCAAACGCGGTGCCTTGACATATTCCTGCCAAGTCTTGCCTTTGGGGAATTTTATACTCTTGCCACAGGTCGATTTCCAGCCGAACTCGGTTTCGGGATCAAACTTGGCGACTTCAGTGTTGAACGGACTAGAATCGGGTTTCTTCCACCCGAACCACGCGGCATCGACAAGGTTGTTCTGCTTGTTGCATATCCACGACGGCGTGAACACTTCCGCGCGCTTGACCGAACGCTGCCGCTGTTCCTCAGCATTCTTGTCAACGCGGGGGCGAATAACAGGATGGTCCTTGTCCGCGATCTGCGCGACTTGTATTTCATCGTTCGCGCCAAAGCCCTTGCCGCGCGCGACGTAGTCGTCCGTCGCCCAGATGAGATTACGCCCCGTCGAGCGGTCCTTCAGCAAGACCGCAAGAACCTCTTCTGGAACGTTCCATTCCAGTATGTCGCGAGCAAGTGCGCAATCTGTCGATTTGCCCCTCATCCGTCATCCGCTCTTTAAGCGACATTATACCAAATGCACGGGCAACGCGGACGAACGATTTATCGATGGCGGAAGTCCGTGACAGCTCCCATGTCCTCGCAGCGGCTGCGGACAGCCGCAAGGTCAAGTCGCCGGACGTCGCCTGCTGACGCCATCGCCGCCGCGACCCCAGCCGCCTGGCCGGTCGCCATGCACTGCGCCTGCACGCGGATCGAGGCGAACGCCGCCGGCTCCGCCGCGACAAGTCCTCCGGCCGCAAGAAGGTTCGGGCATTTTGCTGAAATCAGGGCCGACAGCGGAACAGCCCCTGGCTTCTCGAGGAACGAGAGGCTCTGCCCGCTGGACCCGGCCAAGTGGCGGTCCATCGGGTGCGCGGCAAGCGCGATTGTGTCGTCAGGATATCGGCCCGAGACGAACTCCATCGCCGTGACGCGATGCAGCGCGTGAAGCTCGCGGCATTCCCGAAAACCGCTCGTCGCCGCCGTCTGCGATACGTAAGCGTCGCGAAACGCGGGATCCGCGCCACGAATGACATCGACTATCTCAGGGATCTCCCTGCGCATAAGCGCCGTCGCCTCAGCCACTTCCACTGGGTCCGTGACGTCCGCCGCCGTGCGCGTCGCGTTCACGCTGACGAATCCCGGACGTATCGTGCTCCCCCACACAGCCCACGGTCCGCCGAACGACCTTATGCGCCCCGATTTCATCGCCTTCTCCAGCGCCGCCCTTAGGACGGGATTCGCCGAACGTTCGTTGTCGTTCCTGACGAGTACACGCGCCTTAGCCGTATCGACACCGCCAAGATGGAAGCACAGCGACAGCGGCTGGGCCGCACCTTTAGCCGACCTGAAGCCGCCGAAACCATGATAGCCCACAAGCGCACCGGACGCCGAACAGTCGATGAAGACGTCCGCCTCAAGCCTCGACAGGAATCCTGCGGTGGAAAGCGTCACGGCGCTGATCGCCCCGCCGACAGACAGCTGCGGCGCGCCGCAGACGGACGTCTGCCACAGGCACTTGACGCCTGCCTCCTCCAGCATCTCCCGCGCAACACGCCTGTAGACTTCAGCCTCGAAAGGAACGTTGCCCTTCGGAAGGTCGACAATGGCCCCGCCAAGCGAGGCAAGCCGCTCAACGAATACCCACGGGATTCCACCGACGACCCTCTTCCCGCCGAAATTGAACTTGGAGATCGGCCCGACGAGGCCCGCAGTCGCCATGCCGCCCGGGAAGCCGAACGATTCTACGAGAGTTACCTTGGCTCCGCTCCGAGCTGCAGCAATCGCAGCGACGAAGCCGGCCGGCCCGCCGCCGACCACGCACACATTGGCGCGTATGGTTCTGCGAACGTCAGCCGACGCACCATACGCCGCGCCGCACGTGAAGTTCTTGATGAAGTCTCGCCTGTTCACTGGTTGCGAATGTTACTTTGGAAGTAATAGTTTTCCATTGAACTGCCGACAGGCATATTATATCACAAAATCCACCGCACCCAGCCCCGAAATGCGCAAAGGCGCAATTCACAGCAATTTCAAGCTGTTCTCAATTGATGCTTCACACCTCGATAAAGAATTAAAGAATTGAAGAATTGAATGCGCTCGCGTTGCTCGCTATTCGGTGAACCCTTGGACAGGGCGAACAGGCTGCCCGCCGCGGCGGCCGCTGCCGTCCGTGTCGTGGTAGCTCGAAGTGAAGAGGAGGTACCACGCGTGATTGATGTAGTCCGAGTCCGGGACGGACGACCAGTAGAGGCCGAACGAACCGGCATCGTCGAGCGAAGTCCCGTCGCCGTTGCCGGCGGCAGGGAGAAAGATGCTGTTAGCAGCATAAGCCCCCCTACCCCAAACGACACATCCGTTCACGCCGTTCTGCGTAGTCCAAGTCCAATCGCACTTGTTGAGGAGATCGTCCAGTTCCTGATACGTCGGCATGCGCCATCCGGAGCCCCAGTGAACATGCGCCGCGTCATGCTTTGGCGCGAGGACTCCGTCGCTCGTCAACCAACCGGCTCTTTGCAATTCCGACACGCTCTTCCAGTATGTGTAAACATTGTTTTCATCAAAGTTGAAACTGAACTCGCCAGCCGATGACGGGCTATGCCCCTTCGTGTCGCCCCACCAGAAATAGAGGCCGTAATCCCATGGATTGTCCGCACCGATGTTCGTCTCGGCCCAGTACGGACCGCCCTCCCAGAGCTGGACTCCGTCGCGCACGACAATCTTCACCTTGAACTCGATCTTGTTGCCGGCCGCAGTCTTCACAGTGACCGTCGCCTTGAACACGCCGGCCTTCTTCGGTTTCCCAGATATCACGCCCGACGACTTGTCTATCGCGAGGCCCTTCGGGAGACCCTTGGCCGTCACGGTCACAAGCGAGCAGGAGTTTATCCCGAGCTTGAGCTTGAACTTCGTGCCGACCGTCGCGTTCGCGGCGGTCTTGGCCAGCTTCTTAGTGGCGGACGAAAGGCCGAGCATCTTCTTGTCCTCGGACTTCGAGACGAACTTCGCATAGATGGTCGTGTCCTTCGACGGCATCTTGATCTTCACCGCCGGCTTGCGGTTGTCGTAGCCGGCCGGATCCAGTGCCTTGGAACACCCCTTGTCCTGGAACCACCCTGCGAACACGTATCCGCTCTTCGCCTTCGCCTTTATCGTCACCTTCTTGCCCTTAGCGTACTTCCCGCCGCCGACCATCGTGCCGTATGATGACTTGACGGGCTTGAGCGTAAGGGTGTAGTTCTTCGCCCACGACGTGGACGCGACAAGCGCCGCCGCAACGGCGAACGCGATCCTGCCTGTGCTTGTCATGTGCTCCTCCTGTTTCGGCGTTGCTCTTCCGGCTGGCCAATCTGCACTGGCATGAACAACCAACACTAGAGCAAGTTTGCGAAAGCATTATATCACAATGCCTGTGTAGCCTGCAATAGCCCACCGGGCCTGGAATATCCCCACCTCTTGGAAATTGGTTGGGCAGATAATACGCATCGCTCGTCATTAGAATAACTCCGAAGGTTGGCAAAAATGGCTCCGCTAACGCGTCGCCTTTGCTTCGCGCATTCCAACCTGTGACATGTCGCATTTCCATGCTATCATGGCTGGGGGAAGCGTCCCCCAGACCTCCTCTGCCGAAGGCAGCCACGAAACTTGCACAATGAGAAGTGCCCTATGAGCGGCTGAATGGCGCGAAGCGTGAGGCGGAATGGTAATGGAGCCATTTTTGCCAGCCCTCGGAGTTCTCTTTCAACACGGCCCTTTGTTTTCAAGGGCACCATTTGACTGTCGTTTAAAAAGTGGGAATAAAGTTACCTGATTTCTTCATTCGCACGGACGGAGCTGCCGAAGGCAACCGTGCGCCGAGAACGCGAAGCGGAGGACCGAAGCCGTCCCGAACCAGGCAAGCAGCCATCCCAGCGTCGGCACGAACCCGAACGACGAGGCAAGGGAAAGCATCGCCGGATAAGCCAGGTGAAGCGGCACCAGCCAGGCCAGGAAACCGAAGCGCCCTGCAGACACCTCGGCGTTGGTGTAGAACGTCTGGCACGCGGTTAGCGCCGTGATAGCGACAAGCCACGGCATGTACGGCACGTATGCGGCGTAGTCGGACCCATGCGGCATAAGCGACAAAAGCTCCTTTCCGAACAACGCGTAGGCCACCGACATCGCCGACGCAGCCGCCAGCGTGACCGCCGAACATTTCAGCACATACGGGCGTGTCGCATCGGCTGCGGATACAAGGTTGTCCGCCTTGCAGGCAGCGGCCGCAGTATGCGGAAACATCACCAGCAGCAGCGGAAAAGTCAGGTAGTACAGGAAGTCCGAAAACCGCGAGACCATGAAGTATCCTGCCGAATCGGCGGACGGAAGGCTTGTGCGCAGGATTGAATGCTCGACGAGCGATGCGGCCATCGGAACGCCCTGATAGGCGACTATCGCCACGAACGCAATCGCGATGCGTCGGGCGGCGGCACGGCTCCAATACGGCTGAGCCGGTACGGCCAGGTCGCGGCGCAAGGCCGCTACGCTTCCGGCAATGCGAAACGCAGGCAACGCGGCCTGTCCGGCGAAATACCCTGCCAGAGCCCTGAACGGCATGACCGCCAGCATGACGAGGAAGCGCACGAGTGCTCCGCCAACCTCCACTGCGGCGAGCGAACGGAAGCGCTTCAGCGACTGAAGGGCGTCCGTGTAGACCGGCGCAACGCAGCCGAGAAACGCCGCCGAGACGACAAGTATCCCGACCGACGCATCCGACACGCGCATCGCCTTCAGGAAGTGCGGCACCGCCAGGGCAGACACAACAAGAACGACGGCAAGGATCGCCGCGACCGCAACGAACACGCCGCACAGGAGCGACTTCACCTTGCCGCGTTCGCCGGAGGCGTAAAGGACAGCCGATTCCTTCATCACCGTCATCGCGAACGCGAAAACCGGCAGGGAGAGGAACGTCGCGAACGACGAAACCGGCAACACCGCGCCAATGTCCTCGGCCGGAACGTAGCGCGGAACGAACCACATGCCGGCGGCAACGTTGACGAAGTCGCCGGCACGCAAGGCGAGGAATAGGAATAACGCGCTCCTCGCGAACTCAGTCATCAGAATTCGTATGACAGCGCGAACATGAAGCTGCGTCCGCAGGCCGGATAGTAGTAGCCCACGCCAGCGTAGTCGCAATAGTTCCTGTCCAACAGGTTGTCCATCACGAACGACGCCTTCCAGCCCTCCGCCCACGACGGCGAATAGTACGCACCAACGTCAAAGAGCGAATAGGACGGCAGCCTGTCGCTCTGGTTGGCGAAGTCGCCGGAAACGTACTGCTGGCTGACAAAAGTGTAGCCGCCCTTAAACTCAAGGTCGCCGAACACCCAGAATCCAGCCTCGGCACGTATCCTGTGGTTGGGAACGTAAGGCACGTCGCACCCGTGGTATTCGCCGCTTCCGAAGTCGGCATGCACCAACCCGTACCGCACCGACGCCTCCGCCACCTTGTCGCGACGCCAGGCAAGACCCGTATCCATGCCTACGCGACGCGTCCGCGCTGGGCTGTTGCAGTTGTAGCCGAACGGGGCAAGGGCCGGGTCAAAGAATATCTCGTCATCCATGATCATGCCGTAGCCGTTAACGTCAAAGCTGAACTCGTCCAGGAACACCCATTCTGCACCGACATCAAGCGACCAGCCGGTCTCCGGGTCGAGGAACTTGCCGTCCTGAGTGTAGCTCAGCTCGTCGCAAAATGCCGAGCGGTGGAAGCGTGTCCCCTTTACGTATGTCTTGAGACCCTCAACCGGACGGAAGACAAGGCCCAGCTCGTAGTCGCCCATCACATCGAAGCTGCGGGACTGTGAAAGGCCGCTGTAGTGCGACCAGCGGTTCCCGATCCGCTCGATGCGCGCTCCGGCCACCACGGAAAGCTCGTCGGTGACGTAAAACTCGTCATGCGCGAATGCCGCATAACGCGCACGGTCGAAATGACGCTTGACCGGAGAACCGAAGCTAAGCGGGTGGTCTTCTCCGTAGCGATCGAACCTGAAGTCAGTTCCGACTGTAAACTTGTTCGCGAAGTCGAATACGTCCATCTCGTTGACGTATCGCGGCGAAAAGTGCCAGCAGTAAGCGTTGTATTCGAGATCGCTGTCGGAACTTACGTAGCGGGCATGGCGGTACTGATGGGAGAATCCGCCGTCAACGAGCAGCCACTGGTCTTCGGCCAGCTTCATCTTCGAGTCCAGCCCGATGCCGTAGCTCCATATCCTGGCCCAGTCGTCATGATTGTTGGCGGTCTTGCGCGCATGCTTCCACTGGTCGTATGTCAGCGACCCGGGCAGCTCGTAGAAGGCGTTCTGGTAGTTCGCCTTGACCCCTACCGTGGAGCCGTTCTCGAAGTTCTTTCGCAACCCTGCGTTGGCCGTGTGCATATCATACGCGCTGTGCTCGCGGTAACCGTCGGACTGCAGGTAGTCATACGAGGCGTTGTAGAGTAACCCTTCGTCCTCAAACCCGCCTTTTGTCTGAAAATTGCCGCCGTACGTGTACTGCGACCCTGCCTTGCCGGTCACCTTCGTCCGCTTCTCGTAATCGCACTGGTCAGTAGTCACGTTCACCACGCCGGCGATCGCACCGTCGCCATAGAGCACCGGGCTCGGCCCGCGGACGACCTCGACGCGCTCGGCACTGGCAAGCGGAATGCGCGTGAGGTTGGGCGCGTTCATGTCGACGTTGTTCAGCTCCTCACCGTCAAGCACCACCTTCACGCGACCGAAGGCGTTATCTCCGAATCCGCGCATGGCGATGGACGTCAGGATCGGATTGCCGTTCATGGCGTGAATGTCTATGCCCGCCTTCTTCTTCAGCAGCTCGGGCAGGTCCAGCGCACCGCTGTTCTCCACGTCCTCGGCAGTGAACAGCGAAACCGACGCCGGAATCGCGTCCTTCGCATCGCCCGTGCGCGAAGCATATACGGTCACGGGCGGAAGCTCGACAACCTCGTTGGTACTCTGGGGCGGCTCGGCACACGCCACCGCGCCCGTTCCCGCCAGGACGGCGGCAAGCATCTTCTTCATCACTCTCTCTTTCCCCCTCATGCGAGGGTACTTGACGTTTTGAGGACGACCGCCGCATTCCGACTTTAACGGCTGCGCGACAGCGCCTGGTTTTCACAGGACTTTCCGGTTGCCGTCCCTTTGCCGCGTATTATAGCACAGTTGCCACCGCTGCAACGCAATCTATGGTATAATTTCACATGTAAACCAGCGGGAGAAGAAACATGAAAATAAAGGATATTCTTGCAAGGGGACGTCCGTCCGTCTCGTTCGAGATATTCCCTCCGAGAAAGGACGCTCCGTTCGAGCCCGTGAAAGAGGCGGTGGAACGGCTGGCGCGGCAAAAACCATCGTTCATGTCGGTGACCTACGGCGCCTCCGGAAACGCGCAAGCGAACACGGCCGCCATCGCCTCGTTCGTCCAGTCGTGCGGCGTTCCAGCCCTCGCCCACCTCACATGCCTGTCGGCAACCGCCGAAAGCATATCCAGCGAGACGGCAATACTGCGCAAGTCCGGCATCGAGAACATACTCTGCCTTCGCGGCGACCTGCCGAAGGACGCCGCCGAGCCGCCGCCCGGACGTTTCGCGCATGCCGTTGACCTCGTGCGCGCGCTCAGCTCCTCCCTGTTCTGCCTCGGCGGCGCATGCTATCCCGAGTGCCACCCCGACTGCCCTCACATGGAGGACGACATACGCTACCTGCGCGAGAAGGTCGAGGCCGGGCTGGACTTCGTGACCACGCAGATGTTCTTCGACAACAACATCTTCTACCGCTACCTCTCGAAACTGCGCGACCGTGGCGTGACCGTGCCGGTGATAGCAGGCATCATGCCGGTCACGAACGGACGGCAGATAGCGCGCATCTGCCGCATATCCGGCACGTACCTGCCAAGCCGCTTCAAGGCGATAGTCGACCGTTACGGCGACCGGCCGGCCGCCATGCTCGACGCAGGCGTCGCCTACGCCACGGAGCAGATCATTGATCTCTTCGCCAACGGCGTCAGCGCCGTCCACGTCTACACGATGAACAAGCCGGAAGTCGCCGAGCGCATCATGGCCAACCTCCGCAGCATACTTAGCGAATGACCGCCGACCTCGCCGAAATCGCGCGCTACATGCGCATGGGCCGCTCCGTTCCTGACGGCGAACTGGCCGAGCGCGTGACAAGGCTCAGGGACGATGCGCTAAAGGCCATTCGCCCGGCGCAGGCATGGAGACGCTTCCCGATTGCGGAAGGAGCCATCGCTTCCGGCGGGCTCCGCCTCGAGATTAGCGGCACGCTCGGGCGGCACCTCGTCGGCTGCCAAGCCGCCTGTCTCGCCTGCGGCACTATCGGCGCGGGGTTCGACGCCTTCCAGCGGCGCGCATCCGTATCGTCCGGCGTCGACGCTCTCATCGTCCAGGCAATCGGCGCCGCGCTCATAGAGAAGCTGATGGATCGTCTGGAGGACGAAATACGCGTCAGCCTGGACAAAGGCGAGTCCCTGGTCTCGCGCTATTCGCCTGGCTACGGCGACTTTCCGCTTGCCGCGCAGCGCGTCGTGCTAGCGCTTCTCGACGCGCCGCGCACGGTCGGCGTGTCGCTCACCGATACGCTTCTCATGGTACCCTCCAAGTCCGTAAGCGCCATCATCGGCATAACGAAAGGCTGAAGCGCAAATGAGCATCATTCCAAGCGGCGACGGCCGCATCATCTTCCTCGACGGAGGAATGGGCACGCAACTGCAGGCAAAGGGACTTCAACCAGGAGAAGTTCCAGAGCTATGGAACCTGTCGCATCCCGCCGACGTGCGTGCCGTGCACGAGGCATACTTCGCCGCAGGAGCCGACATCGTCTACGCCAACACCTTTGGCGCCAACTCCGCAAAGTACCACGGCAATGCGCCGCTGGCGGACGTAATCGCCGCCGGAATCGCGCTCGCCCGCGAAGCCGCCTCCGGCACGAACGGCCGCCGCTTCGTAGCGCTCGACGTCGGCCCGACCGGACGGCTCCTCAAGCCCGCGGGCGATTTTGAGTTCGACGCCGCCTACGATGCCTTCGCAGAGCAGGTCCAGATCGGAGCGAAGGCCGGCGCAGACCTAGTGGTCATCGAGACGATGGGCGACGCCTACGAACTCAAAGCGGCAGTCCTCGCCGCAAAAGAAAATGCCACCCTTCCCATACTTGCCACCGTAGCCCTCGGCGAAGACGGCAAGCTCCTCACAGGCGCCAGCGTCGAGTGCGTGGCCGCCTTGCTCGAAGGCCTGCGCGTCGACGCGCTAGGCTTCAACTGCGGGTTCGGCCCGGACCGCATGCTGCCGTTCGTGAAGCGTCTTGCCGCCGCAACGTCGCTTCCCATAGCGGTCAAGCCCAATGCCGGACTGCCGCAGGTCAAGGACGGGCGCACGGTGTTCACCGTCGGCCCGGAGGAATTCGCACGAGACGTCGCCGCGCTCGCAGACGCAGGCGCGTCCATTGTCGGCGGCTGCTGCGGCACCACGCCAGCCCACATCGCCGCCGTGCAAGAGTCGTTAGGGTGCGTTCTCAAAGCGCACAGCACAGTCCCGCCGCAACCGCCGCGCACCGTAGTCACGTCCGGTTCCCGCGCCGTGGAGATACCCTTTGACGACACGATCATCATTGGCGAACGCATCAACCCGACGGGCAAGAAGAAACTCAAGGCCGCCCTTGCGGAAGGCGACGTCGCCTACGTTCTGCGCGAAGCGGTAGCGCAGTCGGAAGCCGGCGCGCACATACTCGACGTAAACGTCGGCGTCCCTGGCCTCGACGAGCCCGCAGTTCTAGATGCGACCGTGCAGGCCGTGCAGAGCGTGACCGACCTTCCGCTGCAAATAGACACTTCCGACCCAAGGGCGCTCGAACGAACCCTCCGCCACTACAACGGCAAGGCACTCGTAAACTCCGTAAACGGCAAAGAAGAGTCAATGACGGCAGTGCTCCCGCTCGTGGCGAAATACGGCGGAGCGGTCGTTGCGCTAACCCTGGACGAGACCGGCATTCCGCCTGCGGCAGAAGGCCGCGTCGCAATAGCGAGAAAGATTCTCGCACGCGGTGCAGAGTACGGACTGAAGCCCTCCGACTTCGTCGTCGACGTTCTTTGTCTCGCCGTCAGCGCCGACGCCCAAAGCGCAAACGTAATCCTGGAGGCGATGCGCAAGGTGCGCACCGAACTTGGCTGCCGCACGTGTCTCGGCGTCTCGAACATCTCCTTCGGGCTCCCGGCGCGTCCGCTGCTCAACGCCGCGTTCTATACGATGGCGCTCGCGAACGGGCTTTCCGCAGGCATCGTAAATCCGCTAGCGGCGGACATGATGACAGCCTTCCGCGCCTTTCGGGCTCTCACCGCAAAGGACCGAACCTGCAGCAACTGGATCGCCGCCTTTACGGACTGGTCGCCCGCCATGCCAGTGAGCAGCCGCCTGGCCGCGTCCGGAACACCGTCGTCGGCAAAGCCGGAGGCGGGAAACGAAAGCGCCCTTTCCGCCTCAATTCGTCACGGACTGAAGGCCGATGCCGCCGCCGCCGCGAAAACCGCGCTCGAAGGCGGCTCCAAACCGCTCGATGTCATCAACAAGTCGATAGTGCCTGCTCTGGAAACCGTAGGGAAAGGATTCGAGTCCGGACGCGTGTTCTTGCCGCAGCTTCTCATGGCTGCTGAAGCGGCGGGCGCGGCGTTCGATGTAGTGCGCTCGGCGATGCCGGCCCATGACGGAGCCGCCGTCAAGGGTCCCATCGTCATCGCAACCGTCAAGGGCGACATACACGACATCGGCAAGAACATCTGCCGGGCGCTCCTGGAGAACTATGGATTCAAGGTGATAGACCTCGGCCGTGACGTGCCGCCAGAGAGAATCGTGGAGACCGCACGGCGCGAGAAAGCGCGGCTCGTCGGCCTTTCCGCGCTGATGACCACTACCGTGTGCTTCATGGAGGAGACGGTGAAGTTACTCCACGAAAAGCTGCCTGACTGCAAAGTGACGGTGGGCGGAGCGGTGCTGACGGCTGACTATGCCGCGAAGATAGGCGCCGACCACTACTCCAAGGACGCGATGGGGCTCGTCCGCTACGCCGAACTGCTGTTTCAGTGACCCTGCAGGGGCAACTGACGCACCATCTGCCCGATGCGCTCGACGGCAATCCGCAGCTTATCCATGCTGGTCGCGTAGCTCATGCGCACGAAGCCCGCTCCGGACGCTCCGAAGGCCGAACCTGGCACGCAGGCCACGAGATGCTCCTTCAGCAGTCGCAGCGCGAAGTCGCTGTCCGAAAGCCCCGTCGCGGAAACGTCCGCGAATACGTAGAACGCCCCTTTCGGCATCAGCGTCTTCAAGCCCATGTCGTTCAGCGTCGGCACAAGGAAGTCGCGGCGGCGGCAATACTCGCGGCGCATGCGGGCCACGTCCTTGTCGCCTCGGTCCATGGCCTCCACGCCGGCCGCCTGTGACAGCGTAGGCGCCGACATGATGCCGTACTGGTGAATCTTCATCATCGCATCGATTACGTCGGCAGGTCCGCATGCGTAGCCCAGGCGGTAACCCGTCATCGCCCACGACTTCGAGAAGCCGTTAAGGAGAATCACGCGGTCGCGGAACTCCGGGAACGACGCGAAGGACGGGAACGGCTCCTTGTCAACGTAGTTAAGCTCGGAATACACCTCGTCCGCCAGGACCAGCAGGTCGTGGCGGACGGCGAACCCAAGGATCGCCCGCATGTCGTCCGCAGCCAGCGTCGCGCCGGTCGGGTTGCACGGGAAGTTCAGCAGAATTGCCCTGGTCCTCGGCGTCACCTTGCGCTCCAATGCAGCTACGGTCAGGCGGAACTCGTCTTCGACACGCGTCTCGACGCATACGGGAACGGCGTGCGCAAGGCGAATCGTAGGGGCATAGGATACGAAGCATGGTTCGTGGTACAGGATCTCGTCGCCAGGCGAGCAGATCGCGCGAATCGCAAGGTCGATCGCCTCCGACACGCCGACGGTTGCAAGAATTTCGCCGTTGGCGTCGAAACGCGCCCCGAAGCGTCTCTCGAGGTATGCGGCGATCGACCGCCTGAGCGCAGGCGTGCCAAGGTTCGAGGTATAGTGCGTTCCGCCGTTCTCCAGGCAGGTGACGGCAGCGCGCGAGATGTGCCAGGGGGTGTCGAAGTCGGGTTCGCCGACGCCGAGAGATACGACGTCCTTTGCCTGCGCGACAATGTCGAAGAAGCGTCGTATGCCGCTCTTCGGAAGAGCCGCCACATGCGGCGCTACTCTGCTGCGTTCCGGCATTGTGGCCTGCGCAGCCCTCAGCGCTGGTTGACGAAATTGAGCGTTGCCTTGCTAAGGGCGACGTAGTCGCACGTGCCGTCGTTCGCGGCCTTCACGTCGTAGCCGGCGGCTATCTTCTCGAAAGCAACCTTGTCAAGCGCACCGGCCTCACGGAGAACGCGGACCTTCTCGGCTGCGGCGATTCCGTTGCGGAGCTCCAGGAAGCGCCAGCTGGGCTCCCCCTTCGGATAGCAGAGGAACGTGTCGCCGGCAAGCCAGTTGCCGTAGCTGGCGTCGGAGTACGGATCCTGCGGCCAGCTGTTCCACGCCCAGCGCAGGAAGCCGTCCAGGCCCAGGAATGCGGGAGCCGCTCCGCACCAGAACGCCTCTCCCGGACCAGATTCCAGGAACGTGTTGGGCTTGCGCGGAGAGCAACAGACGTAATGGGTCGTAACGAACCCGCTCTTCGCGCGCTCGGCAGCCTCAGAGAAAAACTCCGGCGTGAGGCACTGCGTGCGCAGCACCTGCGAATAGACGTCTATCGAGATGCCCTTGAAGTCGCTGGGTTTGCGGTTGCCAGCCATGGAGATGCGCATTCCGGGCGCGTGGCGCTGCACGAAAGCGACGACCTTGGCGACGTCTTCCGGTGCGCGTTCGTCCATCGCCATGAGCGTGTTGGAGAACCAGCCCTTAGCCTTCACGTGCGCGGCGAACCGCTCCAGCTTCTCGCCCCAGAGGCGCTCCAGCTCGTTCTCGTCGATCGTCTTGCCGAGCGTCCACGGACAGAGAGAATAGCACGAGATGTCCGGACCGATGCCGCAGTCGAGGCAGAACGACACGTATTCGTCGAACAGCCTGTAGTCCGGGTCATCGATCATCGAGTGGTAGGCGTCTGCGCACTGGTGATCCCACGGCAGGTCCACGATCGGCACGGTGATCGTCTTCTGTCCGGCGGTCGCCAGCAGCTCGTACACTGGCTTCATCGCCTCGTAATGCTTCTTTGAGAACGGCTTGGCACCGGCGATGCGGGCGGTCGCCCACGGGTGCTGCCAGAGGTCGAGGTAGTACTTCCACTCCTTCGGCGGCGGCAGCACGCGATCTACGACGCACACGTTCATCATGCCGCAAGCGTAAACGCCTGGCTTCGCGTCCGCCGCGACCGACACCTCGACGACGCGGGGACCGCAGTCGCTGCTGCCCCACTCCACAAGATCGTAAGCCTCGACCCTCTGGAGCGAGTGCGGTTTCGGCGCATACTTTATAAGCTTCAGCACGCCTGTGCGGAAAGCGACGCCAGAGCCGTCCGGCGCAGGCCCCAGCTCGGCAAAATCGGGCACGCGGGCGGCGACCGTCTCGCCGCGCCATGCGACGACATCGAATGTGCGGGCGGACGCGCAGAGCGCGAACATCGCCGCAAAGGCTGACACTGCTGTTTTTGCTTTCATCATCGGTTCTCCTTGCCTAAACATGACTGTCTGTATTTTACCATTTTCTGCGTCTTGCCGCAAAGCGACAAAGCCCACGCCGTTGCCGCCTAACGCTTACGCCTTCCGATTCCTTTCAGAAGCCCATTACTGGCAAAGACGCCCCGCCAGCGCAGAAATCTCCGGCTCGAGGTCTATTTCGCACCATACAATAGTCTTAACTTTATCCGTTGGGCCGACACGCACTGTGTTTCCTTCGCCTCCATGTACGGCATCAGACGGGAAATGGTAACGACGGCAATAGTAGTCCACTCCCTTGTGAACCACCCCAGTCGGTCGAATCTCCATTACCGTCACGCATGATCCAGTCGCCGCAACCCCGTTGAGCGTCACTTCCGGATGGAACTCGCCGGCTTCCCTCGCGCCTAGGACAACGCTCACGCGCCCAGACGGATTCGCCCCCAGCCGCACCTTGAACTCGTTTGGCTTGTCGCTCTTCCTGGACAGCTGAAGGTCGTCCGGCGACCCTCCCCACGCGTCGCTTCTGTACGACACTGGATATGCACGCAACTGCCCCGCAAGATCCTGCGGGAAAAGCCCTAGCCTGCACACCTTCTCCAGCTCCGCGCCAAGGTAGGGAATGTTGAAGAGGTAAAGGCCGTCAACGCCATTGCCCCACTCGACATCGGCAAATCCGGCATAATACTTCATTTCCATGTCAAGACGTATGCCGCCTTGATTCCAGCGAGTAGATGCAAGACCGTGATCCGTTCCCGCGAGCAACATGACGCTGTCGGCCTTCTTGCCGAACCATTCGCGCCACTCTCTGACAGGCATGTTGTAGTCAGGCGTCTCCCAATATGTCGATGCACAGACCCAGTCCACCCATCCTTCACGCGCCCACTTGCCCACATCGCACCCCTTCGCCCGCGCACCGGCCGGGGTTGGCGCGACGCGAACGCCCAGCAGAACCGGATGCCCGCGCTCCGCAGCCTTTTTTTCCACGTAGTCGCGAACTCGCTTCACGAAACGGTCCAGATGGTGCGAACTCTGAGCGGCGACGCTGCGCGGAAAGTGGTCGCAAAACCTCATGAAGTCCAACTCGTATCCGTCGATGTCGTAGCGATCGAGCTGTTCCTTGACAAGCGCGAACGTATAATCCTGCACGGCATCATGCGCGAAATTAAGAGTCGCACGAGTACTGTCCCCGCCCCTAAAGCCCGGCTCGCAATGCAGTTCATCGTGTTCGCGCCAGAACTTCGTGCTGCGGAACGGGTTCTTCTGGTCGGCATTGTGGGCGTCGTTCATGCGCGGCGACAGCCACGGCGATATGCCGCGTTCGCGACACCGCTTTATCCACACATGGTAAGGATCGATGCCCTTGTCGAAAAGAATCTTGGCGTTCTTCGCCCATGTCGTGTATTCGCCGTGATTCAAGCCGCCCGGCTCGTCCAGACCAGTCCATATCGGCTCCCACGCCTTGGAGCCGTAGCTCGGACGCTGACCTGACGGACACATGAAAAAGTGCGTCACCTTTCCTCCCGCCATCTTGTCGATGTAGGCGTTAAGCGCCTCCTCAGTCATCAGCGAAGAGTCCTGCTTGAAGTAGTGGTCGTTGTCCTCATTCACGACGACGATGCGTTGTTTCGCAGCAAACGTCACAAGTGACGCCGCTGCCGCCACAAGCATTGACGAGAATTTTGGAAATGCCGATTTGCCCATGCCTCATCCTTAATGTTCAACAATGATCTCCGCCAAACGCTCGCGTTGACACAGCAGTCGCGACGAATCACGAGAAAAGTCAGTCAACGAGCGTATAAGGGTTCGACTGACGGCATCTGCTGCATCCGCTCCACCTTTTGCCGCAGCCAGCTGCAGCCATTCGTAGTCTTCCGCTCCATCTCGAATCTGCGCAAGGCGTATCGAAGGCAGAACATGATCCTTGCCCGGATAAAGCAGAACGCCGTCGCCCGGCATGCGCAAATCGCTGTACGTGTTCCACGCCGAAAGGAACGTGTCCGTCTCATCCACGCATGGCCCGTTCCAGAAGTTGACATTCCAGTAAAGAAGACCGTCCGCACGATAAAGATGCGTCATCCATCCAAGAAGCCGACCTTCGACAATGGGATATTCCAACGACGCAAAGTTGGCGTAGGGATACGCCGGCCCGCAACACACATACCACCACACCTTCTTGCCCAACTTGCGCATTGCATCAGACACATCCATCCTGTACACGTCCGTCAACGGACAGTACCAGTCGGTCGTGACAAGGCATGGCAGATTCGTCTTGCCAGCCGCGTAGTCGCGATACATCATGGCCGTCGTCATAACGGGGATATCCGGAAAATCGGATTTTAACTCCTTCCACAGAGCGTCAATGCCGGGATAATATTCGCTCTCGCGCTCGTCAAAGCCATAGAGGTAGGCAAACCTGTCAAGGCCACGCCTCTTCAATTCGGCGACATACGGCACAAGCCGAGCCTTGAACGCCGGATAAAACCTTGGGTTTCCTGTCGCTTCCGGCGGCGTGTAGCACACCCATTTCGCGTTCGGATTCTTCGGTGGCGGCACAATGTTTAGAATATTGAAAAGGTTCATGCCGCGTGAACGAGCATAGACCAGGTCGTCGATGTCCGGCGGCGTTGTGCGCGAAATGTCGTCCGGGTTCAGACGGTGATCAAGCATGATGTCCCAGCTCTCGCGCTTCTTCTCCTTGAATCGGTCTGGATATTGCGCACGCGTAAAGCCGTCCATGACGCTGAATGCCGTCGGCATCCCGAACGTTTCCGGCAGGGAGAAGTCTTCGACTTTTACCGTAACGCGCACGGCCGCCCGCTTATCGCCGCGCTCGGTCAGCACAACGTCGCCAGAATACTCGCCCGCCGCCGCATCCGGCGCGGCGTAAACCGTAAGCCACAAACCCTGCGTCGAACCTTTGCGCACCTTGAACGGCGCGGGCGGCATAAGAGGATCGGGAAGCCACAACTCGGTCTGAGGTGCCCCAAGCGGATGCGCATGGTAGCCAGGTTCACGGGCGACGTATCCGACACGCCGCCATTCAATAGCGCCCTTCAACGCCTCGCCCTTCGCGTTCCGCAGAACCGGAAGCGTCACGCCGCCATCCGTCCACTCCGCTTCCGCACCTGTGGAGACCAGCACTTGAAAGCTCTCGCGTTCACGCCGCGCCAACGAAACAGACGCAACGGGGGGGACGCGCTTCCGCGCGTCCTCAGGACAAGGGAACGTGAGCGGAGTGATGCGGCGCATCGAATCCGCCACCCACACAACGGCTTCATCCGCGGAGAGCGGATTTGACACCTGGACAGGCGTCCCCTGTGCGGCAAAAACCCTTCGCTCAATCCGGCACCCTGCGAAAACATCCGCAACGATCCGGTCGCGGTTCGCATACGGACGCTCCGTCATGACGTGGCCGCACCCCAGGATCTCGCCTCTCCCCTCGCGACGCTCCAGCCTTAGATTCCTGAACTCCGCCTTGCCCTTCCCCTTGCGCAGAAGGGCATGCATCTCTATCCTCTTCACCGGACGTTTCGGCACGAACGCGCCAACCGTGCTTTCCCATCCGTGCGTACCCGGCGACCACTCCGCACGAACGCCCCAGACCGGCGTGCCGTCGCTGTACCAGATATCGAGCCATAGACAATAATCCGGCGCAAGCGCACCCTCGCAACGGCTTTCGCCGCTGAAAACGATTGGCTCCGCCGATGGCATATCGTAAGTGAACGTCCGCCACAGCCCACCTTTGAAGACAACGCCATCATCCGCCGCGGCCATATACGCACCCGCCGTCACCATGCATATGCACAGTGCGCGGCGGGCAATCATCGTGGCACGACCCATCATGCGCGTCACCGGAGAATAAGTATCATCCCGTTATCGACGAGAGGCAGAGGCCCTTCGATCATTGGCATGTTCGCGCCTTTATTCCATACGAAGAATCCATTGCCGACAGGTTCGGCGGCAGACGCACCGCCCTTCAGATTGCGTACGGTGTTCCCTTCGCCTTCGTCAAGCGGCCAGTAGCCAAGCAACTTCTCGTCGCCGGTATCTGGCAATGCGTACATGTGATTCTTGATTTTTGTCGGACCCATCACACGCGACCAGAAGCCGACGTTCCTGAACGCGCCGATAAATCCGCCGCGCGAACCGCCGGCGTCAAACCCGCCGACATGAAGATTAGCACTGCAAAGTCCCATCGTAAAGAGATTGCTCTCGCCGACCAATTTGCCGTTCACGTATATCTTCACGGATCCTCCATTCTTTGTGAGCGCGACATGCGCCCACTCGCCGACAGGCATGCAGTTCGCGACTGTGAACACCTCGCTCGTCTTGCCGTTGTAGCCACCGCCCATCCAGAATCCCAGCGCACCGTTGCATTCTTCGAACTGCATACGCCCGTTCGCGTTCGCTGACTTTCCGCAAAGGAAGTTGTGTGTGCCGGAATCGCTCTTATTCACCAGACACCAACCCATGAACGTGAAGGCATCCGGAGTTGCGTTTATTCCTGTGTTAACGGCGTTGGTGTGGATTCCGGTACCGCAGATGGCGGAAAGCTCGTCCTGCAGTTCGCCTGTCACCGGGAGCGCGGACGCAACCCAGCCGACGCGATTGCCGCTGGCGTATGAATAGTTGAAATTTGCCGCGCCGCTCGGCGTGCAGGCAGTCGGATTGAGAACAGCGTAGTTCCTTGCCTTGTTGCCGTTCAGCGCATACTCCGCCGGGTCGTCGCTGAGCGGCCAGTAGCCGATCAGGTCTGGAACATTCCATGCATTCTCAATGCGCTTGCCCATCGCCTCCTTGATCTCGGCACCCGTCCGCGCGCACTTCCAGACGCGAGCCTCGGCGAAATAGGCGTTGGACGCTCCGTTGGGATTCGACGAACGCGTGTTGCCGATCACAAAACCGTCTGCGCTGCTGGCGTCAAGCAGATGGCTCGCGTGACCCGTCGATTCGGCATCAAGTTCGCCGTTGATGTAGAGCCGCCACGTGTCGCCATCCGCTACCCATGCGACATGAGTCCAGGCATCAAGCGGAATTGCGCTCTCGGAGAACATCTCCGCCCCCGTATAGCCACCCATCCACATGCGCAGCTTGCCGTCAGAAGCCCGGCGATTCAAGTTCATGCGGCCGTTTCCTCCGCCGAACTGTTCGATGAATTGCTGGTCGATGCTCAAACCGGAAAGCGGATGCGCCCAGATTTCCACGGTGCAGGTCTTGCGGGCGTCTCCCTTCAAGCTCACGCCCGTCGAAATCCACTGCGAATGGGTTGTTCCCTCCGGCGCAAGATACGCGACACGGCTTTCGCCGCTACCAGGCGTCGCTGCTTCCGCGCAAAGGAATTCCGACGGCTCCAGCGCCTTGTCCGAAACGCGCCAGTAGTCGAAGGACGCGTTCAAGAGGTTGTCGCCATTCGGACGCCCACCGAAATAAAGGTTACGATAGCCACTGAAGGCAAAAGCCCCGCTCTTGTTCTTGCGAACAGTTGCGACTGTTCCGTCAATCGTATTCTCGCCATCAATGTACAGTTGCCAGACATCCTGGGAACCATCCACCTTGTGCGTCAGCGCGAGGTGGTGCCATGAAGCGGCCAGCGACGCCTCGAAGTCTGCAGAAAGCGCCGCAGGACCGATCGAATTGTCATAGCCGTTGGCGTTGTTGTTGTCCGCCGGAATCGTCAAATGAAACTTGCGCGCACCGGCCGTGCCGCGCCAGCTCAATATCCATCCACCATTCTTTGCGCTCGAGCCATTCCCCCCCTGCAGAATGATCATCCATGACGCGGTCTGGGTTGCCGAAATCTTCACCCAGCCTTCGACGGTGAACTCGTTGGTGTTCGCGACGCGGTCCCCGAAGTTGCCCGTTGCCTCCATCGTGTATCTTCCGCTGCCGCTCGCGATGGCCGTTCCGCCGTTAAGCGGAGAAGAAACCATTCCGCTCGCATCGGGGTTGGGCGGCAACGCCCAGTCCAGGCCCGCCGCAGACGAACCGCCCACCAGAGCAAGAGGATTGACGGAACTGACGGCGTTCCTTCCATCGAAAGCCGTGCCGTCATGGTCAATCGGCCACAACGCAAGCGTCTTTGCATTGACGTTAACTGCGGCAACTGCCGCAAGCAGCATTATCAGTATTCTTTTCATTGTCATTTCCTCCTTATTAAATGTCAGCTATTCAAACCATTCTGGACCGACGGCTTTCATGGCATTTCCTTTCCTTGCAGTTCAGTCAAAAGAGCAACCGCCGAGCGACCTTTCTGTGCGCCGTCGAGCCAAAGTGTCCCGTCCTCCTCCACCTTCACCTCGCGCCGAGCTTCGTTATTTTCATCGTCCATTCTCGTACATGCGAAGCGGACGCCGCCCGCGCCTTTAAGGGTCAGCCGGATGCGCTCCGCCCCGGTCTTGAAATTCGCAACCAGGACGGCGCGTTTCCCATCGGCGTTCATCCCGGCGAGAATCTGCAAGCCGTCATTGCCGGATGAAACTGCGACGCGATGCGGATAGTCGAGCATTCTTGCAAAACTGCGCAGAGCGTAATAGAGTTTAGTGCGCTCATTCGTCGAATCCCACGCCCCCCAATAGTCGAGCAGTCCTCCAACCGTGTAGTGGCAGCTCATGTCGAGCGGCGAATCCTGCCACCCGACAATCGTCGCCACGGCAAATACCGCTGCATTTGCACTGGCAAGACCATCGACAGGGTCTGTAATGATTTTCCGCTTGAATCCATCGGGCGGCCAGTAATGCCACTCGTCAAGTATCAGCTCCGTTCTGGTGAAGCCGTACGAGTCCAGAACCTTTCGCATGAGCGCGGGTTCGTCGAGAAGCGGCTTGAGGTCGAATCCGTAGCGATGCCAGGAGAAGAAGTCGAGCGGCACATTGCGGTCGCGGCAGTAGGCGAGGAACGCGTGCGCTTTATCCTCGCTCAAGTTGCGAACTCCGTCCGGATGGAACCGGGCAAAAGACGGCCCGCCGACCTTCACGGACGGGAAAGCGGTCTTGATTTTCCTCGCGACAGTCTCGTACAGGCGGCAGAACTCCTCCGTCGAGCCAGTCCACATGCGATTGCCGATGTCGAATTCATTCCATATCTCCCAGTAGCGGATGTTCCACTTGTAGCCATTCGCCCAACCATCGTTGTAATGCTTCACGATACCAAGGCAAACATCCGCCCACTTGTCGAAATCTGATGGTGGATGCGTATAATAATTGGACTCGGAATGTTCGATGCTGGGGCCAAGCCGATACATGACCTCCGGGCATATGGAACGGAGACGGGAGACATAATCGTCTGTCTGAATGAAGTAGTAGTTGCATGGGTCGTGCGGGTCGGCCGTCTCATTGCCGAAGATGTGCTGCACATCAACTACGCGCATGCCAGCGTTGGCAAGCGGCACATCATGGAGGCGTGTCATGGGTATGCGAAGCGCGGCGAATTCATTGGTGCAATTGCCGAACGTCCCGGCGAAAGACAGGTTGGGCCCAATATTGCCGCCGTTCAGGGCGCGGATGTCCTTGCCAAGCGGCGCCGTGAAGTCCACCGCCGCCCTTGCGCCCTCGTCAAACCACTCCGGGCCGATCTCGCGGCCGAGAAGGTAGAACTTCAAGTCGTTGAACCACAGTATTCCCCGCCCGTTCTGCACCGTGTAGCTCGAGTAGAAACTGTTTCCCCAGGTGCGCGGTGCGAACATCTTTGGTTCAGAAAACTCCACTGGCTGATCCTTCGCGGCAGGGTTGAACCGTCCCGCAATGAGGAAAAGCGGCCCGCGATCCTGATAGGCGTAGTCCTTCTTGAAGTCGAACTTGTTGTGGACAAGCGCAAAGTATATGCCGCTCGCCGCGTTCTCGCCCTTCCAGTCGTACATCGGGCACGGCGAGCGCGGATGAAGATACGGCTTGCCGCCGTCCCGGTCGAGAAGCGCCTTGGGATTGCTCCACGTCTTGCCGCCATCTCGGCTCTGCGACCACACGGGATGGCCTATGGACGAACGCATAAGCGCGAAAAGCCGTCCATCCGGCAGCTTTACGACGCTTGCCTCCTCCAACGCCTCGACCTCTCTCGCGGGTCTGGGCTTGAAGTATGGTCCTCCGGTCATCTTTGAGACGTCAAGAGCGTCACGGTTTGTGGCGAAGTATGTAACCTTGATGTCTTCTACATTGGGGTTGTCGTCGATGTTGTCGTACTGCCAGAACTCTATCTTGCATTTTGGGGCATCGTCGTAGGGCGCCTTTCCGTGGCGGGACGTGGCCACAAAGTACTGTCCCTGCGCCCCTTGGCGCAACGGACGCTGCCATTGGATCCACCCCGCAGGAACGGTCGGATCCGGGTCGTCGGCATCAGTGCGCGGCAGCTTCACGTCTCGCGGCGCGCTCCACGTCTCGCCTTCATCGTCCGAATAGATGCCAAATAGTGCGCCCGTAAGCCCGCGTCCCGACACCTGCTGGCACCACAGGCAGTATAGCCGCCCGCTTTTCGAGAGCATCGGCTGCTGCCAGCTCGCTATCGCCATCGGGCGCGCGCGGCATGGCGAACCGGCCACAATCACCGGTTCCGTCCATGTCATCCCCTCATCCACACTCTTGGAGAATGCGATATGCTGATCGATGTCGCCCTCTTTCGACGCTTGCGTCCAGAAGGCGTAGTAGTGCCCGTTGGAGGGATTGTTCAAGACCTGAAAGTGGTCATTGTATGTGTCGCCCGTTTCCCTTGGATTGCGCAACTCCAGCTTGAGCGGCTGTTTCGGCACGAACACCACATAATCGGGCTTGTTCACCAGAATGTCGCGCGGAGCCTCGCGTTCGCGCGGCGTCCCCTTTATGCTGGCGAGAATGCGCCGTTCCTTGGCGGCTGAATCCGCATCTGCTGCACATGCGCCAAGCACAAGACCCGCAGCGACCGATACAGCAACCATCATATCTGTCATTTTAAATCCACCTGTCATGCGCGATTCTACTTCCTGTTTCTAAATTCAAGCACGAATTATACCCCAGTCGAACGGCTGGGACAAGGAAGCCAAAACCATCCGAAACGTCCGAATCAGACCGCGCCAAACGACTTGCCGCAATGGTAGGCAAGCGGATTGTCGTATCGGCCGAAAGTGCCGGTGTCCAGATAGGCGGCAATGCAACGCGCGATTTCGCGTCCGTCGGCGAACGGATCAAGTTCAATGCGCGCATATTCATCGCCAACGAAAAGTCCCGAACCATGGTTTGCGTAAACGACAAGCCTTACATTGCAAGGGAATCCAATCCGCCGCCGTCTCAAGGCCGATATCACGCCAAGGGACAGGTAGTCGTCCGCTCCGAAGATCATGTCAGGCATGTCGCATGAGTCGATGCGCTTCTCGACAGCCCTGCGAGCCGACTCCACCACGTCATCCAAGTTACGGCAACGCACAAGCGGAATCGAAAGTCGCTCCACTGAAATATGCCTTGCGCGAAAGACCGACGAAGCGTCAACGTAGGTGTCCTTGCCGAAATCCACCTGAAGAGCGGACCGCACCTGGCATTTGACGCAGTCGCGCAGCATCTCGCCCATGGCGATATCGTTTTCGAGACGTATGATGCCGCAACACCGGCCGGGCGTACGCGGTGCCGTACCGAGAGTTGTTGTGGCGTATGGCACACCTGCTTCGGCAACCATGCGGCACACAAGTGACTGTCTGCTGCCGCAGGTGCGGATAAACGCGAAGTCTGGAGCGTTTCGCAATGCCTCCGCAAGCGGCGCGAGATACGCCGTCTCACGAGAATCCACACCCAACGTAACAGGAATCACGCGGCATCCGCGTTTGCGCAGGCCTTGAAGACACTCTGCCGTGCTGACGCGCGACGCAAACGAGCCGAAGTTCTCGGTTGACACGTCAAGGACGAGCCTTTCACGCCTGATCATGCCGACATCGAGCACAACATGACCGACACGAGGCCTGCCGACAATCAGCCTGTCGGCGGCGAGTTCCGCGAATGCACGGCGCACCACGAACTCGCTCACGCCGAACTCCCTTGCCAGCGCGTCACGTGACGGCAACCTGTCGCCGGGACGCAACGCACCGTCGGCAATCAGCTTTCGAAGCTCGCGCACGACCTTGCCGGTCAGCGTACCGGGCACCGTGCGGTTGATGCTAAAGCAGCCCGGCATGTCCCAGCAATTTCCGCTTCTATAGGCTGCTATGGGCGAATGCCTGCAAGCGCGTCCGCAAGGGCCGCAAGCTGGGCCTCGGAAGCCTCGTTAAGAGCGCCCCTTATCGTAACGACAGGCTCGACGAACTCGATTTCCTTCGAGTCGGCGAACATGCCCTTCATCACCCTCGCGGCAGCTGGCGCCCAAGAGCCGTTCTCAATGAACGCAACGCGGCGCTTCTGGTAGTTGCGCTCCGTCAGGTGGTCGATGAAGTGGCGCATCCACGGGAAGATGTCCGCATTGTACGTCGTGGTCGCCAGAACGAGCGTTCCGTAGCGGAATGCGTCTTCGACCGCCTCAGGCTGGTCGTCGCGCGCCAGGTCGCTCACGGCGACCTTCGGGCAGCCCTTCGCGAGCAGAAGCTCCTTCAGCTTCATGACAGCCGCCTTGGTGTGCCCGTAGACCGAAGTGTAGCAGACGCAGACGCCGGGCGACTCTACGGAATAGCTGGACCACGTGTCATACTGCTTCACGGCGTGCGCGATCTCCTCCGGCGACGAAAGGACCGGGCCATGAAGCGGGCATATCGTGCGTATCTCGAGGCCGGCGGCCTTCTTCAGCAGGGCCTGCGTCTGCGGACCGTACTTGCCGACGATGCCTATGTAATAGCGGCGGGCCTCGCAGTCCCATCCCTCGGGGTCCTCCACGTCGTTCGCCCCGAACTTGCCGAAGCCGTCCGCCGAGAACAGGATTTTCTCGGTCGTGTCGTAGGTCACGATCACCTCGGGCCAGTGCACCATCGGCGCGGCTACGAACGCGAAAGCGTGCCTTCCTGTCGAGAGCGTGTCGCCTTCCTTCACGACGATCCGCCTGTCGGCGAAGTCCGTGCCGAAGAAGTTCTTCATCATGCAGAACGCCTGAGCGCTCGCAACGATCGTCGCATTCGGGTAGGCAGCGGCGAACGCGGCGACGTTTGCGCTATGGTCGGGCTCCATGTGCTGCACGACGAGGTAATCGACAGGCGCATCGCAAATCTCGGCGCGTATGTTGGCGAGCCATGTCTCGCCGAAGCGGGCGTCGACGGTGTCGAACACGAGAGTCTTCTCGTCCTTCACCAGGTAGGAATTGTAGGCCATGCCGCGCGGCACTACGTACTGTCCCTCGAACAGGTCGACGTCGTGATCGTTCACGCCAACGTACCTGATGTCGTCTCTGATGGTCATTGCTTCCTTCTTTCGTCTGGGTTGTTGTCTCAAAATCATGCTGTGCCGCGCGTCAGCCCTGCGGCATCTGTGCGGCAAGTGCGCGAATGCGGCGTGACGTGCGCACGGCGCAGAACTCCTTGCCGCACATCGAGCAGTGGTCGTCGGCATGGGCCTCGTCGGTGAACGCACGGGTCTTCAGCCAGCGCCTGCGGGCGTGGTCAGGGTCGAGCGAAAGCGAGAACTGGCGGTCCCAGTCGAACGCCGCACGTGCGTCGGACATCTCGTCGTCGCGGTCGCGGGCTCCCGGCAAGCCGCGCGCCACGTCGCCGGCGTGCGCGGCAATCTTGTAGGCTATGCAGCCGCGGTGCACCTCGTCGGCGTCCGGCAGGCCGAGGTGTTCGGCCGGCGTCACGTAACATAGGAGCGACGCGCCGTACGTGGCCGCCGCCGTCGCGCCGATGGCGCTCACGATGTGGTCGTAGCCAGGCGCGATGTCTGTGACGACCGGACCCAGCACGTAGAAAGGCGCCCCCTTGCAAACCTCCTGCTCGCGCTCCATGTTGGCCCTGATCTGGTCGAACGGCACATGGCCGGGGCCTTCCACCATCACCTGCACTCCGCGCGCACGGCAACGCTCGACAAGCTCGCCCAGTATGTCCAGCTCGCCGAACTGCGCCGAATCGGACGCGTCGGCAAGGCATCCGGGACGCATTCCGTCGCCAAGCGACACGGTCACGTCATGCTCGGCCAGGATGTCCATCACTTCGTCCCAGCGGACATAGAGCGGATTCTCCGCGTTGTTCTCCATCATCCACTCGGCCATGATGGAGCCGCCGCGGCTCACGATGCCCATCTTGCGCCTCATGGCCGCCGGAATCTGCTTCAGCAGCAGCCCGGCATGCAGCGTCATGAAATCAACGCCCTGCTCCGCCTGCTCCCGGATAACGCCGATGAGGAGCGAGGGGTCCATGTGCGGGATGTCGCCCTTCAGGCGGGAGATCGTCTCGTACACCGGCACGGTGCCTAGGGGACGCGGCGAGGCGTTCAGCATGCCCTGCCGTATTGACCTCAAGTCTTCGCCTACCGAAAGATCCATCACAAAGTCGGCTCCGGCCTGAAGCGCGACGCCAAGCTTGTCCAGCTCGTCGCCTTTGCCGGAGTGAGTCACGCTTCTCCCGAGATTCGCGTTGATCTTCGTGGCGAACAGCCTTCCGACGCCTACAGGGCGGCAGTTGGCGTGGTTCGGGTTGAGCGGTATGACGGCAGTGCCGTCGGCGACTGCGGCTCGAACCGCCTCGGCGTCAACGTTCTCATCCGCCGCGACGGCCCTCATCGCCTCGGTCACGATGCCCTTGCGGGCAGCCTCAAGCTGTGTCATCTAGCCCCTCTTCCTGATGACGGGAATCTGCGCGGCGGCGACAGACTGGCCAAGGCGACGCGCCTTCTCGTCGGGCATGAAGATGTCGATCTTCTCGGCCCACTCCGGATATACGTCGGCAAGGATGCGCTTAGCAGTCTCAAGCACGATCTCGCCTCCAAGGCCGGACGTAACGCGCCCGAGGATCATCATGTTCTCGTAGTCGTAGAACTCGTTGTACCACGGAATGGCGTGGGCGAGGAAGCGTCCGATTTCCAGGTAGACCTTGAGAGCCTTCGAATCGCCCTTCTCCATCGCGGCCTGCACGACCTTCAGGCGCTCCGGAAGCTTCATGGACTTCGGGAACTTGAAGCCGTACTTCAAGGCAAGCCAGTTCACCGCCTGCTGCGAGAACGCCATCGCGCCGACGCCGTAGTCGCCCGACCATTCGTCCCTCGGGGCCTTGGGGTTGAAATCGACCGGCGCGAACGCCAGCTCGCAGATGCGGCCCGTCATGCGGCGCTTCGGGTCGACGTAGCCCACGGCCTCCGACGAGCCCATCGCCACGCCGAGGATGCCGTTCTTGTCCATCGAAATCATGCCGGCGAGCGCGGTCACGTCGCCGTCGTTGTAAACGGCGAACGGAACGCCCCAATCCTTCTCGATGCGGTAGAACATGTTCTGCGCCTCGGGGAACTTCGAGGGGTTCTTCTCCTTGACGGCGCGGAAGAGCGAGGCAAGGCCCATCTTCTGTCCGACAAGGACGCCCGCCGTCGAGCCGCCGATGGCGTCCACGCGCGGCAGGGCGGCGGCGGCTTCCTTCAGCCCAGACGTCAGCTTCGAGTAGTGGTACTCCGGGTCGGCGCTGTTGCGCGGATCCCACGGGAACTCCTTCGAGAACACGACCTTGCCGTTCCTGAGCGCGGAGATCTTGAAGTCGCTCGCGCCGAGATCGAAGCCGATGCGGCAGCCGTCCGCAACCGTCTTCACCTGCCTGAGCTTCTCCGAGAACTCGGGCATCTTCCCCATCGGCACGACCGCGGCCTCCACTGGACGCGAGTAGATGGAGCTGAAGAAGTCGAAGTCAAACGCCCTGGCGCCCTTCTTGGCGTACGCCTTCGCGACGGGCTTCACCACGGCGTCAGGCCCGGAGAGGTAGAGCTTCCAGCCGCCAGCCGCCCAAAGCGCGAACTTCGCGATGCGCTCCACGACGTGCGATACGTACTTCGCCGCCTTCGGGTCGAGACGCTTGGGCACAGGCAGGTCGTAGCGAAACACCTTGCCCTCCTCACGCTCCCACGCGACCGACACGATTTCTGCGTCGCGCCCGGACTCTATGCCATCGTACACCTGCCAAAGCGCCTGCATCGGCGCCATGAATTCAGGATTGCACCCGCAGGCACCCTTGCCGCATGAACATGCCATATTCATCATCTCCTCTTTCCGGTTTTGCCGTATTTACAAGATTACCGTCAGACGTCGGTCATCAGACCGTCGTTGAACTTCGCGTAGGCGGTAAGGTCGAAGTACCCCGTGCCGGTAAGTCCGAACACTATGGTCTCCTTGCGGCCCTCGGCCTTGCAGCGCCGCGCCTCGTCGATGGCCGCGCATATCGCATGGCTGGACTCCGGCGCGGGAAGTATTCCCTCGACGCGTGCGAACAGCGTCGCAGCCTCGAACACCTTCGTCTGCGGAAGCGCCACAGCCTCGATCAGCTTCTGGTCGTACAGCTCGGACAGCGTCGAGCTCATGCCGTGATAGCGCAGGCCGCCCGCATGGTCGGCGGCAGGTATGAAGTCGCAGCCGAGCGTGTACATCTTCGCCATCGGGCACACCTTGCCGGTGTCGCAGAAGTCGTAGCGGTACTCGCCCTTGGTCAGGCTCGGACAGTTCGCCGGCTCTACCGCGACGACCCGGTACTTCGCCTCGCCGCGAAGCATCTCGCCGATGAACGGCGCGCTGAGCCCCGACAGGTTGGAGCCGCCTCCGGCGCAACCGATGATCACGTCGGGCTTGACGCCAAGCTTCTCCAGCGCGGCCTTCGTCTCCAGCCCGATGACGGACTGGTGCAGGCACACCTGGTTAAGGACACTTCCGAGCAAATACCTGGCGTTGGGCAGCTTCATCGCCGCCTCGACCGCCTCGGAGATGGCGCAGCCGAGCGATCCGGTCGTTCCAGGGTGCTCGGCGTTGATCTTGCGCCCGATCTCCGTCTCCATCGACGGCGACGGCGTCACCTCGGCTCCGTAGGTGCGCATCACCTCGCGGCGGAACGGCTTCTGCTCGTAGGAGCACTTCACCATGAACACGTGGCACTTGAGGCCGAAGAACGCGCTCGCCATCGAAAGCGCCGTGCCCCATTGGCCGGCGCCTGTTTCGGTCGTCACGTCGGTAAGGCCCTGCTCCTTGGCGTAGTACGCCTGGGCGATGGCGCTGTTGAGCTTGTGCGAGCCGGACGTGTTGTTGCCCTCGAACTTGTAGTATATCTCGGCGGGACCGCCTATCGCCTTCTCAAGGAAATACGCCCTCACGAGCGGAGACGGACGGTACATGCGGTAGAACTCGGCCACCGGGCCGGGAATCGGAATGTACTGGGTCGTGTCGTCCAGTTCCTGCCTTACGCATTCACGGCAGAAGACGCGCTCCAGCACCTCCGCCGGAAGCGGCTCCTTCGTCGCCGGATCCACTAGCGGCGCCGGCTTCTTCTTCATGTCGGCCCTGACGTTATACCACGCCTTCGGCACTTCATCTTCCGCAAGATAAGTCTTGTACGGCACTCCAGCCATAGCCATCTCCCTTTTCTCCGCGCAGCTGCGGCATTCTCCCTTTCGCGACCTCTCCCGGACATCGGGTCAGGCCAGTGGAAATGGTATCAAATCTTTCCGCCGACTGCAAGCGCGGACTGCACGCTTCATCGTTCGTCGGAGGCTAGGACGGCCAGCGCATTGGCAAACGTAAGCTCAGCAAAGCCTTCAGCAGGCATGTTGCGCAGCCGGGCGATGAATTCGCACGTGTGGCGAATGAACGCCGGCTCGTTAGGCCGCCCTCGCATCGGCACCGGCGCAAGGAACGGAGAGTCGGTCTCGATGAGAATACGGTCGTCAGGCACGACGCGAACGGCTTCGCGGACGTTCTCCGCCGCGCGGAACGTCACTATGCCCGAAATCGAGATGTAGAAGCCAAGGTCGAGAAAGCTCCGCGCGGCTTCGGGCGTTCCCGTGAAGCAGTGAATTATGCCGCGCGAAGGAATCTCACGCAGGAGACCTAGCGTATCGTCATCGGCCTCGCGCGTGTGAATTACAACCGGCAGGTCGCGACACCGGGCCTCCTCAAGCTGCTCGGCGAAGAGCCGCCTTTGCGCGTCGCGCGTCTCCGGCGAGTAGTGGTAGTCAAGGCCGATTTCCCCCCACGCCGCCAGCTTCGGCACATCCGGAACTGGCGGACGCTCCTTCACCAAGGCCTGGTCTCGGTCGTAGCCGCAGGCAAGCATGCATCCGCACGTCTCCGCAGCGCACGTTGCCGATGCGTTTAGCGCGACGCTTCCGCCGACAGCCATCACCCTTTCCACGCCTGCGGCCCCGGCTCGTTCCATCACGGCAGCGATCTCGCCTGCGTCCGTCGTCTCGAAATGGCAGTGCGTATCGAAAAGCCTCATCTTGTCCTTTCGAGGAATCGTCCCCCCCGGTCGCCGGTGAACGCGCCGTCCCGATACGGAATCTTGCCGTTGACCATCACGAGCGAGACGCCCGTAGCGAACTGGTGCGGCGCGACATATGTGGCCTGTGCGCTGAAGCCGTCCTCCCTCCATATCGCGATGTCGGCGAAAGCGCCGCGCTCGATGACGCCTCGCCCGGCGATGCCGAAGCGCCGCGCCGGAACGGACGTCATCCGGGCCACGGTCTCCTCGCGGCTGAAGCCAAGGGCGCGGACGCGCCTGTAGAACTCCGGCATGGTAGCGTAGGCACGCGGATGCGGATGATCCTCGCCGAGCGGCCCCCACGGAGCGCGCAACGATGCGTCGGAACCCGGCACGATCCACGGGAGCGAGTATATCTTCATAAGGTTCTCCTCGCTCATCACGAAGAAGAACGCACCGGTCTTGCAACCGTCACGCAGAAGAATCCTGCAAACCAGCTCGCCTGGTGAACGCGCAACGGCTTCGTTCCCAGGCGATTGGAGTATCTCCGCTATCGTCTTGCCGCTGAAGGGCTTGTTCGCCTCGGCCCATGTGCCTCCTACCGTCACCGTCGACCAGTCGCGCTCCGAGGCGTCAATCTCTGCAGCGATGCGCGTGCGCAGTGCGGGGTCTCCAAGCCGCTCCGTTTCGGCCCTTGCGGCTCCCTCCTGAGCCCAGTCGGGCAACACCACGTCAAGATCTGTGCCTGCCGCACAGTACGGATAGCGGTCGCTGCCGAGGAGCAGCCCTGCGTCGACGGCGTTGCCGACCTTTTCAAGCACTGCGTCGATCTTGCCCCAGTTGCGCGGACCGCTCGTCTTGAGGTGCGATATCTCCGCGCGTATGCCTGTCGCCTTCACAAGGTCCAGCACCTCGTCGATGGATTCCAGTATGGCATCGCCCTCCGAGCGCATGTGCGTCGCGTAGAAACCGCCTCTGGAGGCGGTGACGCGGGCCAGCGCCTCGACCTCCGCCGGAACGGAATACTTGCCCGGCTGGTAGATCAGCCCGGTGGTAAGCCCCCATCCGCCTTCGTCAAGTGCCTGTTCCAGCATCCGCTCCATAGCCCGCAGCTCGTCCGGAGAGGACGGACGGGCGGCGTAGCCGACGACCGAAGACCGTAGCGTGTTGTGCCCGACGAACTGCACCGTGTTTACGGCGGGCTTCGCCGCCTCCAGGACCTCGCGGTATTCCGCCAAAGACCGCCACGTCAGCCGGTCGCCGAGGATTGCCGCCCAATCGGACGAAAGTCGAGCTTCGCCGTAGCGCGGCGCGGCGGAACCGCCGCACTGCCCGTTTATCTCGGTGGTGACGCCCTGCGCAATCTTCGACGGGGCGTCAGGCTCGATCACGAGATATGCGTCGGAATGGGTGTGCGCGTCGATGAAACCAGGAGTCACGAGGCTGCCCGCAGCGTCAATGACCTGCGCATCGCCATACGATGCGCCACCGCCAGGAACGACCTCGACGATCCTGTCGCCGTCGACGACGACATCGCCTGCGAACCCGGCCTTGCCGGTTCCATCGACGATAGTGCCGCCTCGGACTACGGTCATTACTTGCCGCAGACTTTCCTGAACGTCGGCAAAATGGCGTCAAGCCAGATCTGGTAGCCCTTCTCGTTCGGGTGCAGGAGGTCGTTCATGACCTCCTTGGTCAGCTTCCCCTCGGCGTTGAAAAACTTGTCGTTGAAGTCGAGCCAAAGCACCGTCTCGCCGTCGGCATACGGCTTGATGAGCGCGTTGATCTTCTCGTTCTTCACGCGGATCGGATCGTCTGCCTTGGCCCGGCACGGGAATATCGGCATAAGGACGATCTTGGACTCCGGGTGCTTCTCGCGTATGATGTCGATGATGCGCTTAACGCCCGCCGCGACTCCTTCAGGGGGCGAGTGCTTGTCATGATGGCTGTTGTTCGTGCCGATCATGAGAGTGAAGAGCTTGGCCTTGTAGCCCTCCAGCTCGCCGTTCTCCATGCGCCAGATCACGTGCTGCGTCTGGTCGCCGCCGTAACCGAGGTTCAGCACGCGGTACGTCTTCTTCAGTTTCGCGAACAGCTCGCGCCCTTCGCCGCCCTCGCGCTCCCAGCGATGAGTGATGGAGTCGCCGACCATCACGATGTCGTATTCGGCGCCGCCGTTCTCGAGAATCTCGTTGCGCTTCTCGAGGCAGCGGGTGTCCCACCAGTTGCTTTTCGGGAACGCGGCCACGGGCTCTGCCGCCATCTGCGCGGCCATCGAGTACGTGCGCGGATTCGCCGGCCAGACGGACGGTATCGCCTCCGACGGATCGGCGGCCATCACGGCGTCGATGAGCGGAATGACCGCACTCGCCCAGATTTCGTAGCCAAGACCGTTCGGGTGCAGCAGGTCCGGGAAGAGCTCGCGGCTGAGCCGGCCCTCGGCATCAAGATACTTGTCGCTGAAGTCGCACCAGATGACGCGCTTCCCGTCCGCGAACTTGGCGATCTCCCTGTTCACGACATCGTTGCGCCTGCGGCACTGGTTGTCCGACGTCGCGCCGCGTGGAAAGATTGCCGTCAGAATGGTGCGCGCGTTGGGCTGCTTCTCGGCGATTACCCTGAGTATCTCGCGTATGCCGAGGATCGTGTCCACGGGCGGTTCCTCCGCGAACGGAAAGTGCCCCGTGTTGTTCGTGCCGATCATGAGCAATATGCACTTCGCCTCGTAACCGTCGAGCTCTCCGCCCTCGGTGATGCGCCAAAGCACGTGCTCCGTGCGGTCGGCGCTAGTGCCGAGGTTGAGAGCCTTGCGCTTTCCATCGACGAAATACTTCTTCCACTGCGACTTGCCGCGCGTTTCCCAGTTGTGCGTGATGGAATCGCCGATGAAAACGACCTTCGCGCCTCCGTTGGTGACGGACGCCATCTTCTCCATGTGGCGCCGCATCTGCCAGCAGTTAGAATCGCCGTTCCAAGCGGTCGGGGTGACGGCGCGAATCGCGCCAAACGATGATGCCGTCGCGAGGACGGCGACAACCAGCGCGGAAATCCGCGCGGCAACAATGCATGGTGTCTTTTTCATGTCGTGTTACAGCGGCTACTTGTCGCCGTCCGTGATTAGATCGTAAGTCGAGCCGTCGAACGAGACGTCGACGCCGCCGCAGAGCAAGGCTGTCAGCTGGACGGAATTCAGCCCGCCGGACTTCTTCGGCAGCAGCAGCTTCTCCACATGTCCGTCGGCAAACGCCACATGGGCGCAGTAGCGCTTGCCGCTCCTGTGGTTGAAGGCTATCGACTCGGCGGTGCCGTTCCAGTCGGAATGGTAGGACTTCCCCTTGTAGGTCGCCTTGTACTGGAGCGTGCAGTCCACCAGATAGGAGTCGTTTGCCCTGGCGTATGCCTCGTCCTCGGAGACTTCGTTCGCCGAGTCGCTTGCGCCCGGTATGCCGAACGGCAGCTCGGCGAAAAGCAGCTTGCGGTCAAGCCGGCTGTCGTTGTTCAGCGTGACGAAGCCGGCATGGACGGACGTGGCGGACTTGGAGCCTTTCGTCCAGTCATAGCCGAAATAGGCGCTCATCGCATAGCTGAAACGCGCCGTCACGGCATGCTTCTTTGCGCGGATAGCGTGAGACGGGCAGATGTAGGTCTCGCGGTTCTGCCCCACGAACTTCCAGATTGCGCCGTTGGTGATGGCGAAAGCCGCGTCCTCCTCGTCGGCGCAGAAGGCGCTTATGTTGGAGCACTTCTGGAAGCTGCGCGCCAGGCCGCCCTTGGATCGGTGTGTGTTGTACTCGTCGTTCTTGGAAAGCCAGCTGATCCAACCGACGTTCTCCTGATAGTAGGTCCTGCCGTTGTCGTCGACGCCTATCGCCGCATGACTGCCGGCGTAGGGGAAGCGTCCGCGGTCAGACGCATAGGCTATGGATCCCTGCGCAAGGTTGCGCATGTTGGAGAGGCACTTCGCGGCCCTGGCGGACTCCGTGCCGCCGGAAAAGCTCGTCATCAGCACGCCGGCGAGGACGCCTATGATGCCGATCACGACGAGGAGTTCAATGATGGTGAAAGCTCTTTTCATGGTTTTCGTCGCTTAGTCAAACTGGTGGTAGAACAGAACCCTTGTCCTGTGCGGCGGACATTGCTCTCGGGCGTTTAGCACGTCAGACAAAGAATTGAACTCGGCACGCTTCCTGCGACTTGCCGCGTTCTTCTCCGGCACGGCGGGGTCGCGCCAGACAAGCGCGACAGCGCGCGCCCCAAGCTGCGACGACGCACGGCTCAGGCTGCCTCCGCCGACGGACGAAGGTTCGGCCCGCACGAAGATAAGGAACAGCTGCTGCCGATTGTCGAAGCAGTCGCGCCAGAACGAGTACAAGTACTTGCGATCAACGCCATGGAGCGTATTCTCCAGCGTGACACCCGCGTCAATGAACGTCTTGTTCTCGTCGTTTATGCGGTTTCCTGCGATTTCCTGCCACATGAGGGAGTTCCAGCCGGCCAGCCAGTCTGCATAACCTTGTTCAGCCCTGTTGCGGAACGCATCGCTGATTGCACCGGCAATGTCAAACAGGTCGTCTGCCGACATCTTCGCAAGACTGCTTTTGCCGAACGAGTACGTGTCCATCATCTGCGACAGCGTCATGTTGGCGACAATCCTGTTAGGATTTCCGCCGGACTGGACCTGGCTCGAGTTGGTCGAAGCGACGTAGTAGTCAAACGGGGTTCCGACAAGCGCGGCGGTTATGACGCGGTCGTCCGCGGAGAACGGGTTGAGCTTGAACCCGCTGGAGCCGGGGAGGACTGCAACCTCCTTGCCGTTGTACTGCATCGCATATGGGTTTATGCCTATCGTGCCGTCTCCGTTGTCGAATGCGGTGTATGTCTTCCAGAAGCGTCCGCCATTGGCGAAGTCGCCCGTCGTCGGTCCCGTGCGGTCAGAGAAAGGCTTGCCGTGGAAGTTGGGCGAATAGTCGCCGGTCATGAAGTTGGCCGAACCGTCCATGACGTCAAGACGCGGCAGGAACTGCAGCTCGCCGATGGACTGCAGGTACTCCTGGTCGGATACGAACATGAAGATGTCGCGGTCGCGTCCGCCCTGTCCCATGACGGAGGAGGACGCTCCGTTCAGTCCGAGAAGCTGCATCCATTCTTGCTTGCTGGCCACATCGCTTGCAGTGGACGAGAACCAGTCCTCCGGAGCGAAGTTGTAGCGCGGATCGACTGCGTAGAGAGCCTTCCACGCGGTGAAGACCGGCGGCGCGGCAAGCGTCGTCTCAATGTCCGCGTACTTTATCGCGGCATCGGCCTTGAAGTTGAGCAACGGGGCTCCGTCGCCAGTCTTCTGAATGATTGCGTTGTTCTCCGGCAAACTAGCGCTCAGCCACTCGTTGTCATCCGTCACGCACGCCGGCACCATGTCCACGACTTGAGAACCGTCCATGACCTGTACCCATACGGCTGCATAAAGGCGGTACTCGGTTTGAAGACTGGCCACGTCAAGCTCGGTAACTCCGCTTGGGTACGGAGCTGTCGTATTGAATCTCGCATTATCGGCGAGCCCTTTCCATGTCCCGTCAATCCCGCCGGCGACAGTCAACGGACGCAACGCAGTGGCGATATCCTTCACGTTCCCGAACGAAGAATACGAAGCCCTGAAGTTAGACTCGTCGGCAGCAACGGGCGGACGGTATCCGGCGGGAGCCGTCGGAGTGGACTCCTCAACCTTATAGTATATCGGCATCTGAACGTCAAGATCGGAGAACGTCAGCGCCACCTCGGCCCCGTCGACTATTGCATCAGCAGTGGTCTGGATGTCGTTGTTGAAGCTTGTCAGCGTCTTTATGTCGCTGAGAAACGTTGCCACCCCGTTCTTGACGTCTCCATTTCTCCAATCTGCTTGCGCCGGATAAAGGCTGTCGGCAACGCTCGGTCGACAGCCCATTCCATCAGGCGCCAGCCACACGCGCATAAGACCCCTGAGGCTGTAAGCCTTGGCACGCTGCTCCGTCTTCAGCCGCTTGAACGGACATGTCGCAACTACAGTAACCGTAATTCGGTTGCCAAAGGAGGTGATGCCGAACTTGCGGCAAATGCGCTTTGCGACGATATTGTTGACGTTGACAGGGTTTCCGTCGTCGTCACACGCGGTTCCCGAGAGCCCCGGAACTTCGCTTTCTTCAGGAGTTCCAATCTCGCCAAGCGCGGGCTGAAGACCGGCGGGGTGGCCGATGCCGACCACCATGGGCACAGCCTCGACGGTAGGAATCGTAAGCGAAATCGGCTTCGAGTCGCTGTCAAGGTAATCGTAAAGACAGGCAATGCCAAGGCCGAGGTTCTTCTGGTAGAGCTGGTCGACGCCGTCAGCATTGTTCATGGACAGGAGTGTAGTCAAGAACGACGAGGCGTTATAATCCTTGAACGGCTGGGCGTTGGAGCCGAGGTCGAAGACCGTCTGGCCGACGGCATTGGTCGGCGGGAACCAGGTATCGGTTATGAACATTGCGTTCGCCGTCTTGGACGAACTGCTCCGCCTGGCGAGAGGGCCTCTGTCCGAGGTCCCGATGAAATCCATAAACGGCGCATAGTCGCTGCCCGAACCGGCGACGACATTGAAGTCGGCTATGGAGGTGAACGGCACTACGTTGCCGTTCAGCTTGCCGTTATTCTCCACCTTGTCAAGAAGCCTGTCAAGTTCGGCGGCGGCTCCAGCGTCGATGTCGGTCGGTTCGCCGAAGGTCTTGGCGCAAAGCGAAGCGAGAGTGATGCGGTCGCGGCCGGAGTTGCGCGGAACGTTCGCGCGGAGGCGGTTTATGTCGAACATGTCGGACACGTTGACGGCGCAGTATGCGTAGCGGCCCGAGTCATAGGGGAAGGCGCGCCAGCTTGCCGTGCGCGTAAGGCGGGAAAGCCTACGCACGTCGTCGACGATTGCCGGCGGCAGGTAGGCGAGCGCTTCCAGGGTCAGCGTCGGTACCGTCGCAGAAGGCTTGTCGCGATCCGAACGCACGGGGCCGAACGGCATGAACACGCGCCCCCCCGCCCAGTAGTCGCCGTTCAGGCTCGGGTTGGAACGCGCCGAGGAATCGCCCAGCACGACGCCGGGGAACGGGTCGTCATAGATGCCGTAGAAGCGTTGCGGCACGGCGGTGGCATCCGTTTCATCAATCTTGCCCCAGTCGGGATCGTTGTTGAAGTCGCCCTCCAGTTCCTCTATGGCCTTAGCGAGGGCCGAACGCACCAGGTAGCGCGCAGCGATGTTGCGCCTTAGATAGCTCGAAGGGACACGGCTGGAACGCATGTAGAACGAAAATCCCACGGCCGAGACGACCATGAACGACAGCATGCCGAGCACGATCAGCAGAGCGGAACCTTTTCTGGAAATGCCTCTCATTCCCTCTCCTCGTCAATAAGTCGGTAGAAGTTGGGCAAGCTTGGAGCCGTCTGGAAGCTTGAACTGCTTGGAGGCGTGATGTCGCCGACACGCTTTATCATGAACTCGTACGGCCTGCCCCACGGATCGAGTATCTGACCGTTGCGGATCTGCGCGTTGTAAAGCACAGGCACCGGTTCGCCGCTGTCGGACTCCTCGCCTCCGAGAATCATCGACAGGGACGTTTCGGTGGTTTCCTTCCAGCTGCCTGTCGCGTAGTTCTTCAGCGAGCGGCCCCTGGCGTAGTTCTCGAATGCAAGGATCGCGTTCGTCATCTCCTTGACGTCCTGCGTCGCCCTGGCGATCTGTGCGCGGCGCCGCGCCTGTTTCATGCCAGTGCCGACCGCACCTATGAGCACGGCGATCATGGCGACCACCACCAGCAGTTCTATCAGGGTAAAGCCGCGCCTCATCAGTTTACATCCTCCGGGAAGGTGTTGATGTCGTCGGCCGTGTTCAGCTTCTTGTCGGGGCCCCAGCTTCGCACGCCGACTACAAAGGCGCTGCCGCCCTGAACCGTGCCGGAACCGACGCCGGTGTTTGCGCGGCCGACGCGCGCGTCCTGCATGGTGAACTGGATTGCCGACGCCTCGCGCCACTTGATCTGGTCGTAGAGGCGGCCCCGGCAGTTGCTGTCGTCGCGATCGGCGTTCTGCTGGAGCTTGCCGCTGCCGTTCCAGCCCTTGAAGACCGACACGGTGCGGTAGAGGATCTGGCGGTTGTCGCTCGCGCCGGCGCCAGCCTGGGACGCGGTTTGCCCGAGGCCCGGCAGGGCGTCATCCTCGATATCGTGGTAGGTGCCGAGGCGGGTACGCACGCGGTCAAGCTCGACGACGCCCGCAACGCCGGTACGCCAGGCGATCGACGACTGGTTGAAGATCATGGTCAGTATGGTGACGAGCATCGACAGCAGAAGCGACGCCACCAGCAGCTCAAGAACAGTGAATCCGGAACGCTTCACTGGTCTGTCCTCCCCTGGAAATGAACTTCGGTGTAATATACCGGCTGGCTAAGCAACGCCTCGCGGCGCCGGCTCGCCCGAAACGCCAGCGAGATGGTCGACCCCTTGCGCGTCGCGACAAGCCCGTAGCAATAGTCGGAGCTGACCGACGGAAGCGAACCCCTGTATTCGCTTGGAACCTGCCCGATGATGCCGCTGAAGACCCTGTTGGCGAGACTCTGCCACCCGGAGTCGACGCGATATGACTCATATGCGCCGTCGCCGTCGGAGTCCAGCCTCGTCACGTAGGCCGCCCAACCGTTGTTGTCGCCGCCCTTCTGCGGCGCAAGCCCGTTGCAGGCTTCGCTGGATATGTGAGGCACGGCCTGGCACCAGCCGCTCCACGTCATGTTAGTTGCCGAAAGCCCTGTCACAAGCGGAGAGAGAAACGCGTCGGCAAGGCCGGCTGAAGCGACGTCCTCCTCGCTCTGGCGGCTTTCGCGGAAGCCAAGCGAGTATAGCGAAACCATGCCCAGCACGCCCGTCGCCATGATGAAGATGGCGAGGTTTACCTCCATAAGGGTGAAAGCCTGTCTCATGCGCTTCATTTGGCCTTGTCTCCGGAGCTGGTAGCCGTGCCCGCCTTGTGGTGCGGCCGCGATACGCCGCTAGCGTCCGCCCGGCACGCCCAAATGTCAATCGACTCGTTCGCGGAAAAGTTCGCCGGATCGAAGAGGAAGGAACCGGCCATCGCAACGCTGCCGACTCTCGAGGGAATGGTGTTCTTGAACACGAACCCATCGGGAAGGCGGATTGTCTGGAACTCGAAGCCGTATCCGTTGCCGACCTGCCAGGAGGGTGGCTCATGGTCGCTTTTGTCAAGGTTGTAGAACGCGCATGCGCGAATCTCAATGTTGCTCGACGAGCTGCCGCCGTTGTCGCCCAGCTGGTCGCCCCACGGCATGAACGAGAATGCTCCGCCGATGTCATTGTCGTCATACACCGCATCGGCGACTACCGAATACTGCATCTGGGCCATGTCCTGGTCGTCAAATCGCCAAAGGCGCATTCCCTTGCGGTTCTGCAGTTCGGACTGCTGGCTTGACGTCAGCCTGTCGTAGCTGCTGTCAAGGTCGCCAAACTCATCGTAGAGGTACTTGCCCTGCACGCACGTGATGCGCCCGTAGCGGCGGATCGCCACAGCCTCGCCAACTATTACGGCGTTCTCGTCCTCCGACGCTTCGCGAATCATGCGGTTGTAGCAGAACACCGCCGTAGGCACGCGATCGACCATCGCGCGCTCCTTGGCGGCCTTCAGCAGCGCGCTGGCCGCATCGACGGCCCCGCGTTCCGCCATGCCGCGCTGGAGGGCGTTATAGCCGTTTGTCGCGGCGACGCCGAGGAACGCCATGATTCCCACGACGACCATCAGCTCCATCAATGTGAACGCGCGGCGCATCTCGATCGTCACTCCCAGTCGGCAGGATAGCTCTTCTCAGGGTGCTTGCGCGACACGCTCACGGAGTCGGTCTGCGAGTTGTACGTTATCCAGAAGCGGCAGAACTTGCCGTTGGTTCGGCCCTGCCAGCCGAACGCCATGTTGCTGAGCGGAACGTGCACCTTCGAGTCCTTGTTGGCGGCAAGCGAGAAGTCGACGCCGTTTATGCAGTGCTGATCGCCGCAGTACGCCGTGCAGCTCTTGTCGCCGTGCACGTCGAAGCAACCGTCGCCGCGCACCCGGCTTGCGTTCGCCACGAAAAGCGCAGAGGCGTCGACGAGCGGACGCGACGCGCCAGTGCCTACCGACTTGCGGACGACGTCGCGGAATATCTGGTCGGCCTCGGTGGCGGTGAACGTGTACTTGGTCTTGTTGCCCATGCTGCCGCTACGCGACTCGATCGCATCCGGCCAGCGGCCCTCTTGCGCGTAGTACGCCGCGATCGCCTGCTGCAGGGCGTTGGCCATCGCCTCGGCGCGGCGCGAACGCCCGTTCTTGATCGAACCCGTGGCAGCCGTCGTCACGATGCCGAGCAGAATGCCGATGATGGAGATCACCACCAAAAGCTCGACGATGGTGAAGCCTGCCGACAGTCCCTTTCTACCAGTTCCCCTAGTCATCTTTCTTTAGCTCCCCCTTGTCACTTCTCAACCTGCTGGCGGCTCCAGCTGTAGCAGTTGTCGCGCCGAAGCCCGTCGGTGTACTTCTCGATCTTGCCGTCCCTTCCGCAGCTCCATGCCACGGCGGAAGCACGTATCTTCACCGTTTCGCCGCCGACCGACGCATTGACATAGCCCAAGCCCTCGGTGTCGACCGCGAAGTGGATGCGGTGGTCCTTGATCGTGCCGCCCGACGGCACCTTCGTGCTGTCAGAGACGCCCCTGTTGCCCTTGCGCTTCACCGTGTCCTGCCCCCACGGCGTAAGTATGCCGCAGCTGTCGGCGCCTACGGTCTTCTTCTTGCTGCTGTCGTATGTCAGCGTCATCACGTTTCGCTTCGCCAGCTCGTAGGCCACGTCGTCGGTCATCTCGCCGTCACGGCCGCCGGTGCTGAGCACACGCCGCGGAAAGCTCCCTTCGCGCTGGTATATGGCCTCAAGGGCTGTCGCCACGTTGCTCACGACCTCGCGGGCGCGGGCCTGCTGCGCCTTCTTCGTAGCCGCCGAGAACGTGGTCATGCCCGCGCCGATGAGAATGGCCAGAATGCCCATCACCACCAGCATCTCGATCAAGGTGAAGCCAGGAAGCGAAAACCTCTGAACCTTCTTTCTCAACATTCCGAACCTCCCAACCCTTCTCAGTTCTTCAGATGCACGATGTCGTCGGCGATCCACGACTGTGCCGTCGTGCGATCGGAGCTTCTGAGCTGCGAAAGCTCCTCGTCCGTCACCCACGGCGGGAACGTCCTGCCGTTCGGGCCCGCGCTCCACAGCGTGTAGGACTGGTGCGGCGAGGGCGAATAGTAGTAGAATTCGTGGGCCCACCCGTCCAAGACAGTCATGTTGTCGAGCAGATACTGCTGCGAGTAGTTGTCGCCGCCGCTCTGCGAGTCGCCAGCCGAGTACAGCGTAGGATTGACCGTGTCGGCAGAGACCACGTATGAGCCGTGTACGGTGTCGTAGGGGCGCACGCCGTAAAACATGCGGCTGTAGGACGCGCCCGCGACGATCCCCTCCAGGTTGGGCATCCAGCGCGCACAGACCGCCTGGGACGGAAGGGCGGCGATCTTCCACCGGTCGTTTCTGCTCCACATGTCCCTGATCACGTCGTCCCAGCTGGCATACGGCTGGCCGGTGGAGAAGTCGCACGGCAGCTCGTTGCACATGGTCCACTGATTCTGTTTCGAGAACAGCTGGCTGAACCCGGAAGGTGCGCTGCCGGAACCGGACTGGACGTTAAATATCACCAGAAGCCGCGGCAACAGGTAACTCATGAGCCCAAGCTTGAACACCTGCACCTGCGACCATGACGAATACTTGGACTTGCTCTGTATCTGTGAGTTGCCGGTAAGGGCGAAGAAGCCGTACTTGAGAGCCTCGTTGTCCCTGAAGTTCTTGTAGCGGGCCTCGTTGGAGTTGGCCTTTTCCATCAGCAGCCTGGAAATCTCCTCGACGTAGCTGGCGACATCCTGGCTCGAGAACGGGAAGCTCATTCCGACCGGCTGGCTGCGGCAAGCCGCTTCGACGCGCCTCCAGTCAAGGTCCGGCTCATGGCGGTTTTCCTGCTGTATGCCGTGGCCGTCGACCCTGAGAGTGTAGTCTCGGCTGCCGTGCAAGGCGACCGGCGGATAACTTCCGTATGCGGCGTAATATCCCGAAAGGCAGTTTTCGAGCCGCTGCATGCGGTTGATCGTACGTGACTTGAACGTCGATTGCGAGCCAACGCTGCCAGATCGGAAGAGCAATCGCCATCAGCGTGACGATCACCACCACCACCACAAGCAGCTCGACGAGTGTGAATGCCCTTCTCATGCCAAGTGAGATTATACCACAAGTCCGCGTCTCTCGGCAAGCGAGAGCACCAACCCTTTCACGTCGTCTATTTCGCATGCGACCCAAGCCTCTTGTCGATGGACAGCTCCTCGTTCCATGCGGCCGCAACGGACGGATCGGCGGGCGCCGTTCCAAGCGGCAGCTTGAAGAAGCCCTCATACGCGTCCTTCCCGTTCAGGCCCTTCAGGGAGAACGCGACCTCCTTCGTGCCGGACGGCACCCGCCCGACGAACGCAAGCGTCCCGCCGCGATAGAGGTTGCGCAAGAGCCGCGGATACGCCTCGGCACGCGTGCCGGACGCGAACACGATGCGCAGGTCGGTCAGCACCGGGTCGCGGAAGCGCTCGGTGAGGCCCTCTATGCCGCTGCCGGCCCGCCGCCTCTGCCAGCCGTCGAAGATGAGGCTCTCGCCACGGTTGCCGCGCGTGAGCACGTCTATGAGCGCACGGTTGGCCGACGTCTTAACTCCGTACATGTAGACGGAGATCAGCCCGTCGTTGAGCGCCGTGAACTTTGACAGTATCTCCCCCGTGTCGCTCACGCCCTCGTTCGCCTCTCCGTCGGTGACTACGAGCGCAATCAGCGGACGCGTCGGGTCGCGCGGCAGCGTCAGCACCGAACTGATGGTGGAGAACACGTCGGTGCGACCGTGAGCGGCCAGGTTGTCGATCCACCTGTCCGCCGCGTCAAAGGAAGACTTGGTGCATTCCTGCCATTGGCGGAACGCATACGAGAACCTGTCGCGGAACGCGACGAGGTTGAAGCGGTCGTCGGAGTTCGCCGCGCTGCGCAGGATCCGCCGCGCCGCGCCGCGTATCGACGCCATTCTGTCCTTGCCGATGGACCCGGACGCGTCGATCAGCACCACGAAGTCCTTGGGCACGACCGACAGCGAGGCGCGCGGGGAGAGCATCACGCGAAAATACGTCCATCCGTCTTTGGCAGTCGCAGTCATGACGGCGTTGACGGCCTTCGAGAGCTCCTTCGCGTCCTCTGCGGCGACAAGCGCGCTCACCGCCTTCTTCTCTGCGGCAACGACCTGCTCGTCTACCTTCTCATAGACTTCCGCCGCCGGAGTGAACGAGGGAGGAGGGGCGGCGCGCGACGCCTCTTCGCGCATGATCTTCGCAGGTCCCAGGGCCTCGACCGGGTCGCTGGCGGCGACTGCTGGCGGAACTGACGGCGGGGGCGGGGCCTCGCGAACCACCGTTTTCGGGACCTCGACCGAGAACGTCGGCGCGGAATCCGCAGCTGCGGCAGCCTCAGGCGTCTCGATGCGCGTGATCGGAACGGCGACGCCTCCCGCGGCGTCCTTGCCGCCTGTCTTCACGGGACTCACGTCGAACACCGGGGCCTTCGGCGGCGGAGGCACGGTGTCGTCCACTGCCGACGGTGCCGGCGCGTCAGGCGCGCGTACAGGCCCGTCGGCCACGGCCTCGGCCACGGGAACCGCCACGGCCGCGACGGGCGCGTCCTTCGCCGCCTGCAAATCCTCCAGCGCGCCGATGCCGACCGGGTCCGGCCTTTGCTCCGCCTTGACGACGCGCATCGGCGGGTGGCGGACGTGCCTCGTCGCATCTGTCACGACATGCGTCATGACATGGGGCCGCACGAGCAGCATCAGCGCGACGTGTATCGCCACCGACGCCGCGACTGCCACGAGCACGGCTTCCTCGCGGCGCTCCTTCGTCATTTCGCGGCCTCCGGATGCGCGGCAAGTATCCGCTTCGCCTCGGCGCACAGGGCCTCGTCGTCGAACAGCGACACGACAACCGTGGCGTATGCGCATGCCGACTGCACGTCGCCGCCCTGTTCCGCGTTCTTCGCAAGGGTGACGTAAGCCTCGGCGCGGGCGCGGGCGTTGGAGGCATTCAGCGCTATCGCCTTCTTCAGCGTGTTTTCCGCCGCCGCGAACTCACCGGCGCGGAACTCAAGCTTGCCGAGACGCAGCGCCGCGTCGGCCGCAGCCTCGGTCCTGGCTGGCTCGGCCAGGCACTTGCGGTAGGCGTCGATGGCGGCCGCATATGACTCGCGGCTCTCCTCGCACGAGCCGAGCAACGCCCAGCCGGCCTGCCGCCATTCCGCCGCGTCGCTTTTCGCGAGCTCCCGCGCGCATGTCTCGGCCTCGGCCCCGCCGAGGAACCGCCCTACGGAAAGCATGCGCGACGCGCTCATGCGCGCGCAGGCGCCGTCGCGGACCAGCTCGGAATATGCGGACCGCGCCGCATCAAGCCTGCCGGACTTGTAGTCGAAGTCGGCTACCATCAGTTTCGCCTCGCGGGCCTCGTCCAGCGAAAGCCCGGACTCTATCGCCTCGCGCAGGAACCCTGCGCCGGTCTCCTCGTGCCCGAGCTTCATGGCGGCCACGCCGCGCCAGTAGAGCGCCTCTGCCTTGCGTTTCCCGAGGCGGCCCGTCGCCAGCGCCTCCGCAAGCGCCAGTTCCGCGCCAGACCAGTTGCCGGCCGCCGCCGCGATCATCGCCCGGCGGAACATCGCCTCGGCCGCCTCGTCCGTGCCGGGAAACTTCTTCGCAACTTGCGCGTACTCCTCGGCGGCCGCCTCTGCCTTGCCCGCCTTCTCATAGGCCCACGCCAACCGTATCTGGTCGGACGCCAGCTTCGACAGCCCGAAGCTGCGGCGCGCCGTCTCAACCGTCTTCGCGGAATCGTCGCCCTTGCGAGCCGCCTCGAACTCTATGCGCGCCACAGGAAGCTCGGCGTCCGACCGGTAATGCCCTTCCGGGTAATCTTCCAGGTACTTCTTGAACAGGGCCAGCGCCCGCGCGTTGTCGCCCGTCGCATAGGCGCAGGCCGCACGTATGTAGGCAAGGTCGTCCGACTCGCCCTTGCCGCAGGCCGCAGCCGCGTCAGCGTACCGGCCTTCGAGAAAATCGCACCAGACTGACATCGTTCGCGTCTCGTCGGCGTGCTCGCCCGACGGGTACAGCTTGCGGTAGCGCCGGAAGAGGCTGCCGGCCTCGCCGTAGCGGCGGTCGCGGTAGCACTGCAGGGCTGCCAGATAAAGCGCCTCTGCGCCCATCGGGCCGCCCGTGAAGGCGATCCCGAGCAGCGTCTCCACGCCCTTGCGGCGCACGGCCGGGTCGTCCGACGAGGTGAACTTCGTTCCTATCTTAAGGTTGGCGTAAGGGGCGTACTTGCCCTTGGGCTCCAACTTCACGCAACGGGCAAGAACCTCCGTGTCGGCGGTCTCCGAACCCAAGTAGTAGAGCGCAGCGGCCCGCACGTCGGTCGCGACGCGGTCGGAATCTAGCTCGGCCAGCAGATGCGTGCGCTCGGCTCCCCTCGCTCCCATCGCGTACATGAACCGCGACCGCGAGGCGTGCCGCGAATCAGGATAGCGGTTGAATATCTCGGCGTATCCGCGACGCGCGGCATCGTTGCGTCCGGCAACACGATCGCACTCCGCCAGCCTGAACAGCAACTCGTCGGCCGCAACTCCCTTCGCGCCGGAAAGCGCACGGTACTCCGCCTCCGCATCAGCATAGCGCCCGCGGTTGAAGAGACGGTCGGCCATCGCCAGCCTGTCGGACGGCAGCACCGCGATCGCCAACACCAGGGCCGCGAGAGTCACTTGCCCTCCCCTCCCTCGGTGGCGAGCGAGAAGTTCCACACGTCAGCCTCACGGCAGGTGTCGATCACGCCAACGAGCTTATCGTAGGCCGTGGAGCGGTCCGCCCTGATGATAACCGGCTGGCCGGGGTAGAACTTCGAGATGCGCGCCAGGCGGGACTTCAGCTCGTCCAGGGCAAGCTCGCGCCCGTTGACCGTCACCTTGCCCTCCTTCGACAGGTTGATCACGATCTCCCCGGGAAGGCGGTCCGGCTCCTTCGCGGTTGCCGCCGACGGCAGCTGGATCGAAATCTCGTTCTCCCACTGCGAGAATACGCTGACCGTCACAAAGAAACAGAGCAGAAGGAAAATCACGTCGAGCATCGACGTCAGCGCCAGTCCGGGCGCACGGGAGGCTGTTCGGCGGACGAACTTCATGCCAGCTCCTCGATCTCGGCTATGCGGCGCTGGGCGCGGCGGCGGAAGAACGCATGGGCGAGAAGCGCGGGTATGGCCACGACAAGGCCGAAGATGGTCGTAACTATCGCCTGAGAGACGCCCTGAGCCAGCACCACTGGCTTTGCGCCTGCGGCCACGTCGGAAGCGATGCCGCCGAACGCGCGGAACATTCCGAGCACCGTGCCCAGCAGTCCGACGAGCGGCGAGATCGCCGCGATGTCTGCCAGCCAGTCCACCGACGCCATCATACGGTCGGCTATGCGTCCGCCTTCCGCTGCAGGATCCTTCGCCGCACGTATACGCGAGACGGCATCGGGCACGCAAATGCCGCGACGCTGGGAATACCAGAGGTAGAACGCCACCGCAAGCCCCATCACCGAGAAGAACGCAAGCACCCACATGAGGGGCCCGCCGAAGTTCCATGCCTGCTCGAATGTTATGTCGCCCATTTCCGCCTTGCCTTTCCTGATTGGTCCTGTCCCTGTAGCCCGCCAGGGCCGTTTTTGTGAATTATACCAAAAATCCGGCGCGTTGCGTCGCCCCTACAGCTCCGTCCAGTCGTAAGCGAAGTAAGCCGCAGGAACGATGTCGGCGTAATACGTCATCTGCATGCGCTTCGCGCCGCCCTCCACGCAGTCCCGCCACGACGGCGGAGCGTCCTTCACCGCCAGTCCAGACCATGCCGCGGCGTCCGCAGCGCAAGCGTGAGCCGCCGGAATCGCTAGCGGACCGGAAGCGACTAGCAGCGGCTTCGCACCGCCGCACCGCTTCGACAACGCGTCCGCCAGGACGAGCATGTCGGTCGCACGGCGCCCAACCAGCGTTTCGCCCATCAGGTAGCACATGGCACCCAGGCCCTCGTCGGGACGATCCTTCGCCCCATAGAAAATGTGGCTTGCCTTGCCGATCTCACCCGTGCCGGAGACGTCGGCAATCATGACCGTACGCCCGGCGGCAAGATATTCCCTGGCCATTTCCAGCCCCTTCCCCCTGTCGCCCCATGCGGCAATCAGCACCGGCGAGCCGGACTCCCCGGCCTTCGAAACGCAAACGGCCGGCAGCATGTGCCCTGTCTTCGGGTACTGCGCGACGATACGGACAGCCTCGAAGCCGCCGACTTGCGCAACGCCAGTCTCCTTCACGCGGCACCCGGTCTCGGCGGGAAGCCGCACCTTGGCAAGGCGCCTCACGGCGTCCGCCTTGGCCGCAGCAGCTTCGAGCGGACGGCGCGCCTCGCGTGCCTTCGATGCGCGCTCGGCTATGATGTCCATTATGGAGCGCCAGCCCGTCAGGGTCTCGGTCGTGCGGCCCTCGGTGCAACCGCACTCATCCTCAGCAAGGCCCGTGTCGACCCTCGACATGTCGAAGCCAAGGTCGAGCTGCCATAGGTCTTCAAGGTCGATCGCAAGGTCGCTGCGTTCCGGCATGAGGTGCTTCGCAAGATACATTACCGACGACTGCTCGGTCGCCTCGGTCCAGCCGTGCGGGCCAGGCGCGCAGTTGAGAAAGGCCCGCTCACCGATGCCGACGTTCGCTTCAAGCGCACGCACGGTCGCGAAGAGCGTCCTCACCCCGGCATAGGGGAACATGTCCGCGAACTTGCAGGTGACGGCCACAGGTATGTCCGGAATCAAAGCGTATCCGGTGTGGTTTAGGCCGAACGCAAGCTGTCCGTAGATGTTCTGCTCCCCGTCTTGCGGGCCCATGTGGACGCACAACTCGCGCAGGCTCGTAAGAAAACAGCTCGGCGCCGCCGCCTTGATGCGTCCGTCGGCGGCCTCCATAAGGGCGGTCATGGTGCCGCCGCCTGACTGCCCCATGTAGCCGATGCGCGAAGCATCCACCTCTGGACGCGACTCGACGTAGTCTATGGCCCTCATGCCGTCCCAGATGCGCAGGAGCGGAGCGGACCAGTCTATCAGCGAAGCGCGGACGCCCATCTCGTTGTGCGACCACGTGGAGTTACGGCGCAGGGAGGTTCTGCGCTCGCCCTGGTAATACGGATCGAACATGAGCGTGACGAATCCGCTCTTCACGGCGATCACGCACGCCCGGAGATACGTCTTGCAATCCTTGCCCTCGTTGGCGTGCCCGCAGCTCATCACGAGCGTCGGCCTCCTGCCCTCGCCGTCTGGCACGAACAGGTTAGCCGTCACGAACACGCCAGGCATCGACTCGAAAATCACCTTCTCTATCCTGTAGCCGTCTCGGCGATACGTCGCCACGGTGCGGGCGTTAAGCGGGGTTCGCTCCGGCATGGTGCCGATTGCCGCCAGCATCTTCTCCCTCATGCGCAGGCGGAAGGCATCGTACTCCGCCCTGGACTTCAGCGAACGCCAGGCGTCGTCGCACGCAGTGTCCATCTCGCCGATCTCGCGTATTGCGAAGCCCGCGCTCGCCACCTGCGTCGAACCCCACGGAAGCACCCTGCCGGCCACATGCGCCGCCAGGGCCGCCTCTTCGGCGGACGAAGGCTGCCCATCGGCCCTGGCCCCAACGGCAAGCGCCGCCGCCACCGCGGCAAGCGTAAACATCCTTCTCATTGCTTCTCCTCCTTGAATTCAGACAAGGCCATCTTCCTTAAGCTCTCTTATGCAGCGCTCCAGGTAACGAGGCGAGAACGCCGCGCCGTGCGGCATGACGATGCAGTTCGGCAGGTCGGCCAGCTCCGGAACGTAACCTAGAGACTCCAGCGCGGCTGCGGACGGCTCGTGTCGGCGAACGTCGAGATAGGCGCCTGCGAGACGATGCGACTTCAGAGCGGCGAAAAGCGCCCTCTCGTCTACCGCATTGCCCCGCCCGACGTTGACGACCACGCAGCGGCGGGGCAACCTAGAGATCATCTTCGCCGAAAGAAATCCGTCCGTACCGGTCGTGGACGGCAGGGCCAGGACGAACCAGTCCGCCGCAGCCATCAGCCTGTCCAGGCGCGGACGTGCGAGCCGCCGGTCTCCGGCGAATACGCCATGACGCGTGATGCCCGCGACCGAAACCCCGAGCGCCTCCAGCTTGGCGCCTATGGCCCGGCCGACCTTGCCGTAGCCTGCGATCAACGCCCGCGTACCGGCGACTTCGGTGCAGACTTCGCTCAGCTCCGTTCGCGGCCAGGCCTTCTCGCGAAGTTCAGGACGGAAGAATCCGCGTGCCCATGCAAGCACGAACGCCGCGACCGACTCCGCCATGACCGCACCGTGGAAGCCGCCGAAATGGACTGTCACCCCGTCCGGCCCGGCGGTGGGCACCAGCTCCTGCCCTGCCGCAGGCGTCGCAAGCACCTTCAGCCGCGGCGCCCGCGCGAACCATTCGCTCTTGAAGCTCCAAACGATCGCATGCGTCGCCTTGGGCAGCTCGCGCAGGAACGCGCGTTCGCCAGTCACCCGCACGACGCGGCTCCCCTTCGGCACCAGCGACTTGAGCAGCGCGACTTCCGCCGCACCGGCGCGGAAGCACCGCTCCGGCCAGTCAAGCCAGATCAGGTAGAGATTCGAAATGCTCGCCATGTCACTTGTCCTTCAGCCGCCGCACGGTTATGGTACGGTTGCCGCGCGAAGTGGCTATGCGCCGCCAGTCCTTGACCAACTCGTGAAACTCCGGACGGTACCACGACTCCCCGCGCTTCAGCACCTTGCGCCTTATCGTCACGGCCAGGCGTCCGTCCTCTCCTTTTGCCGACGAGACTTCGCTCTCCATCCAGACCTTGCCGGGATCGGACGGATCGGAGAAGACGAACGGCGAAGGCAGATGCTCAAGCTTGCCGAACCCATCGGGGAACTTCACCGTAACCAGTTCTTCCTCCGGGTCACAGGCGCCAACCTCGAACGGCGTCTGGCGGACGCTTCCTGCGGCGGACGGGATGGACGACGACAGCGGCGGCAGCTGGATCGTGATCGCATCGCCCTGCACGGTCGCAAAGTCCGGTATGAAGCAGGAGAACTTCATGCGCGCCGGATACGATTCTACGTCCGTCTCCAGGTCGCCGGTTGCCGTCGCCGCCTGCGCAACGTTCCCAAGGATCTCCTGATAGCGGCGCGAACGCTCCTCCGGCAGGATCTCCGAATAGCGCTTGCGGAAAGCGCCAACGCCCGGTCCTGCGATCTCGTTCACGACCGTCAGGTCGACTGAGCCGTTCTCCCGCACGTCGTATTCGCTCGTTTCGCTCGTCGACCGCTCGAACTTCGGGTCCGGCACGGTAACTATGCCGAATCCGCCCGTCGCCGGATCGAAGTAGTCACTGCCGGCATAAGACGACGGCCCTAGCGGCGAATACTGGGTTTCCGTGCCGAGGAAGAACGTCCTTTCCTTGCCGCCGAAGCAGAGGAAACCGCCTTCGCGCAACGTCACGCGGCAAAGCGCAGACGAAAACACGCGAACATTCGGCTTCTCGAACATGATGCGGCGCCTTACCGCCTCCGGCTCGTCGGCGTCGGACGATGCGAACACGACGTCCGCCTCGAAGCCAGCGCCGCGAAGCAGCGAGCATAGCGTGCGCAAATAGTCCAGCCGAGTGGCGTAGCGTTCGCGCAGCACCGTCTCGGGCGGCGTGAGTTGAAGCCCGACCGGCAGATCCCAGAGCCCCGGCCCTGCCACCTTCACGTACTTCGCCATCCAGTCGCGGATAGCGCGGATCCTGCTCTCCGCACCTCCGTCTGCCGCGGCTTCGCCGATCGCCTTTGCCGGGTCGAGCTGACCGATCGCGAGGTCAAGCCTCCCGAACCGGTTGGATGAAACTATCACCACATCGCGCCAAAACGCGGCATCGGGCTGGTCGGATTCCTTCGGCACGCGGTGCGGACCAGTGACTTCGCGGCGCCAGCCGTTGACGCGCACTACGCGCCTGTCCAGGGGCTCCGTGGAATCGAAGCCGTACTCCGCGTAAAATGCGGCAGGGGCGTTAGTCACGGTTCGAACGGTCGTGTATGAAATGACGCTGCCGATCTCGACCGCCGGCAGGTTGACTACGAGCAGCTTGCCGGCAGGGTAGCGCGGCGCGGCGGCGGCCCATCCGCAGTCCATGACGTTCTTCTCGCGGTCGGACACGAGACGCACCTCGCCGTTGCGGTTGCTGATCGACGCATGCAGAAGCTCAACGGTCTCCACGGCGGGGTTGAACGAGAACTTCAGCTCTGCGAACTTCTTCTTGCCGGCGTAGGTCAGCACCTCGCGGACCATGGTGTTGGTCGTGGTCCATGCCCGATCGGAGAACACCGTCGTCTCGGTTGAGCAGAGCATGCAACGGGAGTCCGCCTCGCGGAGCGGATTCCCCGCGAACACCGGCTTCCGCCTCGATGCCGCCTCGATGCGCTTTATGTCCTCTCGAAGCTCCGCGTACGCCGCCGGCGAAAACTCGACCGCGCCGACGGAGAACGAGCGCACGGCGCTGAGTTCGCCGTTCGTGACGGCGAACGACCGCTCGAACAGGCAGCCGGACGGCTTGCCGACCGAATCGTCCGGCAGCTCAATCGCCGCGCCGACCGAGTCCCCGAGATCGATCCGCACGCGCTCGGAGACCCGCGCCGTCGTGTCAAGGACGAGCGGGTAGCGGCGCTGCGCCAGCGACGTGTTGCCGGAAAGCAGGAAGTTCGCCATTCCAAGCGCTCCGGACAGGAACGGAACGTTCAGCACTGACTGCGTCTCGCCGCGCATCACCGCCTCGGGGACGTTCGCCGCCATCCGCACTACTACCGGGCTATCCGTGTCGCGCATGTCCTTCGGCTCGATGTCGCAGCGCACGAGCTCCGCGCCGGGCGCGATGGCGCGCACGATCTTCTCGAAGAACTTGACGCGATCGCCAGGCTGGCGGCGGACGAGCGCGCCACGGTACGCCGTGTCGTTGATGCCAGCGAAGCGTATCTCGCTTTCGAGGAAAAGCGCCCCATCCTTCGACACGGAGCCCGACGACTCAACCTCCAGCAGGTTGCGTCCGGGCGGCGGGATCGCGGACGTCTTCAGGCGTTCGCCATCCGGACAGCATACGAGATAGCTCCTGTTGCAGAGGTATGCCGGAAAGATGTCCTTGGCGTTCTCGTTCGTCGGGTCCATGAGGACGTACCTCCCGTCCTCGCTTCCGCGCTCCGCCTTCTCCATCTCGCTCCCGCTTGCTTCCGCCTCGACGGCCACGATCGCGTGGTTGAAGAACGGCTGGGGAACGTCCGGGTCGAGCTTGGCCCCGACGTGGATCAGCACGGGGTACGCCTTGAACCCGGCAAGGCGGAGCATCGCCACAAGCAGCGCAGCCTTGTCGCGGCAGACGCCGTAGCGGTTGTCAAAGGTGATGTCGACGTCATGCGGGGCGTAGCCGGGAGAAGTGTCCTCCATCGTCAGGCCCATGTACCGCACCTCTTGCGAGACGAACTTGAATATCGCGCGGAGGTCGCGTCCAAGCTCGGCCGCCTTGGCGCACATGGCTGCGTTCGTCTTGACGAGATGCGGAGCGCAAAGGTCCCAGTACCAGCGCGAGATCTCCGGCCAGTCCGCCGCCGTCGAGACGCGCACGTGCTGTACCTGGGTGTAGAGCGGCGGCATGTCCGGCTCCGGGAACGCCTGCGGGGAGTTGGTGACCGTGAACGTATGGACGATCGAGCCGTCGGCAAGGCGCGTGGCGTTGGTGACGACGTTGCCGAGCGGATTGCGCACAAGTATCCGCTTCAGCGGACGGTCCGGCGGAGCCGTCACCTCGTAGACTCCGCGCACTATCGGCACCTTCCACTCCATCACCGACAGGTCGGCCCACTTGTCTCGGCAGCGCGGCTTCTTCGCCGTGCGGCGCATCTTCACGTGCAGCGTGTCGCCTACCTTCAGTCCGGGAATCGTGCATACGATCTGCCGGTCAAGAGGATCGTAGATGTTCGACGCCATCAACCCGTTGTCAGTCGACTCCTTCGTTGTCGCCGAGACGTCGATCTCGCGCTCCCGCCCGTCCTCGCCGACGGCCCTGACGAACGCTATCTCGGCCTCGCCGTAGCGCCGCGAGTAGTCGAGGCGCAGCGTACTCTCGTCGCGCCTGCCCTTCTCCGTCAGTATCTTCGTCCAGCGCTCCTCGATCGACTCGTAGGTGCCGTCGGGGTTGTAGCGCACGCGTTCCGTCTCGTCGACGATCACGGCGTCGGCGTCGGGGAAGCGGGCCGAAGTGACGGGTTCGTCGGCCCGAAGGACGAGCGCGGCGAACGCCGAGAGGACTATGAGGAGCACTGCGTTTGCTTTCTTCTTCATTATCAGCACCGTTGTTGCCATTGCGATCAGGATTGCCGTTACATTATACCAAATGTTAGCGGCGAAGATGCGCAGGGCGCAGAGCATAAGCGCCACGGACGCCGGCCTTGCGCCGCGCATTATGCCGGAGACGATCCGGCTGTCGCCGAACCGCGCCAGCGACCTGACGGCTACGAAGCATATCGCGGCGCCGGGCAGCAGCAGCAGCGCCGACGCGGCGACTGCGCCCGGCAGCCCGCAAAGCCTGTAGCCGAAGAACGTCGCGCAGTTCACGCCTATCGGGCCCGGAGTCATCTGCGAGAGCGCCATCACGTTGGCGAAATCCTCCGCCGAGACCTGCAGGTACGCGGCGGCCGGGCCTACGAAGTCGGCGACGTAGAGCGGCACGAGCGCGAAGCCGCCGCCGAAGCCCACGAGCCCGTACTTGAGGAAAACGAGCAGTGCCAGGGGCGACGAGCGGAACGTGCGGCGCCCTGCCGCCGCGCCGCCGCCGGACGCCTGCGACGCGAGTCCGGCCGCCATCGCCGCAACAAGCACCAGCACCGCGCTAACGCCAAGCGCGCCTATCGCCAGCGTGGCCGCGGCGGCAAGCAAGAATGAGAACGCGTCGGGCAGGCTCCGCCGCCACCCCCGGAGCAATGCCGCCGCGACGATGCCGGCGAGCGCGGCCCTAAGGCCGACAAATGCGCTTTTAACCAACGCGTTGTCGAGAGGCAGAGACCGGTATCCGACGGCAACCAGCGAAAACACGACTACGCTCGGCAGCGCCACGGCAACTACGGCAACGGCGGCGCCAAGCCCGCCGGCGACCTTGTTGCCCACGTAGACTGCGGAATGGGCGGCTATCAGCCCGGGGATCGACTGGAAGATCGGCAGGCGGTCCAGAAGCTCTCCTTCCGCAGTCCAACCCCGCCTGGCGCACGCATCGTCGGCAACGGCTATGATGGCATATCCTCCGCCAATCACAAAAAGCGAAAGGCGGAGGAATTCCCAGAACAGCTGGAGCAGAACGCGCATGCCGCACAGTATACCACAAACCGTGCGGCTGCGGCGTCAGACGCCTCAGAAGGCGTCGACCGTGTCGCTAACCCAGCGGCTGCGCCTCTCGGCCGCCTTCTTGCGGGCTTCCGCACGGATCATCTCCGACTCGTCCGCAGCCGTCGTCAGCAGCGCGTCGTCCCACCCGACGACGACCGTCTCGTAGTCGCGCGACGCCCCAGCCAGGCATGCCGTCACGTACCGCCCGCCGCCGACGTCGAACGTGTAGACCGGGCGGCACCAGCTGCGCGGACGCGCCCAGGTCTGGTAGCGCTTCTCAAGCGCCTCGATCAGGTAGTTGCGCCGCCAGTTGGCGCCTCCGTCAACCGCTTTCTTGGCGCAGGCGTACACCTTCGTCACCTTGTGCGTCTTCGGCGTCACGTAGACGTAGTAGTTGTCAAAGTCGGCCAGCTTCTTCTTCGGCGTGAACTCGGCCCTGAGCAGCGTGGGCTCGTCGACGTCCTCCACAAAGTTCGTGCCCTTGAACACTGAGCCAAACTTCAGCCCCATGAAGGAGTCGACATCCGCCGCAGGAGCAGCCTCGCCTCCCTTCGCGTTGATCGACGCCGACAGCGGCGCCATGCCCTCGTCGCCGACCGAATAGCTCTGCGCGTACTCGCTCGTCGAGGACTCGAGCATGTTACCGTCGGCATCGAGCGTCGTGCGCGTCTCGCGCCGGCGCTCGGTCACCATGCTGCCGTTCGTGGCTACCGTGCTTTCGGTGAACGTGCGCGACACGCTGCCGTTCTCGTTGGTCACCACAGTCGCCTCGGACGACTTCTGCGAGACCTGCTTCTTTTCGTCGCAAGTGGCTGCGGCGAACCCTATCAGCGTGGCCACCGCCAGCGTTGCCGCCACGGCGCCAGTGACTTTACCCTTGTTTCTCATGTTTCGCCTTCCTTTCCTTTTGTCCCCGGGACAGGACCATCCAGTCCCTTCAAGACACCGCGAATTATAGTCCGCCGATGTTAACGAATTGTAAAGGAAAGGAACTTTATGCGCCGACGCAACGGCAGCCGTCCGCCAAAGTGCGGACCGTGCCGAATCGGGCGCGCATGGCTGCAGCCCCCGGGCAACCGCTGAAGTAACGGAAGAGATGAGTTCGCATCTTAAGGACGGCGAAGGCGTCGGCGCTCGGTATGCGGCACCCTGGGAAACGCTCGACCAGACGGTCGCGGAACTTCAGCAGTAAACCGAGGTGGCGCATGAACAGTTCGCGCGCCTTGCCGACATCCGGAGGGGTTGGCGGTTCTCCGGACTTCAGGCGGCGGAAGATTCCCGGCTCCTTAAGCGCCGCCCTGCCGACCATTATCGCCGTCACGCCGGTTGCGGCCATCGCCGCGGCAGACGACGGACCGGTCACCGAGCCGTTGCCGGTAACCGGGACGTGCGCACGACGGACGACTTCGGCGAGCGTCTCGAGGTCGACCGGCCCCGAATGCAGCTGCGAGACATACCGGGCGTGCACGACGATTCCGCTCGCACCCGCCTGCTCCGCGGCGTCGACGATCTCGAATATTGCGTTCTCCTTGGGACGGCACCCCAGGCGCGTCTTCACCGTGACCGGCAGGTCAGTGTTTTCGGTCATCGCCCGGACAAGCCTTCCGATCTTTGCGGGGTTCTCGATCAGCTTCGCGCCCGCGCCAGTGCGCACGACCTTCGTCATCGGGCAGCCGGCGTTCAGGTTAAGTTCGCAGAACGCCTCGCGGCATGTGCGCTGTATGATGTCCGTAGCCGCCGCAACGTCTCTCTCGTCGGAGCCGAAAATCTGGCACGCGACAGGCCCTTCGCCATCCATCGTCTCAAGAAGCTGCCGCGTCGGCGAAGATCCATGGGCGAGTCCGGCGGCCGACACCATCTCGGTGTAGGTCTGGTCCGCACCGCCTTCGGCGCAGAGGCGGCGGAACGGCGCGTCGGTGAAGTCCGCAAGCGGTGCGAGGACAAAGCGCGTCATTCCTCGGCCTTCGCCGGAATCGGAGTGAGCAGCGGATCGGAATACGGCGCGGAGGGGTCCATGCGCGAGAAGGACACGTAGCTCGGCGCGCCCCAGCCTGTGCCGGGGTTGCGTCCGAACGCCGCGACGTCCACGCGGCTGGTCGGCGACAGGCCGCGGCGGCTGATGGTGACGCGGGCCTCATTGGCGGCCGTCTGCTCTATTGCGACGTCCACGCCCTTGCCGTGCGTCTGGGCGAAACGGTATTCGGCCGCGCCGCAGGCCTTGATCTTGAAGACACGACGTTCGTCGTCGGAACGAAGCACGTAGGCCCAGGCGAACGCCGTGGCGTAGGTCAGCTCCGGATGCGACGGCGCGGCGGCGGGCGGCTCCGCCGTGACGCTGATCACGGCCAGCGGGGGTATCGACTTTGCAGTCATCGCACCGGCCGCAGACACGAGCCGCGGAACGTCCACGCCTTTCGGAGGGAACGCCGTCGGGTGGGCCGTCGCGCTCAGGTAGGCGACTTCGTTCGTGACGCCCTTAAGAGACTTGCGGATCAGGGTCTGGATCGTCGGCGCGAGCAGGCCGCGCTTGACGATTTCCTGCTTGACGTCGGTCTGAAACGCGCGCGACGCCTGCAGAGCGGCGCGGAGATACGGCATGTCGGAGTAGCTCCGCCCCGCAGTGACGATCCAATAGGGAGCGATGGACGCGAACACGTCGCCGTTGGTGCCGACCGGAGCCGTGTCGGCGTTGGAGGGAAACACCCACGTCTGGTTCGAGAGGTAGAACTTGACCATCATCTTCAGCCGCCACGCCTCCGCAGTGAGCAAGACGCGCGGCAGGGACCGCCACAGCGGCCCCTGCGTAAAGGCCCGCGAGCAGTTGCCGAACATCGGGTACGGCGCAAGAAGGTTCGGAATGTCCAGGTCCATGCTGCGGTTGCGCCCCTCCTGGTCGAGCCGGACAGTGGTTATGCCCGGGAATGCGTCAATGTTCAGCGGCGAGTGCCCGCCGTCGCGGTTCATGTAAAGGTCGCCTGTGTTTCCGCCGGCGGAGGCTACGGAAAGCTTCATGTTCGCTATGAAGCAGCCAATGTCGAAGTCCCACCCGAGGTTCTGTTCGCCGAGGGCCACGGACTGCCCGAAGACGCCGGTTGCGGGTACGACAGCCAGCGGACCGAACATGATCGGGCGACGGCTCATCTCGTCCGCATACTCGACAAGCTCCTCGTAGCGGCGCACCTTCGACAGATTCGCAAGGTCGGCGTCGGCCCGAATGGCCTTGGAATCCCTGAAGCCAAGGTCAATCGCCTTCTCGAGCGCGTCAAGCGCCTCGTTCTGCCGGTTCTCGAAGTGCGCAAGGGAGCAGGCCAGGTTATAACGCCAGGTCGGGTCGTCCGGCAGCAGTTCAACGCCCTGCTGGCAGGCTTTCTCCATCTCGGCGACGTCGCCCTTGCGGCACGCCGCCTGGAACTGGCGGCGGAGGCGCTCGTGCGACGGATAGCGCGCCGGATAGTCCCATATCGACAGCGCGGCCAGCAGGACGCAAAGTACGGCGTTCATCGCTTGAGGCGCATCCAGGACGGCAGCTTCACCTGCCGCGTCTCCCGGCTCTGGTTGGTTGACAAAGTCTGCGAAGTGCCGATAGACGGCGACTCGAGCGTGGCAAGGCGGGCCATGAGCATCTGCTGCCGCGTGGCCTGCTGCTGGCGCAACTCCTCGTTGCGCTGCCGTTCCGTCAGGAGCTCCTGCTCGCGCAGCTGCAGGCGCTCGCGAAGAGCCTGCGCCTCCTGCCTAAGCTGGGTCACGTCCTTCAGGCTCTCTGCGGTGCGCGCATCTTCGGACTCCTTCCGGCGCAACCTCTCGGAAAGCTCCTTCTCCTTGGCTTCGGCGTCGAGCATCTGGCGTTCGTGAGTCCGGCGCAGCTCCTCAAGCTCCTTGCGCAGCTGCGCGGTACGAGGATCCTCCGGGCGTTCCAGGAGCGCCCGGCGAGTCATGTCCTCGATGTTGACTCCCGTACGCTTCAACAGCTCCCTGCGACGTTCGAGCAGCCGGTCGCCGCGCGCTAGATGACGCTGGCGGAATGTCTCGAACTCCTGTTTCTCGACCTCTATCAGCCGGTCAAGCTCCTCGGCCTCGTCCTTCATGATGGCATAGACGGCGGCCTGGATGTCCGCCACCTCGCTCGCCGCCTGCGGCAGCCTGCGAAGCTCGTCCTCAAGATGCGCGACCTGTTCGGCGTACTTGCTTTCCCGCTCAGACGCTTCCTTGATTTCCGCCTCAAGCTTCTCGGCGCACACGGTGGCGTCCCGAAGCTTTGCGTCAAGGTCGGCCTCGCGCGCGACGGCCGCCTTCGCGGCCTCTGCGGCATTCGCGGCTGCGGCGTCCATTCGCGACTGCAGCTCCGCGGTGTGGCGCCGCTCCTCGGCAAGAAGCTCCTCCAGCTCGTGAACGCGCGTCTCGTCCACGACGACCTTCTCGACGATCCTCTCCACCGGAACCTCGACGCGCACCTCCTTCTCAACCACCTTCTCTACGGGAACCTCGACGCGCACTTCCTTCTCGACGACCTTCTCCACGACGCGCACCTCAGGCTCCGGACGTTGCTCCTGCGGCGCGGGACGCTCCTCCTGGACGTCCGGGATTTTCGGCTCATCGGCCTTTTCCGGCTCCGGCGCGAACGGCGGCCGCGTTTCTACCATCGTCGCCGTCGGCGGCAGCCTGCCGCTTGCAAGCAGTGACTCCGCCGCTACCTTGTTGAACGGCCCCCTGGGATTTCCGTCGCCTATGTCGATCGAGAAGCGCATGTCGAGAAACGGAACGTCCTCTACACGCCGCCATTCGATGTTGTCGTCCGAGACCTCCTGCCCGGGCTGGACGCGTCCGAGCTTCGCCCAGTCAAGGAGCTGCGCCTCAGTTACGGGGCCAAACGTCTCGTCCTGCGTGCGCAGATACCACTTTGCGTCCTTCATCAGCTTTTTTTCCTCCCGAAGAAGTTTGCATGAAGCCCGAGGCGCCGCCCCTTCGCGAGCTCCCGTTGCGCCGCCGCCTCCAAGGCCGCCAGCCGACTGCGATCCAGGTTTCCGAAGATGGAGCCCGGCGATCGCACCGGCGGCTCGTCGCCGACAGGGGCCGGAGCATCGTTCACGACGATGCCCGTGCGCGCAGGCGGCGCGACCTCAATGACCCGCTCCACGATCTTCTCCACCGGAACCTCGACGCGCACTTCCTTCTCTACTATCTTCTCCACTATCTTCTCGACCGGAACCTCGACGCGCACTTCCTTCTCAACCACCTTCTCCACGATCTTCTCGACCGGAACCTCGACGCGAACCTCCTTGACCGCAGGCGGCGGGTCGCGGTCCACCGGCAACTCGTGAAGACGGTATGCCTTCGCGGCCGCCGGCACCGCGCCTCGTGCGAAGAGCGAAATAACCAGCGCGCGGTTGAACGGTCCGAACACCTTCCCGGGCTCTGTCTCGACCAGCCACTTCATCTCCAGCTCCGGCATGAGCTGCGCCGGCGTCCAGCTGAGACGGTCCCGCGAGACGAAACCCGACGGTTCGATCCGCCCGTCCTGCGCCCATGCGACAAGGGACGCTACGTCTGCAGGACCATACACGCGCCCGTCCTCGGTACGGACGAACCACTCCTTCGCGTTATCGGCCATTGCGCACATCACGCATATTATAGCAAACGCCCCCGCCGAAAAAAAGAGCGCACCGGCTTTTCGAACCGGTGCGCACATGCGGTTTTCGGAACCGCTCTCGCTTACTTCTTCGCCTTCTTCGCCGGAGCCTTCTTGGCAACGGCCTTCTTAGCAACAGCCTTCTTCGCCGGAGCCGCCTTCTTGCAGCACGCCGTCTTGCAGCACGCCTTCTTGGCAGGAGCCTTCGCGACCTTCTTGACCGCCTTCGCAGCGGGCTTCTTTGCAGCAACCTTCTTGGTAGCCATTAGTTTGATCCTTTTTGTTTCAGAGCTGTCGGCACATCCATTCGGACGCAACATCCGCAACTTCTGATGGAATGATAACGAATTTTTTTAGTTTGCGCAAGGGGTCAATTTGAAAAATTTTTTCGCGCGTCTGGTGCTCGGGGCGGGACTCGAACCCGCAAGGATCTCTCCACATGCACCTCAAGCATGCGTGTCTGCCAATTTCACCACCCGAGCAAGGCTATGAAAGTGATAATTAGTATATCATAACCGGCTGCGGTGCGCAAGGGGGCAAGTTGCAAAAACGAATCTGCGGCAAAGCTCTCACCAAACTGTCACGAAGAGCGCATAGTGGTCGGAAAGCCCGTCGTTCGGGACTATCGTCGGCATCCCCGCGTCAAAGCCGCGCACGAACACGTAGTCAAGGGCGCTGTCGCCGTAACGCGCCGAGGGATGCGTGCCTCGCGCGTTCGCAGGCAGCTGCGCCAGAGGATTGGCGAAGCCTGCTTCCTCAAGAATCTTGAACAGGCGCTCGTCTGCGAAATTCTTCCGCCACTTGTCGGCGTTCACGTCTCCGGCCACTATGACCGGACGCCGCGACGCGCGGCCGCCCGAACGTTCCTGCTCGACGAGCTGCTCCACGGCCCGCGTCCGCTTCGCGCGAAACAAGTCGCGCAGCTCCTTTGTGGTGGCGCCGTAGTTGGACTTCAAGTGGACCGCGTAGACGTTCGCAGTCACTGCGGCACCCGTCACCACGGCCGCGAACGCATAGCCGCGCGGAGGCGTCTCCTTACCCGCGACCTTCCACTTGCTCCAATGAGCCTCCACGACCGGCAGCGTGGTCGCGATCGCGTCCTGCTGCTGGTCGAACCGGTCGCGGCGCCTGTAGCCCGACACCGACACGACGCGCAGCCCGCGCCTCCCGATGCGCTCGACCAGGTTCGACGCCGCGCGCGGCCCGCGCATCTCGTGGAGGCAGAGTATCACGTCGTTCGTTCCGGACGGGTCGGCCGCCGCCAGGCCGCGCGCCAGCATGTCCGCCGCCGCCTTAGCCGTGGCGGCCTCAACGTCAGGATGCGCGCGGTGCTCGGCGCGTCCGGACGGAAACCAGTTGCCGTTCCACGTTCCGACGACGACCGCCGCCAGCATCGCCAGGATTGCGCTAGGCATCGCACACCTCCGCAATCGCCTTGCAAAGAAGCCGCACGCGACTGTCGTCCGTGCCGTTGCGGAACCCCTCGACATACACGACTCCCGGCTGCCCTCGCCACGCTGGGGCGCCGTCGGTCGTGATGACGCGCTTGCCGCGCTCAAGCGCCTCCGCGACGACTAGCCCGAAGTTCTCGCTCAACGTCGGAAGCACAAGCGCATCGCACCATTTCCACGCACTCTCCTTCTCTTCGCCGACAAGAGACGACTCGATCCTCAGCTCCGCTTTTCCTGCCGCAGAACCGTTGACCTCGCCGACCGCACGCTCCAGGCACTCGACTCCTTTCAGCGGATGCCTCCGCCCGAGATACAGCAGGTGCAGGCCTCTTCCGTCCAAGCGGTCCTTGCGGTCCTCGCGCACCCCGCGTTCCAAGTCAAAGAACTTCTTGATGTCCTTTACCTCGATCGGCGGACGACGCCTGCCGAGATATCGTTCGACCCATTCCCTTTCCGCATCGCACGTCACGACAATGCGCTTCGCTCTTCTCAAGAAGAATCTCTCGATAGGCCCGACGAGCCGCTTTTTCCATCCGCGATAGGCAAGCCTCACGGGATCGTAGCAGGCGTGGGGCATTCTCACGGACCTCCTTGCGAACAGACCGGCCCACCAAAGGCACGGAAGCCAGCCGCAATGCACCCACACCTCGTCGGCGCGGCGAAGGGACCGAAACGAAGCCCACGAGGCAAAGCTCACGGCATCGCCGCGCGCCACCTGTTCACGGGCCACAAGCCGTGCGACTACGGCAGCCCCGTTCGTCTCATCCCAACCGGCGCAGACATGAAGGACGTTCATCAAACAGCCCTCTTGATCCAGCACATGCCTACGACCTCGTCCGGCTCGCCAAAGGTTTCGCGCACCGCTCGCGTAACGCCAAAGCCAGGATTGCCGAAGTCGTGTCCGGCAACGATGCCCACGCCCTGCCTCTTGCATGACTCGATTTCGCGCTTCACGTCGGCGTAAGCATGGCTGCCGTCCAGGAACACGAGCGCCCTGGACGGATCCATGCGCCCGGACAGCGACGCCAAAAACGGCTCGGCGTCGCCGCGCACCAGCTCCACGCCGCTTCCGGCAAGGATCTTGCGAGTGAAGGCCTCGTGCTGCGCCGGTGTGAGCCCGAAGGGATTCCAGCAGAAGTTGTCGACGGCGACGACCTTCCTGCCCGTCTCCCGCGCGACAGTCCGCGCGGTAAGGCCGAACAAAGTTCCTATCTCGACGAACGCATCGGCGCCCTGCTCCTTCGTCCAGCGGACGAGCGCCGCAGTCTCGTCATCCGTAAGCCCGCCGAAAGCGACGTCTCCGGCAAGCCGCACGCCAAGGCCTGAGAGCGCCATGCGCAGTTCCCGCGGATGCGTCGCGACGCGCCACAGCTGCAGAATCTTGTTCACTTCAACCTTCCTTCGCCTGTCAGTTCCCTTGCAAAAGCAAGCGTGCGTTCGGCCCACGCGCGGCAATCGTATCTCTCCAGCGCGTCGTCCGAAACCTTGCATTTCGCCCTTTCATCTTTGCACTCATGCTCTACGCGCAGCATCTCCCGCGCCATCGCCTCGAAGTCGCCGAAGCGCACCACCCTCGCGTCAGGCAGCTCATAACGGTTGCCGCAACGGTCGGACATGATGACTTCGCATCCGGCGGCCTTGGCCTCCAGCACGACGAGAGGCCAGGGATCGAACGCGCTCGCCAGAAGAAGGCAAGCGTGTTCCGCATAGATGCGCGGCATCTCGCTCGGCTGGGCGAACTTGCCCCCCTGCCCGTAACAGTCCAATGCCCATGCGCCGCCGAGCTCGCGGTAACGGCGATGCGCCGCCTCTATGAGATCCACGCGCTTCTCGACCGACATCCGCCCGACATAAAGGAATCCGCTGCGCTCAGAAGCAGCCTGCGCCTTGCGGAACTTGCCCATGTCGATGCCGAACAATCCAGTGCGCACGACACTGAAGCCCAGCCACTTCGCGTACCGGGCGCATATGCGCCCGGGCACATACGCGGCAACGTAATTGCGAAGGAAAGGGCAAAGCGCCCACCTTGCGGCCAGGCACCGTAACGACCATCGCCACGGCATGTCAAAGCAACAGACCTTGGGGACGTTCCTCCAATCACTGCGCCTGACCAATTTGCGCACCATGGCGGAATGCCAGCCGACGGCAAAAACGACGTCTGGCGTCCAGCCGCCGAGCAGCCTTTCCAGCGCGACATTTTCCCCGACGCCTTGCGCACCGCCGCCGACTATCGTGCAGTCAAGTCCGCTGAACACGCGTTCGGCATCAAAGGCCCGTCCGCTGCAGACGTTCTCCACCGCCACCTTCAGCTCAACGCCAGCAGCCGACTGCAGACATCGCCAGCAGTCGGCCATGTAGCTCGTAACGCCCGTCCATGCAAAAAGAATCTTCATGTCAAGAGACAAAGTAATGTCAACAGGTGCAAGGTGAAGTTCACGGGATTGTAAAGGCCGATTCCGAAAGCGAAGTCAATCCTGAGCAGGAAGAAAGCGTTGACGACAAGCGCCCAAGGCAGGACATTGCGAACGCCTGCCGGACAACGAGTCAAGCAAAGCGCAAGCGGAAACGCCAGCGACACCAGATCGTAGCATCGGTGGTAGCAAACGAGGTTGGCGAGGACCGCCAGCACGGAAAGGTCCAGGAGCAGGCTCGAATCCTTCTGCGAACGGCCAAGAAGCCTCATGGCGGAATAGCCGGCGATCGCAAGGCCAAAGACGGCGTAACCCAACTTGGCCCACCCCCAGACGTCGGCAACGCCAAGCCAGCTGGCAAGGCCCGCAAGATCGGCATCGCCTCCGGACTGATTCAGCCTCACGCCCACCTCCATCGACTGGCGCACCAGCGTCAGCGGATCCGTCCCCGTCCAAAGCCCCATCACAACGGTGAGGGCGATATGGATCGCGGCGGCGGCGACAAGCGCCCTCCACTGCCTGCGGATGACGAACACGAAGGCAAGGGGTGCCGTCACAGTGTACTTGAAGAGCCCGGCGGAAAGCAATGCTCCGACAACCAGCCAGTGCTTTCGCCGTTCCATCGCCCAGACAGCCGCCGTGAAAAACGCCAGCGAGAACATCGCGTGCTGTCCGCATCCCATCCCCACGCGCCACGGCACGCCGCAGAGGAAGATCGCGGCAAACGCCAAGAACATGCCGCCGCCGCGCGGAAAGAAGAGCCTTCCCATGAAAAGCAGGAACATGAATGTGAATCCGAGATTGCAAACGTCCCAAAGCGCATTTGCGGCGCCATGCGGCAAAAGCCCGAACGGGAGGAGAAACGCAATCGTGCTCGGCGCCTGCGTTGCGTCGACGGCTACTCCGTCGTAGAGGCGTCCTTCCAGAAACCAACGGTAAGGATTCTCTCCTCGAAGGAACAGGGCAGCAGACTCCCAGTGAAAATCCACCCATTCGAGTCCGTTCCAGAATCCCTTGGCGACGCTTGCGACCGCAAGGAGGATTGCCGAAACGATGGCAAGCAGCGCCAACCATCCGCTCCTTGCGAACAGGCTCCGAAACTCTAGCAGTGCGTCGACCGCTCCTCGCATCCCGTGCCAACTGAACCAGCGCAGCGTCCGCTGCCAGGGAGTCGCCCAGCTCATCGCATAGTGGTGAACGGCCACGGTTAGCGCCGTGTTTCTCAATCTCCCGTCCACACCGATGGGACTCGTCGCTTCCGGGTCCAGCGTACGCAGCTTCGTATCGGCAAGTTTCTCATTTATCCACGGCATCATCTCTCTCTTCGGATCGAACGGCAGTTTCGAGTATGCCGCCAACATCTCCTTTGCCGCGAGACTTCCCTTTTCGAGCGCGATCCCTCCGCCCGGATTCATCCAGACGCCGCCTCTCGCAGTCCATTCCCCAGAGACCCATTCGCCTTCCGGAAGCCCTTCGATCGGAGAAACAAGCTCAACGTCAAGGTCGAAGTATATGCCGCCCTCGAGCCAAAGGACAAGCATGCGCACCCAGTCGCTTGCCATTGCCCATTTGCGCGCCGCAATTGCCGCCTCGAAAAAAGCCGTGTCCACGCCTGCGCCGGACGCCCTCAGCCGCAGCTCGTCATGCGTCCATTCGCGAATCGTCCACTCCGGCGCAAAGCGCCGCCAGCTGGCGAGGCACTTCTCAGCCAGCTTGGGCTTGGGGCCTCCGAACCAGCAGCAATGTATGATCTTCGGAATCATCGCGGGCCTCCGCCGACGGATTCCACGAAGAAGACCTTGTCGCCCACGCGGCAGCGCGGCGCCTTGAAGGTGGCCCAGCCGCCCTTCTCGCACGATGCGAGACGCTCGTCGTCGCGCCACAGCTCTCCGACGGTCAGCTCGACGACGCCAGTCGTCGGCCCGTGTATCTGGATTGCGTCACCGGGCTTGACCGAATGGTCCTGCACCTTCACCTGCGCTATGCCGGCCTTGAGAAAGTAGTCGATCACAACGCCGACATGGCGCTTGACAGTCGTTGCGCGCGAATCCTCCGAGTCCGTGAACTGGTCCGCTCCGGGGCGCCCGAAATAGAGCCCGTCGGAGAACTCGCGGTGGAATACCGTCTTCACCGAAGCCGTAAGCTCGCCGACGAGCGCCGGCGTGTAAGTTCCGTCCGCAACGGCATCGACGGCGCGGCGGTAGGCCGCCGTCACGGTCTTCACGTAGTTGGCGTTGCGCGCACGGCCTTCGATCTTGAAAGATGCGATGCCTGCCGCCATCAGCCTGTCGACGAAACCGAGCGAACACAGGTCGCGTGCCGAAAGCACGGTGTGCGGCTCCACCTCGAATGCGGTGTCGGACTCATGGACAGGGCGCCCATCCGCATCTTCGTAGAGGTCGACGGCCTTGACTATGAAACGGCGGCGGCAGGGCTGCTTGCACTCGCCGCGACAAGCGCTCTTGCCATAGGCGTCGTGACTCATGAAGCACCGTCCCGACTCCGCCACGCATTGCGCTCCGTGCACGAAGCACTCAATCTCGACGGGGCTCTTCCGGACAATCTCGGCAACTTCGGCCAAAGTGCATTCGCGAGCCAAGACGACGCGGCTCGCGCCCTGTTCAGCAAGGAACCGCACGGCGGCAGAGTTGGAGGTGGACATCTGCGTGGAGACATGAAAGCGCGCGCCATGCCTGCGGCAGAGCGAGATAACGCCCCAGTCGGACGCTATGAACGCATCCACGTAGGGTTTGGCTTCCACAATGACGCGCTCAACCTCGTCGGTCTCACCCTCGAACATGATGGCGTTGAGAGCGAGGTAGCGACTGACCCGTCCTCCGCAGCGCCTGGCGATCTCGGGCAGGTCGCCTATCTTGAAGTTGACGCCGCTCCTGGCGCGCATGTTGAACGTGCCCAGGCCGAAGTAGACGGCATCCGCACCGGCGTCGATCGCGGCCTGGAGGCAGGTGAAGTCCCCAGCGGGAGACAGTATCTCCGGCGTCGCCAACCTCCCGAACCTCCCAGGCGACTACGCCTTCCTTTCCGGCATCTTGCCGGTCGTGAAGTACTGCTCCACCTCCTCCAGGGTGCGGCCCTTAGTCTCCGGCAGGAAGAACGCCGCTGTCACGAAGTATATCACCGTGAAGCCGGCGAGGACGAAGAATACCGTGCCGTTGTCGTTCGTCGCGGCGCACCATTTCGGGAAGACCGTCGCGATGCCAGCGGAGACGCCCTGGTTGATGATCATGGCAATAGCCATGCCGTTGGCGCGGATCCTGGTGGGCATGAGCTCAGTGAGCGCAAGCCACACGCAGACGCCCGGACCGACGGCGTAGAAGCCAATGAACATGAAGAAGAACACCGTCGCGAGGACGCCCGTAACCATCGACGGTGCGACCCACGCCTTCGAGATGGCGAGGAAGATCGTGCCGACGCCGCATAGGCCGGCGATGATGCCGCCCGTGCCGAGCTTCAGCAGGAACTTGCGTCCCTTCTTGTCGACGAGGGCGCACGCGACGACCGTCATCACGCAGTTCATTATCTTGATCGCGACGTCGGAGATGTTGGCGAAGGCACCCTGCATGCCAGTCTTCTGGAAGATCGTCACCGTGTAGTTCAGGACCGAGTTGATGCCGGTCGTCTGGTTGCACGCGAGGATCACGACCGCGAGGATGAACGGTATCACGTACTTCTTTTGGAGGAGCGAGTCCGTCGCCGCCGCGTTCTTCGCCTTCTCGGCGGCTGCGGCCTCGTCGGCAGCGATCATCTCGGCGAGGATCTCCTTGGCCTTCTCCTCCCCGTTGTTGGCAGCAAGAGAGGCAAGCGCCTCGTCCCTGCGGCCCTTTCTGTAGAGCCAGCGGGACGACTCCCTCAGCTTGAACGCGCCGAGGAAAAGTACGATGCCGGGGATGCACGAGAAGAGGAAAATCATCTGCCAGGCGCGGACCCAGGAGACAACCTGCTCCGGCGCGACCCAGCCCTTGATCATCGCGAAGGTGACTTTCTTCATGTCGACGATCTTATTTCCTTCCTTGTCCTGCTTCGGCTTCGGCTTGCCGGATTCGTCGACGACGTACACAGGCACCTTCTCACCGTCGGCGCCGAGGACAGCCTTGCCTGCGGCATCGAGCTGCCAGACGGGGTTGCCGTTCGCGTCTGCCTTCTGCTCGAACACGATGATGTTGCTCTCTATGGCCTTATCGTCGACAACTTTCTTGGCATCTCCTATGAAGTATGTCACGACAAAGCCGATCACCGCAACAAAGACGAGACCGATCGTCAGGAGCAGCTGGAACATGCCCGTGCCCTTGCCACGCGAGTCGGCGTCAAGGCACTCCGCAAGGTACATCGGCACGATCACGCCGAAGAGGCCCGCCGCCGCGCCCTGCATCGCGCGCCCGCCGACCATCATCCAGAAGTTCCCGCCCTCGAAGAAGCCAGATGCGCAGATGACGGGAATGGACACCAGGAACAGGAGCGCCGAGGCAACGATCATCTTCTTGCGCCCGAAGAACTCCGCCAGAAGGCCTGCGACAAGCGAGGACGGCAGGGAGCCCCAGAGCGCCATGCCGACGATCCAGCCGATCTCGTCCTGGGTGAACGTCGACGTCCTTTCGATGTACGGCAGCGCAGCGGCGATGACGCCGACGTCGACTCCGTACAGGAGCCCCCCGAGACCCGCCATAATGAGCAGAAATTTCGCGTATGCTTTCACTGACATGTGTCTGTTCCCTTCCTTGTTTAAAACCAAATACCCCTCATCCCCACGGCTCGATGTCCTTTAGAAGAGGATGCTTCGTATCCTTTTCAGAAAGCAGGAATTCGCAACCTGGATCGGGCCAGGCAATGCCTAGGGCCGGGTCGTCGAACTTGAGCCCGCGCTCCGACTCCTTGCAGTAAAGATTGTCGCACTTGTAGCTGAAAAGCGTGTCGTCCGCAAGCACCACGAAGCCGTGCGCGAAGCCTCGCGGAATGAAGAACTGCCGCCCGTTCTCCGCAGTCAGCTCACAGCTTACGGACTTTCCGAACGTCGGCGACCCCTTGCGTATGTCAACCGCCACGTCCCACACCGCGCCGCGGATGACACGCACAAGCTTCGCCTGGGCGTGCTCGCCAGCCTGCCAGTGAAGCCCGCGCAGCACCCCGCGCGAGGACTGGCTCTCGTTGTCCTGGACAAACCGCACCGAGATGCCAGCCTTCGCGTATCTCTCCTCGTTGTAGGTTTCGGCGAAATATCCCCGCGCATCCCGATGGACATCGGGAACTATGACCTTTACGCCGGCAATGCAAGTTGTAAGAACTTCCATGCCGCGCATTATACCATATTCCCGCCGCCTACTCCACTGCGATCGACCCGTCTTTCGCCGTCACCTTGATCTTAGCACCGGGCGGGTACTTGCCGGCGATGATGAGCTTTGCGATCGGGTTCTCGAGTTCGCGCTGTATGGCGCGCTTCACGGGCCGCGCGCCGAAGGCCGGGTCATAGCCGTCCTTCGCGAGCTGCGCAAGCGCCGCGTCGTCCACCGCAAGCGCAAAGCCCTGCTCGGCGAGCCTCTTCGAGAAGTCCGTAAGCTGAAGCTTCACGATCTCCGCGATCTGCTTTTCGTTCAGGGAGTCGAACTCGAGAATCTCGTCCAGCCGGTTCAGGAACTCCGGGCGGAAAATGTCCTTCAGCGCGTCCCTCGGCGCGTTGGACGTCATTATGATCACGGTGTTCTTGAACGACACGGTGCGCCCATGGCTGTCAGTAAGGCGCCCGTCGTCCAGCACCTGCAGGAGAACGTTGAAGACATCAGGGTGCGCCTTCTCGATCTCGTCGAGAAGGACGACCGAGAACTGCTTGCGCCGGACGGCCTCGGTGAGTTGCCCGCCCTCGTCGAAGCCGACGTATCCGGGCGGCGCACCCACGAGGCGCGAAACTGCGAACTTCTCCATGTACTCCGACATGTCGAGACGCACCATCGCGTTCTCGTCGTCGAAAAGCTCCTGGGCGAGCGCCTTCGCAAGCTCAGTCTTGCCGACGCCGGTCGGCCCGAGGAAAAGAAACGCCCCGACCGGCCGGTTTCGGTTCTTTATGCCTGCGCGCGAGCGCAGCACCGCGTCCGCAACGGCGTCGACGGCCTTGTCCTGCCCGATCACGCGCTCGTGCAGTATCGAAGCGAGGCGCATAAGCTTCTCGCGCTCGCCTTCCACGAGCTTCGTCACGGGAATGCCGCTCCAGCGGGAGACGACCTCGGCGATCTCGTCGGCGGTCACCTCTTCGCGCAGCAGCGTCGCGCCCGACTTCGACTTGAACGCGTCCTCGTGTTCCTTCAGCCGCTTCTCAAGCGTCGGGATGTCGCCGTACTTCAGCCGCGCGGCCTCGTTGTAGTTGCCCTCGGTCTCGGCGCGCTCGGCGCGCGTCCTCAGTTCCTGCAGCTGGGTACGGACCTTCCGCACCTCCTCAAGGTCGGCCTTCTCACGCTTCCACTGCGCGGTCATCGCGTCCGACTTCTCCTTGAGGCCCTTAAGCTCGGCCTGCAGTTCCTCAAGACGCTTCTTCGAGTTCTCGTCCTTCTCCTTCTTGAGGGCGATCTCCTCGATCTCAAGGCGGCGCACGTGGCGCGAGATCTCGTCCAGCTCCTGCGGACAGGAGTCCATTTCGGTGCGGATCCTTGCGCACGCCTCATCCAGGAGGTCGATGGCCTTGTCCGGCAGGAAGCGGTCTTGTATGTAGCGCGAGGACAGCGTGACGGCACTCACCAGCGCCTCGTCGCGAATGTGGACGTTGTGGTACTTCTCGAACCGCTCTTTGATGCCGCGCAGGATGGAAATCGCGTCCTCCTCGTCAGGCGCATCGACCTGCACTGGCTGGAAGCGCCGTTCGAGCGCCTTGTCGGACTCCATGTACTTGCGATATTCGTCGAGCGTCGTGGCGCCTACGCAGTGCAGTTCGCCGCGTGCAAGGAGCGGCTTCAGCATGTTGCCTGCATCAGACGAGCCTTCCGTCTTGCCAGCGCCGACGATCGTGTGAATCTCGTCGATGAATAGGATGATCTTTCCTTCCGACTCCTTTATCTTCTTAAGGACGGCCTTCAGTCGCTCCTCAAACTGGCCGCGGTACATCGCGCCGGCCATGAGGGCCGTCATGTCCAGCGCAAAGACCGTGCGGTCCTTCAGCCCCTCCGGCACGTCGCCGCGCACGATTCGCTGCGCAAGGCCCTCGACTATGGCCGTCTTGCCTACGCCCGGCTCGCCTATGAGGACCGGATTGTTCTTCGTCTTGCGCGAAAGGATTCGGATGACGTCGCGAATCTCGGTGTCTCGGCCGATCACGGGATCGAGCTTGCCCGTCCGCGCGAGCGCGGTCAGGTCGGCGCCATATTTCTCCAGGCAGTTCTCATTGTTGTCTTCCGGCGGTGTGTAACTTGCATTCATGGTCTGAACCTCCAACATTAGCTAGCAGACTTCGTGCCACCGCTAAAACGAGGCGCTGAGCGGGACAACCTGTCACGCCTCGCGACAAAACGCCGCTAAAAGCCGTCTGGCTCCATGCCAAAACGGTCATACAAGGCAATCACATTCATGATATAATATTTGCAATGCAAAACCGGGGCTGTCCGCAGCCACGAATGAACGAAGAGAAGGGAGAATGAAATGACAGATTTCGACTACTGGTCGCCAACCTACATTGCGTTCGGCAAGGGCAAGGAATCTCGCACGGGCGAGCTCGTGCGGCGGTTCGGAGGACGCAAGGCGCTCATGATCTACGGCGGTGGCAGCGCCGTCAGAAGCGGGCTTGTCGGACGCATCGAGGCGGCGCTCTCCGAAGCCGGCGTAGATTTCGTAAAGCTTGGCGGCGTCAAGCCAAACCCGCGCAGCACGCTCGTCGAAGAAGGCGTGCGGCTAGCACTGTCCGAGAAGGTCGACTTCATGCTCGCGGTCGGAGGCGGCAGCGTGATCGACACTGCAAAGGCGGTCGCAATCGGCGCGGCCAACGGCGGAGAATGGCGCCGGTTCTACGTCGGCCGCGAGGTGAAGGTACGCCCTGCGATTCCCGCCGCGCTGCCTGTTGGCGTAGTGCTTACGATAGCAGCCGCAGGGAGCGAAGGGTCGACGAACAGCGTCATCAACCTGGAACCGGAGAATCTCAAGCGCGCGGCGGGCGGCGACATCCTGCGCCCGAAGTTCGCCGTCCTTAATCCGGAGCTGACCATGAGCCTGCCTCCGTTCCAGACGGCGTGCGGTCTTGCGGACATGTTCGCGCACCTCTGCGAACGGTACTTCACGCCGACAGCCGACGTGACGCTTTCGGACAACCTTTGCGAGGCGGTTATGCGCACGGTAGTGGAAGAGAGCGCCAAGGTGATGGCCGACCCGGCTGACTACCAGGCGCGGGCGAACGTCATGTGGGCCGGCACGCTCGCTCACAACGACATCTGCGGCGCAGGCCGCGTCCAGGACTGGGCCAGCCACGGCATCGAGCACGAGCTTTCTGCGCTCTACGACTGCGCCCACGGCGCCGGCCTTGCCGTCGTGATGCCGGCGTGGATGACATACGTGCACGAGGCGAACGACGCCCGTTTCGCCAGGTTCGCCCGTAACGTCTTCGGCGTCGGCCAGGGCGAGCCGGACGCCGCTGCCGCACTCGCCGGCATCAGGGCGTTCCGACGCTGGCTCAAGTCGCTCGGGCTGCCGCTGACATTCGCGGAACTTGGCGCAAAGGAAGAGGACATCCCCACTCTTCTCAAGACGCTCAACCTGAACGGCAACACGCTCGGCGGCTTCAAGCCGCTCGCGGAAAGGGACGTCGAGGCAATCTACCGCCTTTGCCTTGACAGCGACGGCCCATACTGAACGCAAACACCACTTATCGGCACCGTCCCGCACCAAATCACGGAACATGGCAGGGCGGCGCACAGAAACAGAGGAACAAGATGACGAGAGCGGAGAAACTCGTTCAAACTCTTATAAAGAGGAATCTGAGGTGCGCAACGGCAGAGTCGTGCACGGGCGGCGGCGTGGGGTACGCTATTACGGGCGTTCCCGGATCGAGCACTGTCTTCACGGGCGGCGTCATCAGCTACAACAACTCGGTGAAGCACGGCATCCTGGGCGTGCCGGAGGAAGTGCTGGTGACGAAGGGCGCTGTCTCGTCGGAGTGCGCGGCGGCAATGGCCGATGGCGTACGGCGGCAACTGGCTGCAGATATCGCCGTGTCGATCACGGGCATTGCCGGGCCAGGCGGCGGAAGCGCCGAGAAGCCGGTGGGCCTCGTCTGGTTCGGGCTGGCGTCGGCAACAGGCGTCACCACCGAGAAAAAGATTTTCTCAGGCAACCGCGAAGCCGTCCGCTCAGCGGCAATAGAACACGCCTTGGGCCTTTTGCTTGATGCTACGGGTTGCAATGACGCTGACGCCACGGCCAGCATTACTTAAAAGCACCATGAACACATAGGCAAAAGGATTCCAAGGATGAAGAAGATACTGTATCTGCACGGTTTCGGGTCGTCTGGCGCAAGCGGAACGGTCGACCTGCTGCGGCGCGAGCTATGGGAAAGAACCGATGCGGCACACCGCGCCACAGTCGTGGCTCCGGACATTCCGCTTGACCCGCTGGAAGCGATGCCGATGCTGGAAAAGCTGGCGTTCGACGAGATACCGGACCTGATAATCGGCACGTCGATGGGCGGTTTCTACGCCCAGCAGCTGCATGGCTTCACGCGCATTTGCGTGAACCCCTCGTTCTTCCTCTCGAAGAAGTACGACATCATCTACGTCGGAAAGCACAAGTGGCTAAACCGCCGCAAGAACGGTGAAACCGAGTTCCATGTGACGAAAGACACGATCGCGCACTTCCAGGAAGCCGAAGCGCACCAGTTCGACGACGTGACCGACGACGACCGGACGCTTTGCCACGGGCTTTTCGGCGACGAGGACAACATACTCTCCGCACAGACGCGCCCCGTCTTCGAGCAGCACTACCCCGGAATGTCGCAGACGTTCCCCGGCGGGCACAGGCTGAACGCGCATGTGGTCACGCATACGCTTCTCCCGTACATACGGACGCTGAACATCATCTGACGGCCGCCGCGAAGGCGTCCGCATTGGCCTCCATCTGCGCCACCAGGGCGTCCGTCGCCACGCCGCGCACTGCGGCGAGCTTCGCCGCGACGGCTTCTGCAGACGGCGTGGCGTCAGCCGTTGCCGCGGTGCTGTCCGACTCGACAAGCAGGCGGTCTGGCGGAATCTTCCGCACAAGTTCACGATAGTTGACCGCGTGGTCGTTCAGAATCGCCGGGCCAACGGATATGTAGCCGTTTATGGCGATGATGTCGGGCAAAAGCCCTTCCGAGCGCGAGAAGCCGTGAAAGAGGAACGCCGGCACGTCGCTCGCCTGCCGCGACGCCTTCACCACCTCGCCCCAGCACTTTGCGCCATGCAGCACGACCGGGCGGCGGAACTCCGCCGCAATCGCGAGCTGCGCCTCGAACACCTCCCTCATGCGCGGCGAAATCTCCCGCACGCGCAGGCGGTCAAGGCCTATCTCGCCGACGCCCAGGTGCAGATCGGCGGCAAGCAGCTTTCGCAACGCAACGGCGTCAAAGCCGTCGAGATGCCAGGGATGCGTCCCTGCGAAACGAACGTCGCAGGATGCGGCCGGGCCGTCGCACGGGTCACACAGGAAATGCCGCGACGCGCCGTGCGCGACATGGCAGTGAGCGTCGGTCATCTTTTCCTGCCGAAGCGGAGGGCAAGCGCAATCTTAACGGACTCGACCGCGATGCCAGGCGTGATCTTCGAATATCCGCGCGCACGGTCGGTGAACACGATGGGTATCTCGCGGATGGAGCAACCGGACTTCCAGGCGCGGTGGTTCATCTCAAGCTGAAACGAGTAGCCGGCACTCGCCACGGTCGAGAAGCCTATCTTACGCAAGGCTGCGGCGGTCCAGCACTTGAAGCCGCCAGTGGGGTCGCGGAGCGGCATTCCCGTGACAGTGCGTATGAAGACTCCGCCCGCACGGGAAATGAGACGCCGCTTGAACGGCCAGCCCGGCGTACCGCCCCCCTTCACATAGCGCGAGCCAATCACAAGGTCGGCGTCTTCCGCAAGAATGCGCGGCAGGTCCTTCGGGTCATGGCTGAAGTCGCAGTCCATCTGCACTACCCTGTCGGCGCCCATTCCGAGCGCGGCTTCGAAGCCGGCGACATAGGCGCGGCCTAGGCCCTCCTTCTTCGTCCGGTGCAGGCAACGGATGCGCGATTCCGACTTCATCAGTGTCTCTATGGCGTCGCCCGTGCCGTCTGGCGAGTTGTCGTCGACGAACAGCAGCTCGGCGTCCGGCACGGCCGCCAGCACGGCATCCGCCATCGGGCCCACGTTCTCCCGCTCGTCATACGTCGGTATCACAACGACTGCTTTCATGTCATTAGACTACCAAACCGCACCGCAGTTGTCAACGCCAGACGGCATTCCACGAAAAACGCCTGGAGAGATTTTGATATAATACGGACGTATGCGGAAGAGAAAAAAACGCGCCCTGATTGCACTGCTTGCCGCGGCCGCCTTGCTGCTCGCGCTCGGCCCCTGCATCTCCAGGTCACGCTACCGCGCAAAAATGATCTCCGCCGGTTTCCCGCCGAGCTACGCGACGCGCCTCGCGGCGCTCCATGCCGAGCGCCCGCGATGGACGTTCGTGCCGCTTAAAGTCACGGACATTCCCTGGGAGAAGGTGGTCGCCCGCGAATGCACCCCGTCCTGGAACCTTGTCGTCCGCTCCGCCTGGGCCCCAGAGCCGTGGACCAGCCTCGGCACTACCAACTACATCCCCTACTTCGCCGCGAACGCGAAGGCATACGACTCCGGCGCCTGGCTTCAGGCCAGCCGCGACGCCATCGCCTACTTCATGGACCCGAGGAACTTCCTGAACGACACCGACATATTCATGTTCGAGACGCTCGAGTTCGACGAGCGCACGCAGACGCGCGACATCGTGGAACGAGTGCTGTCGAAGACGTTCATGGCGAACGCCCGCTGCGACGGCGGCAAGCTTACGTTCGCAGAGCTGCTGACCACGCTAGGACGCCGCCTTGGCATCAGCCCCGTGTTCCTGGCCGGACGCCTCGCCAGCGAACAGGGCCCCGGCTCCGTGCAGGCGCGCGGCAAGATCGGGGATTCGCTCGTCGCGCTTCACTCGAACAAGACAGACCGCGTCGGCGAGGCGACAGTCTGGGGGCAGACCTACACGCGCGACGCCCCGGCCACCGCCGCCGTCGTTGCAAAGGGCGCCACGTTCTATAACGGCTACTACAACTTCTTCAACATCGGCGCCACCGGGCTCGGCCTGTTCGAAATACGCTACAACGCCTGGAAGGAGGCTACGGGAAAGGAGACGCGCGCCAAATACTGCGGCCCCTGGACTAGCCAGGCGCGCGCAATAGAGGGCGGCGCGACGCTGCTGCGGGACCGCTACGTCTCCACGCACCGCCACACGCGCTACCTGCAGAAGTTCAGCGTCGCGAAAGAGGCCGGCGAATTCCGTTGGAAGCAGTACATGCAGAACATAGCGGCCCCGCTGACGGAAGCGCGCAACGTGCACGCCTCCTACGAGACTTTCGACCTGCTGGACTCCCCCTTCCGCTTCGTGATTCCGGTCTTCTCCGAGATGCCGAGAAAACCATGCCCCGACCCGGCCGACGGGCAGTCCGTCTACAGCCCCACAGACCGTTGACGTTGCAGAGGAATCAACGGCCAAAGCCATAGGATCCGGCTATGGTTGGAACAAGCAATTTCCTGTTGTTCCAATGGGTCGAAAACGTGCTATACTATGCGGCGTTGACGCGAAAAGGGTCGCGGCACGCAAACTGAAAGGAACTGCAAAGATGAGTACGGCAAAGAACATTCTGGAGAAGGTGGGCGGAACGCCGCTCGTCGAGATCTCCGGCAAACTGAACAAGGGCGGTGCGCGCGTCCTCGCCAAGGTCGAGTACTTCAACCCCGGCGGGAGCGTCAAGGACCGCATCGCGCTCGCGATGGTCGAGGCGGCGGAGAAGGGCGGCACGCTCAAGCCCGGCGCCACGATCATCGAGCCGACGAGCGGCAACACGGGCGTCGGGCTCGCCCTGGTGAGCGCGGTGAAAGGCTATCACCTTATCCTCACCATGCCCGAGACGATGAGCATCGAGCGGCGCAAGCTGGCCGCCGCCTACGGCGCGGAAATCGTCCTCACGCCAGGCTCCGCCGGCATGAAGGGCGCGATCGCCAAGGCGAACGAGCTGCGCGACGCGACGCCGGGAGCGGTGATACTGCAACAGTTCGAGAACCCGGCCAACCCCGACTTCCACTACCGCACCACCGGTCCGGAAGTGTGGACGGGCACCAACGGAGAGGTTGCGGCGTTCGTGGCGGGCGTCGGCACCGGCGGCACGATCACCGGCGCCGGCAAGTACCTGAAGGAGAAGAACCCTGCGGTTCAGCTCTTCGCGGTCGAGCCGGACACGTCGCCTGTCCTCTCCGGCGGGCAGCCCGGTCCACACAAGATTCAGGGCATAGGCGCGGGATTCGTGCCGAAGGTGCTTGACACGTCGCTCCTGACGGAAGTCGTGAAGGCAAGCGCGGCTGACGCCGGCGCCACGGCGCGCGCTGCTGCCGCGAGCGAGGGGCTTCTCGTCGGCATATCGTCCGGCGCGGCGCTCTGGGCGGCGCTGGAGCTCTCGAAGCGTCCCGAATTCGCAGGCAAGACGATAGTCGCACTTCTCCCCGACACGGGCGAGCGCTACCTCTCGACCTGGCTGTTCGAGTAAGGAACCGACTGGCCTTCGGGGCGGCAGGTACGCCCCGAAGGCGCCGCGCCAGCCTACAGCAGCGCGGCGATTGCGGCGCCGATCATCGGGGCGTCTTCGACCTGCGGCACTATCTCGTAGTGAATGTTGCGGCGGCGGACCAGCATGTCGTCCAGCTCTTGATGCACTATCGCGTCGAACGACACCGTGCGCGTCTTGTAGTAAGTCGAACCGTCCGCATTGATCGCAATCGGTGCCGAAGCGTCGGCGCCACCGCCGGACTTTATGCAGAACGCCGCGAGGTGGATCGCCGTAAGGACAGCCGCGCGCTCGAACACCGGCGTACCGATGCGGCGCGCCATCCGTGCGTCGTCGGGATCCGCAAAGATAGCGTCCAGCGGATTCTCGCGGCCTTCCTTCTTGAAGCCTGCGCAGAAGTTGTCGAAATCCATCGTCGCGAGCGAGCCGAGTCCGCCGATGGCGGCGGACGCCCGCTCGGAGAAGAGCTTCGCCTTCGCCGCCGCCTTGAAGACCTCAAGACCGACCGGCCCGAGATACCCGCCGGCGATCATCTTCTCAAGCGGGTTGTGCCCGGGATCGATCTGCTTCGCGTCCATGGCCAGGTCGAACTGGGAGCGCGGCAGCTTGTCGAACGAGCCTGACTCAGAATTGATGATCATGGAGCCGTTCGGGTCGAGACCGGGAACCTTTACGATGTTGGCGTTGCGCTCGACGTATGCGGTATTCGTGCCGGTTCCAAGAATGAAGCCGAGATACGACGAATATGTCTTTTCACCCTCCGTCGCCTTCGCCGCGAGAAGCGTCGCGACCGTATCGTTCACTACGGCCACGGAGCCGCCGCCGAGCCGTTTCATGAGTTCGCGCCCCACGTACTGCCCGACGATCGCCGGGGCGCGTATGCCCTTTGTCCAGCAGTTGAGCCGCGCGTCCAGGTCGGGCGTGACGTCGGCGTTGTACGAGAAGCACCAGCCGAACTTCTTGGCTGTCGCCTTCGGCGCCACCCGCTTCAGCTCCGCAGCGAACGCCCCGTAGAACGCGTCCTCGTCAACCTCGCCTTCCGTGCCTGGCATGGGCTGGTTCCGCCGCTCTTCGATCTTCGGCGGAATCGAGACTACGGCCGCGCGGAAGTTCGTGCCGCCCGCGTCAAGCACGGCGGCGCTCGCGCCCTGCGGCACCTTGCCGTCAACTCCGACATAGGCGGGAATCATGCGCAGCGACGACTGCTCGCCCCTGAGCCCCTTCTCCATCTCCGAAAGAAAAGTGGAGATCATGCCTTGCCGGTCAATCTTATCCGCCGGGACGAAGCCGTTCTCAGCGAGAAACTCCTCGGGTGTCTTCATGCTGTCAGTCCTTTCACAAGTGTGAGCCATTCTTCGTTAGAGAGCTCCTCCGCCCTCGCACAAGATTGTATCATATCTTTGAATATGCTGCCAAGCTGCTTTCGGCGATGCTCAAAGGCCCGCTTGGTCAAACTTCTGAAAAAAGCGCGTTCTTTCTCGGAAAGCGCGATGTTGCGGTCATGCCTTGTCAGAGTTACCACCGTCGAGGCCACATCTGGCCGCGGCCAGAAGCAGCTCGCCGCGACCTTGCGCACCATTCGGACGTCGTAGTCGAGTTGCGTCCATACTCCTGCAAGGGAACGCGTTTTCGAACCAGGGCCCGCCGCCAGGCGTTCCGCAACCTCCGCCTGCACCAACACAGTCATCGACGGCACCGCACGGCGCATCACAAGTTCGAGAAGGATGCGCGTCCCTGACTGGTAGGGCAAGTTCGACACCATGAAATCAAAGTCGCCGAATGGCGGAGCCGGCGAAGCGCCGACCCTGCCCGCGATGAATTCAAGGGCATCGCCAGCAACGACAGCAAGTCCAGGCGGGTTGCCAAGCGCTCCGGCAAGCCGCCCGGCCAGAACGGGGTCTTTCTCAACCGCCGTGACGCACGCACCTCGCGCAAGCATTTCCTCGGTGAGTACGCCGAGCCCCGGCCCGATCTCCAGCACGCGCGCACCTGGCACGGGCGCAGGACCGAGGCCGGCATCAACGATGGCGGTCAACGCATTGCGGTCGATCAAAAAGTTCTGCCCGAGCGTCCTGTTCGGGTGAAATCCGTTCGCAATGCACCACGCCTTGACCTGGCTCGGGCTCGTCAGGTTCATTTCACAACCTCCAGCACCCGGTCAACCACGCTGATGTACTTCCACTCCGGCTTCTCCGGGGTGCCGGTCAGCCGGAACTCAAGCAGCAGCTTGGTGAACGGCCAGGTCAACGGATGGATCAGCTTGCCCATGAAAGAATCCTGCTTGGTGAACTGCACGCGCACCGTAAAGTCGAGGGAATTGGCGACAGTGTCCAAGCTCCCGTACATCTTGATCGAGAAAAGGGAGCCCTCGATGTAAACGCCGTCCGTCCGCAACACGCCGTTCTCTATCACGTAGTCGCAGGAAGCCTGCGTAGTGTCGGTAAACCACGAGACAGCCGGCGCGACGCTCGGCATGGCCTCCAGAAGGCCGCGGAAGCCCTTCATGCGCATCAGCTGCCCATGCTTCACCTCAACGTGCCCCTTGCCGTTCAGGAGGCCGTAGTCGTCCGTCATCGCCCTCGGGAAGCGGAACTGGAGCTTGCACAGCGAATCGCCGACGACATCCTCGTTCACGTAGTCGCCCTCGAACCCGGCGATGCGCAGCACTTCCGCGAGCGGCAAGGTGCTCTTCGCGTCCACCTCTACCGTGTTGTATCCGTTGGTGCCCGACACTGTGACCGTACCCTCCAGCGAACGGCCGCCTGCCCCCTTCGCTGTGATCGGCCCGATCGTCTGACTGTAGTTGAGAAAGTCCTCCCGCGTGTACACGTGAAGGTGTATCCGTCCGTCGGCCTTGGACATCGGCACCCGGTTGTACTTGCCGAGGGCAGGGTGCAGGTCGAGGTAGAGGTCTAGGTCGTTGTTGACTAGATTGACTTTCCATCCGCACCAGGAGGGCACTGGCGACGGCACGTCGGTGAAGCCGTCGAAGTACGGCAGCGCGACTGGAACGTCCAGCGCCACAAGCATGGGACGTATGTTCGCCTGACGGGCCTGTCCCCTGACCTCGCCGTAGACGACCTGACGGAACAAGTCTACGTAGCAAAACCCTGAAATCGACATCTTCACGTCGGAATCGGGCCAATCGAGCCGTATCCTGTCGAAAGTGATGCGGTCGCGCGCAACGTCCACGCTCGCCTCGACCTTCTCCGCCTGCACGGCGAGAATGTCAGGACGGATCAGCGTCAGCGAGAAGCGCGGCAGGTGAGGAAACTCGCACTCGACGCGCTCGTTCCTTTCGTGGTTCTCCGGCGCGTAGTAGCTGTCGGGAAGACGCGGATACCTAGCGCCTTCGATCAGCACGCGGCGGGCAAGCAGGTCAATGAGTATCGCGTCCGCGCCGGCGATGAACGAATGCTTCTCGTCCTTCTCCCTGTCGAACACACTCAGTCCCCGCACGTTCAGTCCGCTCCTGAGACCGACGGATGCCTCATCCAACTGAAGCCCGATGCCGGGCGGAAGGTTGCGATCGGCAATTAGCCTGACTAGCGACACTGGCACCGGAAGCGAACTAAAGCAGAGAAGCCCGACCAGAAGCAGCACTGCCAGCACGAGGACGACGAAGGTCAGCTTCATCGTCAGCCAAACGGCTCTAATCGCTTTCTTCACACAGAAAATCAGAGGATTCCCGTCTCGATGTGGAACGAAACGGTCTTGCCCGGCGCAAGGAAGCGCTCCTCGTGGTGCTTGCGGGCGAAGATGCGTCCCTTGTGCTCGCATGTCGCCGGCAGGCACATGCCCATAGCATCCTCGTCAACGGTGCGGGCGATCCAGCGCGTGGCATAGGGAAGTTCGGAAGGACGGTACTTCACGAACACGCCGCCGCCCTTCGGGAACACCTGCTTGACGAACGCCCACCCGGACTTGTCGGCCTTGTGGAAATAGCAGTTCACGATTTCGGGACGGTAGCTCTCGCCCTTCGCGCCTACGACGGACTGAGCCTTGTAGTCCTTGTCAAGCACTGCGAGCCAGGCGTTGGTCGCGTCCGCCCACGGCTTGTAGTATCCGTCCGGCACTTCGTGATTGATGATCGGCGGACGCTTCAGCGGCGACTCGACGATTTTCGACCCGTTCACCGGACGGTGGTTGACGTGGCAGAGGTAGAAGTACTCGAGCGGAATGTCCTTGTTGTTGCGGACGGTCGCTGAAATCTCAAGCTTCGCGGCGCCCTTGCGCAGGACGACCCTCGGTGAGAAGGCATAGTTGCGCGTGAAGCACAGGTCGTCGTTGTACGTGCCGCCGACCGCGACATAAGCTCCGGACTTGTCCGTGCCGAACTCCAGATATGCCTCGGCGTAGCGGGCTACGGGCAGCTCGGCATGGCCGATGTGGTCGTCCTCCGGCGTCGGGTTGCCCATCGCCGTAAGGCCGCAGTGCATTACGAAGCAGCCATACGACTCGGCAAACGAAGCCTTGCAGTCCTTCGGCTCGTCATACATCGACTTCATCGCAAGCTCGCGCCCGTCGAAGTCACAACGCCATATCATCTGTCCCATCCACGGAAGGATCGTGAAGCTGCCGCGGCGGTTGGAGACCTTGAGCGCCGCTACGCCTGTCGTATAACGGAACGCAACAGCCTGGAATTCGCCGTCTTCCGCAAGGAGCGTTGGCTTTTCAGTGAACGAAACGTTCGCAAGGTTGATTTTCATGGCGAAACCCTCTTTGTCAAGTTTGGAATCATAGTATAGCAGAACACTTTCGCGATTGCAATTCACTCACGCGCGCGTCGGCGGGCCAGTGCTTGTTGACACAGTATCATTGATACAACATGGTCGCGGGGCCGATGAAGCCTGCTTCGTGGTACTGCGCGTCCGGCTTCGGACCGAACTTCGTCCACGTCTGACGGTCTTTCTCCGGGAGCTTCGCATCCTCCACGAGCGCGTTGTACCATGTAGATGTGACTTCCACGCGAATGGAGGCGTTTCGTCCGGGCTTCACATACGGCGCAATGTCGCATGCATACGGCTCGCACCACAGGTCGGCAACCTTTTGCCAGTCGACGTAAACCGCCGCCCAATCGCGCACCTTTCCAAGATCAAGGCGAACTTCAGATGCCGAGTTCTCAATCTTGACCGTTCCCTCGTACATGCGCTTCGTCGCGCGCATGGGATAGCTCTCGACGGGCTTAAGTTCTACTTGAATAGGCATTGCGGCGGGTTGAGGACATTCCGCCCTGCCGCTTGCCGACGCCTTTCCCGTGACAGGATCAAGCACCATGCAGACTCCATTTTTGACGCGATGGAACAAGGAGCGACCGT
>JAFWKK010000035.1 GCA_017514235.1 Kiritimatiellia bacterium | reverse complement strand
TACTTTCCATCCCAGTTCTTGAAGAACGGACGTCTACCAACATAGTTGTCGAGCTTGAAACTGACGGTCGTGCCTTGTGCTGACGTAAAAAAGCCACAGTCCTCTTGAAGCCCCGCCCATGTCGGATAGGACGCCGTCTGCATTGTGACGTCCGCGTCAAGAACCAGTTGGACTGTGAAGTTGAGGCCGGGCGAGATGTCCTCGTCCATCCGGGCGTAGACATACCCGGGGAAGACGTATCCGCTCGCCGTCCACCTGCCGCCGTTGCAGAGCGTCTCGGAATGCTTTTGAGTGTCATTCGTAGTCGTGTAGAAGTTCGCGACATGGCCGACGCGGGCAAGATCCTTCCAGCGCAGAGTGCCGGAGTCGTGCGGTACGTCGATGCCGCGGTTGCTGATGCCGTCAAACATGGAGATTAGTCCAGTCTGCACGTAATCCGCAGCGGTGTATTCCGAAGGCTTCTTGAGTCCGTGCACGACCTTGACGCGCCAAGTCAGCCGACGGTAAAGCTGAGCCGGCCCGGGAACGTAGGTGTAGCTCAGCCCGTCGGATTCCTGTTCAAGTTCCCAATGCCCCGTCGCGGGGTTCATCCGTTCGAGGACATAGCCCGAAATGCGATAGGTCTTTCCACCGAAGACCTTCTCGTCGCCCGATGCCGAAAAGGTGTGAGCGTCGCCCAGGACTTCGTAGAACCCGCACGACTCGACGCCTTCGACGCCAGACATGCTCGTCGCCACCATCACGCCGTTTGAACTCGACCCGCCCGGCATTGCGTCGTAGAAACGTACCATGTCAATCGCCCGGTTGCGCGCCAGCTCGTAGGAGGTGAGCACACGGTCGTAGGCACGGACGGCAAATACCGTTCCGATGATGCAGCGACGAGCCTTGTCGCCGTCAAGGGTGCCGACAGGGTTGCCGCCGAAGCGATAGCTCTGCAACCCCAGCGACTTTTTGTGCGTGCTATCCTCTCGCCACACCGGCGGCGCATCGTCCGCCCGCAAGCTAACGCTGTCGTAGTCCAGGAAGGCGTTGATAAACTGCCCCGTCCAGTTGTCCCATTGCCCACGCTTGCTGACAACGGCATCGGGCTTGAGCACCAGGTTTTTCCCCTGCGAAATCGTGTAGATGTTGAAGCAATCGTTCTGGTTCCCGAAGAATGTCGGATATGTGTCCTGGTCGGCTCCCGACGAAGAGCCCTGCAGTTTGGGCTGGCGAGGCGTTTCGACTTCCGATACGACCTGAACCGTGATCTGGTCGCCAAAATCCATATCCGGCGTAATCAAGGCGTATTCACCGCCTCGGAAGTCATATCCGCGCGCCGACCAGAAGCCCGCATCTCCGACAGGCAGTTTTATGACGGTTGCCGTCGCATTGGCCGAGCCGCAGTTCGCCCAAACAGCCGCGTTCGTGCTGTGGGGCTGTCCGACGCCCTGATTGGAAATGCCGTCGAAATTCAAGACGAGTCCCTGCTGGGCGTATGTCGTGACGTCGTACTTGACGAGTCCTCTCACCGGCTTCCACATCCATGTCAGGCGAACCTTGGCCGTCGCCTCGCAATTCGTGTAGGCGTAAGACGTGCCGGAGTATTCCTGCGGCTTTCCCCACGCTTCGTTCGCCGCGTCCCAGATTTCGAGGGCGTATCCGGCGGCGGCGTATTCCACGCCGTCTACCGTGGCATTTCCAGAGGCGGTGAAGTCATGATGTCCGTTGACAACGTAGATTCCGACACTCTCGGCCCCCTCGGCACCCGGAACGGTCGACATGACCTCGACGTTGTACTTGCCGCGGAATCGCGCTTCGTCGATGCGCCGGTTCAGCGCCAGTTCCTCATCGGTCAGCGCACGATTGTAAAAACGCGCGCCCTTGATTTCGCCAACCGCGTAGCGAGGCCCCGCCCAGTCATAGCCAAGTCCGGAGTTCCAGGCTCCACCGATAGACCATTTGTTGCTAGGAAGCGCCGTAGTCGTTATAGTACGGTTTTTTGCACTATCCCCAATCGCTTCTTCTCTCGTCGCTCCCTGAAAGCAGTAGTTCGTGAGTGCATCGCTCATGCCAGT
>JAFWKK010000034.1 GCA_017514235.1 Kiritimatiellia bacterium | reverse complement strand
GCGAAGGCGAACCCGAACTACTTCTTCAACATCGCGACGAACAGGCGCGGGCGGAAAGCGGCGCAGAGGTACGTGGTGCCGGTGCTGACGACGCGGGTGGGGCTGCCGGTCGGCGCGAAGGTGGAGTACGACGACGTGTGGCACAACACGGACGTGATGCTCTGCGGCAAGGCGGTGCAGCCGCTGGAGTTCGCGGGGTACGACGTGGCGAGCGGGTACAAGTGCTCGTCGATCGTGAAGCCCAGGTTCGAGCGCGCGGACGGGGTGAGGGACAACCTGAAGGAGCAGCAGTTCCGGTTCCTCTTCGCGTACGACCACATCGTGCGGGGCTTCCACCGCGGCGGGGTGGAGGACGTGGTGGAGCACGGCACGACGGCGATCCGCGGGAACGTGGAGCGGCAGATCAAGGCGATACCGGGCGTCGGGGAGCTGATCAAGATAAGCCGTTCGGGGATATTGTCGGAGCAGGTGCACGCCGGGCTCTTCATCGGCAGCGGCGGCGGCAACTTCAGGATGAAGGCCCTCTGCGAGGGCGCGCACAACATCCTGCACAACAGGACCGCCGCGCTCATCGGGAGCCGTGGGCGCGACGCGGAGCATCTGCACGAGTCTCAGGCGGCGCTCGTCAAGTACGAGGAGCGGCTTGCGGCGGCCGCGGCGACGCTGCCGCCGGAGTTCGCGCTGAAGCTCACGGCGGGGCTGCTGACGTTCGACGAGTACCTCGCGGCGTTCCGGAAGATCGAGGACAGGCTGATGGACGATCCGGAGCACAGGCTGGAGGGATGGGGCGCGAACGTCGTCGCGGAATACCGGCTGAACGAGCAGTCGAACGACTGGCGCCCGTGGTCGGAGGTCGAAAAGCTGATGGGCGGCGACGAGGACGAGCGGCTGGAGGCGTTCGCGATCGCGAAGCTCGTCGGGCGGAACGCGGCGCTGAAGCGGGTGAGGCCGATGTCGCGGCGCGAAGTGTGGCTCGCCGGGCAGAAGGACTTGATACGGGTTGACGACTGGTACCTTCCTCACTTCATGGACCTGGAGAAGGACGCGATCGAGCTGACGGTCCGGGCGAACGGGCTCATGGGCTTCAGGAACGAGATGTTCTACGGGCGGGACGAGATGCTTTACCGGGCGGTCGTGAAGAACCGGGCGGGGTGGCAGCAGTCGATGTCGCCGACGGCGAAGGTGTGGGCGCTCATCAACCCGCTGATGCCGGAGAAGATATGGCTCGTCGACAAGGGCGACGGGCACACGCTGGGGACGTGCGCGCTCTTCAACCGCGCGCCGGCGTACGACCGCCGCGCGATCGAGGCGGCGATGGGCGAGCAGGCGCACGACCTGGCGTCGAAGGTGCTGCCTGTGCGCGGGCGGCATCAGGCCGAGGCGGAGGGCCGTGCGGCGCGCATGGCGAACAACCTGCGCGTCATGAAGGAGGCGGCCGACGCGGCGGTGCGCGGTCCCGCGCCGGACGGCGAGGGGTACGGGCTCGAGGAGCTGAACGCGGCAAGCGATGGAGTGGAGGAGTGGGGGAGTGATGCGGATTCCCCGGCTCCATCCAACGCCGACGCGATCTCGTTCCTTGACCAAGTTAACAAAGTGTAGATTTATCCAACGCAAGACAAACCAAAAAGGAGACCCAATGAACAACAAGCAGAAAGAAGAAACGACAACGCAGCCCGAGCTTCCGGCCATGGAGGCCGCACCGGGCGAGAAGCACTCCGCGACCGTCACGCGGGGGATAGCGATGCCGGCGCACCAGGTGCGCATCGCGATCGAGCAGGCCGTGGCGCGCGGCCAGGCCACGGAGGACGAGGGCGAGGAGGTATGGTGGCTCTACAACTACGCCATCGAACACCACCTCAAGGAGGCTGACCTCGCGGCCAGGATGAAGGCCTACGACAAGAATACGCTCTACCAGCTCTTCAGGGGCAGTTACGGCGTCTACAAGGATGGCCGCTGCTCGTCGTGGGAGAACATCGTCAGGACGATCCGCGAGTTCAAGAAGATCGAGATCGAGGAGGCGAAGAAAAAGGACATCGGGCTGCTCGACACCGAGGTCAAGCAGACCGTGTGGCGGTGCTGCGACGCCGCGCTCAACGACGGCATGGTCAGCTTCATCTACGGCCCGACGCGATGCGGAAAGACCTACTCGCTGAAGGCGTACCAGCGGTCGCACAACCACGGCCAGACCAGCTACATCGAACTGGGCAGCGGATGGAACCGCCAGAGGTTCGTCCGCGAGCTCGCCGGGGCTCTCAACAACGGCGTCAAGGCAGCCAAGACATGGGTGCTGGAGGACGCGATATTCCACACCTTCCGGCGCTCCAACCTGCTGATAGTCGACGAGTTCCACAAGGGTCTCACGACAATCTGCAAGGACGCTTCAAGGGCGCTCCTGGAGTTCATCCGGGACATCCGCGACAAGACTGGATGCGGGCTTGTGCTGTGCGCGACGAAGGAGGGCTTCGAGGACTTCGAGACCGGCGCGAACGCCAAGACGTTCCGGCAGATGATCGGACGGTCCATCGTGAAGGCCATACTTCCCGACAGGCCTCCGCTGCGCGACTTCAACACGATCGCGCGGGCGTTTGATCTGCCGCTGCCGGCGGGCGACGACCTCCGGCGAGTCAAGGACCTCGTCGCGCGCTATGGCATGGAGCGGCTTTTCGTGTACCTTCAGAAGACGCACGCGCTTGCGCGACAGGCCAAGCAGCCGATGAGCTGGGGCGCCTTCGCCAAGGTGATGAATGGCTACCTCGCCCTCGAGCACATGCAGAACGGCTACTGAATCTACCAACCCCCAACCACCTAACCAAAGGATCAAACACCATGTCAAAGCCAATCACAACCATGCGCGACTCAAACGGCCAGGACGTGCCGGTCAAGTACGTCTCGGCATACGACAAGCTGCGCGACAGGGTCACGCGCCGCGTAGAGGCGAGGTTCCACAAGGCCCGCGCCGTGCTGGAGGCGGTCGTGCGCGACTCGATCGCGGACCTCGACGCGCTCAAGGGCGGCAAGGAGAAGCTCGGCGCCAAGGGCAACTTCCAGGCGCGGTCGTTCGACGGCCTGATCCAGGTCTCGATACGCCAGCAGTACAACATCCTCCTCGACGAGCGCGTCGTCCACGCCCGCGAGCTGATGCTCGGCTACGTCGAGGGGGTGCTTGCCAAGATCGGCGGCAACGATGCCCAGGCTCTGAAGCTCATTGTCGCAGAGGCGTTCAAGGCCAACGCGCAGGGATTCCTGTCGACCGGCAAGATCATGTCGCTCCTCAGGATGGAGATCGACAACGCAGACTGGCGCGAGGCGAAGAGGATCCTTCAGGACGCCATCAAGCCGCAGAAGGGAAAGCGGTATCTTGCCTGCGAAGTCAGGCCGTCGACGCAGGCAGACTTCCGCCAAATTAGGCTCGACATTGCCGACTGCTGGCCCAAGGCGGAGGAGGTGGCGAATGGCTAGCTGCAGGCCGATAACACAGGCGCAGCGCGCAGCGCTCTTTCGCGCGCTCGCGGCCGCGTGCGCCGAGCTAGGGCACGGTGCAACGGCGGAGCGCGAGGCGTACCGCAAGCGCGTCATGTGGGAAGAGTGCGGCAAGCGCCATCTCGCCGAGCTGAACCGCACGACGGACTACGACGCGGTAATGCGCCGTTTTGCGGCTGACGCCGGCGACTACGCCGCGGCGGCGGGCTTCGCCATTGCGGACTCCGCCAGACGTGCAGCACTTGTCCGCATCTGCTGCGCCCAGGTGATGCAGCTCAAGGGCTGCGCTCTCGGCACGACCGAGGCGGCGGAATACCTCGCAGGCATCGTTGAGCAGGCGCGCATAGCGTGCGGACGCGACCTCCGCGACTCGTCGTTCTGGATGGACTGTGCGCCGGACAACCTGCTGGTGCTCTTCCAGATCCTCGACACGCACCGGCGGCGGCTCCTTCGCGGCATGATCGACGGTAGGACGGCGCGTTGTTTCATGGGCTTCGACCATGTGGTCGTGTACCAGCCGCTGCCGACTGGCGGCGTGAGGCTCATCTACGACGCCCGCGCCTACGACACCCTGACCCACATCCGCATCAACATCAGGAGCGCCGCGGCATGAATATAAATGCAATTAACGCGGCCTTTCTATTGGGCCACCCCGACTTCGCCCGGAAGTTGCTGCGCACGCCGAAACGGCCGAAGGTGATTGTGATGTCAATCAAGCCGAAATACGCCAAGGCAATCTATGAGGGCAAAAAGCATTGGGAATTTCGGAAAGCGCCTCCTCCGCTTTATGAACGGATTTATATTTACGAAAGCGCACCGGTTTCCAAGGTGACTGGATGGCTTTATTTCTCCGAATCCGTGACCGGCATCCCGCTGGTGGTTTGGGACATGGTGAAGTCCAACCGCGTCTATACCAAGAACCTGACAGGGACATCGCTTGAGGACTTGCAGGCATACGCTGGCAAGAAGTTGGTTACAGCTCTGCGGGTGTTCGAACCCACTCGCTGCGAACATCCAGTAGCCTTTGATGCGAAGCCGCCTCAGAACTGGGGCCGTTTCGCCTACACGACGCGCCCGACGAATGCACCGCCGATCGGAGAACCCATAACATGAGCAAGGTATTCTATCCGCCCTGTCAATGGCTCGATCCCAACACGCGCGACTCATCCAGGCGGTTCTATTGCGAGCACCGTTGCCGATATGTTGAACCCGCTGTTACAGTATACACGAGGCGTAGTATATGGCGGGATCCGTACGTCAAGCACGTCTTCAACCCGGATCGTTGTGCGCCAGACTGTTGGCATCGGAGCGGCAAAACCCGCGTTCCGACTTTGTAGAGAGATGTTAAGCTATCCTCAAATCACGTTTCAAGCCCCTTGCAGCCCATCTGCACGGGGCTTTTTCATCTCCTCAATCCATCCGCGTTCCAGTCTATTTTCCCAACTTCACTTGATTCTTTCCCAAATCCTATTCGCCGATACAAAACCTCCAATCCTATTTCATTTTACAGTCAGATATGGTATAATGATACCGTTTTGAACCCCTTCAAAAACGAAAGGATAAATGATGATGATCAATGAACTCGGACTCTACAAACGGCTGATGACCGCCGCCATTCTTGCGGGTGCGTTGACAGGGGCGCTGGGTGCCGTCGCCGAGGATGGCTACATCGAATCATACGGAACGGGTAGCATCTGCCTCGGACATTTCGCCGGGCCGAACACGAAGATTGAAGTCGATATGGAAATGAAGGAACTCGTGAACGGCACGCGCCTGTTCGGAGGCTACGGTAACCATAGTTCGTCACTGTCGTTCTTTTTGTACTTTGGAACGATCAGCTCCACTGATACGCGCATAAGGTACTCCTGGGACACTTCCGACATCGATGGCAAACGCATGGCATGGAACATGGATGTCGCCAGCGTCAATGACCGCCGTACGATTTCCTTTGATGCTCCGACGAGAACCTATACTTCCATACCTCATGGGGCGACAACAGGAACGACCCATGTGTTCACGAAAGCGGTCTTGAACAAGACATCGCCCTACCCTCTTGCCGTTTTCGGTTCCAGCACAGATCGCACTTATGGAGCGAGCACAAACGATTTCACCGTCAAGGCCTGGCCTGTGAGGATGAAATGCTATGGCGTAAAGATCTACGAATCGGGTGCGCTCGTGAAGAATTTCGTGCCATGCGTCAAGGGCGGCATTGCAGGACTCAAAGAAACCATCAACAATCGGTTCATGTCGAGTGTGAACGTCAAGGCCGTCGGATACGGCGGCGACATCCTTGAGGAAAAGGACGATCCGTACGTCGCGACGTTTTCCAACACCAACAGCCTGTATCTGGCCAATACGCGCCTTGCCGGTAAGAGCATCTACTTCAGCACGGGATATTACATGAAGCCAACCTCGAAACTGGAGCTTGACTATGCGCTTCTTACGCCCGATTGGGCGCCTGACAAACTTCACGGCTCGATGCTGAACCTGATTGCCGGAGGCACGAGTTCAAAGAAGATGTATGTGGATGTCTATGGCAGTGCTGCAACGAGAGGCAATTTCTACATAAGCCTGAATGGTTCCGACAATGCTCCGGACATTCGGGTCGACACGGCTTGCGACGTCCGCCGGACGGTGACGATAACTTCAAACTCGTATGCATTCGTTACGGCGGGATATACCAACGTCTCGTGGACGACAACGGGAGGAATCAAAGAGGATCAGAATTATTGGGGAGTAAAGCTGGCCTGCAACCAGAGCTACGACGGCGGCTTTACGCCGATGAAGATCTATGGATTGAAGATTTACGAATCCGGTGCGTTGATTAAGGATTTCAGGCCGTTCGTGACCAACGGCGTGGCAGGGCTTATTGACAGGCTGGACACGTCCAAGAAGCTTTTCCCAATGACCTACTGTAGCAACAGCAAGACGAATGTTGTCGCCGAGGCGGGCGGCGACCTTGAACGTGAGGGTTACACGGCCGCAAGCGAGAACGAGGCCTACCTTGTGTTTGACGGTGTGAGCGGGCACAACATCAACACGGGCTACGTCATCACGCCGAACTCCTGCATCGAGGCGGACTTCTCGGTGTACGATACCAGTTACAACGGCCAGCAGGGATACTTCAAGCAGGATGTGGGAACCGGCTGCATCCTTGCTCGGTTGTACATAAACAGCGCCTACACGCTCTCCTACCAATTTGAAGATTGGACTGGAAACACCGCGGGCGTAAACACCGGAATCAGCGCCGCGTCGAACGAACGCCGCCAGTTCAAGCTGGACGGACACAACAACCACGTCACGATCAAGCGTGGAGACGAGGTTCTCTACTCGGCGGACATGACGAAGGCGCATACCTACACCGGCACCACGAAAAAGATGATAATCGGGGACACGAGGGCCTGCATGAAACTCTATGGCTTCAAGATTTCCGAGTCCGGCACGGAGACGCGCAACTTCGTGCCGTGCGTGACGAACGGCGTTGCGGGGCTTTATGAGTTGCACACCAAGGCGTTCTTCCCGCTCACGGGCGGCAAGGTGAGCGGCAGGGGCTACAAGGGCCAGTCCGGCGAATTTGAGATTGCGCCGCAGCCCGCGACGCTGACGAAGAATGGCACGGGGAACACCGCAACGCTTACATGCCTTGCCGCCGGTGCACAATCGTATGAATGGTACGAAGATGGCGTTCTTATGTCGGGCGAGACGTCGGATTCACTGACGCTAAATTGGGAGCGGGCGAAGGCAAAACCGAATAACCACACCCATACTTATTCCGTGAAACCGGTCTATACCGTCTTCAACGAGAAAGTGCTGGGCGATGCCGCCACCGCCACAGTCGAATATACGCCGCAGGGCATGGTCATCAGCATACAATGACAACGTGGTGGAGCATCAAAAGGATCGGCTTGTCATAATCTGCGGGAACATAAGGAAAAAGACAATGAAGAAGATTGTCATGATGGCGACGGCGGTCGCCATGGCGGCGCAGTGCGGTGCGATAGACCTCGCGAAGGAGAACTGGAAGGTGCCGAACTGGTGCCCGATCGTCTCGGAGCAGGGCGCGGTGAAGGAGTGGATCGGCAAGACGTGGAGCGGACACTGCCAGGGCATGTGCGTCAGCTCCAACGCGATATACTTCTCCTACCACAACCAGATTGTGAAGACGGACTGGTACGGGCGAGAGCAACGGTGGATCCAGACGGAAATCCACGGCGGCGACATCTGCTACTGGAACGGCAAGCTCTACACGGGCGTGTGGCTCACGCCCAAGACGGAGCAGTGGAGCGCGGCGATAGGCGTGTACGACGCCGAAACGCTCAAGCCGCTGAAGCTGCACAGGCTCGACTGGCACTGGGGCACGGACGGCATCACATGCATGGATGGCGTCGTCTACCTCAACATGGGGCGATACGCGCCGGACAAGCTGGGGCACAAGAACTGGTACGGCAAGTTCGACGCCGAGACTCTGAAGCCCATCGGCGAGCCTTTCGTGGTGGATCATGGCGAGGATTCCTCCTGCGGCGCGCAGAACATGACGAACGACGGCAAGTACATCTACTCCAGCTACTACACGCTCGATGAAACGGCCAACACTCCAAACCTGATTGTCTATGACAAGGACTTCAATGTCGTCGCCAAGCATGTGTACGGCTGGAACCACGGCATGGACGTCGTGCCTGGCGGCAGGGATGGCGCGGTGCGTTTCGCGTTCTGCTATACGCCGAACTGGATGCATTCCAGACAGAAGCCGACATTGCCAATGCAGGGCGTGGTGAAGTTTGCGGAGCTGAAAGACGGAAGGTTCGTGGACATTACCCGCTACGGGGTGTTTGACAAGCAGATCGAACGATGAAATTGATGGCGATTGCAGTTGCCGCGCTTTGCGCACGGATGGCAAGTGCGGCGGCGTATGACGTTGCCGCCTACGTGTGGCCGGCATACCAGCCCGAGCCGCGCTGGGCGGAGCTTGGCATCTTCAACAAGGGAATTGGCGAATGGCAGAACGTCAAGGAGGCCGTGCCGAAATGGGAAGGGCACCGCCAGCCGCTCGTGCCGCTCTGGGGCTACGAGAACGACGCCGACCCCAAAGTCATGGAGCGCAAGATCGACGCGGCGGTGTCACATGGCGTAAACGTGTTTATCTACGACTGGTACTGGTACGGCGGCCGTCCGTTCCTTGAAGATGCACTGAACAAGGGATTTCTCGGCGCATCCAACAACGGCAGGATGAAGTTCTACATCATGTGGGCCAACCATGACGTGAACAGCTATTGGAACAACAAGGTGGGGACAAAGGACGGCAAGTACAATGTCATCTGGCCAGCGAAAGTCACCGATGACGATTGGCAACAGATTGTGGATCGCTGGATTGCGCAGTATTTCAAGCGAACGAATTACTACAAGATCGGCGGCAAGCCAGTGCTTTCCATCTACGATGTAAAGTCGTTCATTGATTGGGATGGGCTGGATAAGGCGAAGGAGCGCGTCGCCAGTCTCCGCGAACGGGTAAAGGCGGCGGGCTTTCCCGGTATCCATCTCCAGATAATCTGCGGCAGTCGTGATTTGCTCATGCGCAAGGATTTGGCGGCGCTTGGCATTGACTCCGCCACATGCTACTGCTGGATTGACGGCACCCACAAACGCCTCGGCGACAGGTCGCAACCGGAGCTGACGTATTCTGAATGGGGTGAGCTGGCGCTCAAGATGCACGACGACTGCCGTAGCGCCGCAAAGTCGTCCGGCATGGTCTACTTCCCGAATGTGTCCATCGGCTGGGACAACAACGCGCGCTATCCGGCCCGTGAGTCCAAGCGCGTCATCCGCAACTCCAATCCTGCCGACTTCGAGCGTTATTCACGCCGTATCAAGGCTTGGGCGGACGCGAACATCGCTGCACCTTTCCCCAAACTCATCACGGTCAATTCATGGAACGAGTGGACCGAGGGTTCGTATCTTGAACCTGATGCGCAATTTGGCTTCGGTTACCTTAAAGCAGTCCGCAAGGTGTTCGGGGCGGACGAAGCGAAACACTGAAATAATCGGTTTTGTGATATAATCCATGTCAGCAAGAGGGAAAAGACTATGAAGAAGATTGTTATGGTTGCCGCGGCGGTCGCTGCGTTCGGTGCCGGTGCGATGCAGGTCTGGCAGGTTCCTTCGTGGGATGCGCGGATCACGGAGCAGGGCGCGGTGAAGGAGTGGATCGGCAAGACGTGGACATCAGCGTGTATGACGCCGAGACGCTTCGGCTCATCAAGCGACGCCTCCTAACGGAGTGGAGCGGGGCCGCCGACGCCATCACCTGCCTGGATGGCCCACGAGGCGAAGCCTCCGCTTCCGGTTGCGGCACTCGTGCAGTTCGCGGAGCTGAAGGGCGGCAAGATCGAGGATATAACGCGGCTGAGCATCTTCCCGAAGCCGCTGAAGCGTTGATGTCGTCCGAGCATGATTTTGCGGGGAGAAAGGGGGAGACATCTGTGAAACAGGAAATGCGGGGGCTGCTGCTCCATTTCGGGGCGAACCTCTGGTATGACGAATGGATTGACAAGTCAGAGCCGCGCAGCGATCAGGTTGCAACGGACTATCTGCATCTGGGATGGCAGTGAAAAGGAGAAATGAAGAATGAACGGAAGGCGTGATTTTCTTAAGGTTGGGGCTGGTGCGCTGGCGCTTGCGTCGGCGCGTACGGTCGTCGGCGAGGGAGCCGCGAAGGGCGGTGTCCCAGCGTTTGCGGAGGGCGCGGAGGAGCTGGGGCCGATTCTCGCGGACTCGGAGGTGACTGTGAAGGATGGCCTCTGCGGCAAGGGGGCGTCGTTTTTCATCGACGACACGATCTGGTGCTTCCGCGATCTGATGCGGCAGCGGCCGAAGTCGATGTTCGACAATCCCTTCCTTGCGCCGCTGAAGGAATGCCACGAGAAGTATGGGCTGAAGCTTCAGCTGAACATCTTCTACCGGACGGATTTCTTCTATGGGCTTGACGAGTTTACGCTTGCCGACATGACCGATGCGTACAAGGCGGAATGGCAGGCGAACAAGGACTGGCTCAGGCTTGGCTTCCATTCGCTGCAGGAGTTCCCCGACTATCCGTGGATCAACATCGACTATGGCGATGTGAAGAAGCTGTTCGGAATGATACGCGACGAAGTCGACCGATTTGCAGGCGACGGCGTGTTCACCACATCGCTCGTTCCGCATTGGTGCCCGATGAGCAAGGATGGATGCCGGGCGCTGAAGGATTGTGGAATCAAGATAATGGAATGCTCGGTGGGGCCGCGCTACCGCTATGACGGAAATCGCAGTCGCCTGCCATACGGGCATGGGCTGAAGCTCGAGCAGAACCGCAAGCCTGAGACCGCATTCTACTGGCGCGATTCCCGCAACGCGGCGATAATGTCCTCGATCTGCTCCTACAACCACATTTCCACGGAGCAGTGGCGGCAGACCGTAAACTCCTACAGGTTTCTGCTCGACCGTGATACCGGCATGCGCTTCAAGAACCTCTTCGGCGATGCGCCGGTGCTGAACCTCGTTGACGTGCCGACGCTGAAGAGAGACACGCAGGCGATCCTCGGACGGGACTATCTGGTCTTCTCAAATCATGAGCAGTATTTCTACCGGGACTATCTTGCATACCAGCCGGACTACGCGGAAAAGGTACGGGTCATGTCGAAGATGATGCATGATAACGGATACCGTTTCATGTTCATCGAGGACATTGCCTGAGCCGCCGCTAGCCCCTGCCGTTTTGACGTGAAGGGCCAATTGCAAAGCCTCTTCTTGCCATGATTTTCAAACCACTAAATGTACCAAAGTCTCGCGCCAAGTCCGAAGGGTGCTTTCGTGCGTTTCGTGTATTTCGTGGTTCTGCAGTTAAAACTCCGACTGCTGGCGAAAGGCTCCGCTAACGTTCCGCCTTGCGTTCCGCGCCGTCCAGCCGCGCTCGCGGTGCACCCAACCTCCAGAAATTTTGGTTCAACACATGTTCGGGGAAAGGTGATATAATAGGCGCGTGAAACTGACGCGCATCACAGAATGGCTGGACAGGGCGCTGGACGTCCCTGCCTTTGACGACGTATCCAACAACGGGCTGCAGCTTTCGCGCGAGGACTGTGAGGTGCATCGGGCGGCAATCGCCGTAGATGCCAGCGTCCGCGCCGTGACGGCGGCGGCAAACGCCGGCGCAGGCCTGCTGATAGTCCACCACGGCATATCGTGGGGCGGCGGCATACGCCGGATCGACGGCGGCGTCTACCGCGTCGTCAGGGCCGCCATAGCCGCCGACGTCGCGATATACGCCTGCCATTTGCCGCTGGACGCGCACCCGAAACTCGGCAACAACGCGCAACTCGCCAAGGCGATGGGCCTCAGGCGGCTCCGTCCTGCGTTCAGCTACCACGGCAACGTGATCGGTTTCGTCGGCGTCAGCGCCCGCGTGAAGACCGTGGAGATCGGCGGATGCGGCTTCAACGTCCCGTGCGGGCTTGTGGGCGTATGCTCCGGCGGGGCCGGAGAGTTCGCGGAGGAGGCGAAGCGCCTCGGCTGCGGACTTTTCGTGACGGGCGAGGCGAGCTGGGGCGACGTGATCGCCGCCGAAAACTGCGGAATGCGCATGGTCTGCGCCGGACATTACGCGACGGAGACGTTCGGCGTGAGGGCCGTCGCGGCGGAAATGCGCCGCTCCCTGAAGCTGCCTGTGGACGACCTTACGGAGGAGCTTGCATGAAGACGAACCAGGAGATTCGCAGCGAGGCGGCAAAGGTCCTTTCCGGCGGCTGGTCGAGCCGCGTGCTCGCCTCCGGAGCCGTGCTCTACGGAATCAGTTCGCTGGTGGGCTGCCTGATACTGTCGGCATACAGGGACATGGGCCTGCAGACGTGGGCGGACTTCTTGGGCGCGAAGCTGCAGCATGCGCAGCAGGGGCTGGGCTACACGGTGCCGTCCGACGCCATGTTCTGGCACATGACCGGGGCGAGCCTGTTCCAGCAGTTCATGATGTACGTCTTCGGGGCGATCTTCGCCTTCGGCATGGCGCGGCTGCTGCTGAAGGCCGCGAAGAACGACGCCAAGGGCTGGTTCTCCGCGTCGTTCGGCGGCTTTGCGCGCCCGCTGGAGTTGACGTGGCTCCTTGTGCTGATGAACTTGCGGGTGTTCCTTTGGTCCCTGCTGCTGGTATTTCCCGGCGTGGTTGCGGTATACCGCTACAGGCAGGCGTGGTACCTCAAGAGCGACCATGCCGACTGGGGAGCGTGCAAGTGCCTTGCGGAGAGCGGACGGATGATGCGCGGGTACAAGTGGCAGGCGTTCTGCCTTGACGTGTTCTATGGCGCGCAGCTCGCGTTGCTCTGGCTGGCGATCGCGGCGGCGGGCACGGTCGCCGCCGGCGGCGACAAGTTCGGCCTGCCGCGCATCGTCGCTGCCGTGGCGTTCGCCGTTGCCGCAGCGTTTGCCTGGGCCGCCATAGTCGTTCTCATTCGCTTTTTCGCCGCCCGCGCCGTATTCTACGGAGCGTTGCAGCCTGCCGCGGCGGACGTCGGGGACGGCGTGGACGGGGGCGTGGGAATTTGATAAAATATACAGACATTTGTACAACGAGGAGATGCGAGGGTAAATGAAGACCAGTTGCAAGAACTTGGGAAAATGCCAGGTCAAGCTTACGGTTGAACTTGACGCCGAGGAGGCGAAGGCTGCCGTCAAGGAGGTCGAGAAGGCCTTCCTGAAGGAGGCTCAGCTGCCGGGGTTCCGCAAGGGCAAGGTGCCGATAGAGCTGATCCGCAAGGAGTTCGCATCGGGGCTGAAGCAGGAGACCGAGCGGGCGATGATCCGCCGGCACTACGCCGACGCCGTCAAGGCCGAGAACCTTGACGAGGTGACCCTTGCCGACGTGCAGGACATGACCTGCGGGGCGACCGGCGGCGGCTTCACCGCAATCGTGGAGGTCCGCCCGGTGTTCAAGCTCCCGACATACAAGGGCCTGAAGGTCGAGTCCCGCGACGTCACGGTGAAGGACGAGGCGGTCAAGGACCAGCTCGAAAGGCTTCGCGCGGCGTACGCGCGGTACGAGGACGCCAAGGAGGGCGAGGCCGTCGCGGACGGGGATTTCGTGCAGATCGACTACGCCGGCACCGTCGGCGGAAAGCCGATCCTGGAGATCAATCCGGAGGCGAAGTTCGTGGCGTCGGGCGAGGGCTTCTGGACGCAGGTCGAGGAGGGCCGGTTCCTGCCGGAGATACTTGACGCGCTGAAGGGCATGAAGGCCGGCGAGACCAAGAAGGGCATCAAGGCGAAGTTCGACAAGGAGTCCGCGCCGGACGGCCTGAAGGGCGCGAAAGCGGAGTACGACGTCACGCTCAAGGCGTTCCGCCGCCGCATGCTGCCTGACGACGCAGAGTTCGCCGAGAAGGCGAAGGCCGAGTCGGTGGAGAAGCTGGCTGCGACGATCCGCGAGACGATGGAGAAGAACGCCGTCGAGCAGGAGTCGATCCGGCGCGAGAACGAGGCGGTCGAGCTGCTGATGAAGAAGGTCGACTTCGACGTGCCCGGCTCGCAGGTGCGGCACGCGATGGACGGCTACCTGCAGCAGCTTGCGCAGCGCGCCCAGTACTCCGGCCTTGACGCCGGATACTTCGAGCAGAACCGCGACAAGATACTGAAGGACGCCGAGGAGACGGCCACGCGGCAGGTCCGCCTCTGGTACGTGATCGACGCGATCGCCAAGGCCGAGAAGATCGAGGCTTCGGACGAGGAGCGCGGCAAGAAGGTCATCGAGTTCGTCCTCGCCAACGCTAAGAAGTAGCAGGCGGCCGACGCCTGGCGGAAGTGGGAGAAGCTGCCATGAAGTCTTACATGATACCATATGTCGTCGAGCAGACCGGCAGGGGCGAGCGCACGTACGACATCTACTCGCGCCTGCTGCTCGACCGCATCGTGTTCATCTCCGGCGAGGTGAACGACGAGATGGCCAACGCCGTCTGCGCCCAGCTGCTGTTCCTTCAGTCGCAGGACTCGAAGAAGGAGATTTCGGTATACGTGAATTCGCCAGGCGGCAGCGTCACGGCCGGGCTGGCGATCTACGACACGATGCAGTTCGTTAAGTGCCCGGTGGCGACGTACTGCATAGGCCAGGCCGCGTCGATGGGCGCGGTGCTGCTCGCGGCCGGCACCAAGGGCCGCCGCTTCGCTCTCCCGAACGCGCGCATCATGATCCACCAGCCGTGGGGCGGGGCGGAAGGCAAGGCGTCCGACATCGAGATCACGGCGAGGGAGATACTGCGGCTCAAGGAGGTCCTGAACGGGATTCTCGCGAAGCACTCGGGCAAGGCGGTCGGCGACGTCGTGCGCGACACCGACCGCGACCACTTCATGAGCGCGGAGGAGGCGAAGGCATGGGGCCTGGTCGACGAAGTCCTCGCATGAAAGAGCTGACCTGCTCGTTCTGCGGACGGAGCTCGCGCGAAGTTGCGGTCATCCCGGGCGCGGAAGGAAACATCTGCGTCGACTGCGTCCGCCATGCCGACGAGATGGTGCGGCGCCACGAGAGGCAGGCGTCCGCCGCGCCCCCGCTGCCGCCCACGCCGGCCCCGAGGGAGATCAAGGCGTTCCTCGACCAGTTCGTGATCGGCCATGACGAGGTGAAGAAGGTCCTTTCGGTGGCCGTGCACAACCACTACCGCCGCCTTGAGGCCGCGCAGTCCGGCAAGGACGACGGCAAGTTCGCCGACGTCGAGATCGAGAAATCCAACATACTGCTGATCGGCCCCACCGGCACCGGCAAGACCCTGCTTGCCAAGACCCTCGCGCGGATCATAGGCGTGCCGTTCGCAATCGGCGACGCGACCGTGCTCACGCAGGCGGGGTACGTCGGCGAAGACGTCGAGAACCTCGTCCGCTACCTGCTGCAAAACGCAGACGGCGACGTGGAGCTTGCGAAGCGCGGCATAATATATGTGGACGAGATCGACAAGATCGCCTCGAAGACCGACAACGTGTCAATCACCCGCGACGTGAGCGGCGAGGGCGTGCAGCAGGCGCTCCTGAAGCTGGTCGAGGGCACCGTGTGCCGCATCCCGCCGAAGGGCGGGCGAAAGCACCCCGACCAGGAGTACATCGAGGTCGACACGTCCAACATTCTCTTCATCTGCGGCGGCGCGTTCGTAGGCCTCGACAAGATCGTGGCGGAACGCCGCGGCAAGAGCGTCATCGGCTTCGGCGGCGGAGAGGCCGCCAAGGAGCAGTCGAAGGCCGGCGGTGCGATAAACCCGCAGGACGTCCGCCCGGAGGACCTCGTGAAGTTCGGCCTCATCCCTGAGTTCACCGGGCGCCTGCCGGTCGTGACGACGATGCGCGAGCTGAGCGAGGACGAGCTGGTGCACGTCCTGACCGAGCCGAAGAACGCCCTCGTGAGACAGTACCAGAAGCTGCTGGCGATGGACGGCGTGACCCTGGAGTTTGAGCCGGAGGCGCTTCGGACGCTCGCCAAGGCGGCCCTTGCGCGGAAGACCGGCGCGCGCGGCCTGCGCGCCGAGATGGAGATGCTCATGACGGACGTGATGTACGAGGCCCCGGGGAACGACAGGATGCGCAAGGTCGTCGTAACCCCGAAGATGATCAGCGAGAGGCTCGGGACATGCTGATGACTCTCCTGAAGGCGAAGCTCCACAGGATCCGCGTGACCGAGGCGAACCTCGACTACGAAGGCTCGCTCACGCTCGACCCCGACGACATGGAGGCCGTCGGCATCGTTCCGTACGAGAAGATTCTCGTGGCGGACGTCGAGAACGGCGCCCGGTTCGAGACGTATGCGATAGCCGGGCGGCGCGGCTCGCGCGTCTGCTGCCTCAACGGCGCGGCGGCGCGGCTCGGCAAGGTCGGCGACAGGCTGATCGTCATGGCGTTCGCCCAGGCGACGCCCGAGGAGGCCGTCGCCTGGCAGCCGAAGGTAAGGCGCTTTGACTGGAATTTGGCACGCCCTGCGTAGGGAGCCTGCAATCAACAGAAAACGACAAAAGGAAAGGATCACGATATGTCAGTCAGCAGACGCGATTTCATCAGGACGGCGGCAGGAGCCGCGGCGCTTGGCGCCGTGCCGTCGGTCGCCAGGGCGGCGGCCTCGCCGGAGCCCAAGTTCATATGGTCGTACCTCGCCCACTTCGGCGTCAACTCGTGGAAAGACGTTCCGCTCGAGACCCAGGATCCGTCGATGCCCGAGAAGTGGCTCACGCGCTGCTGCGCCGACCACGTGCGCTTCGACGAGCCCTCGTGGCGGAGAATCTCCGACGCGCTCGCCAAGGCCGGCTGCAACCAGATCATCATAGACCTCGCAGAGATAGTCGTCTATCCCAGCCACCCGGAGCTCGCCGTCAAGGGCAGCTGGAGCGTCGAAAGGCTTCGCGCGGAAATCGCGCGCCTGCGCGGCATGGGCTTCGAGGTGATTCCCAAGCTGAACTTCTCGGCCTGCCACGACACGTGGCTCAAGGACTACCACCGCATGGTGTCGTCGAAGAAGTACTACCAGGTTTGCGAAGACCTCATCAAGGATGTCGCCGAAATCTTCGACCGCCCGCGCTTCTTCCACCTCGGGTACGACGAGGAGACCGCGTCCCATCAGTCCAAGCACCTCTTCGCGGTCTGCCGCCAGGGCGACCTGTGGTGGCACGACTTCCTCTGGTTCGTGGGCGTGACGGAGAAGACCGGGTGCCGTCCGTGGATCTGGAGCGACTACTGCTGGAACCACAAGGACGAGTTCATGAAGCGCATGCCGAAGAGCGTGCTGCAGTCCAACTGGTACTACGGCGCCGAGTTCGACGTGTCCAAGATGAGCGAGAACCGCCGTCCCCACGTGCAGACGTACGAGGACCTCGACAAGGCCGGCTTCGAGCAGGTGCCCACGGGTTCCAACTGGTCCTGCGACACGAACTTCGCGGACACGATCAAGTTCTGCGACACGCACTGCCACGCCGACCTGATCAAGGGCTACATGATGGCTCCCTGGACGCGCACGTTCGCGATCCACGAGGAAAAGTCGATGCAGGCCATCGCGCAGATGGCTGCCGCGATCAAGGCCCGTTCCTGACCCGCGCCCGCCGTGGCAAGCACGGGTGAGATGTCCGGCGACGGTGCGCTCGAAGCCGCGCGCACCGTCGCCGACCTCGTGCGCCTGGCCGGCGGGCACGCCTATCTGGTTGGCGGCTGCGTCCGCGACAGGCTGCGCGGACTCAGCCCTGCGGACTTTGACGTCGAGTGCTTCGGCATCGCCCCGGATGACTTGACCAGGGTCCTGGGCGAGCGCTTTAAGCTCGATCTTGTCGGCGTCTCCTTCGGCGTCATCAAGCTGCATGGCGTTGACGTCGACGTGGCGATGCCGCGCCGCGAAACCAAGCTCGGCCTGGGCCACCGCGCCTTTGAGATGACTTATGACCCGACGCTTACAGTACGCGAGGCGTCGGCCCGCCGAGACTTCACCGTCAACGCGATCTACGAGGACCCCCTCACGGGCGAGATCGCCGATCCGTGGAACGGACGCGCCGATCTTGAGAAAGGCGTGCTGCGGCACGTGAGCGACCACTTCCGCGAAGACCCCCTGCGCGTCTTGCGCGGCATGCAGTTCGCCGCCCGCTTCGACCTCGAGCCTGCGCCCGAGACCGTTGCCGTCTGCCGGACGATGACTTCGGAGGGCCTGCCGCCGGAACGGCTCTTCGGCGAGTGGGAGAAGCTGCTGACGAAGGGCAGGCGCATTTCGCGCGGCCTCGGCTTCCTGCGCGAGACCGGCTGGGTGCGGTACTATCCGGAGCTGGAGCGGCTCATCGGCTGCCCGCAGGATCCCGAGTGGCACCCCGAGGGCGACGTGTGGAACCACACGCTTTGCTGCCTTGACGCGTTCGCCGGACAGCGCGACGGCGGAAAGCCGTTCGACGCCTCGCCGCCGCTTGCCGCTAGCGAAGCGATCGTCGTCGGGCTCGGCGTCCTCTGCCACGACTTCGGCAAGCCGGACTGCACGTCGTACGATCCGGTGAAGGGGCGGATACGGTCGCTGCGGCACGACGACGCCGGCGTGGAGCCGACGCTTTCCTTCCTGCGGAGGCTGACGAACGAGGAGCGGATCCTGAAGGAAGTGCCGCCGCTCGTGAAGCAGCACATGAGGCCGTTCGACATGTGGCGCAGCAAGAGCGGCGACGCTGCGATACGCCGCCTTGCCGCACGCGTCGTGCGCATCGACCGGCTGCTGCGCGTGGCGGCGGCCGACGACGCGGGGCGCCCGCCGTTTCCTTCCGAGCCGGAGCCGATCGAGTGGCTTGCCGCACAGGCCAAGAGGCTGAGCGTCGCCGACTCCGCGCCGAAGCCGATCGTTCTCGGCCGCCATCTCATGGCGCTCGGCTTCAAGCCGGGGCCAGCTTTCGGAAAGATGCTGAAGACCGCCTACGAGGCGCAGCTCGACGGACGTTTCTTCACCGAAGAGGAGGGCGTCGCCCTCGTGCGCCGCCTTTACGGCAGCAGCCGGTAACCCGCGTTCGGGTTGTTGACGATCATGTCGCGGGCCCGGCCGAGCTTGCGGCGCAGCGTGCTTATGTGGTTGCGGACCTTCGACGGGTCGCCGGCGAAGCCCTCGCCGTGAATCGCTGTGAAGAGGGCGTCGTTCCCCACGTATTCTCCGCGTCGGCTGTTGAGGGCCGAGAAGAGCGCGGCCTCGGTGCGCGTAAGACCTTCGCTGCGGTCGCCGTCCGTGACGCGAAGGAGCGCCGTGTCCACGACGACCGCCCCAAGCCGCACGCGGCCCGGCCCGGCGGCGGCGGACGACACCGCATCGGCGCGCCGCAGCGCCGCCCGTATGCGGGCCAGCAGCACGTCGGGGTTGCAGCCTTTCTCGATGTAGTCGTCGGCGCCGGCGCCGAACGCCCGCACTTTCGTCGTGTCGGACGGCACGGCGGTCAGGAAGAGTATCGGCGCAAGCGGATCGATCTCGCGCAGCTCCTCGCAGGTCTGCACCCCGCCCTTGCCGGGCATCATCACGTCAAGAAGCACGACGTCGGGACGTCGCTCGGAGAAGAGCCGCACGGCCTCGTCGCCGCTGCGGGCCGTGCGGACGGCAAAGCCCTCGGACTCCAGCATGGCCCGCATGGAGGAACGGATGGAGCGCTCGTCGTCGACAAGGAGGATTTCGGACATGGCGGGCTACGCGTCCTTTCGCTTCTGCCCGAAGTCCGGCTGGCGGCGTCCCTTGAACGACTTGCGCCGCCTGTCCCTCGCGTGCGGGCCGCCGCCCCCGTGGCGTATCCACGGCGCCTGAGGCAGCCCCTCGCCCTGCTTGCCGGTCGAGCGCTCGGCGCCCTCGGAGTGGTAGGGTTGGTCGCGGTCGACGGGAATCGACTTCCGGATCAGCCGCTCCACGGCCTTAAGCTGGCCGCGCTCCTCCGCCGTAACGAAGCTGATAGCCGCGCCGGACTCGCCGGCGCGCGCGGTGCGCCCGATGCGGTGGATGTAGCTTTCGGTCTCAAGCGGCAGCTCCATGTTGATGACGCACGAGACGTCCGGCACGTCGATGCCGCGGCTCGCGATGTCGGTGGCGACAAGCACGCGCACCTGGCCGCGGCGGAAGCCGTCCAGCGCACGGGTGCGCTGCCCCTGCGACTTGTCGGAGTGGATCGCCGCGCACTGTATCTCCGCACGGGCGAGCTTTCGGCATACGCGGTCGGCGCCATGGCGCATCTTTGAGAACACGATGACCCTGGTCCACTCCGGGTGCGTCTTCAGCAGGTGCACGAGCAGCGCATCCTTGTCGGGCTTTGCGACGAGCATCACGCGCTGGTTTATCTTCTCCACGGCGGGAGCTTCTGGCGAAATCTCGATCTTGACGGGGTCGCGGACGAGTTCGCCGGCGAGTTTTGCGATCTCGGGCGACATGGTCGCGGAGAAGAAGAGCGACTGCCTGGCGGACGGGAGCTTGGACATGATGCGCCGTATGTCCGGCAGGAAGCCCATGTCGAGCATTCGGTCGGCCTCGTCCAGCACGAAGCACTCCACCTGGTCGAGGTAGGCGATGCCTTGCGTCATCAGGTCTATGAGCCGACCCGGGCATGCCACGAACGTCTCCGCGCCGCGCTTTATGTCTTTCACCTGGCCGAACTGGCTGACGCCGCCGATGAGACAGGCGAAGGGAATGTCGGCGTACTTCGCGTAGAGGCGAATGTTCTCGGCCGTCTGCGCGGCGAGTTCCCGCGTCGGTGACAGCACGAGCGCGCGGGGATGCCCGATGTGGCGCGGGCGGCGTACCTTGATGAGGCGGTTCAGGATGGGCAGCATGAATGCCGCGGTCTTGCCGGTGCCGGTCTGCGCGATGCCGATGAGGTCGCGGCCCTCAAGCAGTCGCGGCATCGCCTGGGCCTGTATTGGAGTGGGCGCAGAATAGCCTGCGTCCGTTATCGCGTGTTGAAGCTTCTGGTCAAGCTTCCCGAATACCGTACCTTCGAACATGTGCAAAAGTGTAGCAGTTGGCCCTCGTGTTAGTCAACAGCAACTTTCCGCCGCGTTTCCGACTTGCCGTTTTTAATATGAGAATCATGTGCGGAAAATTCTAGCTTGACCTTCGCTCCTCCCGGCGGGCTTTCCACCCCGCCTGCCGCACGTTATGCCATAAATGAGAATTCTATGCGGAAAAATCTTACGGGGAAGGATGGAACGGATGGAAGAATGGGGGCTGCGATGATGCAATGATGCTCGGGGCGAGGGTTTTGGCATGATATATTTGGTATAATATAATGTAAACAATGACTGGCAAGCAATGACTGACAAGCAATGACTGGCATAAGCAATGGCGGGCAAGCAAGCGACAAGTAAGCAATGACGGGCAAGGGCGAGCAGAGTCTGGAGAACGGCGGAGAGGCGGCGAGAACGGTCGTCGAGGGCACGGTGAAGTCGGTCGTCTTCCACAACGAGGAGAACGGCTACACAGTGCTGCACGTCGAGGTGCCGTCCGAGTTCGAGCTGGCACGTGCGCCGGAGATCACCGTCGTAGGACGGACGCAAGCCGTGTGGGAAGGCGAGGAGGTCAAGGCCGAGGGGCAGTGGGTCACCGACAAGGTCCACGGGCGGCAGTTCCGAGCCGACACGCTCACCTGCGTGGCGCCGCGCTCGCTGAAGGGAATCGAGCTGTACCTGGCCTCCGGTCTGATAAAGGGCATCGGTCCGGTCCTGGCCAAGCGCATAGTCAATGCGTTCGGCGAGGAGACGATGCACGTGCTGTCGCACCAGTCGGCGCGGCTCGCAGAGGTGCCTAAGCTTGGCGCGGCGAAGATACGGCAGATACGAGAAAGCTGGCACAGGAACGAGACGCTGCGCGAGAACCTGATCTTCGGCCAGACGTACGGAATCTCGATAGCGAAGATGACCAAGATCGTGCGTCGCTACGGTCCGGACGCGATAGCCGTCATAAAGGCCAATCCCTACCGCCTCTGCCGCGACATCTGGGGAATCGGGTTCGCGACGGCCGACAAGATCGCCCTCTCCGTCGGCATACCGCCGGACTCGCCGCTTCGTGCGCGCGCCACGATATCGTATGCGCTCGAGGCCGAGGCCGAGGACGGAGGCCATTGCTGGACCCTCGAGAACGACCTGCTACTGCACGCCAACGAGTTGACTGGAATCCCAGTCGAGACGCTGGCGGCCGCGCTGAAGGAGGAGACTGCCGCCGGCGTCGTAGTCACCGACGACGGGCGCGTGGCCCTCCGCCGCCTTGCGGCCAGCGAGCGCATCGTGGCGCGCCACGTGCGCGACCTGCTGTCCGCACCGAGGTCGTTCGCCGCATTCGACGCGGAGAAGGCGATAGGATGGTGGCAGGCCCGCGCGGGCTTCACGCTCGCCGAGACGCAGCGCACCGCGCTGGAGCGGTCGCTCAGGTCGAAGTTTTCCGTGATCACCGGCGGACCCGGCGTAGGCAAGACCACGATAATCCGCGCGCTTGTGGAGATATACGGCGTGAAGAGGCTGAAGGTCGTTCTCGCCGCGCCTACGGGCCGCGCCGCGAAGCGCATGACCGAGTCGGTGGGGGCGCCGGCCCGGACGATCCACCGGCTGCTGAAATGGAACCCGGCCACGAACACCTTCACCTTCGACGCGGACAACAGGCTTGAGGGCGACGTCTTCATATTCGACGAGACGTCAATGATCGACGTGAGCCTGGCGGCGGACCTGCTTGCGGCGATACCGCCGTCGGCGTCGGTGGTCTGGGTCGGCGATACCGACCAGCTGCCGTCCGTCGGCCCGGGCTCCGTGCTCGGAGACCTCATCAGGTCCGGAGTCGTGCCTTCCACGAGGCTGGACCTCATCTTCCGCCAGGACGCATCCGGCCTGATAGTGCGCAACGCCCACCACGTCAACGCGGGTGAGCCGCTCGAGATACGCCGCGACGGGGAGTCGGACTTCTACTTCCTGGCGTGCCGCGATCCGCAGAAGTGCCTTGCTCTCGCCATCGAGTTCATGACGGAGAGGATTCCACGCAAGTTCGGGATGAATCCCCTTGAGGACGTCCAGGTGCTCGTTCCGATGCGCCGCAACCTGCTCGGCACCGACAGCCTGAACGCCGCGTTGCAGAAGGCCCTGAACCCGCGCGGCGACGGGCTGGTGCGCGGCGGCACGACGTTCCGCGTCGGCGACCGCGTGATGCAGCTCAGGAACAACTACGACAAGGACGTCTTCAACGGCGACATCGGCTTCGTGAAGGCGGTCTCGCCGGAGGAGCGCATGATGGTCGTGACGTTCGACGGCCGTCCTGTGAAGTACGACAGCGGCGACCTTGACGAGCTGGTGCTGGCCTACGCGATGACGATACACAAGTCGCAGGGGAGCGAATACCCGGCGGTGATCGTGATCATGCACACGCAGCACTACGTGATGCTGCAGAGGAACCTGCTTTACACGGCGCTCACCCGCGGAAGGAAGCTCGTGCTCCTCATCGGCGTTCCCTACGCCGTCGACCAGGCCATCAAGACCAACGCCGTCCGGGAGCGCCGCACTGCGCTGGCGGCTCTGCTTTCGGCCCCGCGGGGGCGTGAAGACGGCAGTCCGCCACCGGTGAAATCGTCTCATGCGGGTTGACTTCGGCCGCAGTTTTTAGGATAATTAGCCATATGTTCGGATTCGGGAAGCAGCGGGCCTCGGTTCAGGAACAGACGATTGACGCGGTGTTCGTGAGCGAGACCGGCCTCGTGCGCAAGGACAACCAGGACAACGTCCTGGTGTCGGTTGCGCACGGCGTGTTCTGCGTGGCGGACGGAATGGGCGGCGGCGCGGAGGGCGCCAAGGCGAGCGCGACGGTCTGCCACGAGCTGAAGCTGATGACGCACGTCTCCGGCGCGACGTTCGCCGAGCGCATCTCCGCCGTGAGGGCTTCCATAGTCGACGCGAATGCGGCCATCTACGCCTATGCTTGCGACCGCGGCTTCAAGCAGATGGGCTCCACGGCCCTGGTGATGGTGACGGATCCGGAGGATTCGTCGCACGCCGCCGTGCTGTACGTCGGCGACAGCCGCCTCTACCGCATACGAGGCGGACTCGTCTCGTTGCTGACGCGCGACCATTCCGTAGGGCGCGAGCTGAGCGACTTTGCCGGCGCAATGGCGGCGGATTTCCGCAGCAGGGCCAATCCGCTCACGCATATCCTGACGCGGGCGGTGGGCGTGCACCCGACGGTCCAGGTCGACGAGCGCGAGTTCGACGTCCGTCAGGGCGACCGCTTCGTGCTGTGCACCGACGGCGTGCACGACGTCGTATCCGACGCGCGCCTCGGCGTCTTCGCGGCCGGCGGCACCCTCGAGTCGGCCGCGTCGCGGCTTGCGGCGGAAGTCGTCAGGTGCGGTGCGCCCGACAACTATTCGTTCGTGCTGGTCTGCGCATGATTCTCGCGCCGCTCAGGGGAGTGACGACGCGGTGCTTCCGCGAGACGTTTGCGGCGGCGATACGCGAGGCGGGCTTTAAGGAGGCGGTAACCCCGTTCGTCAGCGCGATGCCAGGCGTGGATCCGCTTGCCGGGCGCGAGCTTGGCGGCGGGCCGGACGCCGGCGGGATTTTCGTCACGCCCCAGTTCATCGGCAAGGACCCCGCGTCGCTGCGGTTCTGCCTGGCGCGGATACGCAGCGCCGGCTACGGCACCGCCGACCTCAACTGCGGCTGTCCGTTCCCGATGGTCCGGAACAAGGGGCGCGGCAGCGGACTCCTGCGTTCGCCTGACGTGTTGCGGCGCATGCTGGAGGCCGGCTGCGAGGTGATGGGCGAGGGCAAGTTCTCCGTCAAGGCGAGGCTCGGCGTGGAGCGTCCCGACGAGCTGCTGTCGCTGATGCCGGTGCTGAACGAGTTTCCGCTGCGGTTCCTTGCCGTCCACGCCCGCACTGCGCGGCAGATGTACGAAGGGCCCGTCGACACCGCCGCGATGGAGGCGGTGAGGGCGGCGGCAAAGATGCCGGTCGTCGCGAACGGCGACCTCGACTGGCGCGGCGGGACTGGCATGGTCGGGCGAAGCTTCATACGCTACCTCGGCACGCGCGGCGACATCGGCGGCCTTCTGCGGCGCTACATCGACGCGTCAGCGGCGGAGATGTGCGGCGACCGTCCGGTGCTGGGACGGATCAAGGAGCTTGTCTCGTACTGGCGGGACATTCCGCGGTGGCGCCGCCGCTGGGACCTGGTGAAGATATGCCGTTCGGCAGATGAAATGCGGACGCTGATTTGATATAATTCAAGCATCATGAAGGCGGTAATACCTGCGGCCGGGCACGGCACCCGGTTCCTCCCGGTGACGAGAGTCATACCGAAGGAGATGCTCCCGATCGGCCCGCGTCCCGCGCTGGAGCTGATCGTCGGCGAGGCGAAGGAGGCGGGGGCCGACGAGATCGTGATGGTCATCTCCCGCGGCAAGGAGCTGATCCGCCGCTACTTCGAGGACGACCCGGCGATACGTTTCGTGCTTCAGGAGGAGCAGAAGGGGCTAGGGCACGCCGTGCTGCAGGCGGCGGACGCCGTGGGCGGCGACGGGCTGTTCCTCGTGCTTCTCGGGGACGCGCTGGTCGCCGGCGAGAACGCCTCGGCGGAGCTTGTGGCCATGTCGGCGGCGCACGGCGGCGCGGGGGTGATCGGCCTGGAGCGCGTGCCGAAGGAGAAGGTGTCGCGCTACGGAATCGTAAAGATGGACGGCGACCGCATAGTGGACATGGTCGAGAAGCCGTCCCCGGAGTCCGCGCCGAGCGACCTTGCCGTCGCCGGGCGCTATCTGCTGGACGCGGCGGTCTTCGGCCTGCTTCGCACGCAGACGCCGGTCAAGGGCGGCGAGATTCAGCTTACGGACGCCATCAGGCGGCTGCTCGCGGAGAAGCCGGTCTGCGGCTGCGCGTACTCGGGCAAGCGTCAGGACATCGGCAGCCCGAAGGGCTATTTCGAGGCGCTGAAGGCGATGGGAGAGAACGGATGACCCATGACGACGGCAAGGTGGTGCGCGCGCGGAGCTTCGCGCGCGCGGGATTTCTCGGCAACCCGTCCGACGGCTACTTCGGCAAGACGATATCGTTTTCCTTCACTGAGTTCCGCGTCGACCTGCGCCTGACAGAGAGCGCACGTTTGCGCTTCGTGCCCGGCGAGGTTGACGACGCGACGTTCGACTCGCCCGAGCAACTCGTGCGCGACCTGCGGCTCTACGGCTACTACGGCGGCATACGCATGCTGAAGGCCGTGGCCAAGCTGTTCTTCGAGTATTGCGAGGAGCGCGACCTGCGGGTTCCGCCGGTCAACTTCACAGCCGAGTACAAGATCAACATTCCGCGCCTCGTGGGGCTTTCCGGCTCCAGCGCCATCTGCTCGGCCATGCTCAAGGGGCTGATGGAGTTCTATGGCGTCGAGATTCCGCTTGAGGAGCAGCCGACGCTCATCATGTGCGCCGAGCGCGACGAGCTTGGCATCGCCTGCGGGCTCCAGGACCGCGTCGCGCAGATATACAACGGGCTGACGTTCATGGACTTCGACCGCCAGCTCGTCGAGTCCACCGGCCACGGACGCTACGAGCGGCTTGATCCGGAGAGGGTCCCCCCGCTTTACATAGCCTACGATCCGCGCCGCGCCGAGGAGAGCGGCAAGGCCCACCGGAAGGTGCGGAGGCTCTTCCAGCAGCGCGACAGCGACGTGGTCGCCGCGATGTCCGAGTTCGCCGACATAGCCCAGCAGGGGCGCGACGCCCTTGTGTCCGGCGACTTCGGCAAGATTCCCGCGCTCGTGAACGCCAACTTCGACCTGCGCGACCGCATCTTCAACGTAGCCGAGGAGAACCGCCGCATGGTGATGACGGCGCGCTCCGCCGGCGCCTCCGCGAAGTTCGCGGGTTCGGGCGGCGCGATCGTCGGCACCTATGCCGGCGACGAACAGTACGCCGCGCTCTCCGACGCGCTCGAGAAGATCGGCTGCCGCACGCTTCGGCCGAAGATCGCCCTGAAGTCGGACGAGTCCGCCGACCTGGCCGGCGCGGCGTCCTGGCGCAGTTCCTGACGCGGGTGTCGCGATTTGGTATAATGTCCGCAGTGAATCCAATCCTGAAACGCACGGTCACCGGCCTCGCCATTGGGGCGGCTGTGGCGGCGGCAATCTTGTTCGCGCCGCCATGTGCGGTCATGCCGGCCGTCTCGTGCCTGATTGCGCTGGCGGTCGTCGAGTTCGCGTTGCTGTTGCGGATGAAGGTGCGCCGCTGGACGGTCTTGCTTGCCGCGGCGCTTTTCGCCGGCGCGGCGGTGATTGCGTTCGGGCTCTGGGCGCTTGTCGGGATTGCCCTCAGGCACGGCAACCTCATGCTTCTATATGTCGTCGCTATCGTGAAGTTCTCGGACGTCGGCGGGTTCGCGCTGGGGGTCTCGTCCGCGAAACTCATGAAGGGCGGCAACCACAAGCTGTGTCCGTCGGTATCGCCCGGCAAGAGCTGGGAGGGCCTTCTGGGGTCGGTCGCGTTCTCCTGCATCGTGTCTCTTGCGTTCGTTCCCGCCACGCACTTCGCCGTGGCGAAGGCCGTGGCATTCGGCGTGGCGGCTGCGCTCTTCGGCACGGCGGGCGACCTCGTGGAGTCGAAGTTCAAGCGCTGGGTGGGCGTCAAGGACTCCTCGGCGCTGAAGGTCACCAACGGCATGGGCGGGGTCCTTGACATGATCGATTCGCTCCTTTTCGCCCCGGCCGTGCTGCTGCCGTTCATCTGATGATGTCGCGCAGCCTGCAGACTCTCGCCGCCGCCGTGCTTTCTGCCGCGCTTGCGGGCTGCGCTTCGGGGATGCGCTTCTCGCCCGTCCGCCCCGGCGTAAACCAGGTGATCCGCGTGACAAGCGGCGACCGCATCTTCTTCGAGATGAAGGAGAATGCGTCTGCGGGCTTCAGGTGGGACTGCACGTGCGACGACCCGGACGTCGAGGTTTCCATGCGCCGCGTGCCGCCGAAGAAGCGCGGCGTCAACGGCGCGCCAGGCTTGGTCCGGGTCGAGATTCGCATACATCGCGGCTACGACGGGCCTTCGGCGGTGACTTTCGTGCTGAAGAGGCCCGGTTCCGGACGGATAGCGGAGCGGTTCACGCTCACTTTCTTCAAGCGCAACGGCGATGCCGCGTTCTGGAAATAAGTTACCGTTGCCTAACCGTGGCGGCAAGTGATATACTGCTGGCTGTCGAAGAGACAACAGGGAAAACAAAACCTTAAGGAGGAACAGACAATGGCTCATAAGATTGCCGCCGACAAGTGCGTTGCCTGCGGATGCTGCAAGGACGCTTGCCCCGCCGAGGCGATTTCGGAGGGCGAACCCTACGTGATCGACGCCGACAAGTGCGTCGACTGCGGCGCATGCGCGGCGCAGTGCCCGAACGAGGCGATTTCCCAGGCCTGACGGCTCCTGCGGAAATGCAGCCGCGGAAGCGGAATGGGCGCGTCCTACCCGGTCGCGCCCTTATTCTTTTGGTATAATACGCCCTGACATGATTGAGTTTGCGAAAGAGACTCTGGCGCTTTTTCCGTTCCTCTTCGTCACCTACCTGGTGCTGGAGGCTATGGAGAACCGCGCCGGGGGTGCGCTTGCGAAAAGCCTGGAGCGCACGCGGTCCGTCGGCCCGATCGCCGGCGCGATCGCCGGCGCGATTCCGCAGTGCGGCGTCTCGGCCGCCGCAGCGTCCTTCTATGCGGGCGGAGTGGTCTCCGTCGGCACGCTGGTGGCGGTGTTCCTGTCGACGTCGGACGAGCTGATTCCGGTTCTCATCTCCAGGCAGGTTCCGGCGGCCCTGATGGTGAAGATCGTCGCGCTTAAGGTCGCGGCGGCTGTGATTGCCGGGTTCTCGGTGGACGCGGTGCTGCGCTTCGTGCGCCACGTGCGCCGTCCGGTCGAGGTTCACGACCTTTGCGCACACAGCCGCTGCGGCTGCCGCGAGCGCAACGGGCTGCTTGTGCCGGCCCTCATCCACACTGTCGAGATATTCTTCTTCATCGTGCTTGTCTCCGGATCCATCGAGCTGGCGATGCATCTTTTCGGCGAGGAATGCCTGCAGGCGCTTCGCCTGAACGCGCCCGGCTTCGGGGAGCTCGTGGCTGGGCTTCTCGGGCTGATCCCGAACTGCGCGGTCTCGGTGGCGGGCGCCGAGCTTTACTGCCAGGGGGCGATGTCGTCCGGCGCGCTAATGGCGTCGTCGTTCACCGGCGCAGGCGTCGGCCTTATCGTGCTTTTCCGCACTAACCGCGACATGCGCGAGAACATGCTGATCCTTTGCGTCGTCTACGGGCTGGGCGTCGCGTTCGGCTATCTCGCCGGATTCCTGCTTTGATAGGCCGGGCCCGCATATGGGCGAAACTGACCGGAGACGGCGAGATTATGGTATAATTCGCAGCAAAAGGCTTTCAAATAATGATCTTGTATCACGGCAGTAATATTGAGGTGAAAGAGCCGAGAGTCCTGACGCCAAGCCATGCGCTTGATTTCGGGCCGGGGTTCTGCACAACGCTTAACCGTGATCAGGCGGTTGACTTTGCAGGAAAGGTCGTTCTGCGCAAAGGCGGTGTCCCTGTCGTGAACGAGTATGAGATAGACGAAAATGTAGCTTTTGGGTTCTGTGACGTATTGAAGTTTGATCAGACGAACGGAATTCTACGAAAAGCTTGCCGACGAGAAGCTGAAGCTATGGCATTACAGCCCGGTCATGCTAGGCGAAATGTTCGTCGAGGCCGACAGGACAGGCGTAATACCGTATCCGGAGGAGGCATAGGCATGAGTGACGCTGGCAGATTTCTGATATATTGCATTGAGTTGTATCGCCGTGCGAAGAAAATCTCCGGGCGCGCCGCATACGAACTCTTCTGCTCCGTTGGTGCCGATGAGTACGTGCGTCGCTGCTACGGCGCTTTGCACACCACCGGTGAACAGTACATTCTCGCGGATATCGACGGATATATTGGAAGCGCACGGAAAGCGAACTGCTGATTGCTGATATGATGCGCGGTGAAACGGTTGCGATTGCATTAGAAAGGAACAACGAAATGACAAAGAGACTGATGATGGCTGCGGCGGCTGTTGCCGCGGCGTTTGGCGTATGGGCCGATACGGAAACGGTCGGCGGCATTACGTGGACGTATCGCGTCGTGGACGACGAGGCGGAGATTTACAATGATGGCAGTTCTGCCATCCCTGCCTCAACGTCAGGTGCAATAACGATTCCCGCCACTCTCGGCGGCAAGCCCGTGACGAGCATCGGGGAGCGTGCGTTCCTCCTTTGCAACTGTCTTGCGAGCGTTACGATACCGGACGGCGTCACGAGCATCGGGGAGGCCGCGTTCGACTGTTGCAGCGGGCTTATGTCGTTTGCTGTCGATGAAGGCAATGCCAAATACAAGGCTGTCAACGGATTGCTGCTGTCGAAAGATGGAACGACGCTTGTCGCAGGTGTGAACGGCGACGTGACGATACCGGACGGCGTCACGAGCATCGGGGAGTATGCGTTCTCCGGCTGCAGCGATCTTGCGAGCGTTACGATACCGGACGGCGTCACGAGCATCGGGGAATATGCGTTCGCCAGTTGCTATGGCCTTGCGAGCGTTACGATACCGGACGGCGTGACGAGCATCGGGAAATATGCGTTCGTTGATTGCCACGACCTTGCGGGCGTGACGATACCGGACAGCGTCACGAGCATCGCGAATTTTGCGTTCGCCAGTTGCAGCGGGCTTATGTCGTTTGCTGTTGATGAAGGCAATGCCAAATACAAGTCTGTCAACGGATTGCTGCTGTCGAAAGATGGGGAGACGCTTGTCGCAGGCGTGAACGGCAACGTGACGATACCGGACGGCGTCACGAGCATCGGGGAGGCTGCGTTTGAAGGTTGCAGCGGCCTTGCGAGCGTGACGATACCGAACAGCGTCACGAGCATCGCGAATTTTGCGTTCACCTGGTGTAGCGGTCTTGCGAGCGTTACGATACCGAACAGCGTCACGGGCATCGGGGATGCTGCGTTCTCCGGCTGCGACAGTCTTGCGACGGTGCATGTGGAGCCGGGCGATGCGGAGCGCGTGAAGGCGCTGCTTGAGGCGTCTGGCATTGACGTAAGCCAGCTGACGTTTGAGGAGGAGAAAACTATCCACAAGCTCACCCTTAAGCCCAACAGCACGAAGTACGGCACGGTAAGCGGCGGAGGGGAGTATGCGGTCGGCGCGAAGGCGACGCTGAAGGCGAAGGCCAAGAGCGGCTACGTGTTCGCCGGGTGGTTCAAGGACAAGTCGTGCAAGAAGGCGCTGAACCCGAAGGGCTACGACAACCGCAAGGCGTCGGTGAAG
>JAFWKK010000033.1 GCA_017514235.1 Kiritimatiellia bacterium | reverse complement strand
CTCGGACCAGACGCACTGGGACGAGTTCTGGCGGCACAACGCGGGCGGGCTGAACGACCCCGCCGGCTCAACGCCGATTCTCGCCGCGCCCGGCAACCACGAGTACCACGGCTACTACGCCGCCGACGACTACGGCGAGCGTGGCATGAGGAAGTTCCTCTCCTACTTCGAGTTCGAGCCGAACGGCGCGGCGGTGGAGCCTGACCGGCAGGAGCGCTTTCACCGCATGGACTACGGCCCTGTCGCCATGATCTTCATTGATACGAACAACGGCGAGGATTACTATCCCGATACCACCAGTGACGATGTCAATCGCGAGAACGGGACCCCGAACATGTGCGACACCACCCAGCCGCTCTGCCAGGACAAGTGCCGCGCGCCGGACTTCAACCCAGGGTCCGAGCAGTACCGCTGGCTGGAGGAGCAGCTGGCCGACGCCCAGAAAAACAAGAAGTTCACGTTCCTCGTCTGCCACCAGTGCCCGTTCTCCGTAGGCTACCACGGCCGCCTGAACGGCGAGAAAGGAACCGAGGGCACTGCTGAATACCTCTCCGGTGCCGCTACGCGCTGCCTCACCAACCTCGTGTTCAAGTACGGCGTGGATGCGTGGCTGTGCGGGCACGACGAACTATACGAGCATTCCCGTCTGACCGGCACGGAGACGCTGCCCGACGGCACGACGCGTCAGCATGAACTCAATGTCTATGACGTGGGCATGGGCGGCGACGGGCTGCGCGGCTGCAACCGCACGGGGCGGCCGAACCCCTATGAGGTGTACCGTGCGCACGTGGACGCGCCGGAGGTGTACGACGCGAACGGCACGCTGATCTCCGGCGGCAAGCACTATGGCCACATGGAGGTGAACGTGACCACCAACTCCGACGGACTGTGGACGGCTACGCTCACTCCGGCGTACGTATTCGTGTCCTCCAACGCCGTCACTGGCAGGATATCCTTCGAGCGCCGCACGTATCCCGACGAGCTCGTGATCACGAACGCTCCTCCTCCGGTGCCACCCGTCGAGCCGACCTGCACCGTCAAGTTCAACGCCAACGGCGGCAGCGTCTCGCCGAAATCGCGCAGCGTGACGAAGGGCAAGGCCGTCGGCTCGCTGCCCAAGGCCACTCGGAAGGGCTACACGTTCAAGGGCTGGTACACGAAGAAGAGCGGCGGGTCGAAGATAAAGACCACCACCAAGGTAACTAAGAACGTAACGTACTATGCCCGCTGGACGGCGAACAAGTACAAGATCAAGTTCCACAAGAACGGCGGCACGGGCACGATGAAGACGCTTTCCGCCACCTATGGCAAGAGCGTCAGGCTCACGGACAATGCGTTCAAGCGCTCGAAGTACAAGTTCACAGGCTGGGCTAAGAAGAAGGGCGGCAAAGTCGCTTACAAGAACAAGGCAAAGGTTAAGAACCTTACGTCGAAGAGCGGCAAGACGGTTACGCTTTACGCCGTGTGGAAGAAGGCGAAGGCCGGAAGCGTCAAGTTGACGGCAACGGCTGCTGCCGTCAAGTCGGCGGCAAGTGCCGCTTTGGGCAATGTTGCCAAGGCCGTGTCGAACGCTGCAGCGGTGCCGTCGTGGCTCGTGGGAACGTTCTACGGTGGAGACGAGGAGACGTTTACGACGATTACCGTGTCCATGGCCGGCAAGGTGAGCGGGAAGGTCCTGTTTGCCGATGACAAGTGGACGATAGTTGGCAATGTCAACGGGCTGAGCATCGATGCCGTGGCAACGGACGCAAGCGGGAAAAGCGCGGAAGTGGTCTTTGTCTTCATCAAGCTTGAGGACGGGCGCTGCCGCATCGAGTCCGAAGACGGCTCGATATGGGCTGAGTAGGGGCGACGCTTGGTCGGTTTTTGGTATAATACGGGGAAATGAAGCTTGAGAACATTCGCAACTTCTGCATCATTGCCCATGTAGACCACGGGAAGACGACTCTTTCCGACCGTATCCTTGAGCTTACGCACGCAATCTCGCAGCGGGAGCTCAAGGAGCAGACGCTGGACGCGATGGATCTCGAGCGCGAGCGCGGGATAACGATAAAGTCGCACCCGGTATCGATGCATTACACGGCAAAGGACGGAAAGACATACCTGTTCAACCTCCTTGACACGCCCGGTCACGTCGACTTCGCTTACGAGGTGTCGCGTTCGATGGGCGCATGCGAGGGCGCGCTGCTGGTCGTCGACGCGGCGCAGGGCGTTGAGGCGCAGACCGTTGCGAACACCTACTTCGCTCAGGACGCGCGGCTGGAGATCGTGCCGGTGCTGAACAAGGTGGACTTGCCGGGCGCGGACATAAAGGAGGTTTCGCGCGAGGTCGAGGACATACTGGCGATACCGATGGACGATCCGCTTCTCGTGTCCGCAAAGACCGGCCAGGGCTGTCCGGATGTGCTGGAGGCGATCGTCAGCCGCATACCGCCGCCCGAGACGCTTGGCGTCGACGCGCCGCTCAGAGCTCTCGTGTTCGACTCGGTCTTTGACGAGTTCCGCGGCGTAATAACCTACGTGCGCGTGATGGACGGAGCGATCGCCGCCGGGCAGAACGTCCGGTTCATGAGTTCCGGCATGACGACGACCGTGCACGAGGTCGGCGTGTTCTCACCGACGAAGAAGCCGGTCGAACGGCTCTCCGCCGGTGAGGTCGGCTACATAGTCGGCACCGTGAAGGATCCGAGCGAAATCAAGATCGGTGACACGGTGACGACCGCGAAGCTCGGCGCGACGGAGCCGCTGCCAGGCTTCCAGGACATACGTCCTACGGTCTTTTGCGGCATATACCCGATGAGCACCGACGAGTTCCAGAAGGTAGAAGCGGGCTTGGAGAAGCTTCACCTGAACGATTCGGCGTTCACGTTCCACCACGAGTCGTCGCTCGCGCTCGGCTTCGGCTTCCGCTGTGGCTTTCTCGGCCTGTTGCACATGGAGATTGTGCAGGAGCGCCTTCGCCGCGAGTTCGGACTCGACATCATCTCCACCGCGCCGGGCGTCGTCTACAAGCTGCGCCTCAAGAGCGGCGAGGAGCGCGAACTCGACAATCCGCTGCAGATGCCGGACCCTTCGTCGCTGGAAACGGTTGCGGAGCCTGTCTTGAAGGCGAGGATCATAACGCCCAGCGCCTCCATCGGCGACGTGATGCGCATCGTCATGGACCGGCGCGGACAGGTGGACGGCACCGAGACGATCGACCAGAAGCGCGTGATGCTCACATGCCGTCTGCCGCTCAACGAGATACTGATCGACTTCCACGACACGCTCAAGAGCGTCAGCCACGGCTACGCCTCGATGGACTACGAGCCTGACGGCTACCAGGTCTCCGACATCGTGAAGATGGACATACTCCTTAACGGAGAGACGGTGGACGCCTTCGCGACCCTCGTGCACCGTGACAAGGCCCGAGCTCGCGGGCTCCAGATGTGCAAGGCTCTGGCCGAGACGATACCGCCGCACCAGTTCAAGATACCGGTGCAGGCTGCCATCGGCAAGGAGATCATCGCTCGTGAGGACATACGCCCGTTCCGCAAGGACGTGCTGGCCAAACTCTACGGCGGCGACGTGACGCGCAAGATGAAGGTTCTTGAGAAGCAGAAGCGCGGTAAGGCCAGGATGAAGGAGTTCGGCCACGTAAACGTGCCGCAGTCGGCATTCATAGCCGTCCTCAAGGGGACGATAAAGGAGAAGTGAGTGCCTTTTCGTCTGCAAGTCGTTTTGGTATAATTCAGCAAAACACCGAAGAATGGAGTAATATGGAAAAAGTCGAATTGAACCTCACTGACATTGAAGCCGTGCTGGGCAAGTCCCGCTCCGCATTCACTAAGGCCGACATACGCCGTTTCGTAAAGTCGCAGCGGATTCGCCACGTAAACTTCATGTATGCCGGTGGAGACGGGCGCCTGAAGTCACTGAACTTCGTCGTGCATTCCGAGCAATACCTTGACGAGATACTGTCCTGCGGCGAACGGGTGGACGGCTCCTCGCTCTTCTCCTACATCGAGGCCAGCTCGTCCGACCTCTATGTGATGCCGCGCTATTCGTCGGCGTTCGTCGATCCGTTCGCCGAGCTTCCGACGCTCTGCCTCCTTTGCTCCTTCTTCGACAAGGACGGCAAACCCCTGGCGTCCAGCCCCGAATACACGCTGAAGAAGGCGTGTGACGCGTTCAAGAAGGATACGGGCCTCGACTTCGAAGCGATGGGCGAGCTTGAATACTATGTGATCGCTCCCGACCCGAAGTCGTTCCCGGCCAAGGACCAGCGTGGCTACCATGAGTCGGCCCCGTTCGCGAAGTTCGGCGAGTTCCGCCAGAAGTGCATGCTTGCGATAGCGCAGGCGGGCGGGCTCATAAAGTACGGTCACAGCGAAGTCGGCAACTTCACCGAGGACGGCCTGGTCTACGAGCAGAACGAGATAGAGTTCCTTCCGTGCGCTGCGACGGACGCCGCCAACCAGCTTGTCGTCGCCAAGTGGATGATACGCAACATGGGCGCGAAGTACGGCTACGACGTAACGTTCGCCCCCAAGATCACGGTCGGCAAGGCCGGATCGGGGCTGCACATCCATATGCGTCTCATGAAGAACGGCGTCAACCAGATGCTGAAAAACGGCGTCGTCTCCGACATCGCCAAGCGCGCGATCGCCGGCATGATGGAGCTAGCGCCGTCCATAACCGCCTTTGGCAACTCCAATCCCACGAGCTACCTGCGCCTTGTTCCGCACCAGGAGGCGCCGACGAACGTCTGCTGGGGAGACCGCAACCGCTCGGTGCTGGTGCGCGTGCCGCTTGGGTGGTCCGCGAAGTCCGACATGTGCCGCCAGGCTAACCCGAATGAGAGGTCCGCCGCATACGACACGCGCCAAAAGCAGACCGTCGAGATGCGTTCGCCGGACGCCTCGGCCAACGTCTACCTCCTGATGGCCGCGCTTGCCGTTGCGTGCCGCCACGGCTTCTCGCTCAAGAACGGCGTGAAGGCCGCCGAGGCCGCTTACGTGAACGTGAACATACACCGCAAGGAGAACGCAAAGCTTCTCGCCTCGCTCGCGACGCTGCCCGACAGCTGCTGGGCCTCTGCCGAGACGCTGCTCAGGCAGCGGGCGGTTTACGAGGAAAAGGGCGTTTTCTCCAAGGCTACGATCGACGGCATCGTCGCTTCGCTCAAGTCGTTCGACGACCGCGATCTCCGCGCAAAGGTCATGAAGAGCCCGAGGGCGATGAAGGCCCTCGTGGACGAGCATTTCCACTGCGGCTGATTTGAAGCGGAGCGGCAGATCTGGCGCACAGGCTCTCGTCGAAAGTCTGGAGCGGGCCGGAACCGAGGTTGTGTTCGGCTATCCGGGCGGCAACGTCGTAGATGTCTTCGACCACGTCCGCACAGCGAGGTTCCGCTTTGTGCTGGGGCGCCACGAGCAGGGGTGCGTGCACATGGCCGACGGCTATGCGCGCGCCACGGGGCGTCCGGGCGTAGCTATCGTCACGAGCGGACCGGGCGCGACGAACGCGATCACCGGCCTTGCGACAGCCAACGTCGACGGCGTTCCGCTCGTCCTGGTCTCCGGGCAGGTTCCGCTTTCACAGATAGGCACGGACGCCTTTCAGGAGGCGGACATGACGGGCATCTGCCGCGCGGCGACGAAGCACAGTTTTCTCGTGAAGTCTGCCGACGAGATTCCGGAGGTTGTCGCCGAGGCATTCTACATCGCGACGCACGGCAAGCCGGGCGCGGTCGTCATTGACGTGCCGAGGAACGTGCAGGAGGCGACGACCGACGCGCGCTATCCCGAGCGTGTCTCCCTGCGAGCTTATCACCCGGAGTCCGCCGCAACGCCGTCTCAGGTCAACAAGCTTGCGAAGTGGCTCAACGAGGCGAAGCGTCCAATCCTGTTCGCTGGCGGCGGAGTGATTGCGGCGAATGCGGCAGGCGACGTCGCGGCACTTGCGGCGAAGGCCGACATTCCCGTCGTGACCACGCTGATGGGCATCGGAGGGATCGATGGCTCCGATCCGCATTCGCTAGGCATGGCGGGGCTTTACGGCTCCTACGCTGCGAACGCCGCGCTTGCCTCCGCCGACCTCGTGGTCGCGCTCGGCGTGAGGTTCAGCGACCGTGTCACGGAACGCTGCTTCCCGAATGGCGCGCACCGCGCAAGGCTCGTGCACGTGGACTGCGATCCGTCCTCGATCGACAAGAACGTCACCGCTGACCTTGGCATCGTTGCCGACGTGAAGGATCTGCTTACGACCGTGAACTCCCGCGTGAAGCCGCGTGTCCGGGCCGCATGGCTTGCCCGCGCCGCGGAATGGAAGGCGCGGCACCCGTTCTCGTACCGTCCGCTCCGCCGCGGCATCATCATGCCGCAGGCCGTGGTGGAGGCCGTCGACCGCGCGTCCGACGGGCGGACGTTGCTTGTCGCCGACGTAGGGCAGAACCAGATGTGGTGCGCACAGTACTTCAGGCATTCGCATCCGCGGCGTTTCCTCTGTTCGGGCGGAATGGGTACGATGGGGTTTGCCCTGCCCGCAGCCATCGGGGCGGCTATCGCGCGTCCGGACTGCCGCATCGTAGCTGTCGCCGGCGACGGCGGCGCGCAGATGACGATGGAGGAGCTGGCTGTCGCCGTCGCGGAGCGGCTGCCGATCGTCTTTGTGGTCGTCAACAACGGCTGCCTCGGCATGGTGCGGCAGATGCAGGACGAGTCGTTCGGCGGCAGGCGCTGCGCAGTCGCGTTTCCGAGGGTGCATGGAGCGGGCTGTCCCGACTTCGTGAAGCTGGCGCATGCGTACGGAGCGGGCGGCGTGAGGGTGACGGATCCGGCGAAGCTCGATTCCGCCGTGGCTAAGGCGATGCGGACGAAGGGCCCGACGCTCGTCGATGTCGTCGTCGATCCGGAGGCGAACGTATGACAGAAGAGACATACAGGCTGAACTGCTTCGTCGAGAACAAGCCAGGCGTGCTGGCCCGGATCGTCGGGCTGATATCCGGTCGCGGCTACAACATCCAGACGCTCAATGTCGGCCCGACCGAGGACGGCACGGTGTCGCGCATGCGCATCGACGTGCTGGGAACGGAGCGCGTCGTGAACCAGATCATCCTCCAGCTGCGCAACTGCGTGAACGTGATAGAGGTCACCAGCCGCCGCAGGTAGGTGCCGAGTGATGTCGGTTGCGTTTTTGCAGGAACGACGCGGCAAACGTCATGCCGCCTGCTTTTTGCTATAATTGTCTTCATGAAACATAAGGCATATCTTTGTGCGTGCGCCGTTATTGCGGCGTGGGTCGCTGTCGCGGCGGATACGGCTGGCGTCAAGAAGGCGCTCAAGCCATACGTGGATCGGCTTGAGATTCCCGGCTATGTCAGCATACTGATCGACGGCGACCGCGAGGAGTGGGTCGCAGACGGTTGGAGCGACGTTGAGAAAAAAAAGCCGTTCAGGAAGGATTCGCTCTTTCGCATTTGCTCGCAGACGAAGGGAATAGTCGGCGCGGCGGCGGCGAAACTTGTCGTCGAAGGGCGGCTCTCCCTAGACGAACCGGTCTCCAAATATCTGCCGGAGTTCGTGAAGCTGGAGAGGATTGGTTCGGAGACCAACGGAGTGAAGACGCTTGTCCCGGTGAAGAACACCCTGACTGTGCGCGACTGCCTTTCCCATACGGGCGGATTCCCGTTCGAGACGCGTGTTTCGCAGGCATTGGGCTGGACGTGTGCGCCGTTGCGTGTCGCCGCCGCAAGCGCCGCCGCGACGCCGCTTCTCTTCGAGCCGGGCACGTCGTGGAAGTATTCCAACGCCGGGCTGGATGTTGCCGGAGCGGTGATTGAGGCTGTGACCGGAGAGAAGATTGAGAACCACCTCAAGCGTGTCTTCTTTGATCCGCTTGGCATGAAGGATACGACTTTCCGTCCGACGGCGGAGCAACTGAAGCGCCTCGTGTCGCTGTACTACGTGGAGACGAACGCAACATGCCGGCTAATGCCGAAGTATCGTCCGCTTCCCGAGCCTTATGACTCGCCCGATCGTTGGCCATCGTGCGGCGCAGGGCTCTTTTCCACGCCGCATGACATCCTGGAGTTCTACCGCATGCTGGCGTTTGGCGGCGTTTCGCGCGACGGCAGGCGGATACTTCCGGAAAAGGCCATAACGGACATTCTCGCCGTCAAGCAAACGCCGCCCGGAGTGAAGACGGCGTATTCTCTAGGAATGTTCGTTGAAGGGGAATGGTTTGGCCACGACGGCGCGCTCAAGACTGCGGCATTGCTGAACCCGAAACGCCATGCCGTATGGTTTTGGATGATGCAGTGCGAATATCCCGGGCGCATCAACCGCTGGCACCAGTACAGGGTGTGGCGTCCGCAGGTGAACCGCTTCTTCGAGCAGAATGCCGGCAGAGGCTCGAACGGCGAGACGCCGTGACTTTCTGCCGTGACGGGCATAGGCGAGCGGAACTTCACGCGGTTTTCAATCCGCCGGCATCCGTAGCAGGTTCTGAAGTTTTTTCTGAAGCGGTTTGCATGATCCTGCGTTGTAATATATAGGAGTCATGCATAGCTCAGACGACATTGCCAAGACGATTCTGCGAGATCGCGAAAAGGGAGCGTCGCAGCTTCAGGCTGAATACAGGGAACGCCTGTATTCGGTTGCGTTTGCTTTGTGCCATGACGCTGCCGAGGCGGAAGATTTGGTTTTTCGCACAATAGAGCGCGTCATAGAGAAAATAGATACTTATGAGGAACGAGACTCTTTTTACAACTGGATGTGTGTGATTCTGCAAAATCTCTACCGAGACTCCAGGCGCAGCAAGATGATTCAAGGCACAATGCCTGTTGGCGGTCCTGCCGACATTGAGGCGTTTGTACCTCCAATGAATGCTGATGCAATTGTTAAGGCTGTTGATGCCGATATTGTGCGCCGTGCGCTAGAGATGATTCCGCCGCAGATGCGAGAGGTTCTGATCTTGCACTATTTTATGGACATGCCAGTCAAGCAGATAGCCAGAACCCTTATGGTGGCTCCAGGAACAGTCATGAGCCGACTTCATTATGCGCGGCATGCGTTGGCGCGGCAACTTGGCGTGAAATTGAAGAAACCAGCGGCGGCACTAATTGCGGTGGGGTTTCTGCTGGTCATAACTGCGGCGGTGGTGGTGGGCGTGGCAGGGCGCGCCACAAAGGACGCGCCGGAGTCGATTTCAAAAGAGGCAAAAACGGCACAAGAGACCAAATCGACGGAGCAAAGCCTTTTTGCAAAGGCGATAGATGCCTCGTCTATCACATCTGTTTCTTATGTCACTTCTAAAGGGGAGCCCCCGTCTGCAGACTGCCAACATACATCTACAAACTGCCAACTAAAAGGAGAACAAGAATTGAACATCAAACAGAAGACGGTGCTTGCATCGGCTGTCGTGACGGCTGTGTGTCTTGCGCCGCAGACAGCATCTGCTGGCGTGGCGTCGGCCACATCGGGCACCATGGCCTCATTTAACTCGTTTGTCACAAGCAGTGCGCAGACGCCTTCTACGTTGGAAGACGGCTTTAGTTCTTTCGTGTCCCAGACGGTTGAAACGGACAAGTTACAGCGATTCAATTCGTTTGGACAGCGTGGCGCGATGATCATTTTAAAGTAACATTAAAAACAAGGAGATGACAATGAAAGCAAAGTCTAAGACATGGTTTGTCGCTGGGATGGCGTTTGCGGTGGCGTTTGTGGCGAAATCCGATATCGCGACACCGTCCGTTTCAAACGTGACGATGACGCAGGGCGAAACGTCCCGCAAGGTGACTGTCACGTATACGCTCAGCGATGCGCCAGCCATCATTACGCTTGACGTTCTGACGAACGGCGTGTCCATCGGACAGGAGAATGTTTGGTCGCTTGCGGGCGATGTGAACAAGGTCGTGCAGAACGGTTCCGACACGAAGGCAATCACTTGGCATCCAGACAAGTCGTGGCCAGACCATAAGTTTGGCGCGGGTGTGGTGTCGGCGAAGGTAACGGCGTGGGCGGTGAACGATCCTCCGATGTATCTCGCCGTCAATTTGCTCCAGACTGGCGACGTGAAGTACTACACCTGTGCAGAGGCGGTGCCGGGCGGAGTGACGAACAACATCTACAAGACGGGCAGCATCCTCATGCGCCGCATCTACGCTAAAGGCATCCCGTGGCTGATGGGAAGCGCGGGCAATGAAGTTGGCCATATGGCACGTGAGATACAGCATGAGGTCACACTTACCAACGATTATTACGTTGGCGTCTATGAACTGACGCAGAAGCAGTGGTATTATGTAACCGGCGAGTCGAACCGCGCCTTTTTCAACAATACCGCTGACTGGGCGGAGCGGCCGATTGAAAATGTATCCTTTGCGATGTTGCGGATGAACAACTACGACAACAATACTGTGCAGACGGCCTACGCCTATCCGGCAGAACCGTACTCAGGTTCATTCCTTGGGCTTCTGCGTACGAAGTCTGGCGGATTGAAGTTCGATATGCCAAGTGTGGCACAGTGGGAATACGCCTGCCGCGCTGGGAACGGCGATGGCAAGTGGGGCGATGGTTCGCTCATCTTGGCGACAGAAGCTGAAGACGCCAACCTTAATGGGTTGGGACGTTACAAGCGCAACGGCGGCAGCAATGGCGCTCAAGGTGTGGCGGCTGCTGATGGAGGCACGTCCAAGGTCGGCACCTACCGTTCAAGCGATTGGGGGCTTTACGATATGCACGGTAACGTCTATGAATTTTGCCTTGATGGATGGGACGCATCAAATGGCTATGGAGCGGGAATCCTTATAAGCAGAATGTGCATCAGAAAGGGCGCTTCTTATGCTGACGATCCCTTTGCCTGCAGAAGTGCTTTCTATACATCCGCTGATTTGAATGTCTGCTATCCAGCGGTTGGCATCCGTCTCGCAATTACGTTACAATAAAGGGACAAGAGAGTAAAGGGTTGATGGCAATATTCAACGGACGGTTGGTGATTGCGTGTGCGGTGTGCGGCATTGTCTCGCTTGCCGTTGGCGGGGAGGTGCTGTACAACGGCATCGTCCTGCCTGAGAAATGGCCGCCGCGCATCAATCCCAACAGCCGTTCGCCGGTTCGCGCACCATATCTTGACCTGCAGAACATACCGGCAGCGATTCCGATAGACGTTGGGCGGCAACTGTTCGTGGATGACTTTCTTGTCGCCTCGTCAACGGGTGCCGTGCGCAAGTTCAACAAGCCGGTCAAGTACATCGGGAATCCTGTGATGTGGCCGGAGACGAAGGCGGAACTTGATTGGTACGAGCGTCCGCCGGACTGTACCATGCGTGCACCGGGTTGCTGTATGCCGGGCGGTGGCGTGTGGTGGGATCCGACGCGGCGTCGCTTCAGGATGTGGTATCTTTCCGGCTGGAACGGCGTACTTTCTTTGGCGGAATCCGCCGATGGCCTCAAATGGGAACGTCCGTCCGTTGGGCCGAATGGTGATAACGTGCTGTTGCCGGGACTGACGGTCGACACGTTCAGCGTGTGGCCAGACTATTCCGCCTCCAATCCATACGCCAGCTGGCGGTTATTCATCGCGCCGCCGGGATGTTGGGTGCGCAGCCGGCAGTTTGCATCGCCTGACGGATACCATTGGACGGCGGTAGATGCGGTCGGGAAGGTGGGTGACAGCTCCACGCTCTTCTATAACCCGTTTCGCCGCAAGTGGGTGTGGAGCGTCAGGCACTACTGGAGCGGTGGTGATCGTTGTCGCGTCTATCATGAACACGAAGGATTCATCAAGGGTGCTGTCTGGAAGTCCGCCACGGAAGATGACATCAGATCGGGACGGTACGATGCCGACGGCAATGCCGAGGTTTTCCCGTGGCTTGCTTGTGACGATGCCGACATTGCGCGCACCATAGACGGAACGATACGCAAGCCGCAGCTCTACAATGTGGATGCCGCGCCATACGAGTCGATTATGGTGGGGCTTTTCAAAATCATCTGCGGACGCGACAATAAGGAGTCTGCCAAGAGCGGGATGCCGAAGACCACGACAATCCACTTCGCCTACTCGCGCGATGGATTCCACTTCGACCGTCCCGACCGCACGCCGGCGATTGCGGATTCGGATTGGGGAAGTGGTGCATGGGATACTGGCTATCTCGGGCCGTGTTCCAGCGGGTTTGTTATCAATGACGAGCAGCTGTGGTTCTACTATGTAGGGGCGCGCGGAGACAGCACTGCAAAGGGCGGAATCGACAACGGCATGCACGCCAATTTCTCTGTGGGCATCGCCAAGTTGCGCCGCGATGGATTCGCTGGCATGGTGGCGGATGGTGCGGGAGATGTCGTCACACGTCCTGTCGTGTTTTCTGGTTCGCATTTTTTCGTTAATGCTGATGCGAGGTTCGGAACGTTGTTGGCAGAGGTCTTAGATGTGGACGGTAGGCCATTCCCGGGTTACACGGCGGCGGACTGCAATGGGATGATGCGCGTGGATTCGACAAAGCAGGCTGTGACGTGGAAGGGTGGCGATATTTCTCGTTTCGCTGGCAAGCCCGTGCGCTTCCGCTTCAGGATGAAGGTCGCTACGCTCTATGCGTTCTGGGTCTCGAAGGATGTTTCCGGCAAGTCGGGCGGCTATCTTGCCGCCGGTGGTCCCAGCTATATTGGACTAAAGGATGATTAGTGATTCTGTTGGGGACGGGCTCTACAGAAAGCAGGCAGAATGTCTACGACGCTCAAGGATAAGTCTCCGTTCAAGATGACGGTGCCGGCCTGCATCGTCAACGGAAACTTCGGCTATCTGCCTACTGACGCAGCATTGAGAGAAGAGGGTTATGAGACGCAGGGGTCGCTTTTTGTGCCTGGGCTGGAGCAGGCGATCGTCGGGAATCGCCTTAAGCAGCTTGGCCAGCTTTTCTCGCGTGGAATCGAGCAACAGTGATGTCGCCGACAATTTGGTGTCGCGCAGATGACGGCAGACGTTTTCATTCTGCGGTAAATAATCCATGAAACTTTTGCGAGTGGCGGTTTTGGTATAATCTTTTCCATGAAAGTTGTCGTAATCGGACTTGGTTCCATGGGGCGGCGGCGCATCCGCCTCATGCAGGCGATGCCGGACGGTCCTGAGATCGTCGGCGTGAACCGCTCGGCGGAACGCCGGGCGCAGGTGGAGAAGGAGTTCGGCATACGCACGTTCGAGACGCTTGCCGAGGCGATCTCTGTCGCGAAGCCTCAGGCGGCGTTCCTCTGCACCGCTCCGGCGAGCCATGGTCCTGCCGTTATGGAGTGCATCGCCGCAGGGCTTGACGTGTTCATGGAGATAAACCTGCTCGGGGCCTGGTATGCCGAGGCTGTTGCGAAGGCGAAGGAGAAGGGTGTGAAGCTCTTCATCTCCTCCACTCCGGTCTACCGCCGCGAGATGCGCTACATTGCCGATGCGGTGCGCGGCGCTCCCGTGAACTACATCTACCATTGTGGACAGTATCTTCCGGACTGGCACCCGTGGGAGGACTACCACGGCTTCTTCGCCGCAAAGAAGGAGACGAACGGCTGTCGCGAGATCTTGTGCGTGGAGTTGCCGTGGATTGAAAAGGCGTTCGGCAGGATTGAGTCCGTGCAGGTGATGAGCGGCAGGCTGACCTCGCTTGACATAGACTTCCCCGATTTCTACATGATATCCATACGGCACGAGGGCGGATGCAAGGGAATGTACTGCCAGGACGTCGTATCCCGCAAGGGGCTGCGTCGGCTGGAGGTCTTTTCCGAGAAGCTGCACATCTTCTGGGAGGGTACGCCCGATTCGCTCGCCGCCTACGACCTTGGGGCAAAGGCACTGAAGCCCGTAAGACTCTATAACGACGTCGTGCAGGACGGACGCTACAACGCCAACATAATCGAGAATGCCTATGCGGACGAGATACGCGCGTTCTTTGATTATGTGGAAAAGGGCGTCGAGCCGCCCTACGCCTTTGCAGAAGACGCCCACACGCTTGCCGTGGTGGACGAGATAGAGGGCATTTAGAGGCCTGATCTCAGTGGGTGGTGCAGCAGATTTTGACGTGCAGTCCGCTGCGCTCCGGAGGAGGAACGTTCGTGATAACGACTTCGTCGGGATATGTCCGCCGCTCGAAGGTCAGCTTGCCTGTCGTGGCGTTCTTGGAAACGAACACGTAAGCCGGGGTGAGCGTGGCCGTCCACAGCCCGTCGGAGTTGGTGGTCACGTTCACCTCCATGTGCCCGTAGTGCTTGCCGCCGGAGAGGAGCGTGCCGTTTGAGTCGTACACCTCCGGCGCGTCGACGTGCGCCCGGTACACCTCGTATGGATTAGGCCGTCCGGTGCGGTTGCAGCCGCGCAACCCGTCGCCGCCCATGCCCACGTCATAGACGTTAATCGTATGGCTGCGTTTGGAACCATCGGGAAGCGTCTCCGTCCCGGTCAGCCGTGAATGCTCGTACATCTCATCGTGCCCGCACAGCCACGCGTCCACGCCGTACTTGAACACGAGATTGGTTAGGCAGCGCGTCGCCGCGCCGGAAAGGTACTCTTTGCTGCTTTCAGTGCCATACTCGCCGTTAAGCCGGCCGTGGTAGCCTACGGAGAACGGGCACTGGTGGCAGACGAGGAACGTGAACTTCTTGTTTTTCTGGGCGTCGGACAACTGCTTCTCGAGCCACTGGTACTGCGCGGACCCGGGATTGAAGTCGGGTGCGCGGCACTTGTCCTGGCAGAGCGGCTGGGTGGTGTCGCGCATGTTCGGGGTCCCGTTCTCGCGATTGACATCGTCACTGGTGGTATCGGGATAGTAATCCTCGCCGTTGTTCGTATCGATGAAGATCATGGCGACGGGCCCGTAGTCAAGACGGTGGAAGCGTTCCTGCCGGTCAGGCTCCACCGCCGCGCCGTTCGGCTCGAACTCGAAGTAGGAGAGGAACTTCCTCATGCCGCGCTCGCCGTAGTCGTCGGCGGCGTAGTAGCCGTGGTACTCGTGGTTGCCGGGCGCGGCGAGAATCGGCGTTGAGCCGGCGGGGTCGTTCAGCCCGCCCGCGTTGTGCCGCCAGAACTCGTCCCAGTGCGTCTGGTCCGAG